>DATAGO010000040.1:0-47192 GCA_036263675.1 Microvirga sp. | reverse complement strand
TGGCACCTCGATGTCGGCTCATCACATCCTGGGGCTGGAGAAGGTCCCAAGGGTTCGGCTGTTCGCCGATTAAAGTGGTACGTGAGCTGGGTTCAGAACGTCGTGAGACAGTTCGGTCCCTATCTGCCGTGGGTGTTGGAGACTTGAGAGGATCTGTCCCTAGTACGAGAGGACCGGGATGGACGTACCTCTGGTGGAGCTGTTGTGGCGCCAGCCGCAGTGCAGCGTAGCTATGTACGGACGGGATAACCGCTGAAGGCATCTAAGCGGGAAACCCCCCTTGAAACGAGGTCTCCCTTGAGAGCCGTGGAAGACGACCACGTTGATAGGCCAGATGTGTAAGCGCGGCGACGCGTTGAGCTGACTGGTACTAATCGCTCGATTGGCTTGATCGCTCTTGTGATCCATGTCCGCTGCAAGCGGACGACAGAAAGACCGCGAATGGCGAATGGTGAGTGGCGAATGGTTGTTTGATCTTCCATTCGCCACTCACCATTCGCCACTCGCCCCCTTGCTTGCCGTTTGTCCTTCGCCGGTCCGGTGATCCGAGCGAGGAGCCTAGAACCCGATCCCATCTCGAACTCGGCCGTTAAACTCCTCAGCGCCAATGGTACTGTGTCTCAAGACCCGGGAGAGTAGGTCATCGCCGGGCCTGCCAAGGACAAACACTTCCCTCTTTATGACTCCACACGCTTGCCGCGGCGCTTCTCCCGAGCGCCGCGTTCGTGTTTGGGGTCCTGTTTGCCTTCGAAGCCTGCTTCGAAGGCCATGATTGACGCGGGGTGGAGCAGCCCGACAGCTCTCCCCTCCACGCCAGCACGCCAAGTTGACGCGGGGTGGAGCAGCCCGGTAGCTCGTCAGGCTCATAACCTGAAGGTCACAGGTTCAAATCCTGTCCCCGCAACCAATCCTCAGAAAACACAGGAAAGCCCCGCACGGTGAAAACCAAGCGGGGCTTTCTGCGTTCCAGGGCCCGGCCTCCCACCGCGCCGCCGCATCCTCCTGGCCGGCGGGGCATTGACACCCCGGCTGCCGTTCGTAACTACCGCTGATCCCGCGGCCGCCCCGGTCGCCCACAGGAGAGCCGCTCCGCGTGCACGGCACAGCCGCCCCCCTCCCATCCGACTTTCTGGCCGGCGGAGGCGACATGGGCGCCCGGATGCGCGCCCACGACTGGTCCGCCTCGCCGCTGGGAGCCCCCGAGACCTGGCCGCAATCCCTGCGGACCCTGGTCCGCCTCGTGCTCGACGCCCGGCAGGCGATGTTCGTGGCCTGGGGCCCGGAGCTCGCCTTCCTCTACAACGACGCCTACGCGCCGATCTTCGGGGCGAAGCACCCGGGCGCGCTCGGCCGTCCCTTCGCGGAGGTGTGGTCCGACATCTGGCCGCAGATCCGGCCCCTCGTCGAGGACACGATCGCGGGCCGCGGGAGCTGGCACGACGACCTCCTGATCCCGATGGAGCGCCATGGCTACCGCGAGGACACCTGGTTCAGCTTCTCCTACACCCCGGCCTGCGGCGACGACGGCCGGGTCGCGGGCATGGTCTGCGCCGCGACCGAGACCACCCGCAAGGTCCTGGCCGAGCGCCACCTCGCGAGCGAGAGCGAGCGTCTGCGCGAGCTGTTCCAGCAGGCGCCGGGCTTCATGGCGGTGCTGCGCGGCCCCGATCACGTGTTCGAGATGGTGAACGCCTCGTACGAGCAGCTCGTCGGCCACCGCGCGATCGCGGGCAAGCCCCTGCTCGAGGCCCTGCCCGAGGTGGCGGGCCAGGGCTTCAAGGAGCTCCTCGACACGGTCTACCGCACCGGCGAACCCTATGTGGGCTCGAACCTCCCCATCATGCTCCAGCGCGAGCCGGGCGCGAGCCCGGAGCTGCGCTTCGTCGACTTCGTCTACCAGCCGATCCGCGACGCGGAGCGTCGGGTCTCCGGCATCTTCGCGGAGGGCATCGACGTCACCGAGGCGCGCCGCTCGGAGATCGCCTTGCGCGAGAGCGAGCAGCGCCTGCGGCTCGCCCTCGACGCCGGGCGCATGGCCGTGTGGGAGAGCGATTCCGGCGCCGATACCATCAAGAGCTCGCCGGAGCTCAACCGGCTCCTCGGCCTCCCGCCCGACGCGCAGCCCACCGCCGCCGAAATCCGGGCCCGCTACGCGCCCGGCGCCCGGGAGCGCCTGCAGGCGACCGCCGCCGCCGCGCTGCAGCGGGGCGAGCGCTTCGCCGAGGACGAGCTCGAGGTGGTCTGGCCCGACGGTTCGCGCCATTGGCTGCTGCTGCGGGCCGAGATCGAGGTCGTGGGCCCGGGCCGCGTCCGCGCGATCGGCGTCGCCATGGACATCACGGCGCGCAAGCGCGCCGAGGAGCACCAGCGGCTTCTCATCAACGAGCTGAACCACCGGGTGAAGAACACGCTGGCGACCGTGCAGTCGATCGCGAGCCAGTCCTTACGCGGCGCGCGCAGCCCCGAGGAGGCGCGGGCCGCGCTCGAATCGCGGCTGCTGGCCCTCTCGCGCGCCCACGACGTGCTCACCCGCGAGAACTGGGAGAGCGCCGGCCTCACCGAGATCGTCGCGCAGGCGATCTCGCCCTTCGTGACGACGCGCAGCGGACGCATCCACGTGGCCGGGCCGGACGTGCGCCTGCCGCCCCGCACCGCGCTGGCGCTCGCCATGGCCCTGCAGGAACTCGCCACCAACGCGGTGAAATACGGGGCGCTCAAGGCGGATGCCGGCACGGTCGAGATCCGCTGGTCCGTGACCGACGCCCGGCGCCTGCACCTCACCTGGACGGAAAGCGGCGGCCCCGCGGTCGTGCCGCCGAAGCGCCGCGGCTTCGGCACGCGCCTGATCGAGCGCAGCCTCGCCCAGGACCTGCACGGGCGCGTCGCGATCGCCTTCGAGCCGGGCGGCGTCGTCTGCACCGTCGACGCCGCGTTGCCCTGAGAGATTGTCCGCGTGACGCCGGGCGGGCCACGACCGGCGGCGCCGGCGCCGCGATCCTGTCGGCGCGACGTTCGGGTGCGCCGTGCGTGCCGCGACGGACCGCTATCCTGCCGGCTCCACCTTCGGGGGCAGCGGAAACAGGGTCACGAAGCGCTCCGCCAGGGCGCGGTCCCCCTCGACCGACAGGGCGCCCGCGAGCGCGTCGAGCGGCTGGCCGCCATAGACCGCGGCCGCGATCATGCGGGCCGGGCCCGCGAACACCACGTCCGCGCCCACCGGATCGCCGCGGTCGACCGTGATGGCGCCGTCGTCGAGCACCGCCACGAAGGTTTCGTCCCCGACCCGGAAGCCCACGCGGGCCTGAAGGCCCCGGGCGCGCTCCGGGTCGATCATGGTCCGGAAGGACAGGAACAGCGACACGGCGCTCAAGGGCAGGCTCGGATCGTGCGCGGGCGAGCGCGCGGCCCAGCGCCCGAGCGTCTGGAAGATCGGCTCGCTCTCGTAGCCCCAGGGGGTGAGCTCGTAGACCTGGCTCGAGGCCGGCGGCGGCAGCCGCTTGCGCACCACGATGCCTGCGGCCTCCAGGCCTTCCAGGCGTTGCGTGAGCACGTTGGCGCTGATGCCGGGCAGGTCCGCCCGCAGGTCGCTGAAGCGCTTCGGCCCCAGCATCAGCTCGCGCATGACCAGGAGCGCCCAGCGCTCGCCCACGAGGTCGAGGGCGTGCGCGGCCCCGCAGGCATCGTCGTAGGAGCGCTTGGCGGCCGGTAACGTTTTGTTAGTTATTTTTTCTGACTTCATAGTTGCTTTTCATAACTCAACCGGTCATGGTGTCAACGCGAATCCCGGAGCCGCCCCATGCCGAAGCTGATCTTCGTGAATCTCCCCGTCGCGGACCTCGCCCGCGCCACCGCCTTCTACGAGGCCGTGGGCGCGGTGAAGAACCCGCAATTCTCCGACCACACCGCCGCCTGCATGGTGCTCTCCGAGACCATCCACGTGATGCTGCTCACCCACGACAAGTTCCGCCAGTTCACGCCGAAGCGCATCGCCGATTCGCGCGCCACCACAGAGGTCCTGATCTGCCTCTCGGCCGAGAGCCGCGACGCGGTCGACGACACGCTCGCCAGGGCCAGTACCGCCGGCGGGCGCACCGATCCCGGCCCGCAGCAGGATCACGGCTTCATGTACGGCCGCAGCTTCGAGGATCCGGACGGTCACATCTGGGAGGTGATGTGGATGGACGTCGCCGCGGCGCAGACCGCGATGCAGGCCGCCTGAACGGGCGAACCGATCGAGCCGGACCGCCCGGAATGCAGGCCGCCTGAACGGCGAGCCGACCGAACGCACAAGAACACGACCCGAGGGGACCCCACATGACCGACGCCGACACCGCCGAAACCCCGTCCGCCGCGCAGGAGGCCGAGAGCTGCCTGCCCGCGATCACTGCGCAAGTGCACGAGCTTTCGATCACGCGCTTCATCCACGCCTCGCCGGAGGCGGTCTACCGCGTCTGGACCGAGCGCCTGGGCGAGTGGTGGGCGCCCAAGCCCTACACCACGCCCGTGGTGGAGCTCGACCTGCGCCCCGGCGGGCGCGGCCTGATGGAGATGCGGGCGCCGGACGGCACGCGCATGCCGCACGAGGGCGTCTTCCTCGAGGTGGTGCCGAACCGCAAGATCGTCTCGACCAACGCCTTCACGGCCGGGTGGATTCCGCAGGAGCCCTTCATGGTCGCGATCTGGACCTTCGAGCCCGAAGGCGCCGGCACCCGCTACACCGCGCGCGTGCGCCACTGGAGCGCCGAGGCCACGAAGCGCCACGAGGACATGGGCTTTCATGTCGGCTGGGGCATCGTCACCGACCAGCTCGCCGCCATCGCCGAGGAGCGCGTCGCCGCCGCGGCGGCGTGACCGCGGCCCGGCACGACCCGGCCGGCGCCCGTCCCGGCGCGCCGCCCGCAAGCAGCCCGACACGAACGGACCGGCGCCCGTCCCGGCGCGCCGCCGCTGCCGACAATCATCTCGACGAGACCAACGGAGGGGGACCCCATGAGCTATGTGGACGGATTCGTGATTCCGGTGCCGGCCGGCAAGAAGGAGGCTTACCGCGAACTCGCCGCCCTGGCGGCGCCGGTGTTCAAGGAGCATGGCGCGCTGCGCGTCGTCGAATGCTGGCAGGACGACGTGCCCGACGGCAAGGTCACGGATTTCAAGCGCGCCGTGCAGGCCGAGGACGGCGAGAGCATCGTGTTTTCCTGGATCGTCTGGCCCTCGCGCGAGGTGCGCGACGAGGGCAACAAGAAGGTCATGGCGGATCCGCGCCTGCAGATGAACGACGACATGCCCTTCGACGCCAAGCGCATGATCTACGGCGGCTTCACCACGCTCCTCGACACCGAGTGAGCCCCTCGGCGCGGGACGGTCTCACGACGCCCCTCGACGCCACGTGAGCCTCCCGGGTCCGGCCCGCGGCGCGGCGCCCTTATCCAATCCGATCATCCCCGACCGCGCCGCGGCGGCGCGGCCGAGGATCCCCTTTGCCTGGAGGACAGCCTCATGGACACGATCATTCCCCACCTCTGGTTCGCCGACCACGCCGAGGAGGCCGCGCGCTTCTACGTCTCGCTCATCCCGAACTCCCGCATCGACAGCGTGGTCACCATGCCGGCGGAATCGCCCGCCGGCCCGGCGGGCTCGGTGCAGGTCGTCGAGTTCACCCTGAACGGCAGCCCGTTCATCGCGCTCAAGGCTGGGCCGCTCGATCCCTTCAACCATGCGATCTCCTTCGTGATCCCCTGCGACACGCAAGCCGAGATCGACCGGCTCTGGGACGCGCTGTCGGAGGGCGGCACCATCGAGCATTGCGGCTGGCTCAAGGACCGCTACGGCGTCTCCTGGCAGATCGTCCCGAAGGCCTTGGGGGAGATGATGAAGGACCGCGATCCGGTCCGCGGCCGCCGGGTCGCGGAGGCGATGCTCGGGATGGTGAAGCTCGACATCGCCGGCCTGGCGCGGGCCTACGAGGGCCGCGAGGCCGCCTGAGCCCGCCGATCGTCCCGACAATGAACCGACAGGGCGCAAGCGCCGGCCCGCGCCGGCCCCGCCGTCACCGCAACCATGCAACCGGGAGCCCCCGATGACCGCCACCCTCGCCCCCTCGACGCGACCGACGACCGAGACGCACCCGATGAAAGCCACGCCGGCCAGCTTCGTCTGGTACGAGCTCATGACCACCGACCGCGCCGCCGCGGAGGCCTTCTACCGCGCCGTCGTGGGCTGGGAGATGCAGCCCTGCGACGGCGGCATGCCCTACACGGTCGCGAGCGCGGGCGGACGCCCGGCGGCCGGCTTCATGACGCTGCCCGAGGAGGCGCGCGCGGCCGGAATGCCGCCGGCCTGGCTCGGCTTCGTCGGCGTCGCGGACGTCGACGCCGCGGCGGACGGGATCCGGCAGGCCGGCGGCGCCGTGCACCGGGCGCCCGAGGACCTGCCCGGCATCGGGCGCTTCGCGGTGGTGGCCGACCCGCAGGGCGCGGTGTTCATGCTGTTCCGGCCCGATCAGGCGGAGGAGCCGGTGGCGCCGATGACGGACGGCCACGTGAGCTGGCACGAGCTCTACGCCACCGACTGGGAGAGCGCCTTCGCGTTCTACGCCGGCCGCTTCGGCTGGACCAAGGACCAAGCCATGGATATGGGGCCGATGGGCACCTACCAGCTCTTCGCGGCCGGCTCG
This sequence comes from Microvirga sp., assembly GCA_036263675.1. Classification (GTDB taxonomy): domain Bacteria; phylum Pseudomonadota; class Alphaproteobacteria; order Rhizobiales; family Beijerinckiaceae; genus Microvirga. The sequence continues at coordinate 40,519 of DATAGO010000040.1, read as the reverse complement.
CTCCCGATCGGCGGCATGATGAACCGGCCCGCGGAGATGCCGGTCGCGGCCTGGCTGTTCTATTTCGGCGTGCCTGCCATCGACGCGGCGGTCGAGCGGGTGAAGGCCAACGGCGGCCGGATCCTCAACGGCCCCATGGAGGTGCCGGGCGGGGCCTGGATCGTCCAGGCCACGGACCCGCAGGGCGCGATGTTCGCCCTCGTGGGGATGAAGCGCTGAACCCCTTTCGTCCTTGAGCCGGGCGGGTCGCGAGGCCCGCCCGCTTGCTTTCGCGAAAATATTATACCGACCGGTTGACAATTCCCGGGGCTCGGCAGATATTCAACCGCATGGTTGAACAAAACGCCGCCCTCGACGCCGTCTTCCACGCCCTCGCGGATCCGACCCGGCGCGCCATGCTGCAGGGCCTCGCCGCCCGGGAGCGCACGGTCGGCGAGCTTGCCCGGCCCTTCGCGATGACGCTGGCGGCCGCCTCCAAGCACGTGCGCGTGCTGGAGCGCGCCGGCCTCGTGCGCCGCACGGTGAGGGGCCGCACCCATACCTGCCGCCTCGACCCCGAGCCGCTGCGCTCGGCGCAAGGCTGGATCCGCCACTACGAGCGCTTCTGGACCGACCGCCTCGACGCCCTCGAAGCCGCGCTCGCGGCCGAGGACTCCGCCGAACCCGCCCCTCCCCCGACGAAAGGACCCTGACCGATGACGATTTCCGCCCTCGCGCCCATGGCCGACACCGCGATGCCCGCCGCGCCCGCTCCCGCCGATCTCGGCCGCGTGCTCGCGCCCGACACGGTGCGCTTCGAGCGGCTCCTGCCCGGCCCCGTCGAGCGGGTCTGGTCCTACCTCGTCGAATCCGACAAGCGCGGCCTGTGGCTCGCCTCCGGCACCCTCGAGCCGCGGGTCGGCGGCGCGGTGGAGCTGACCTTCCACAACGCCACCCTCTCGCCGGAGCCGGTGCCGGAGCGCTACCGCGCCCGCAGCGGCCCGATCGCCAGCCGCCAGCGCGTCACCCGCTTCGAGCCGCCCCGCGCGCTCGCCTTCACCTGGGGCAGCGCGGCCGCGCCCTCGGAGGTGCTGTTCGAGCTCGAACCGCAGGGCGACCGGGTCCGCCTCGTGCTGACCCATACCCGCCTCGACGGCCAGGCCCGCCTCGACGTCACGGGCGGCTGGCACACGCATCTCGCCGTGCTCGCGGCCCATCTCGACCGCCGCGCGCCGCCCGCCTTCTGGTCGCTGCTCACGAGCATCGAGGCGGCCTACGGGAAGGGAGACGGGAGCGGGACCTGCTCGGCATCGTGAAGCAGGGCGGGACGGTCGGGACCGGCATCGGCTCGGCGTCATGACGCATGGTGGGACGGTCGGGACCGGCATCGCGAGGCAGGGCGTTGGGCTCTGGACGATGCCCGCTCCCTGCCCCTAAGGTCCGGCGCGCTCGGGCGGGTTGCCCGGGCGCTCACCGGAAGGACCCCGCATGACCGACACCAGGAGCGCGAACCTCAACCTGTCGCTCGCCGGCACCAACGCCCTCGTGATCGGCGGGTCGAGCGGCATCGGCAACGCGATCGCGCACGGGTTCCAGGCGAGCGGGGCGCGGGTCGCCATCGCGGCGCGCACGCCCGAGAAGCTCAAGGCCGCGACCGAGCGGCTCCAGGCGGGCGATCCGTCGGCGCGTGGCTATGCGGTCGACGTCACGGACCTCGCCGCGCTCGATCGTCTGGTCGAGACCGTGCGGGCCGAGATCGGTCCCCTCGACACCCTCGTGGTCTGCCAGGGCACCACGATCCTCAAGCCCGCCGAGGAGTTCACGCCCGAGGAATACGACCGGGTGATGGACACCAACATGAAGAGCGTGTTCTTCACCTGCACCCGGTTCGGGCGCCCGATGCTGGAGCGCGGCCGGGGCTCGATCATCACCATCGCCTCGCTCGCGGCCCATCGCGGCTGGCCGCGCTCGTCGGTCTATTCCGTGAGCAAGCACGGGGTCGCGGGGCTGACCCATTCGCTCGCGGCCGAATGGGCGGGACGGGGCGTGCGGGTGAACGCGATCTCGCCCGGCTTCTTCCTCACGGAGCTCAACCGGGACAAGATGAGCCCGGAGCGCAAGGAGAGCGCGCTGCGGCGCACGCCCATGGGCCGCTTCGGCGAGCTCGAGGAACTCGTCGGCGCGGCCATCTACCTCGCCTCGCCGGCCGCGGGCTTCGTGACCGGCGCGATCCTCAACGTCGACGGCGGCTATCTCGCAGCGGGGATCTGAAGCACCCCCAAACGAGCATGGCCGGGCAAGCCCGGCCATGACGACACGAATGCGATGTGGAAGCGATCAGACCGAGCCCTGGATCCAGCGGCTCAGGTCGCCCTTGGGCGCCGCACCGACCTTCTGGCCCGCGAGCTTGCCGTCCTTGAACAGCATCAGGGTCGGGATCGAGCGGATGCCGAGCTGCGTGGCGATGCCGGGGTTCTCGTCCACGTTCACCTTGGCGATCGTGACCTTGCCCTGCATCTCGCCGGCGATCTCCTCGAGCGCCGGGCCGATCATCCGGCAGGGGCCGCACCACTCGGCCCAGAAATCGACGACCACGGGCGTGGAGGATTTCAGGACATCCTGCTCGAAGCTCGCGTCGGTCACCTTCACGGTCGCCATGGATCACCTTTAGCGTTGCGGCGGCCCATCCGAGCCGCCTCAGGTGGGGCCAAGGTAGGAACGGGGGGCAAGGGAATCAAGGCGAACCCCGTGAGCCCCGCGCAGGCCAGACCGTCTTAAGGTTAAGCGATCCTCGATCGTGCAAACCCGAACCGCCGGAGCGGGGGCCCCTACATCCGCTCGATGATCTCGACGACGCGGAAGCGCTCGCACCACAGGAGCATGTCCGGCGTGAACTGCCCGAGGCGCGTGAAGTACGTCTCGTGCGCTCTGCGCCAGGAGGCCAGCGTGCGGTCTCCCTCGCCCTCGTCGTAGGCAAAGGCGGCGTCCACGTCGGGAAAGCGGTGCTGCGTCAGCTCGACGGTCTCGATCACGGCGCGGGGCCGGCCCGCGCCGTCGAGGACGACCATCCGTTTGCCGACCTCCGTGAGGAGCCCTTGCTCGGCAGCCCAGCACGTCGCCGTCTTCGTCCCTGCAAGCACGAGTTCGACCAGTTCGTCGGCGAGTGCCGGGTTGTCGCCGAACGAGAACGTCTCAAGTGCGCGCCAGTCCATGTGCGCCTCCTCTTCGCGTCAGGCTGCGCCGACGCCGGTCCGCGAACGACATCCCCCCTGTCGAGCCTGAGGCGGCCTTGAGGGTCCCTTGCGGCGATGCGGGGTCTCATGCGGCCCGGATGAGGGCGAGCGCGCCCGCGAGTTCCTCCTCGGCGAGTTCCCGGATCACCGGCCCCGCGGTCCAGACCAGGAAGGCGCGCACCGGGCGGTCCGGGTAGATCTCCGCCACGAGCGCCCGGTAGAGCGCGAGCTGGCCGACATACGCGGCCGGCGCGGGCACATCCGGGTCCGGCGGCCGGGCCGTGGTCTTGAAATCCGCGATCAGGACCTCGTGCTCCCGCACGGCGAGGCGGTCGATCTGGCCCGAGACTGGCACCGCGCCCGAGGCCGTGAGGATCCGCCCCGCGATCGCGGCCTCGGCGCGGGAGCCCGGTCCGAACAGCGGCGCCAGCGCCTCGTGGGTCAGGACGCCGAGCGCCTGGCGCACCACGCTCTCCCGGCGGCCCGTGTCGAAGGCGGGCGCGCGGGCGCTCACGTAAGCGCGCGCCGCGTCCGCCCAGCGCTCGAAGGGCAGGCCCGGCAGGCGCTCCAGGAGCGCATGCACCAGCGTGCCGACGAGGCGGGCCTGCGGGGCCGCCGGCCCGTCGCCCGGCCGATGGATCCGCTCGGCGGCGCCGAGCGCCCCGGAAGGTCGGATCGGCGGCGCCGGCTCGGGCTCGGGCTCCACGGGGGCGTGCAGCCAGGCGGGCGCCTCGTGGGCGGGCAGCGGGTCGGAGACCGCCTCGCGCTCCTCCGTCCCGGCCTCGCCCTCGTGCCAGACCTCGATCTCGCCGTAGGGCGCGGTGCGGCGCACCAGGCCGCCGGCCTTCAGGACCAGGCCCTTGCGGACCATCTCGCACCAGGCCTCCGCGGGGGTCTCCCGCGCGCTTGTCATGAAGGGGGCGATGACGAGCCGGTCCTTCGCCCGCGTCATGGCGACGTAGAGGAGCCGGTTGTGCTCCTCGATCTGGTGGATCCTGTGGGCCTCGCGCGCCTCCGCGATCGCGGCGCAATCGTAAGCCTTGCCCGGCGACCAGACCGGGATCATCTCCAGCGTCTCGGGGTCGCTCACCACGGGCACGAGCGGCGAGCCGGGGCCGAAGACCTGGCAGCCGTCGATCAGGATCACGACCGGGGCCTCCAGCCCCTTGGCGCCGTGCACGGTCATGACCCGGACCTCGTCGCCGGTGGCGTCGAGGTCGCGCTTCACCTCGTGCGCGGCGGAGCCGAAGCGGGTCAGGAAGGTCGCGAGCGAGGGCGTCTCGGGCTGCTCGGCCGCCTGCGCGAGGCTCAGGAACGCGTCGATGGCGTCGCCCGCCTCGCTCCCGAGCCGCGCCACGAGGCGGCGGCGCCCCCCGAGCGGCCCCAGCAGCGTGGCGTAGAAGCCGAACGGCCCGTGCCGCCGGGAGAGATCGCGCCAGATCGCCAGCGCCTCGCAGGCCACGCGGGCGGCCGCGTCGCCGGTGGCTGCATGACGCGCGAGCGCCAGGCGGAGCGACTCGCCCTCCCCTCTCCGCGCCGCGAGCCGCAGGAGGTCGTCCTCGGCGAGCCCGACCAGGGGACTCTTCAGCACGGCCGCGAGCGTCAGGTCGTCGTCGGGGAGGAGCGCGGCGCGGCCCGCGGCCACGAGGTCCTGGACCGCGATGTGCCGGCCGATGTCGAGCCGGTCCGCGCCCGCGACCGGAACGCCCGCGTCCTTGAGCGCCCGGATCACCGCGAAGAAGGCGGCGGAGCGCTTCTTGACCAGGATCAGGATGTCGCCCGGCCGGCGCCGGCGGCCCCATTCGTCGCCCCGTTCGGTCCAGGCCTTGATGGCGCGCGCGATCCGGCGCGCGAGCACGAGGGGCGGCGAGGAGCGCTCGGGCGCGTCCACGGGCAGCACCCAGGCCTCGGGCTCCTCGGCCTCCTCGGGCCGCTCCACGGGCCAGAGCTCGACGTGGCCGGGCGCGGTGCCCCGCGTGGTCTCGTGCACGGTGCCGGTGGCGCCGTCCTCGAAGGAGAGGCCGCGGTAATGGGCGGGCACCGCGAAGGTCGCGTCGACGGCGGAGAGCACCGCGCGGGCCGAGCGGAACGACACGTGCAGCGGCACGTCCTCGAAACGGAGCCTGGCGCCGGTGACGGCTTTGCGCCAGTGGCGGCGGCTCTCCTCGAACTTCTGCGGATCCGCGCCCTGGAAGCCGTAGATCGACTGCTTGGGGTCCCCGACCGCGAAGATCGTGCGGGTGCGCGCGTCCGCGGCGCCGGCACCGGCGGTGAAATCCTCCGTGAGGCGGCGCAGGATCTCCCATTGCTCGGGGTTCGTGTCCTGCGCCTCGTCGACGAGGATGTGGTCGACGCCGCGGTCGAGCTTGTAGAGCACCCAGGCGGCCTCGCCTCGCGCCAGGAGTTCCAGGGTCTTGGCGATGAGGTCGTCGAAGTCGAGCGCGCCGAGCCGGGCCTTCTCGGCCTCGACCCCGCGCCGGATCGCGCCCGCGAGCGTGAACAGGGCTCCGGTGCGCTCGAGGCTTTGCGCGGATTTCCAGGCATCGTCGAGGGCGGCGAGGCGCGCCTGCTCCTCCGCGAGGCGGTCCTTGAGGGCCGGGTCCGCCTTCTTGGTCGCGAGCGAGGCGCGCGGCTCGCCCTTGTCGGTGAAGAAGATCGTGCGGTAGTGCCGCAGCCGCTCCTCCGGGTTCGCGGCGGCGGCGGCGCTGCGGAAGAGGCCCGCCTGCTTCTGGTCCGTGGCCGCGGCGCTCGCGGCGAGCGCGTCCGCGATCGCCGGCCATTCCGCCGGGGGGAGGCCCTCCTCCAGCATGGCGCGCACGATTCCCTCGGGCGTGGCGTCGGGCGTCAGCCCGAAGCGCCGGCGCAGGCGCCGGATCGCCGCGGCGGGCCGCTCCTTGTCGGCGAAGAGCCAGCGCCGGGCGACCGTCGTGCGGATGAGCGCGTCGAAGCCCTCGCCCGCCGCGTTGCGGCTGACGATGCGCCAGGGCTCGTTCAGGGGACTCGAGGCCGAGCCGGCCTCGCCGAGCACCCGCGCGAGCACGGCCTCCATCATCTTGGCGGATTGTGACTCGTCGAGCACCGCGAACCGCGCCGGCACGTTGGCCTCGAACGGCACCATGTGGAGGATGCGCTCGCAGAAGGCGTGGATGGTGTCGATCTTCAGGCCGCCCGGCGTCTCGACCGCGCGCGCGAACAGGCGGCGGGCGAAGCGCAGGGTGTCGAGGTCGGGCGGGACGCCTTCGAGGGTCGCGAGTTCCCCCGTCAGCGCCGCGTCGTCGAGCGTGACCCAGCGGCCGAGGCGCTCGAAGACCCGGATCGCCATGTTGGCGGCGGCCGCCTTGGTGAAGGTGAGGCACAGGATCTTGCCCGGCGGCGTGCCGGCGAGCAGCAGGCGCAGCACCCGGTCGGACAGGACCTTTGTCTTGCCCGAGCCCGCATTGGCCGACACCCAGGCCGAGGCCTCCGGGTCGGCGGCGCGGCGCTGCTCGTGGGTGATGCGCGAAAGGAGGTCGCCCTCGGTCATCGGCGATCCTTCGCGGTGGGGCTGCTTGCATGCGGGAGGAGGTCGCCGTGAGGCGGAGACAATAAGGACCGAGCTGCGCGGTTCATGCCCCATCCTCCAGGCCGTCGCCGCCGGTCATGGACCATTCGCCGACGCGGGCGAGGTGGTCGTAGTCGGAATATTGGTCCGCATATTGCGGGAAGGGCCGCGAGACGAAGCCGGCCTCGCCCGCGACGTAGCGCGAGAGCAGGCCGGTGAGGCGCCGCAGGTGGTCGGCGACGAGAGCGTCGAGGGGGGCGGCGTCCTTCGGGGGCGTGACGTCGCACGGCTTCAGGGGCTCGCGCCCGCCCGAGGTGTGGACGTAAAGGAGCGCGGGGGTCTCCTTCGCCTTCGGGACGTCCCGGAACGCGCCCCCCATCAGCATGGCGGCCTGGAGGGTGAGCTGGGGCGAGAAGCCCGCATAGACCATCCGGCTCGTGGGCGGCTGTCCGGTCTTGAAGTCGATGACGGTCATGCGGCCGTCGCGCCCCATCTCGATCCGGTCGGCGCGGGCGCGCAGCGCGAAGCCGCTGCCGTCGTGGAGCGTCAGGTCGAGCCGCCCTCCGGTCTCCACATGGATCGCCTTGAGGTCGGGGCGGCGCTCCCGCTCCCAGGCGATGAACGCATCGGCGACGGCAACGAAGCGCGGCCACCATTCGGCGTGGAGGCGCGGCGACAGGCGCTCGACCTCGGCGAAGGCCTCGCCGCCCTCCTTCAGGAAGAAGGCGAGCGCCGTCTCCCGGTCCGGCAGCGCGGCGGGCCAGCGCTGCACGAAGCGGGCGAGGAAGTCGTGGATCACCGAGCCCCGCGAGGCCGCATCGGGCGCGCCCGCGACGGGATCGAGGGCGTCGAGGCCGAGCACGTGCCGGGCGTAGATCGCGTAGGGGTCGCGGATCAGGGTCTCGATCGCGGTGACGCTCAAGGAGCGCGGGATCAGGTCCGGATCGGGCCGCGGCGACGGGCGACCGATGCGGCGCACGGCCTCGGGGGTTTCGAGAATCCGGGCATAGGCGCGGAACCGCGCCCCGCGCGCCACGAGGCCGGACCAGACCTCGGGCCCGGCGAGCGCCTTGAGGCGCTGCAGGAAGCGCGAGGGCACGGTCGGGGAGCCGCCGCGCTTGACCGCCCGGGTGATCACCGCGTCGGGGACGCCCAGGGCCTGGACGAAGTCGTGCGCGGTCTGGCCGATGCGGCGCTCCGGGGGATTGAGGCCGATGCGGGCCCGCATGGGGCGGTTGAGGAACGCGTCGGTCTCGGCGCGCGGCGGCCACACGCCCTCGTCGAGCCCGCCGAGCACCACCCGGTCGACCGAGAGGAGGCGGGCCTCGAGGAGGCCGAGGATCTTGAGGCGCCGGTGCGCGTGGCGGTGCGCCGGCGGCAGGGTGCGGCCGCGGGCGAGCGCGGCGAAGAAATCCTTGTAGTCGGCAAACCGTCCCTCGAGCGGCCCGGCCTGCGACAGGGCGAGATCGTCGAACAGCGCCTCGAGCGCGTCGCGCGAGGGATCGTCCTCTCCCCCCGCGTCTGCGTCCGGATCGGCGAGGCGCGCGAGGGTCTCGCGGTGGGCCGACGCCACCGCGATCAGGTCGAGCGCGCCGCCCGTGCGCGCCGCCTGGAGCGGCGCGAAGGCGAGTTCGAGGCGTTCGAGGAGTTCGCCCGCCAGCGCCCAGTCCTCGGCGTCGAGGCGCCGGCGCGGGCCGGGGCTGTGGGCGTCGGGCAGGCTCGTTCGCACCGCGAAGGCGTCGCGCAGGCCGGCGAATCCGGGCGCCGGCTGCGGCCCGCGCAGGACCCCGATCTCGAGCGCCGCGGCGGCGCGGTCCACGGTTTCGCGCGGCCAGCCGAGGCGCAGGCCGGGATGGGCCAGGAGCGCGAGGAGGCGCGCCGGGTGGAAGTCGAGCGCCGCGGCTTCGGCCGCCAGCCGCGCGAGCCGGCCGCTCGGGGCGTCGCTCAGGGGGGTGCCGGCGGAATCCTCGACCAGGATGCCCCAGCGCGCGAGTTCCGCCGCGACACGCGTCGCGAGCCCGCGATCCGGCGTCACGAGGGCGGCGGTGCGGCCGGGCTGCGCCAGGGTCTCGCGGAGCGCCAGCGCCGCGGCGAGCGCCTCGTCGCGCTCGTCGAGCGCCTCCACGACCGCGATCCCGTCCGTGCCGCGCCGCGCCAGGGCGAGGCGCTCCTCGGTCGGCCAGTCGGCCCAGCGCTCCGTGGTGTCGGCGGGGCGGAGCGCCTCGGAGAGAAGGCGCGCGCGGGCGGCGGCGCCCTCGGACGGCGTCCCGAGGACCCGCACCGCGGCGCGCTCGACGCGCAGGTGCTCGGCGAGGAGCCGGCGCAGGTTCACCTGCGGGTGGCCGTGCGCGGGATCGGTCTCGGCCGCGGACCCGATCGCCTCCCAGGCGGCCGCGTCGAGGTCGGTGTCGAGGCCGGGCAGCACCACGGCGCCGTTGGGCAGCCGCGCGATGGCGGCCAGCAGCCCGGCGGTCGCGGGGATCGAGCCCGTGGAGCCGGCCGCGATCACGGGCGCGGCGGGCTTGTCCCGCGCGAGGCGCCGGGCTTCGAGCGCGAGGAGCGCGTTGCGCCGGCGCGCCGGATCGCTCGCGCCCCGCTCGGCGAGGATGCGGGGCCAGTTCTCGGCGGCGATGCGCACGAAATCGAGGGTGATCGCGAAGTAGCGCGAGTAGTCGGCCTCGACCGCGGCCGCGATGGCGTCCCACGGGATTTCCTCCGTGGTGAAGGCGTCCATGAGGGCCTCGAGATCGCCCGCGAGGTTCACGGCATCCGCGGGCGAGGCCGGCACCATGAAGGGGATGCCGGGGCCGAAGCGCAGGAGATCGCGGTCGACCTCGCGCGACCAGCGCTGCACCAGGCGGGTCAGGATGAGGCGCCGCTCCAGCGGCGGGATCGGCGGGGCGAGCGCGTCGCCGCCCGCGAAGGCGGAATCGGCCTCCTCGAAGGCGGCGTCGTCCGCCTCGCCGAGCGCGACGATGCGGGGCAGGAGCACCGCCCGCCCGCCGGCGCGCTCGGCCAGCAGCGCGGCGAGCGCCCGGGCGGCGCGGCGGGTCGGGAGATACAGAGTGGCCTCGCTCAAGGCGTCGAGGCCGGCGAGGCCGGCGACCACGCGGCCCCCGATCAGGCCGTCGACCAGGCTCGGCAGGAAGGGCGCGCCCGGCGGGATCGAGAACACGTTGGGTTCGGCCGCGCGCATCAGGCCTTCATTCCTCTCGGGATCGAGACGACGTTGGGTTCGGCCGAGCGCATCAGACCTGCATCTCTCGATGGATCAGGACGACGTTGGGTTCGGCCGAGCGCATGACGGCCTCTCCTACTGCGCGCTCGCGGCGATGCGCGCTTCCGCGGCCGCGACCGCGTCGGGCGTGCCGACGTGGAGCCATTGCCCGTCGAGGCGCAGGCCGTGCAGGCGGCCGGCCGCGATGGCGCGGTCGTAGAGGAGATTGGCCGAGAACGGCCCGTCCGGGGTCTCGCCGAGGAGGTCCGGCTTCACGACCGCGACGCCCGCATAGACGAAGGGCGTGACCTCGCGCTCGCGCCGGCGGCGCAAGCGCCCCTCCGTATCCATGACGACGTCGCCCGGGCCGTCGTAGCCGAGGCTCGTCGCCGTCGAGGCCACGAGCATCAGCACGTCCATGCGCGCCGGATCCCAGGCGTCGAGGAGGCGCACGAGGTTTTGCTGCGGGCCCTCGATCCAGAGCGTGTCGGCGTTGAAGGTGAGGAACGGATCGGCGCCGATCAGGGCGCGTGCCTTCTTCAATCCGCCGCCGGTCTCGAGGAGCCGGTCGCGCTCGTCCGAGATCAGGATCTCGGGAACCGTGCGCCCGGCGAGATGCGCCTCGATCTGGTCGGCGAGGTAATGGACGTTGACGATCGCCCGCGCGATGCCGGCGTCCGCCAGGCGGTCGAGCGCGAAGTCGAGAAGGGCCTGGCCGGCGACCCGCACGAGCGGCTTCGGTCGCATGTCGGTGAGGGGCCGCATGCGCTGGCCGAGGCCGGCCGCGAGCACGAAGGCGGTGTGGGGGCGGACGGTTGTCATGGGCGATCGGCGGGGCGGCGAGGGCGCGTCGTCGGAGAGCGCGAAGGCGGCGGAGGCGTTCATGGGGCTTCGCCCTTCTTGGTGCCGGCGTTCATCGGGCTTCGCCCTCCGCGGCGCCGGCGCCGAGCCGCGGCAGCACCGCGTCGTACCAGCCCTTGAGCCGCTCCAGCGCGGGATGGGCGAGGTCGCGGGCGAGGTAGGCCTCGATGCGGGGCAGGTGGCGCAGGTATTGCGGCTTGCCGTCCCGCTTGTCGAGGCGGGCGAAGATGCCGAGGATCTTGGTGGCGCGCTGCGCCCCCATGATCGCGTAGGCCCGCGCGAAGCCGGCGGTGTCGAAGGCGGGATCGCCGGCGCGGCGCTCGCGCGCGTAGAGGCCGAGCAGCTTCAGTTCGAGCTCCGCCGGCACGGTGACGCGCGCGTCCTGGAGCAGCGAGGCGACGTCGTAGGCCGGGTGGCCCAGCACCGCGTCCTGGAAGTCGATGAGCCCGACCCGCGCCAGGCCCTGGCGCTCGGGCAGCCAGATCAGGTTCGGGGAATGGTAGTCGCGCAGGGTCCAGGTCGGGGGGGCCGCGACCACCTCCATGAGGGCGTCGGACCACAGGTTCACGAACTCGGCCCGGACCGAGCCGGACGGGCGCACCCCGAGGATGTGCGGCATGTACCAGTCGAGGAGGAGCTCCGCCTCGATCAGCAGGGCTTCGAGGTCGAAGGGCGGCAGCGCGTGGTCGCGCTCCTCCGAGACGGGGAGCACGGTGGGGAGCTCGCGCTGTCCGTGCAGGCGGGCCAAAAGCCGCGTCGCCTCGCCGTAGCGCTCCGGGATCGGGCCGTCCGCATCGACGACGCCCCCGTCGCCGAGATCCTCGATCACGAGGAGCCCGGCTTCGAGCGCCTCGCCGTAGATCGCGGGCGCGCTGAAGCCGAGCGCCCGCAGGCCCCGGTCCATCGCCACGAAGGCGTGCACGGTCTCGGCGAGCTTCGCGATCGCGGTGTAGGGCCGTCCGCGCCGCACCGGCGGCCCGACGAGCCGCGGCGGCGCGATCATGAGGATCGCGGTGGCGCCGTCCGCGCGCACGAGGCGCAGATAGGCCCGCACCGAGGCGTCGCCGAAGATCGGCACCCGCCGGGCCTCGGCCCAGCCGCTGCGCTCGAGCAGGGTGTCGAGCGCGCGCCATTGCGCGAGCCGGGGCGCGAAGGCGCCGGAGGCCGTGAGCGTCGCGACGCGCCCTTCGCCGGTGCCCGCGAGGTCGAGGGCGATCGCGAGCCGGTCGGATTTCAGCCCCTCCGCGGCGCGCTCGGGCCATTCCACGAGCGCGATGGCGGGGTCCGTGACCTCGTCCCAGCCGAGTTCGTGCAGCTCCTGCGCGCCGGAGAGGCGGTAGAAATCCGCGTGCACCACGGCGCCTTTCGGGGTGTCGTAGTCCTGCATCAGGGTGAAGGTCGGGCTCGGGACTTCGAGCGCGGGATCTCCGCTGAGCGCCCGCACGATGGCGCGGGCGAGCGCGGTCTTGCCGGCGCCCAGGCCGCCGGAGAGCGCCACGAGATCGCCCGGCTTGAGCTCCTCGGCGATGCGGCGCGCGAGGGCCTCCGTGGCGGCGAGGTCCGCGAGCGGAATCGTCCAGGCGGACTCGGCCGACCGCTCCTGAACCGCCTGAACCGGCGCCGCGGGGGCCGGGCCGGAACGGGCGTCGCTCCGGGAAAATCCGTTGACCATGATACGCATTCTACTCCGCCGCGACCCGCACGGGCCCGCTTCCGCTCGTGATGGACGCATGCCTCCGCCGCGAGAAGCCCAGGACAGCCTCCGGCATGACGCGCGCCTATTCCGCCGCGAGGCGCATGGGCGCGCCCTCGGCCGGGAAGGTGCAGGTCACGACCGTGCCGGCGCCCGGGGTGGAGACGAGGTCGATATGCCCGCCGTGCAGCTCCACGAAGGAGCGCACGATCGACAATCCCAAGCCCACGCCGCGGTGGCGGGTGCCCAGCGTGTGGCTCTCGAAGCGCTCGAAGACGCGGGCCCTGACCTCGGGGGGAATGCCGCGGCCCTGGTCGGCCACTTCGAGCACCACCTCGCTCCCGGTCTTGCGCGCCGAGACCCGGATGGTCTGGCCCGGGCTCGAGAAGCCGACCGCGTTGGAGAGCAGGTTGAACAGGATCTGGCGCACGCGCTTGGCGTCGGCCACGAAGGAGCCGATGTCGGGGTCGGCGGCGATCTCGACCCGGAGCGAGGCCTCGGCGATGCGGTCCTCGAGGCCCGTCAGCGCCGCCTCGATGGTGGCGCGGATGTCGACGCTCTCGGGCACGAGCTCGAGCGAGCCGGTGTCGATCGAGGCGAGGTCGAGGATGTCGTTGAGGATCGCGAGCAGCGCCGCCGAGGAGCGCGTGATGTGGTCGGCGTATTCGCGCTGGCGCGGGTTGAGGGGCCCGACGGTGCCGTCGCCGAGGAGCTCGGTGAAGCCGATGATGTTGGTGAGGGGCGAGCGCAGCTCGTAGGAGACGTGGTGCACGAAGTCGTCGCGCAGGCGCGCGGCGCGCTCCAGCGCGTCGTTGCGGTCGGTGAGCGCGCGCTCCACGTTCACGCTGGCGCTCATGTCGATGAAGGTCAGGAGCGTGGCGCCGTCGGGGAGCGGCTGGGCGGTGCAGTCGAGGGTGGAGCCGTCGCTGCGCTCCATGCGCGCCGAGAGGCCCAGCCGCGCGTCCGTCAGCCCGGCGATGGCGCCGCGGATCTCGGTCCAGGCCTCCTCCTGGGGCGCGAGGCGCCGGCAGGCCTGGATGACCGCGTCGATGTGGGGCTGCTCCGCGCTCAAGGAGGCGTCGAGCCCCCACATCTCCAGGAAGGCGCGGTTGTGCAGCTTCAGGCGGCCGTCGGTGCCGAACACCACGACGCCTTCCTTCAGGGTGTCGAGGGTCTCGCTCTGCACGCGGGTGAGCGCCGTGACCTGCGACTCGAGCAGGACGCGCTCGCTCACGTCGTCGAAGAGATAGGTCACGCCCCCTTGCGGGTTCGGGTTCATGACGACGCGCAGCGTGCGCCGGTCGGGCAGGTGCCACCAGGTCTCGCGCGGCTCGACCGCGCGGTAGGCCGACAGCGTGTCGGCCTTCCAGAGGCGGAAATCCGCCTGCTCGGGCAGCTTGCGGGACGAGCGCAGGCGGTCGAGCACCTCGCCGTCGCTGGGATGGCCGGAGAGGAACGCGAGGTCGAGCCCCCAGAGCCGCTGATAGGCGGCGTTGTGGAAGACGAGGCGCTGGGCGCCGTCGAAGATCGCGACCGCGGTCGGCAATCCGTCGAGGGTGCGCACATGGGCGTGCATCTCGCGCTGCAGGTCGGCCCGCACGGCCTCGAGCTCCGACACGTCGACCGCCATGCCGGCGCAGCCGCTGGCGGTCGGGCGCTCGACCACGTCGGCCTTGCGGCGCTGCCCGGCGAGCACCACGCCGACGCGGCTCTCGAAGGCTTCGCCCGCGAGCCGCCGGCGCCGGGCCTCGGCGCGGGTGGCGGCGTCGAGGAGTTCGAGACCCCGCGACCGGGCATCCTCCAGGCTCCTGGCCTCGACGGCGCGGAGATAGGCCTGGTTCGCCCAGACCAGGGCGTCGGCGGAATCGCGCAGCCACAGGGGATGCGCCACCGTGTCGAGGAGGCCGGTCATGGAGCGCAGGTCGTCGCGGGCGCAGGCGAGGTCCGCTTGCGCCTTCAGGGATGCGGCGCGCTCGCCCGTGACGTCGCGCAGCCGCAGGATCGCCCGCCCGCCGACGGTGCGCCCCTCCGCCTCCACGAAGCCGGCGCCGAGCGTCCGGGCGGTGAGATGGAAGGCCTCCCCGCGCTCGCGCAGGAGGTCGAGCGCCTTCTCGAGCGTGCCGGCATCCGCGGGGGCGAGCCAGGACCCGAAGGCGAGGACGCGCTTCCCCGTGGCGCCTTCGCCTGCGAGGGTCGGATCGCCCTCGAAGCGGGGCGCCGCCTCGCGGCCGCCCCAGGTCAGGAGGGCCTGGCGCTCGGAGCCCATGAGGAGCGCGACCCGGTCCTCGGCGCCGCGCAGGGAATCGATCTCGGCGAGCAGCCGGCGCTCGCGCCGGAGCGCCCGGCGGCGCTCGCGGGTGAACAGCAGCGCGGTCGTGGTCGAGGCGGCCACGAGGCCCATGAAGAGCGCGAAGCCCGCGGCGCCGTGGAGGTCGAAATGCGGCACGAAGCCGAGGAGGCTGGAGGCCCGCTCCGTCAGGGCGCCCGCGATCGCGCCCGCTCCGGCGGGCGGCGATCCGCTCGCCGCGGCGGGCAGCCCGGCGCCCGGGATCAGGAGCCCGCCGAGGAGCAGGGTCCGGCCCAGGCGCGCGCGGCCTTTCCGGCCGCCTCCGGCGCGCTGCTGCCCCCCTCGCCCCCTCATGCCGCGTCGCCCCTCCATGGGCTGTCCCTGCGGCGACGACGGTCCGATGCGGCGGATGCCGGTGAGCATCCCGCGCGGCCCTCGATCGCCCCCCTGCGGCCCCACGCAAGGGTCTCCTGCCATGCCGGCGGGCG
The DNA here is from genome assembly GCA_036263675.1 of Microvirga sp. Classification (GTDB taxonomy): domain Bacteria; phylum Pseudomonadota; class Alphaproteobacteria; order Rhizobiales; family Beijerinckiaceae; genus Microvirga. The sequence continues at coordinate 25,220 of DATAGO010000040.1, read as the reverse complement.
GCGCGCCTCGTCCGGCGTCGCATCGGCCCGCGCGTCGCCGTCCGCAGGCCATGGCGGTCCTGCGGCGGCGCTGTCGCTTACGCTGTACGGAACGGCCCGGGGTCGCGTGGCGACCGGCGGGCCCGTCGAATCGTGACCTCGATTCTAGACCGTGCCGGACTCCAGCAGAAAGAGGGTTAAGGCCCGCTTAAGCTTTCTTTGGAGAACCTGTGGACAATCGGAGCGTGGCTGTTGCGGAGGCGCCACGCGGCGTTTCGCGGGATGGCGAATCGGGCGGCGCCGAGACCGCGGGCACGAAAAAGCCCGGCGCGGGGCCGGGCTTTTCAAAACGCTCCCTGGCAAAGGAGAGCACCGCATGAACCCTCTCCCCTCTGCGGGAGAGGGGGGCCCCGCGAAGCGGGGTCGGGAGAGGGGCTGTCGGACCTCGGACACAACGATGGCGGAACCAGCCCCTCCCTCCCCTCAGAGGAGGGCGACGCGGCGCAGCCGCGCGGGGTGGGGTGCTGCGCGAAGCGCATCCTGCAAGGCTGGGCCAAGAGCTCGCCTTCGGCGAACACCCCACCCGTCGCCCTTCGGGCGCCACCCTCCCCTGAGGGGAGGGAGAAGGGCACGGCATCAGCGTGGCTCGCGAGGACCGCCCCTCTCCCGGCTCGCTCCGCTCGCCACCCTCCCCCGCGGAGGGGGGAGGGTTGATGTCGTGCCGTCCTCAGTACCGGTAGTGGTCCGGCTTGAACGGGCCCTGCTCGGACACGCCGATATAGGAGGCTTGGTCGGGGCGCAGCTTGGTGAGCTTCACGCCGATCTTCTCGAGGTGCAGCATCGCGACCTTCTCGTCGAGGTGCTTCGGCAGGGTGTAGACCTTGCGCTCGTACTTGCCCTCGTTGGCGAAGAGCTCGATCTGCGCCAGGGTCTGGTTCGTGAACGAGGCCGACATCACGAAGGACGGGTGGCCCATCGCGTTGCCGAGGTTCACGAGGCGGCCCTCCGAGAGCAGGATGATCCGGTGCCCGTCGGGGAACTCGATCTCGTCGACCTGCGGCTTGATGTTCTGCCACTTCAGGTTCTTGAGGCCCGCGACCTGGATCTCGTTGTCGAAGTGGCCGATGTTGCAGACGATCGCCCGGTCCTTCATGGCGCGCATGTGGTCGAGGGTGATGACGTCCTTGTTGCCCGTGGCGGTCACGAAGATGTCGGCGCGCGGCGCGGCGTCCTCCATCGTGGTGACCTCGTAGCCCTCCATGGCGGCCTGGAGCGCGCAGATCGGGTCGACCTCGGACACGAGCACGCGGCAGCCGGCCTGACGGAGCGAAGCGGCCGAGCCCTTGCCGACGTCGCCGAAGCCCGCGACCATCGCGACCTTTCCGGCCATCATGACGTCCGTGCCGCGGCGGATGCCGTCGACGAGGGATTCGCGGCAGCCGTAGAGGTTGTCGAACTTCGACTTGGTGACCGAGTCGTTGACGTTGATCGCGGGGAAGAGGAGCTTGCCCTCCTTCTCCATGATGTAGAGGCGGTGCACGCCCGTGGTGGTCTCTTCCGAGACGCCCTTGATGGCGCCCGCCACGCCAGCGAACCAACCCTTCGGCTTCTCCTTGAGCAGGCGCTTGATCAGCGCGAAGAAGACCTCCTCCTCCTCCGAAGCCGGCTTGTCGAGGAAGGCGGTGTCGCCCTGCTCGGCGCGCAGGCCCAGATGCACCAGCATAGTGGCGTCGCCGCCGTCGTCGAGGATCATGTTGGGCACGCCGCCGTCATGCCAGTCGAACAGCTTCGCGGTGAAGTCCCAGTACTCGACGAGGCTCTCGCCCTTGTAGGCGAAGACCGGGATGCCGGCGGCCGCGATCGCGGCGGCGGCGTGGTCCTGGGTCGAGTAGATGTTGCACGAGACCCAGCGGATGTCGGCGCCGAGCGCCTTCAAGGTCTCGATCAGCACGGCGGTCTGGATCGTCATGTGGAGCGAGCCCGCGATCCGCGCGCCCTTCAGGGGCTGGCGCGGGCCGTATTCCTCGCGCACCGCCATGAGGCCGGGCATCTCGGTCTCGGCGATCGAGATCTCCTTGCGGCCCCAATCGGCCAGGCTGATGTCCTTGACGAGGTAGTCGCCCTGCGGGGCTACTTTCAGTGCAGCTTGCGTCATCGGTCCTTCTCGCGCGCGATGCTTCGGTCGGCGCGCTCCATAGCACCGGCCGGCGGCCGAGGCAATCAAGATATAAAGATGTCTTTATATGATCTGGCGCAGGAGCCGCGCGTGGAGGCGCGGGCGGACGGCCCGCGGGACGGCGCCACTCGCCTTGTCTCGGAAGAATCGTGCCGTCGGATGGGCGGGGCCTCGAGCCTACTCGTCCTCGCCGAAGCGGTTGGCGAGAAGCGCCGCGATGCCGTCGAGGCAGGCGGCCGCGTCCTCGCCCCTGGCCGTCACCGTGATGGTGGTGCCTTGCGCGGCGCCCAGCGTCAGGAGGCCCATGATGGAGCGCCCGCCCACCGTCTCGCCGCAGCGCGTGACGGTGACGTCGGAATCGTAGCGCTCCACGGTCTGGACGAACTTGGCCGAGGCGCGGGCGTGCAGGCCCTTGCGGTTGATGATGGGCAATTCCCGCGCGAGCGCCCCCTCGGGGACGGAAGCGGGCGGGCAATCCTCTTCGGCGGCGGAGAAGGAGCCCATCGCGCGGTCCGTCCTATTTGCCCGAGAGCACGCGGGACGCCACGTTGATGTACTTGCGCCCGGCTTCCTGGGCGTGGATCACGGCGTCGCCCAAGGGCTCCTCGTCGCGCACGCTGGCGAGCTTGATCAGCATCGGCAGGTTGATCCCGGCCACGACCTCGACCGAGCCGCCGTTCATGCAGGAGAGCGCCAGGTTCGAGGGCGTGCCGCCGAACATGTCGGTGAGCACCACCACGCCGGCCCCGGAGTTCACGCGGCAGACGGCATCCATGATGTCCTTGCGCCGGGTCTCCATGTCGTCTTCGGGACCGATCGTGATGGTTTCCAGCTGCTCCTGCGGACCCACCACATGCTCCAGCGCGGCTCTGAACTCCGTCGCGAGCTGCCCGTGGGTGACGAGCACCATGCCAATCATAATGTCACTGTTCCGGTCGCTCGGGTGAGCAGGGCCGCTATTTTGTGCACCGCGAAGCGGAGCGCAAGGGCGTCGGGTCGAAATGTTCATCACAGTGTCACGAGTGTCCTCACCCCCCGCCGCGACCCGGGACGGCATCGCGGACCGTCGGGTCTCACAGCGCCACGAGCCGGCTCGCCTGCGCATCGAGCCAGGCGAGCACGAGGGGAGCGGACGCTGCGCCACTCTGCAGGAAAAGACGAGGAACCATGATGCCGCAGAGCGGCGCCAGGCTCTCCTCCGGGAGAGGCCAGCGCGGCGGCGCATCCGACGAAAGACTTAAGCGCAACCGCACCACCGCGCTCCCCTCGTGGGCGGCTCCGACGATTCCGAGCCCGCGGATCTCGATCCGCCCCGCGATCGCCGCGACCGCATGGGCAACGAGGCGGCCGTGACGGATCTCGAGCCGGGTGCGGTCGTCGCTGACGAGGCGGGCGAAGCGGCCCGCGAGCCGGGCGGCCGCCACGATCTCCCGTGCCAGCGTCGATTTGCCCGCCCCCGAGGCGCCCTCGATCAGGATCCCGGCCTCGCCGACGAGCACGCAGGAGGCGTGAACCGTGCCGGCCGGGCCGTCGGGCTCAGCCATGACGGCTGCGCTCCCCAGCGGGCTCTGCCCGTCCGGCGCGGCGGGGCTCAGGCATGGCGCTCGCGCTCCCCGCGGTGCGGCTCCGGCGGGAGGCCGGCCGCCGGCAGGCGCACCACGAAGCGGGCGCCCAGCCGCCGCGGCTCGCCGGTCTCGTCGGGCTCGCCGAGGCGGTTCTCGGCCTGGATCGTGCCCCGGTGGGCCTCGATGATCTGGCGCGAGATCGAGAGGCCGAGGCCGGAATTCTGGCCGAAGCCCTGCTCCTCCGGGCGGTCGGTGTAGAAGCGCTCGAACACCCGGTCGAGGGCGTGGGGCGGGATGCCGGGCCCGTCGTCCTCCACCGTGACCTCGATCCGGGAGCGCTGGCGCCGCAAGCTCACCCGCACGGTCCCGCCGGGCGGCGAGAACGAGCGGGCGTTGTCGAGGAGGTTGTTGATGACCTGGCCGAGGCGGCTGTCGTGGCCGAGCACCAGGAAGGCGTCGCGCCCCCGCGCGGGCCGCTCCACGTTGAGCCTGATCGGGGGATCGCCCGGGCGGCGGCGCTCGTTGGCGACGCCGGTCACGGCCTCGAGGAGGCGCACCATGTCGACGGGCTCGGCCTCGGCGCGGGCGAGTTCGGCGTCGAGGCGCGAGGCGTCCGAGATGTCGCTGATGAGCCGGTCGAGGCGGCGCACGTCGTGCTGGATGATCGAGAGCAGGCGCTGGCGCGACTCGTCGGAGCGGGCGAGCGGCAGGGTCTCGACGGCGCTGCGCAGCGACGTCAGCGGGTTCTTGAGCTCGTGCGCCACGTCGGCCGCGAAGCTCTCGATGGCGTCGATGCGGTTGTACAGAGCCTGCGTCATGTCGCGCAAGGCGCCCGAGAGGTGGCCGATCTCGTCGGAGCGGTCGGTGAAGTCGGGGATCTCCTGGCGCGCCTTGGTGCCCCAGCGGACGCGCTCGGCCGCTTCCGCGAGGCGCCGCACGGGGTCGGCGATCCCGTTGGCGAGGAGGAGCGACAGGATCATCATCACGAGCGCGGCGACGAGGAACACCTGCAGGAGGGCGAAGCGCTCGGAGGCGATGATGGCGTCGATGTCGCCCCCTTGCGTCGAGAGCAGCAGCACGCCGCGCACGGCGCGGAAGCGCTGCACCGGCACCGCGACCGAGACGATGGTCTCGCCGCGGTCGTTCTCGCGCACGGCGTTCGCGGTCTGGCCGTTGAGGGCCTGCTGGACCTCCGCGAGGCTGCGCCCGTTCGCCGGGCCGATCTCCTCGAGGACCGGGCGGCTGCCGCGGGGCGCGAGGCCGCGCAGGCGGTTCCAGACCTGCTCCATGAGGGTCGGGTCGTCCTGCAGCGGCGGCAGGTCGAGGCGCAGGATGTCGCCGCGCGAGATGAGCGAGCGGGAATCGAGCAGGAGCGAGGCTTCGCGGTCGTAGATGCGGGCGCGGGTGCGGGTCGGCGTCACGAGGCGGCGCAGCAGCGGCGCCACGCGCTCCGGGTTGATCGAGAACTCGAGCGGCGAGATCTCGTCGCCGAGCCCGAAGGTCTCGCCGGCCTGCATCTGGAGCAGCCGGTCGGGGTCGATGGTGATCGTGTCGGGCTCGACCGTCGCCGAGGCCGCGATCGCGCCCGCGATGATCTCTCCTTGCGTGAGCAGGCTCTGGACCCGGGCCTCGATCAGCCCCTCGCGGAACTGGTTGAGGTAGAGGAAGCCGAGCAGCAGCGCCACGAGGCCGACGAGGTTGAGCAGCACGATGCGCCGCGTCAGGCTCGACGAGACGCGCTGCCTCAGATCGAGCCCCGCCTGGCGCAGGCGCGCGAGGATCCCCTGGGGCGCCGGCGGGTCCTCGGGCGGAACGGGCAGGAGGGCGGGTTCGGCCGTCATGCGATCCCAATCGGAGCCCCCGTCGGGCGCCGGCCGCTCCGGGAGAGGCGTCGTCATGCGGGGCGCAGCCGAGGCGGCCTCACGCTTCCTTGAAGCGGTAGCCGACGCCGTAGAGCGTCTCGATCATCTCGAAGTTGTTGTCGACCGCCTTGAACTTCTTGCGCAGGCGCTTGATGTGGCTGTCGATGGTGCGGTCGTCCACGTAGACCTGGTCGTCGTAGGCGGCATCCATCAGGGCGTTGCGGCTCTTCACCACGCCCGGGCGCTGGGCCAGCGCCTGCAGGATCAGGAACTCGGTCACCGTGAGGGTGACGGGCTCGCCGCGCCAGGTGCAGGTGTGGCGCTCCGGGTCCATCATGAGCTGGCCGCGCTCCAGCGCCTTGGCGTCGGGCTCGCGCGGGGCCGCGACGTCCTTGGGCGCGAAGCGGCGCAGGACCGCCTTCACGCGCTCGACCAGGAGGCGCTGCGAGAAGGGTTTGCGGATGAAGTCGTCCGCGCCCATCTTGAGGCCGAAGAGCTCGTCGATCTCCTCGTCCTTGGAGGTCAGGAAGATCACGGGCACGTCGGATTTCTGGCGCAGGCGCCTGAGCAGCTCCATCCCGTCCATGCGCGGCATCTTGATGTCGAGGATCGCGAGGTCGGGCGGCGTCTGCTTCAGGCCGTCGAGGGCCGAGGCTCCGTCCGTGTAGGTCTGGATGCGGTAGCCTTCCGCCTCGAGCGCGATCGAGACCGAGGTCAGGATGTTGCGGTCGTCGTCGACGAGAGCGATCGTCGGCATTCCTGATATCCTTACATCTGCGGCGGCGCCGCGCGGCGTCGGCCGCTCGGTCCCGCCTCAGCCCAAGAAGGGCTTGAAGCCCAAAATGGCCCGAAGCCCAGAGGCTTGAAGCCCAAGAGAGGCTCGAGGCCTCCGGGCCGTCAACGCGCCATGCGCCGAAACGTGCCCGAAAACGCCATCGCCTCGCCACACTTGCGGCCAAGGCGCCCGAAGGCGACCGGGCCGGCTGCGGTGGCGCAGCACAGTTAAGCCCTTGCGGGCCCGATTACGAGCCCCACCTCCGTGAACCGCCCATGAAGAGGTGGATGACGCGGCGGGCGCCCCCCGGGCAGGCCCGCCGAGCGAAGGAGAGGCCATGGCTTCCACGACCCCAGGCCCGGCCGGAGAGCCGGCGCCGGAGAGCCCGCCGGGCGCTCCCGTCCCCCCGGCGCCCGATTTCGACGCGCCCGCGCTCGCCCGGCACCTGCTGCGCCGGATCCGGGCCGGGGCGCTGGCCACCCTCGACCGGGCGACCGGCCACCCCTTCGCCTCCCTGGTGACCGTGGCGACCGATGCGGACGGGTCGCCGCTCCTGCTGATGTCGCGGCTCTCGGCCCACACCCTCAACCTCGAGGCCGATCCCCGGGCCTCGGTCCTGCTCGCGGAAGGCGGCAAGGGCGATCCCCTCGCCCATCCCCGGCTCACCGTGCTGGGCCGGGCGGAGCGTACCGCCGAGCCGAGGGCCCGGGAGCGCTTCCTCGCCCGGCACCCGAAGGCGAAGCTTTACGCCGATTTCGGGGATTTCTCGTTCTGGCGCCTGGCCGTCGAGGGCGGGCACCTCAACGGCGGCTTCGCCCGCGCCGCGACGCTGGGCGCGTCCGACCTCCTCACCGACCTCGCGGGCGCGGAGGCGCTGCTCGCCGCCGAGGCCGGGGCGCTCGCCCACATGAACGAGGACCACCGGGAGGCGCTCGGTCTCTACGCGACGCGGCTCGCCGGCGAGGCCGCGGGGGAGTGGCGGGCGAGCGGCCTCGATCCGGAGGGAATCGACCTCCAGGCGGGCGACCGCACCGCCCGGGTCGCCTTCCCGCAGCCCGTGCGCGACGCGGCCGCCCTGCGCGCGACCCTGGTCGCGCTCGCGAACCGGGCCCGCGCGGCGGCGACGTGACGAAGGCCGCGCCGTGCCGTCCGGCTGGCGAAATGCCGCAGCCTGCCGTGGAATCCTGTCGACCGGAGCCTAGCTTTATCGGGTGTGGTTGACGGCGAAAGATCTTTCCTTTCTTCATCGACCGCCTTCCGACTGCCGGCCCGCCTAAGGCCACCTCATCGACCGCCTTTTCGGCCGCCGGTCCCGCCCGGCGGGCGCAACCAACAAGAGCCAAGCTGAACCATCCGCTGATGGCCCGGTCGGGCCCGGGTGAGGAGGCGACCAGGAGCAAACGTCGTGGACAATCTCGGCCTCTTCAACAGCGCCAAGGGCGCAGAGACCTTCGGCTTCCGCAATCTCAAACGGGTGTACTGGAACCTCGGCGCGCCCGGCCTCTACGAGCACTCCATCCGGAACGGCGAGGCCGAGATCGTGCACGGCGGCGCGCTCCTCGCCGACACCGGCATCCACACCGGCCGCTCGCCCAAGGACAAGTTCGTGGTCCGCGACGCCACGACCGAATCCGTCCTGTGGTGGGACAACAACAAGGCGATGACGAAGGAGCAGTTCGACGTCCTGCTCGCGGACTTCATCAGCCACGCGGAAGGCAAGGAACTCTTCGCCCAGGACCTCTACGGCGGCGCCGACCCGAACTACCGCATCAAGGCGCGCGTGTTCGCGGAGCTCGCCTGGCACTCGCTCTTCATCCGCAACCTCCTGATCCGGCCCGAGCCCGGCGAGCTCACTGCTTACGTCCCCGACATGACGATCGTGGACCTGCCGTCCTTCAGGGCCGACCCGGCCCGCCACGGCTGCCGCTCCGAGACCGTGATCGCGATCGACTTCACCCGCCGCATCGTGCTGATCGGCGGCACGTCCTACGCGGGCGAGATGAAGAAGTCGGTCTTCACCTTCCTGAACTTCCTGCTGCCGGGGCTTAAAGTGCTGCCGATGCACTGCTCGGCCAACGTGGGCGAGCGCAACGACGTCGCCCTGTTCTTCGGGCTGTCGGGCACCGGCAAGACCACGCTCTCGGCCGACCCGAACCGCACGCTCCTCGGCGACGACGAGCACGGCTGGGGCCCGGCCGGCGTGTTCAACTTCGAGGGCGGCTGCTACGCCAAGACGATCCGCCTGTCGCGCGAGGCCGAGCCCGAGATCTACGCCACCACCGAGCGCTTCGGCACCGTGCTCGAGAACGTGGTGGTGGACCCGATCTCCCGCCTGCCCGACTTCGACGACGAGTCGAAGACCGAGAACACGCGCTGCGCCTATCCGCTCGACTTCATCCCGAACGCGAGCCCGACGGGGCGCGCCGGCATGCCGAAGAACATCGTGATGCTCACCGCCGACGCCTTCGGGGTCATGCCCCCGATCGCCAAGCTCACGCCCGCGGAAGCGATGTACCACTTCCTCTCCGGCTACACCGCCAAGGTGGCGGGCACCGAGAAAGGCCTCGTCGGCGTCGAGCCCGAGTTCTCGACCTGCTTCGGCTCGCCGTTCCTGCCGCTGCACCCCTCCGTCTACGGCAATCTGCTGCGCGATCTCATCGCCAAGCATTCGGTGGATTGCTGGCTCGTCAACACCGGCTGGACCGGCGGCGGCTACGGGGTCGGGCGGCGCATGCCGATCCGCGTCACCCGCCGCCTCCTCACCGCGGCGCTCGACGGCTCGCTCAACCGCGCCGATTTCCGCCGCGACCCCTACTTCGGCTTCGCGGTCCCGACCTCGGTCCCGGGCGTCGAGCCCCACATCCTGTACCCGGTGAAGACCTGGCAGGACAAAGCCGCCTTCGCCGAGACCGCGAAGCGACTGGTGGGCATGTTCGAGAAGAACTTCCAGCAGTTCGAGCCTTACGTGGACGCGGACGTGAAGGCGGCCGCGCCGCAGATGTCGATCGCGGCCTGAAAAGGGCCCCGCCCGGCGTCGCCGGTCAGGCATCTGAGACGGCGGCCCTCGGGGCCGCCGTTTTTCGTCGAGGGACTTCTTCGCATGAATGTTCTTGTGATCGGGATGGATCCGACAGGTCGCACCGGCTCCTCGGCTCCGGCCTTGCGGGGTCTGGTTCCATGAACGTCCTCGTCATCGGCGCCGGCGTGGTGGGCCTCGCGATCGCCCGGGCGCTGGCGCTCCGCGGCCACGAGGTGATCGTCGCCGAGAAGGCGGACGGCATCGGCTCCGGGGTCTCCTCGCGCAATTCCGAGGTGATCCACGGCGGCATGTACTATCCCGCCGGGTCGTTGCGCGCCCGCCACTGCGTCGCCGGGCGGCGGATGCTCTACGCCTACTGCGAGAGCCACGGGGTGCCGCACAGGAAATGCGGCAAGCTGATCGTCGCCACGAACGACCTCGAACAGGCCAAGATCGAGGGCATCCATCAGCAGGGCGTCACGAACGGCGTCGAGGCGCTGACCCTCCTCTCGGGCGCCGAAGCCCGCGCCCTGGAGCCGGAACTGGCCTGCACGGGGGCGGTGCTGTCTCCCGAGACCGGCATCATCGACAGCCATGCCTTCATGCTGGCGCTCCAGGGCGACCTGGAGGGCGCGGGCGGGATGATCGCGTTCCATGCCCCCGTGGAGCGCCTTTCCCGCGCGGGCGCCGGGTGGAGCGCCGCGGTCGGCGGGCCGGAGCCCATGGAGCTCGAGGTCGAGGCGGTGGTGAACGCGGCGGCGCTCGGGGCGCAGGCGATCGCGCGGGCCACGGAGGGGTACCCGCCCGAGCGCGTGCCGCGGCTCGTCCTCGCCAAGGGCAACTATTTCGGCTGCACCGGACGGCCCGCCTTCCGCCGCCTGATCTACCCCGCCCCCGTCGAGGGCGGCCTCGGCACCCACGTGACGCTGGACTTGGCCGGGCGCATGCGCTTCGGGCCGGACGTGGAGTGGATCACCTCGGAGGTCTACGAGGTCGACCCGCGCCGGGCCGAGAGCTTCTACGCCTCGATCCGCCGCTACTGGCCCGGCCTGCCCGACGGGGCGCTGGTGCCCGACTATTCCGGTATCCGCCCGAAGCTCACCGGCCCCGGCGAGCCGGCGGCCGACTTCCTGATCGACGGCCCTGCCGAGCACGGCCTGCCCGGTCTGGTGCACCTGTTCGGCATCGAGAGCCCGGGGCTGACCTCCGCGCTCTCGATCGCGGAGGACGTGGCGGAGCGGCTGGGGTGAGCTGACCTCCCTCGACCCGCAGGTGGACTCCCTCTCCCCGTTTACGGGGAGAGGGTCGGGGTGAGGGACGGGTCGGAAAAGCTCGGTGCATCCGTGTCATGGCCGGGCTCGACCCGGCCATCCCGACGCGAAGGCCTCGGTGCGCGTGTCGCCTGGGGCCGGTGCGCTCCTCCAATCGAGGTGGCCTCGCCAAGCCCGGCCATGACATCGTTGAAGCGGATGCGGCTCGCTTTTCCGACCGGCCCCTCACCCCAGCCCTCTCCCCGTGTACGGGGAGAGGGGGTTAGGCGGCCCGCTACCGGAAGAACACCAGCGTCACGATCACGAAGGTCGGGATCAGCACCAGGCCCGACCACAGCATGTAGCCGAAGAAGCTTGGCATCTTCACGCCGCCCTCGCGGGCGATGGCGTAGACCATGAAGTTGGGGGCGTTGCCGATATAGGTGTTGGCGCCCATGAACACCGCGCCGGCCGAGATCGCCGCGAGCGTGGTCGCGCCCTGCGTCATGAGCCGCCCGGGATCGCCGCCGGCGAGCTCGAAGAAGACGAGGTAGGTGGGCGCGTTGTCGAGGAAGGACGAGAGCCCGCCCGTGAGCCAGAAATACGCGGCGTTGTTGGCCGAGCCGTCCGGGTTCGTCACGAGACCGACGAGACCGGAGAACGCGCCCTCGCGGCCGGCCTTCAGCATCGCGAGCACCGGGATGATGGCGACGAAGATTCCGGCGAAGAGCTTCGCGACCTCCAGGATCGGTCCCCACGAGAAGCCGTTCTCGGCCCGGTCGGCTTTCGAGGTCAGGGCGAGCGAGGCGGCCGTGACCGCCACCATGATCAGGTCGCGCAACGCGTTGGCGAGCTCGACCTCGGTGCCGAGCACGGTGACGCGGCCGAGATCGAAGGCGGCGCTCATGAGGATCGCGCCGATGATCACGAGGATCAGGACGAAGTTGATCCCGCCCGTGACCTGCACGGGGCGGTCCGGCGTCGGATCCGGGCGGATGCGGCCCTCGCGGCGGTAGAGATAGGTGTCGACCGCGAAGAACGCCGCGAGCACGATCGCGCTCGCGAGCACCGTCTCGGGGAAGAGATGCGTGGTGGTCCAGAAGAAATCGACCCCGCGCAGGAAGCCGAGGAACAGCGGCGGATCGCCGAGCGGCGTGAGCGAGCCGCCGATGTTCGACACCAGGAAGATGAAGAACACGACCACGTGGACGTTGTGGAGGCGGTCGTCGTTGGCGCGCATCACGGGCCGGATCATCACCATGGAGGCGCCCGTGGTGCCGATGAAGCTCGCGAGCCCCATGCCGATGAGGAGCAGCACCGTGTTGGCGACCGGCGCGCCGTGGATGTTGCCGCGGATCACGATGCCGCCCGCGACCGTGAAGAGCGCGAGCAGCAGCAGGATGAAGGGGATGTATTCGAGGAGCGCCGTGTGGACGAGCGCCCCGATCGCCGTGCCGGGCCCGTAGACCAGCGCCATCGGGACGAGGACGAGCAGCCCCCAGAAGGCCGCGATCTTGCCCTGATGGTGCTCCCAGGCATGCGGCGCCAGCAGGGGAAAGAGCGCGATCGAGAGCAGGATCCCGGCGAAGGGCAGCGCCCACAGGACGCCGAGGGCCCGGCCGTCGAGTTCGGCCGCGAGCGCCGGCGCGGGCAGGAGGGCGAACGCGAGGGCGAGGGCGGGCAGGAACCTCGTGCGGCGGGCCGCCCCGTGCGTGCGGATCGGCCGGGGCGGGAGCCCGGCGCGGCGGGCCGCGGAGACGGGCGATGCGATGGGCGCGCAGGAGGGCACGGGAATTTCTCTCGCCTGGATGGATCACCGGTCGGGCGCCGGCGTTGAGGAACGGAAAGAACCTAGGCTTTAGGCGAAAGGGCCGCCGCCCGCAACGCGACCAACGACGACCCCGGCCCGGGGTCGGTGCGCTGCCGGACCTTCGCCCCGAGGCCCCCGATCCGCTGAGGAGCCCGTTCATGCCCCGTCTGCCCATTGCCCTCGCGTCCGCCGTCCTGATCCTCGCCGGCCTCCCCGCGCTCGCGCAGGAGAGCGTCGCGATCACCGGGGTCCGGATGCAGGCCTTCCTCGAACGCTCGGGCCGCTGGTCGGACGACCTCGCGGCGCAGAAGAAGCCGTTCAAGAACCTGCCCCAGGCGGGAAGCGACCTCGGCGAACCCGCCAACGCCGTCCTGGTGACGCTCGTGTTCTCGGGGCCGAAGAACGGCGAGGGCTCGCGCAGCATCGCCCGCGACATGGCCCAGGTAAGCGTGAAGCAGAGCGCCGGCGACGTCCCCAAGACCCTGCTCTACCGCGCCTTCGGGGGCCTCTCCTTCGGGGCCGACGGGCAGGCCTACAAGGCCTTCCTGCTCGACGACGCCACCTGCGCGCCGCTCGAGGTCGACGTGAAGGTCGGGCGCACCCGCAAGGTCCAGACCCTCGACCTCTCCTGCGAGGCGCCCGCGACCGCCCAGGCCGATCCCACGAAGACGGGGGCCACCAAGGGCAAGCCCGAGAAGACGCGGTAGGGCGACGTCGCCAAAAACCGGCGCTGCGAAGGGCAAGCCCGACAAGACGCGTCCGGCCGGCCGCTGCGGCGCGCACCGACGCGGGGTTGTTAACGGGTTGTTCACCCTAACCTCCCGATGCTAGCCTCCTGCCGCGCTTCACCTGCAGGTCTCATCGGGCATGTGCCGCTTTCTCGCCTACCGGGGCGAACCGGTCTTCCTCGCCGATCACGTCTGCGCCCCGGCGCATTCCCTCGTGCACCAGTCGCTGCACGCCACGGAGGCCAAGACCGAGACCAACGGCGACGGGTTCGGGATCGGCTGGTACGGCGAGCCCGAGGAGCCGGGCCTCTACCGCGAGATCCGACCGGCCTGGTCGGACGAGAACCTGAAGTCGCTGTGCGCCCACATGCGCTCGCACCTGTTCTTCGCCCATGTGCGCGCCTCGACCGGCACCGCGAGCACCCGGGCGAACTGCCATCCCTTCGCGCACGGGTCGCACCTCTTCATGCACAACGGGCAGGTGGGCGGATACGGCCGCATCCGCCGCCGCATCGACGGGCTCATCCCCGACACCCTCTACGACAGCCGCCTCGGCACCACGGATTCGGAGGCCCTGTTCCTGATCGCGCTCTCGCTCGGCCTCGCCGACGAGCCCGTGGCCGCCATGGCGCGGACCCTGCAGGTGGTGCGCGACCTCATGGGCGGCGCCGGCATCGGCGAGCCCCTGCGCTTCACCGCCGCCTACACGGACGGCACCCATCTCTACGCCTACCGCTGGGCGAGCGACGACCGCCCCCCGACGCTCTATTTCCGCGAGAGCGCCGGCAGCCTGCTCGTGGTCTCCGAGCCGATCGACGACCGGGCGCGGGGCTGGCAGGAGATCCCGCGCGGCTGCGCCCTCGTGGCCCGCGCGGGCCGCGCGGTCGCGGTCGAATGCCTCAACGCCGCCATGGCGCGGCTTGCCGCGTAAGGGCGCCGGATTGACTTCGCGGGCGGGGGTCTGCATCCCGCGCCCATGTCCCCGCTCCCGTCCTCCGGCGCCTCGGGCGATCTCCTGGCCGACCGGCGCTATGCTTACGCCAAGGGCGCCTTCGACGAGGCCGATTTCGCGGCCGCCGCCGACCTCGCGCGCCAGGCCCTCGAGCTCGCGCCGCATTTCGCCGCCGGCCACGCGCTGCTGGGCCGCGCCCTCCTGGCGCTCGGGGCGCGGGAGGAGGCGGTGGCGTCGCTCGCGGCCGCGCTCGCCCTCGATCCCGCCGATCCCATGGGGGTGCGGATCGACCTCGCCCATTGCGGCGCCCTGGAGCCCCAGGCCGCGATCACCGATTCCTACGTGCGCGCCCTGTTCGACGACTATGCGCCGCGCTTCGAGCGCCATCTCGTCGAGGGGCTGAACTATCGCGGGCCGGAGCTGATCGCCGATGCGCTCCGCCGCGCCGCCTCCCGGCGGGTGCGCGATGTCCGCTTCCGCCGCGCCTTCGACCTCGGCTGCGGCACCGGCCTGATGGCGCGCGCGCTTGCGGGCACGGTCGCGGCCATCGAGGGCGTCGACCTGTCGCCGCGCATGCTCGCGCAGGCGAGGAAGACCCGCCTCTACGACGCCCTGCACGAGGCCGAACTCGTCGCCTTCCTGGCGGGACGCGCGGCCGGCGAGGCCGACCTCGTCGTGGCCGCGGACGTCTTCGTCTACCTGGCGGATCTCGGCGATGCGTTCCGGGAATCCCGCCGGGTCCTCGCCCGCGGCGGCTTCCTTGCCTTCACGGTCCAAGCGCACCCGGGCGACGGCGTGGTGCTGGGCGAGGACGCCCGCTACGCCCACGGCGAGGCCTACCTGCGCGACCTCGCGGCCGCGACGGGATTCACGATGGTGCTGTTCGAGCCGGTCTCGACCCGCGAGGACCGCGGCGCGCCGGTGCCGGGCCACCTCGCCGTGATGGAGCGGTCGGTCTAGGGCCGCCCGCGGCGGAGGGGAGACCCACCGTGTCATCCGCGGCCGGAGCGTGCCAGCGCCAACGGATCCACCGTGTCATCCCCGGCCGGGGACGAGACTCAGGATGTGTGCCCCTCAGGCCCAGGCGCGCTCGCCGAGCTTCCGCTCGTAGGAATCGATCGCGGACGCCTTCTCGAGGGTCAGGCCGATGTCGTCGAGGCCGTTGAGGAGGCAGTGCTTGCGGAAGGGGTCGATCTCGAACGCGATGCGGCCGCCGTCGGGGCCGCGGATCTCCTGGCGCTCGAGGTCGATCGTCAGCGTCGCGTTGGCGCCGCGGTCGGCGTCGTCGAAGAGCTTCTCGAGATCCTCGGGCGAGACCTTGATGGGCAGGATGCCGTTCTTGAAGCAGTTGTTGTAGAAGATGTCGGCGAAGCTCGTGGAGATCACGCAGCGGATGCCGAAGTCGAGCAGCGCCCAGGGCGCGTGCTCGCGGGACGAGCCGCAGCCGAAATTGTCGCCCGCGACCAGAACCTGAGCCTTGCGGTAGGCCGGCTGGTTGAGGACGAAGTCGGGGTTCTCGGAGCCGTCGTCGCGGTAGCGCATCTCGGCGAAGAGGCCCGAGCCCAGGCCCGTGCGCTTGATGGTCTTCAGGTACTGCTTCGGGATGATCATGTCGGTGTCGACGTTGACGATCCGCATCGGCGCCGCGACGCCCTCGAGAACGGTGAACTTGTCCATGGCCTGAAGACCCCCGTGCGGCGCCGAAAGGACCTGTCCCGCGCCTTTGGGCGCGCTGTGTATCAGGCCGCCGGCCGCCCGCCTAGCCGCGCGGGGCCGCAGGGGGGCTGCGCCCCGCTCATGGCCGAGGCGGGGGCTTGAGGAAACGCTCCGCGGCCCCCTCACGTCCCGGGCAGAGCGCGGGGCGCCGGGCTGACGAGGACCGGCCCGCCGGAGCGGATCTCCTGCACGGCGAGCGAACGGTCGTTGGTGCCGTCCGTGCGGAAGCGGAACACCCCGTCCGCGCCCGCGAAGCCCGACGGGTTGGTGAGCACCTCCTCCGAGAAGCGCTGCGACCCCTGCGTGCGGGCGAGCGCGGCCGCGAGCGAGACCGCGTCGTAGGACAGGGTCGCGATCCGCGTCGGATCGCCCCCGAAGCGCGCGCGGTAGCGGCCCGCGAACGCGTTGTAGCCGCGGTTGTCGGGGGCCGCGAACCAGCCGCCCTGGAGCGCCGGCACCGCGAAGACGCGCGGCTCGTTCCACACGCCCGTGCCCAGCGGCTTGACCCGGGCGGGGTTGAAGCCAGCCGCCTGCAGGGCCTCGCCCACGGCCGCGATGCCGTCGCCGTTCTCCGGGATCAGGAGCGCGTCGGCCTGGGGCGCGGCGCCGGCGATGATCGGCCGCAGGCGCTCCACGGCGCCCTGCGGCTGGCCGGCCGGGTAGCGCTCGATCGCCGCGACCCGCAGGCCGCGCTGGGCCGCGGCCTCGCGGAACTGCGCCTCGACCACGCTGCCGTAGGTGGTCTCGGGCACCAGCGCCGCGATCGAGCGCCGGCCCGATTGCGCCGCGTGTTCGACCACCCGTTCGACCTCCGCTCCCGGCAGGAAGCTCAGGAGATAGACGCCGCGCGCCGCGACGCCGGCGTCGCTCGAGAAGGCGAGCATCGGACGCCCGGCCTGGCGCGCGACCGTGCCGGCCGCCTGAACGGTGCCGGCGAAGAGCGGGCCGATGATGAGCTCCGCCCCCTCCTGGACCGCCGCCTGCGCGGCGGCCTGCGCGCCCTCGGGCGTGCCGCGGTCGTCCTTGACCAGGATCGTGAGGTCCGGGTTCTGGAACTCGGCGAGCGAGAGTTCGGCCGCGTTGCGCATGGCGCGCGCCGCCACGGCGCCGGTGCCCGCGCCCGAGAGCGGCAGGATCAGCGCGACCTTGACCGAGCCCGTCCCGATGACGTCGCCGGCGGGCGCCTGGACGGGAGCCGCGGGCGGCGCCTCCGCGGTCCCGACCGGCCGGGGCGGGGCCATGCCGCCGCCGACGCACCCCGCGAGCGCCAGCGCCAGAGCCCCCGCGGCAGCCGCCCGCAGGCCGGCCGCACGAACCGGAGCCCCCGCGGCGGCCGCCCGCAGGCCGGCCGCAGGAGCCGGCGCCGAGGCGGCCGGGCCGGTCCGCCGGTCCGCCGAAAGAGAAAGACGCATCATCGTCATGCCCCCATGACGCAGGGGTCTGGGCCCCGTCCGCCGTTTGTGCTCATGGAACAGCCGATGCGGGCCGATCCGGGCCCCTCCGCCGTTCGGGCCCATGGAATGACGATGCGAGCCGAAATGCAAATGCCGCCTCGCGGAGCCGCGACCGAAGCCTTCGCGGTCCGCGCGGCCTGTGCGACAGTGGGACGCGATGAGAACGAGAATCGGACGGGTCTTCCCGGCACCCCGAATCAGGGACGGAGCCGGCCTTCCATGAACCAGCGGAGCGGCGCCCGGAGCCGGGATCCCATGAACCAGCAGACCGACGCCCGGAACGGGCCGACCGGAGCCGGCCTTCCATGAACCGGCGCATCGACGCCCGAACCCTGCCGACCGGAGCCGGCGCCCCATGAGCCAGCGCATCGACAACCGCACGCGCCGGCGCGGGCCCGAGGTGCGCGGCGGCGTCTTCACGGCCTTCGGCCTCGCCGCGGAAGCCGAGCCCTTGAGCCCCGCGCTCTACGTGGTCGCGACCCCGATCGGCAACCTGCGCGACGTGTCGTTCCGGGCGCTCGCGACGCTCGCGGCGGCGGATTCGGTGCTCGCCGAGGACACCCGGGTCACCAAGACGCTGCTCGCCCATTACGGCATCACGACGCCGCTCGTCGCCTATCACGAGCACTCGAACGACGCCGTCCGCGAGCGCATGCTCCAGCGCCTGCGCGAGGGCCAGGCGCTCGCGCTCGTCTCGGATGCGGGCACGCCGCTGGTCTCGGATCCCGGCTACAAGCTCGTCCAGGCCGCGATCGCGGAGGGGCTGCCGGTGATCCCGATCCCCGGGCCGTCCGCCGTCACCGCCGCGCTCGTGGTGTCGGGCCTGCCCACCGACCGCTTCTTCTTCGAGGGCTTCCTGCCGCCGAAGAGCGCGGCGCGGCGCACGCGGCTCGGGGCGATCGGCGGGATCCCGGGCACGCTCGTGCTGTTCGAGGCGCCGCACCGCCTGCCTGAGATGCTCACTGATGCCGCCGCGGTGCTGGGCGACCGCCCGGCCGTGGTGGCGCGCGAGCTCACCAAGATGTTCGAGACCGTGCGGCGCGGCCCCTTGGGCGACCTCGCCGCGCAGTTCGCCGCGGAAGGTCCGCCGCGGGGCGAGATCGTGGTGATGATCGGCGAGGCCACCGAGGCCATGCATGCCGCGGAGGCCGACGCCGCGCTCGACGAGCGGCTCGAGGCGGCCCTCGCGGCTCACTCCATCAAGGACGCCGCCGCCCTCGTCGCCGCCGACCTCGGCCTGCCGAAGCGCGAGGTCTACGCCCGGGCGCTCACGCTCGCCAAGGCCAAGGGCTCCTGATGCGCGCCCTCTCCGGACGTGCGCTCACGCTCGCCAAGGCCGAGGGGTCCTGATGCGCTCTCGCCCGCGCCGCGGAGATCCGGCCGGGCGCCGCAGGGCCACCTATCTCCGCGGCCGCTGGGCCGAGACGATCGCGCTGCTCTACCTCCTCGCGAAAGGCTACCGCCCGCTCGCCCGGCGCTTCGCGGCCGCCGGCGGCGAGATCGACCTCGTGGTCCGCCGCGGCGGCACGGTGGCGTTCGTGGAGGTGAAGGCGCGCGGCGCGATGGGGGACGCGCTGACCGCGATCACGGCGGAGAAGCGCCGGCGCTTCTCCCGCGCGGCCCGCGCCTGGCTCGCGCGCCACCCGTGGGCCGCGGGCCTGACCTGGCGGGCCGACGCGGTCTACGTGGCGCCCGGATCCTGGCCGCGGCACCGGGAGGCGGCGTTCGAGATCGAGATGCCGTAGGGGATGGCCTAAGGGTCCCCTCACGTCTCCGCGGTCATCGGCGGCGTGAACACCGTCACGGCGTTGGGGCGGATGGTGAAATGGGCCGGGGTCCGGGTCACGATCTCGCCGTCGGCGTTGATGGCCTGCGGCCGCTTGGTGTGGATGTCGAACTCCTTGGCCCGGATCGCGCGCACCTCCTCCCAGGCGCCGTGCTCCCCGGTTCGGAAGGAGCGCGCCATGAAGGCGAGCTTCCAGGCGCGCGCGAGCTCCAGGCTGTAGAGGTCGAGGTGCTGGTCGTCGATCGCCGCCGTCCGCTCGACCGCGTTGCCGCCGCCGTAATAGCGCCCGTTGCCGACGGCGATCTGCAGGGTCTTGACCCGCACCGAGCCGTCCCGGCTCGTGATCGTCGCCGTGAAGGGCCGCGCCCGGGCGAGCACGCGCAGCGCCACCAGCGCATAGCCGGCCCGGCCCCAGCGGCGCTTGATGTCCTGCGTGAGCTGCTGCGCGAGGTCCGCCGAGAGGCCGAGCGAGGCGACGTTGAAGAAGGGCTGGCCGTTGACGATCCCGAGATCGATCGTGCGCGTGTGGCCTTGCGCGATGATCCGCGCCGCGGACGCGAGGTCGGCCGGGATGCCGAGGGTGCGGGCGAGGTCGTTGGCGGTGCCGAGCGGCAGGATCCCGAGGGGCAGATCCCGCTCGATGACCCCGAGCGCCGCCGCGTTGAGGGTGCCGTCGCCGCCGCCGACCACGACGCAATCCACGTCGCGCCCGTGCTCCACGATGATCGGCGAGAGCCCCTCGCGCGTGCCGCAATCCCGGTGCACCGGCTCGACCCCCTCCGCCCGCAGGGCCTCGATCGACGCCTCGAGCTGACTCGCGCCGCTCCGGCTCTTGGCATTCACGATCAGGAGGGCGCGGCGCGGCATGGGGACAGGGTGGGGACCGGGAGGGGCGAGGACAAGACCTCAACCCGGCAGGAGCGGATTCGGTTCGGCGGTCGCTCCCTCCCCGCTGCCGCACTCCCTCTCCCCGTTTGCGGGGAGAGGGCTGGGGTGAGGGGCCGGTCGGATGAGGTCCGTCTCTCCGGTGTCATGGCCGGGCGCGACCCGGCCATCCCGACATGAAGGCCGCGATGCCCGTCGCTCAAGAGGCTGGCAGCGCGTTCATCGGATCGAGATGGCCGGGTCGCGCCCGGCCATGACATCGTCGAGGTGGACACCGCTCGCTTCTCCGACCCGCCCCTCACCCCAACCCTCTCCCCGCCTGCGGGGAGAGGGAGGCCCGCACGGGGAGAGGGAGCGCGCCGGCGGGGAGTGCGAGGCCGACCCGTTGCCATCGCGGCCGGGCCGCCCGATAAGAGCGGCCCCTCCTCCCTTCCGGGGCTTGCCGATGACCCTCACCGTCGCCGTCCAGATGGACCCGATCCAGCGCATCCGGATCGCGGGCGATTCCACCTTCGCGCTGATGCTGGAGGCGCGGGCCCGCGGGCACCGGCTGCTCTACTACACGCCCGACGACCTCTCGATGCGCGGCGCCTCCGTGGTGGCCCGGGTCCAGGAGATCGAGGTGCGCGACGTGGAGGGCGACCACTTCACGCTCGGCGAGCCCCAGCGCATCGACCTCGCGGAAACGGACGTGGTGCTGATGCGCCAGGAGCCGCCCTTCGACATGGCCTACGTGACGGCGACGCATCTCCTCGAGCATGTCCACCCGAAGTCCCTCGTGGTCAACGATCCCGCGGGCGTGCGCAACGCGCCGGAGAAGCTCCTCGTCACGCATTTCCCGGAGCTGATGCCCGCGACGCTGATCACCCGCGACAAGGCGGAGATCGAGTCGTTCCGCGCCGAGTTCGGCGACATCGTCATGAAGCCCCTGCACGGGCACGGCGGCGCCGCGGTGGTGCGGATCACGCGCGAGGACCCGAATTTCGGCTCGCTCTTCGACCTGTTCGCCTCGATCTACCGCGAGCCCTGGGTGGTGCAGCGCTTCCTCTCCAAGGTCAGCGAGGGCGACAAGCGCATCATCCTGGTCGACGGCGAGGCCGCGGGCGCGGTCAACCGGGTGCCGGCCGCGAACGACATCCGCTCCAACATGGTGCGCGGCGGCGCCGCCCGGCCGGCCGACCTGTCGCCGCGCGAGCGCGAGATCTGCGAGACCATCGGGCCGGAGCTGCGCCGCCGGGGCCTGCTGTTCGTCGGCATCGACGTGATCGACGGCAACCTCACCGAGATCAACGTCACCTGCCCGACCGGCATCCGCGCCATCCGCCGCCTCGGCGGCCCCGACCTCGCGGTCGCGATCTGGGACGCCATCGAGGCGAAGCTTTAGGGAGAGCGGGCCACCTTCCCGCATCAAACGAAAAGCCGCCGGCCGGGAGGACCCGGCCGGCGGCCTGAAGCGGGCGAGGCGCGTGCCTTACGCCGCGAGCTGGCGCAGGACGTAGTGGAGGATGCCGCCGTGGCGGAAGTACTCCAGCTCGTCGAGGGTATCGATCCGGCAGATCAGCGGCACGCGCTGGACCCGGCCGTCCGCGGAGGTGATGACCGCCTCCATACGCTGGCGCGGCTTGAGGTCGCCCGCGATGCCCGGGATCGTGACGGTCTCGTCGCCCTTGAGCCCCAGCGACTGCCAGGAGGTGTCGCCCTCGAACACCAGCGGGACCACGCCCATGCCGACGAGGTTCGAGCGGTGGATGCGCTCGAAGCTCTCCGCGATCACGGCCCGGATGCCGAGCAGGCTCGTGCCCTTCGCGGCCCAGTCGCGCGAGGAGCCGGTGCCGTACTCCTTGCCGGCGAGCACCACGAGCGGCACCCCTTCCGCCTGGTAGCGCATGGCGGCGTCGTAGATGAACATCCGCTCGCCGGAGGGCTGGTGGATCGTGAAGCCGCCCTCGATCGCGTTGCCGCTCTCGTCCTTCACCATCTGGTTCTTGATGCGGATGTTCGCGAAGGTGCCCCGCATCATGATGTCGTGGTTGCCGCGGCGCGTCCCGTACTGGTTGAAGTCGCGGGGCGCGACCTGGCGCTCCTGCAGGTACACGCCGGCCGGCGAGGCCGCGCGGATGTTGCCCGCCGGCGAGATGTGGTCGGTGGTGATCGAATCGAGGAAGAGGCCGAGGATGCGCGCGTTCACGATGTCCTGAACGGGCTTCGGCTCCTTTTCCATGCCCTCGAAATAGGGCGGGTTCTGCACGTAGGTCGAGCCCATGTCCCACTCGTAGGTGAGCCCGCCCGTGACCTCGACGCCGCGCCAGCGCTCGTCGCCCGTGAAGACGTCGGCGTAGCGGGTGGCGAAGAGCTCGCTCGTCACCGTGCGGTCGATGAGGTCCTGGATCTCGGACGAGGTCGGCCAGATGTCGCGCAGGTACACCGGCTGGCCGTCGGAGCCCGTGCCGAGCGGCTCGCTGGCGAGGTCGACCAGCATCGAGCCCGCGAGCGCATAGGCGACCACGAGCGGCGGCGAGGCGAGGTAGTTCGCCCGGATGTCCGGGTTCACGCGGCCCTCGAAGTTGCGGTTGCCGGAGAGCACCGAGCAGGCCACCAGGTCGTTGTCGTTGATGGCCTGCGAGACCTCCGGGATCAGCGGCCCCGAATTGCCGATGCAGGAGCCGCAGCCGAAGCCGACGAGGTTGAACCCGAGCGCGTCGAGGTCCTCCTGCAGGCCGGCCTTGGCGAAGTACTCGGCCACGATCTGCGAACCCGGCGCCGTCGAGGTCTTGACCCAGGGCTTCGGCTTGAGGCCGCGCCGGTTGGCGTTGCGGGCCAGGAGCCCGGCGCCGATCATCACGCTCGGGTTCGAGGTGTTGGTGCACGACGTGATCGCCGCCAGCACGACGTCGCCGTGGCCGAGGTCGTAGTTGGTGCCCTCGACCTTGTGGCGCCGGCCCAGCTCCGCGGCCTTGCGGAACTCCTTGTCCATCGCGGAGACGAACGCCTCCTTGGCGTTGTCGAGCAGCACCCGGTCCTGCGGCCGCTTCGGGCCGGAGATCGAGGGCCGCACCTCGTCGAGGTCGAGCTCGAGGGTGTCGGTGAAGACCGGGTCCGGCAGGTCGGGGGCGCCCCACATGCCCTGCGCCTTGGCGTAGGCCTCCACGAGAGCGATGCGCTCCGGCGTGCGGCTCGTCATGCGCAGGTACTGCATGGTCTTCTCGTCCACGGGGAAGTACCCGCAGGTGGCGCCGTATTCCGGGGCCATGTTGCCGATCGTGGCGCGGTCGGCCACCGGCATGTCCTTGAGGCCGGGGCCGTAGAACTCCACGAACTTGCCGACCACGCCCTTCTTGCGCAGCATCTGCGTGACGGTGAGCACCATGTCGGTGGCGGTGACGCCCTCGCGCAGCTTTCCGGTGAGCTTGAAGCCGATCACCTCGGGGATCAGCATCGAGACCGGCTGGCCGAGCATCGCGGCCTCGGCCTCGATGCCGCCGACGCCCCAGCCGAGCACCGAGAGGCCGTTCACCATGGTGGTGTGCGAATCGGTGCCCACCAGCGTGTCGGGATAGGCGAGCTCGGTGCCGTCGGCCTCGTTCCGGCGCGTCCAGACCGTCTGCGACAGGAACTCGAGATTGACCTGGTGGCAGATGCCGGTGCCGGGCGGCACCACGGAGAAGTTCGCGAACGCGGTCTGGCCCCACTTGAGGAAGCGGTAGCGCTCCATGTTGCGCTGGTATTCGAGCTCGACGTTGCGCTCGAGCGCGAGCGGCGAACCGAACTCGTCGGTCACGAAGGAGTGGTCGATCACCAGGTCGACCGGCACCTGCGGGTTGATCCGGCGCGGGTCGCCGCCGAGGCCCTTCATGGCGTCGCGCATGGCGGCGAGGTCGACCACCGCGGGCACGCCGGTGAAGTCCTGCATCAGGACGCGGGCGGGGCGGTAGGCGATCTCCTTCTCGGCCTTGCCGCGGTTGTCGAGCCAGGCGCTCATCGCCTCGATGTCGGCCTTGGTGACCGTGCGGCCGTCCTCGAAGCGCAGCAGGTTCTCGAGCAGCACCTTCATCGAGAAGGGCAGCTTCGAGGCGCCCTTCAGGCCGTTCTTCTCGGCCTCGGTGAGGGAGTAGTAGGTATATTCCTTGCCGCCGACGGTGAGCGTCTGGCGGGCCTTGAAGCTGTTGGGATGCGTCACGGGCTTCTCCTCGCGAGCGATTTCAAACGAACGGTTTGTTCGGCCGAATGCGCGATCAGCGCGCGCCGCTCCGGGGGCGCCCGGATGGGGAGTGAGCGCGCGAGGCGGATTGGACGCCTTGGCGCGCGGCGCAGCCGGCGCCCCTATAGATCATTTCCCTGCGCCCCGCTACAGGTTTGGAACGATTCCGGACTGCGCCGCCTGCAGGGGTTCGGGGCGTGTGCGGCAGGCCCGAGTCGGGACGGCCGAGCGGGGCGAAACGGTGAAGCTGACGGTCCGGAATCCCGCCACCATTCCCCTGCCGAGGCAGGGCGTGCACGGCTGGGCGGACCCATGAATCTGACGGTCCAGGCTCTCGCCTGCCGCCGCTCCGGCCGTCTGGTCTTCTCGGGGCTCTCCTTCGCCCTGTCCGCCGGCGAGGCGCTTGCGGTCACGGGCCGCAACGGAGCCGGCAAGTCGACCCTGCTCGCGCTCCTCGCGGGACGCCTGCGGCCGGATTCCGGCACGATCGCGGCGGAAGGCCTCGGCGAGGCGACGCTCCCCGAGCGCCTGCACTGGGTCGGCCACCGCGACGCCCTGAAATCGGCTCTCACCGCGGAGGAGAACCTCGCCTTCGCCCGCGACCTCCTCGGCGACCCGGCGCTGTCGCCGCGGGACGCGCTCGACGCCGTCGGCCTGGCGCACGCCGCGCCGCTGCCCGTCGCCTATCTCTCGGCCGGCCAGCGCCGCCGCGTCGCGCTCGCCCGCCTCCTCGTGGCGCATCGGCCGCTCTGGCTCCTCGACGAGCCGACCTCGGCGCTGGATGCCGCCTCGCAGGCCACGCTCCTGCGCCTGATGCAGGAGCATCTCGCCGGCGGCGGGCTGATCGTGGCGGCGACGCACCAGGACCTCGGGATCGCAGGCGCCAAGACGGTCCGGATCGAGCGCACGCCCTCTCCCCGCAGTGCCACTCCCTCTCCCCGCTTGCGGGGAGAGGGCTGGGGTGAGGGGCCGGTCGGTGAGACGAGCGGGGACCAGGGTACTTCCCCTCTCCCTTGCGGGGAGGGGCCGGGGGTGGGGGTCGGTCCAGAAGGTACCTCCGAGCTC
>DATAGO010000039.1:0-284679 GCA_036263675.1 Microvirga sp. | reverse complement strand
GGGGGGCCGGGGTTTCGTGCCTCGACAGCTTCGATCGAAGCCTAGACCACTCGTCCCTTGTCCCCTTTTGCATCTGGCTCGCCCCACCGGTTCCCCGATTGAAGTCTTGAGCCAAATCACGACCGGGGAGCCCCCGTCGCGTTGGTGAACATACCTGGGCCGTTCTGGCCGGCAACCGATTCTCGGCCCAAATTGGCCCCCTGGGCGCCATGAGTTGGGCAGTGTGGCAAGAATTCAACACTTTGGATCCGGCCCTGGCCATTCTTTAACGAATGATTAACTTTCCGCAGTCGGTACAGCGACTTACCATCCCGGATCGGGCGCAAATTGATGGCAGCAGTCACATGATCGGCGAAAAGCTCGGGAGGCTGACCGTTGTAGGCGCAGCACCGTCCGCAGGCTCGAAGCGCCGGTGGCATTGCTCCTGCGATTGCGGCGGCGAGACGATCGCCTTCCAATGGTCGCTGCGCGCAGGTCGGTCCCGTTCGTGCGGGTGCCTGAAGGCGGAGGAGTTAAACAAGCGACAGGATCATGAACTCCACGGGATGCACGCCTCGCCCGAATACCGTGCGTGGAAGCTCATGAAGACGCGGTGCTACAACCCCAGATTCCCTGAGTACCCCACCTATGGTGGCCGGGGGGCCACGGTTTGTGAGGAGTGGAAGACATCGTTCACCGCCTTCCTACGGGATGTCGGTCCACGACCTTCTCAGCAGCATCGGCTGGTGCGCATCGACGACCAGCAGTCATTTTGCCCCGGAAATGCGCACTGGCTGAAGACACGGAGCCGCGTCCCGAAGCATCGACGGCATGAGGTACGTCGCGACCTTAGTATACTTGATGAGGAGTAGGTCGGTCAGATCTGCCCACCCTGCCTGCTTGGCGGCGACCTCCTACGGGCGCAGCACTGCGGATCGATGGAAACATTAGGCCGAACGTCTTGCGGTCCCGGCTCCTGTCGAGAAACGGGGATGGCTTCGTCGTCTGGTAGGATAACGGTGTCGTCGCCCGCGATCTCCAGCACGACATCGACGTCGTTCTCAGGTGTCCACGCTGGTCCACAGGCCGGATCAAAAACCGGATTGCGGTAGGGCTACCGCTCATGCACTCTGAGGGAACTCAGGCGTAGGGGAGAGCAGAGTCCGACCCTGCCCTCCCCGTCCGCCGGAGCCAACACCCTGAGGGCGGAGGCGGCTGTTCCTGGAAGAGCGCGCCGCCCCGTTCCTCGGGTGCCCCCTTAGCTGAACCGCTTCGCGTGGGCCGTGCAACCCTCGTTCTATCTTTGTTCTCAGTGGAAAGCCGGGACAGCGGGGGTTGTCCACAGGGCCACCCGCGAACAGTGGCAAGGGCCGTGAAGGGTTTTTGTGTCATCACGCCGCATTGGGCCGTTGTCCCCGTTCCGGCGTCGTTCTCACGCTCCCGACCGTCCACACAAGGAAAAGGCCCGGCGCCTTCCTCGGATACCGGGCCTTCCTGCACCCGCGCGTTCGGGGGGAACAACGGGCCGCACCTGAGAGGGTAGGGTTCCCGGGTGAACGGTCAAGCCGCCCGCTCCAGGACCCGCCTGACCTGGACAGCCGACCACTCGCCGCCCTTGGCGGTGCCGATCCCGCGCGCGTTGAGCCCCGCCGCGATCTCCCGGAGGCTCACGGCGCCGCCGGCCTGCACGTCCCGGATGATCTCCAGGTAGTCGACGGCGCGGCTCTGCGCCTTCGCCTTCACGACGGCCCGGCCGGCTGCACGTCCTGCCTCAGCGATCTTGGCGAAATTCCCGCGGTCGCCACCCAACTTTTTTGTGCTGGCGGCGAGAGCGGCCTTCGTGCGGGCGGAGATCATCTTCCGTTCGGCCTGAGCCACCACGGCCATGATCCCGACCGTGAGTTCGTTGGCCTCGGGCATGTCGACGGCGACGAACCGGACACCAGCGGCTTGGAGGTTGAGCAGGAAGGCCGCATCGCGGGACAGACGGTCGAGCTTGGCGACCACGAGGGTGGCGCCCTGAATGCGGCAGAGCCGGAGGGATTCGGCCAGCTTCGGCCGGTCGTTGCGCTTGCCGCTCTCCACTTCGGTGAACTCGCCAACGAGGGTCCATTGTCCGCCGTTGAGGTACTGCCGCACGGCTTCCTTCTGCGCCTCCAGGCCCAAGCCGCTCACACCCTGCCGATTGGTCGAGACGCGGTGGTAAGCGACGAATTTGCCTTGGGCCATCGGGAAACCTCGCCGTTACGGTGTTGGCTACGTTCGTTGCCTAAGATGTAACGGCTTCGCTTTTGACCGGTCAAGGTCCAAAATGCGGGGTGTCGACACTGGAGCCGCCCGTGGTCCGGATCGCCCTCGCCATCGTCGCCGTGCTCGCCGCTGGTCTAGCCATGGCGTCGGACGCCTATTGCCGCGTCGGCAGTGACGGGAAGCTCGTCATCCCGAAGAGCCAGAACGCTGCCTGCCCCAGCGGGTACTACGCGACCAACTCGGCACGGTGCTGCAAGGCGTCCAGCCCCGACACCCCGCCCGCGTTCGTAAAGATCCCGGGCGAGTCGTGCCCGTCCGGGACCAGGACCAGCGGTGGGGCGTGTGTCAGCCCTCGCGCACGGTGACGGCGAAATGATCGAGCGCGGCGAGGGCTGCGGCGGCGGCGTCGTCCAGGGCGAGTCGCTCGTCACTCCCCGCGGGGTAGTAGCGGAGTAGGTCCAGCAAGAGCCGGGACACGAACTCCAGCACCCACAAGACCGCATTCTCTCGCATGACATTCCCCTACATGTGACGTTCTCGGCACTACGGGGGAGAGCACATCAAGCGTTGATTCGGGTCAATCCTGACGATACGTCAGCAACATCTGCATGCGCTTGAGTTTTTGCGCTTGCATTTGCACTAGTCGTCTTTGCATTTATTCCGCATCAACGACTTAGAGCAGACAGACATCTTCGCTTTGCACGAATGCGAGGGGTCTCTTTTTTTTACAACTATGGGCCACGTCTCGGAGGGACCCGTCCCCCAACCGGATAGCGCCCAACGCAATAACCCCTCTCAACCTGAGCGATATAGTACCCCCCTGTTTGAAATCAGGGATGGGACATAATCGCCAAAAGGGATTTTCCCTATGGCAACAGACAGCACCACAGCCACGCTTATCCTCGACGCCCATGACGAGGCGACCCCAATCGTCCGCCGATTGCGACGGGAGCTTCGATCCCTGGAGTCGACCATCAAGCGGACCTTCGGCATGTCCGCGACCACAACTGCATTCGCCCAGTCGATGAAGGTGGCAGCCGACCATCAGTTCCAAAACCTGGCTGGGCTACAGGCCGTCGCGAAGGCTCGATCGGCCGACCAGCGCACGACCCGCAAGGGCACGGCCGACACCCTCCAGGGCGAGCGGGACACGATGCGCGCCCTACGCCAGCGCTGGACCTTCGAACGCCGCATGGCCAGCCAGCGCACCCGCGAGGATCGTCAGGCCAGCCAGGACAGAGCGAAAGCCGACGCCGCCACGATGCTCGGGCTACGTCGCCGCCTCGATTTCGAAAGCCGGATGAGCGCCCAGCGCAGGCGAGAGGAGCGTGACGCCCAGCGCGCCGCCGATCGCGCCCGGTCCCGCGGCTGGACCCTCGCCCGCGATGCCGCGGGGCGTGGTCGATCCGCCGTCGATGACATGACGCGCGGCCCCGCCCGTGCCGGTGTCGTGGGGGCCGGTGCGACCAGCGCCGCGACCGCCTCTAGCATCCGCACCCGCATGACGGCCGACGCCGCGGAAGCGAGGTTGTCGATCTTCGGGGAGATGACGCGCCCCGAGATCGTCCAGGCTCGGCGCCAGTGGCTCGACGCATCGGCGATCACCAACGCCATGCGGCCCAGCGTGGCGATCGACGCCTTCACTGAAACGCTGAAAAGTGGCATCCCGCGATCGGCCGCCCGCGCCGTGACTGAGAGCATCATGGGCGCCGCCGCGGGTATCGATCTCGACATCGGCGAAACGACCCGGCTTGTCGGCCGCCTCGCGACCGTGACGCAGAGACCAGACAGCTTCAACCCGGAAGCCATCAAGAAGATGCTCGGCGACATTGGCTTGGTGAGCGCCAAGACGGCCGCGGACAGCCGGGAACTCGTGTCGAGCCTTCGCCGTGGTGGTGGTGCCCTCGCGGCGTCGAAAATCAGCGTCGGCGACCTCGCCGCGTTCACGGGTGCCGGTGTCTCCGCTGGCATTCAACAGGGCCGTGCCGGGACGTTCTTCGACTTCCTGGTGCAAGAGGCTGTCGGCGCCCGAAACCAGTCCGGCCAGCGTGGTCGCGAGCTTGAAGAGGCTGCCCGTGCTCTCGGGTTCGGCAGTAGCGAAAACCTGTCCAGGCGCATGGCGACCGACACAACCGCATCGCTGCTCCAGGTCCTGAGCAAGATGCAGAAGATGAACGAGATGCGGCGATCGGAAGTCGCCGATCTGCTCGGCATGCGCGAGTGGCGCGGGGAGATCCTGCAACTCGTGTCGGCGCTGCCGATCCTTCAGGAGACGTTGCGGGCGCTCCGCGACCCGGCCAATGCAGACTTCCTTGATCGTGCCAGGACCACGAAGCTGTCATCCCTAGAAGGTCGATGGAACTCCGCCACATCCGCCATGTCGTTGATGTGGGAGAGGATCGGCGAAGCGTTCGACGAGGTGTTTGTCGACGCGGCCAAATGGGTCGCGGCGATGGGCACAAAGGTCGACCTGGGCGAGAGCATCAAGGCCCATGTCCGCGCCCTGGTGGAAGGCGTCACCGAAGGGCTCGGGTTCAAGGATCTCCGCTCGATGCTCGACTCCATGCTCGGCGCGGGGTCGGCCGGGTCCGCTGCATCGTGGAAGCAGAACGCCAAGGCCTTCATGGAAGGCGTCCGCAGTGTCGTTGATACGATCCGGGGAATCCTTGGCATGCTCCCCGGTGGCGGAGATGCAAGCACGCTGGCGAAGCTCGCAGGCGGCGCTATCGCGCTATCCTTCGCCCTCCGGCTCCTGTCGCCCTTGGTGATGGTCCTGACGGGGTTGGCGTCGGGGATCGTCGCCCTCGCCCGCGGTCTCGCCGCCGCCAAGGCCTTCATGGGGGCAGGTGCTGCCGCCGGTGCCGCTGGTACGGCCGCGGGTGCCGCTGCCCGTGGTGGTGCCGCTGGTGCCCTCTTGCGCCTATTCCCTTGGCTGGCTGGTAGCGGTGCGATCGGTGCCCTCGTCCTCGATGAGGCACGGCGTCGTGATCCCAAGGGCGAGGCATTCGGCCGGAATGACGATGCCGCCCGCATGCGTGACGAGGAGCGCCGGAAGGCAGAGGATCGCAGGCGACTCTTCGGACCTGACAGTGACCTCTACAGGCGCCAGTCATTCGACGGTCCCGAGACGACGGGTGCGGTACTGCATCGTGCGTCCCTGAGGTTTGATGACGGCGCCGACGACTTCCGCCGCACCGTCGACAAGCTCGGAGCCCGTGTGGAGCTTGCCGCCCTGGTGCGATCCGAAGGGCTGTCATCCTCACTGTCGCCGTCCGCGTCGGCCGTGCGGTCTGTCGTGCCCTCGATCCCCCTCGCGGCGTCCTCGATCGGATCTTCGGTCGGCAGCGCCTTCCGCGCCTCCCCTGGTGCGATCGGACCACACGTTGCCTCGATCGGTCCTGACGTGGCGCAAGGGTTTCAGGCCCGATCCCCGGAGGCTGCGGGCAGGTATCGCCCAGTCTACAATGTCACCGACGCCGACCTCGATCAGCGCGTGATCAACACGATCGCGGGCGAGGTTTCGACCCGGAACGGGGAAGGCGTCGATGCCGTGATCAACAACATGATAAACCGAGTCGGATCGAAGGGCTGGGGGCCGTCCGGCAACCTGCTCCAGGTCGCACGGGCGCCCGGCCAGTATGCCGGATACCGACAGGCCAGCGCGAAGGAAACAGCCTTCATCCGGGATCGCATTCGCGCCATCGCATCGGGCGGCGTGCCCGACAACACCGGCGGCGCCAACACCTACCGGGCGGAATGGTACTATCGGCAGACCCGTGGTCGCGGGAAAGGGTACTGGGCGGATCGTGCCATCATGGGACCGAATGTCGGGGGCAATCGATACGCCTTCGAACCCGGCTTCAAGAATGGGCCGTTTGCCCCCTACGCCGTGCCGAAGGATGCCGCGACCCTCGCGCCGCCCAAGCCAGTGACGACTCCCCTCGACCCGGACCGCTTCACCCGAGACGTGCCATCCATGGACGTGATCACGAATGGGGTCCCGATCGGACCGCCGCGCGGCAATCCTGACGGTTGGGTCCAGAACAACGCCGCCCCGTCAGTGGTCAACCACATCACGGTCAGCGGAGCGACACAGACCCCGGAAGAGCTTGCGTCTGTCCTCAACCGTCGCATCGGCGAGAGTCTGAATTGGCGAACGCATGACGTGGAGATCGGGCTGGCGTGAGGGGCAGCGAGCGGGGCGCCTGTGCTGTCATTAGGCCCGCATTGGGTCCATGTAGCTGGGTCGGAACGATGGGGGGTCGGAAATCAGCCGACTCCCCGATCCCCGAGCACAAAAGCAATTTAATTTGCTGACCCCGAAAGTCAGCAGATCCAGCCGCCACTAGGAGATTTCAGGAGACTTCGACAGCAGGAATTATCAGGAATTAAATGGAAAACAACTGAACAGCCGATATCCGCAAGGACTCGGTGTCGATCAACCATGTCCGCAGAAGCGGAAACCCCGGCCTGATCTCCACGCCTGCGAAGCAAGGATCAGAACCGGGGTTCGAAGTAGGCAACAGATACATGGAAGCATATAGCACAACTGGATTCCAGGGCCAAGAGGCGGACGATCATTTTTTCGGTGCATCTGTCCCCTCTCCTGTACGCGACGATGCTGTCGACCCTCCGTCATGGACTGCCTTCCCGCCCCCGGAACGGCGAGCGCGCACCTACACCATCATATCGGCCAAGGGTCGCCCGGACGGGGCACTACCTCGCCCGCGATCGAAAGAACAGGCTGCCCAATGGACTGCATGGCGCCACGCCATCACGCAGCGTTTCGCTGGATACGCTCGTATCCTGGCTGTCGCATGGGAGATATTCGAACTCGCACGGCAGGAAGGCTACGCCTTCGCGTCAGACGGACATTTGGAGAAGGCGACCAGCATCAAACGCAACAAGGTTCAGGAGTCGCTCCGTGCTCTGGAGCAAGCGGGCGCCATCGTCCGAGTCCATGTGCTGGACGGATTGAGGGATGAGCGCCGCATCTACCTGGGCGAGGCTGTGACCAAAGCCGCTGCATACCCCCCACGGCGGGAGGTAGAGGTACACCCCACGGCGGGGGGTAGCACCACCCCCCACGGCGGGGTCACAGAGAAGAACACCCCGAAGGATCAGATACCGAAGACAAAACGATCTCCCCGCAGGCCCAGCGACTTGAGTTTGGCCCAAGTGTCCGCCGCGAGCCGGGATAACTGGACGGTGGGGCAAGTACCTGAGTGGCTGGCCAGCCAGGAGGATGCATGACGGCGCGTGCCCCTGGGAGCGATCCAGGACGGCACGACGCCGACGATCCCTTCCCTGCACGATCGCCCCGACTACGACTTGGCCGTGCTCCGTCATCGTCCCCGACCGCCCGCTGCCGCCCTCTCGATCGCGTCCTGGCCGGGAAAACCCTTGCCGATAGGGCTCCCCCTCAAGGCCAAGGCGCCATAATCCCGCCACTCTCATTTGCGATAATGCAAGTCAATTGGATGATCGTGAGTCGATGACGAGCGATCATGCAAACAGGGCAGCACGTTCTCGGGCGTGCACATAGCGTGGAGGCAGTCGGCCAATGGTCGAAACGCTCCGCGGCGGAGGTGACCCGCAAGGTCGCCCGTTCGGGTCCCGGCTTACTCCGGGCTTTGCGGTCCTACGCGACCGGCTCGAACTCCCGGCGACGGGCGGGGTAGCAGTTGAAAGACCTGTGCTGGAGCACGCTGCAAGCCATCGCCGGAAAGACTTTGTCACAACCAAGTTGTGCTGCCCTATAACCTACAGAGGAACGAACAATGAACACATACTCGACCAACGACAAGCAACAGGTCGTTGGGTTTCATTTGCCGATCGGCTTGATCCGCGAGATTGATGCTATGGCTAATCTTGAACTCATGACGCGCGCAAGCTGGTGTCGTCGTGCTCTCATGCGCGCCATCGCTGCCGAGACCCGGAAGGGCAAGGCGCCGACCGCCGCTGCCGCATGACCTCGGGCCTTGTCGCCTTCGAGATCGACCCTGCGACCGCTGCCGCCCTGGACGAGATTGCAGGGCTGCACGGGCTCACCCCGCCCGCTGCCGCCCTCGGGATGGTCAAGGGTTGGCTTCGTCTCGCCGGCGTCCTTCCACCAATCGAACAAGGGCAAGTAGCCCAACAGGACAAAACATGCGAAGCAACGCAGAAGTAGCCGCCGAGAGCGCCACGGAAATGCTCGGGCTCAAGCTCACGGAAAGCGGTCGAGCCAACGTCGTCACACTCCTCGAAACCTTCATGGTCGTTGATCCCGGCCATGGGGTTCTGGTCGAGCAAGACGGAGAGCGCCGTCACGTCACGAAATGGATGACGGACCTCCTCTCCAGCAACCCCGGATATTTCACGTCAGCCGGTGACGAGGGACCTTCGACCGTAGATCAATCGTTGCCGAGTACAGCCTCTGCGTTCGATCGCATCCGCCAAGGTATGGCCGTCGAACGTCGACAGCAACTCGTTGCTATGGCCGCCGAAGTGAAGGCAAATCCCTACGCAAAATCGACGTTCAACATGACGAGTCAGTCGGTTCTTGAACAGGTCGACCCAGAACGGGCGGCTCGATACCGCGCGGAAGCCGGGGTGTCGGCATGAGCAAGGATTTCGCCGCCGATCGCCGCGCTCTCCAGGTCGACCTCGCCCGTCTTCTGGCGACTGAAGTCGGGGTTGATTACGATGCCTCTCACTCCTCACGACAGGACACCTTCTACTGGGCGGCTGGCGAGAAGATCGGCGCATGGACCCGGAGCGCTTCGGCCCATCCGGACCGGGTGCCCTCGACCGATCAGGAGATCATCTGCGAGGCGGTCGCCGCCTCTTTTCGTGAGGAACGACGCGCTCAGGATGAGGCATGGGCGCGCCGAGAGCTTCTTCGCAATCCGCCCCAACCTGACCTGACCACGGCCACGCTCAAGATCGCGGACCAGACGACGGGGCTTCACATCTTCATTGATGTGCCCGCCGAGTGGGTCCGAGACGCATTCGGCCGCCCGCTCGCGCAGGACCGCTTGCACGAGATGCGCCGACACCTGGACAGCGCACTCATCGCGCATCCGCATTCCTGATCGGGTCGCTGGTCTCGGGCGCGACGCCACGCGCGACCGGATCGCCCCGTGTCGGTGCCCCCCTCGTAGTCATCCCGCGAGAGGGGCACCGACCCTTTTCCTCCAGGATCGTCCAGGGCGGCGTTTCTCGTTTTCCGCTACCCTTCTCAGGAAAATTCTATAACGCCTGCCGGCGAGCCTCACAGGTACCCTTACGCGGCAATGAAGAATGAAAGTCAGACTTCGACCCTTGGGAACAGGGCGATGGCGCGAGCCC
Organism: Microvirga sp.; assembly: GCA_036263675.1. Taxonomy (GTDB): domain Bacteria; phylum Pseudomonadota; class Alphaproteobacteria; order Rhizobiales; family Beijerinckiaceae; genus Microvirga. The sequence goes on along the minus strand of DATAGO010000039.1, from coordinate 275,118 downwards.
GAACCGGAATTGTAAATCGTCCGTAGTCCTCCCCTACCGTCCGGGGTTTATGGCCCTGAATTGCATCGAGAACGGCAGAATCGACACCCACCTCCCGGCCAATGGTTTTGAACCTGTGCCGCCAAGCATGATTCGGATCAACGTTCATGTCTTTGATAGTCTCTCGAACGAACCCCACGATGCGAGAAGTGACCCCATCGACCTTCCCCGACACGTCGCCATCAGCATCCGCGTTGACGAAAAGTCGTCCGTTCTGACTGCCCATAGCAAATTCGGTGAAGCCCATCTCGATCAACTGCGGATGTAGGGGTACGATACGAGCTTTATTGTTCTTCACAGGTCCCGCCGCGGGCGTGATGCGAATAACCCACTGTTCGCCATCCTGGAAGACATCATGTTTCCGAAGTTGCGCCATCTCCCCAACCCGGGCTCCAGTGAAGGCGCAGAGCCAGGGGACCCACCGCTTTGCGGCTGTCGTTTTCGCCATCTCGCGCTTGGTCCCCCGATACGCCAGCGCAGACGCGAGGATCGCGCGGGCTTCATCGTCGGTGAACTCCTTATCGCGAAGCTGGGTTTTCGAACCGAGAGACAAGGTCACGCCGTCAGCGGGATTCTCTGGCAATAAGTCATTGTCGACGGCCCATCGGAAAATTCGCTTCAAAGCGACAAGGTTTGAATGAAGCACAGTCTTCGGAGAGATCATGCGCCCTGTTCTTGGGCTTACGAATTGAAGTCTATAAGCCTTGAAGTCGTTCACGTTTTTTCGCGCGACCCTTGTTGCATCGTCGTGGCCGAGGAACGCGATAAATGCTTCCATGGTGATGCGATACGACTTGTATGTGCGCGGCGTGATACTCGCTGCTCTTGCCTCTGCCCACCAGAGGTCAACAAGACCCCGAAGAGAGACTTTCGTTGCCGGTGATCGGGCGCGTGTGCTGTCCTCGTAGGACGGGAAGCGGCCAACGTCGGGGTCAGGCGAGAAGTCGCCGCCCGCACGCTTCTTCAATTCCCGTGCCGCCTGCCACGCCGACCGCGCGACCTGCTCCAGAAGGCGCTTTCGGTCGTGGGGGGTGATATCGATGCCGCGCCGTGTCAGGATCCAGTCGGTTACGAGGCCGTATCGCCGCTCTAGTCCGACCAGAGCATCGTCCGATGCGGGCAATTCGTTGATGCCACTGGTGAGATCCGGGCCGAACCGCTCAGTAGCTTCGGCTGGATCGGCAACTTCTCCAGGTTGGAGCATAGGAGCATCCTGGATCCGGCCCTCGTAGGTTGCCCGATCGAACGCCTTTGCGGCGATCCAAACATCCTTCTGGCCGGGGTCGCGCCCGTACAGACCGATGTAGAGGTCATATACGTCCCGGCTCAATGCAACGACGTTTGCGAGGTCAAGTCTGACCGGACCGGCCTCAGCCGCAGCGAATCGACGGCTCAGGTGCTCTACCGCCGCCGCCGCGCGGGCCGCCGCAATGGTCTCATCCTTCGTCTTGAGCGAGAACTTGATGAACTGCCCAACGGTCGGGGAGACGATCATTGGCGCCGTCCCCGCGACAGGGGGGATGTCGAGAAGGATTTGCCGCCCTCGCAGCCCGTTCACGAGGCGCGTTGGCGTCCGCATCTTGAACTGCCAGACAGAGGAGTCGTCGCGGCGATAGATGTAGTTCATGCGAAGGCTCATGGCGTCGTGTGACCCGGTCATGTGACCCGGTCTCAGACCCATTTACCTAAAATTTCAATGACTTCAATGGGATGAATGGTGCTGCCAGAGAGGATCGAACTCTCGACCTCTCCCTTACCAAGGGAGTGCTCTACCACTGAGCTACGGCAGCAGGATCACGTTCGGGTCGAGCGGCGTCCGCCTCGGCCCGGTGACGAGGCCGGGTGTGTGCCACAGGGCGGCGGACATTGCAAGGCGCCAGTTCGGTTGCCGGGCGGGTCTCAGGCCGCCGCCCGGGCGGGGCGGGAAAGGGGCAGGCCGAGGGCCGTCCAGACCTCGACCAGGGCGTCCGCAAGGGCCGCGACATGGGCGTCGGTGTGGAGCGGCGACGGCGTGATGCGCAGGCGTTCGGTGCCGCGCGGGACCGTCGGGTAGTTGATGGGTTGGATGTAGACCCCGTGCCGCTCGAGCAGCCGGTCGGTCGCGGCCTTGCAGGCCTCCGCCTCTCCCACCATCACGGGCACGATGTGGGTCGGGGTGTCGAGGAGGGGCAAGCCGGCCGCCGCCAGCGCCGCCTTGGTCCGGGCGACCTGGCGCTGCTGGCCGGCGCGCTCGGCATTCGAGCGCTTCAGGTGCCGCACGGAGGCCGCGGCGGCCGCCGCGATCGCGGGCGGGAGCGCGGTCGTGAAGATGAAGCCGTGGGCGTGGCTGCGGACCGCGTCGATCACCGCCGCGGAGGCCGCAATGTAGCCGCCCAGCACGCCGAAGGCCTTGGCGAGCGTCCCCTCGACCACGTCGATCCGATGGAGCACCCCGTCCCGCTCCGCGATGCCGGCCCCGCGCGGGCCGTACATCCCGACCGCGTGGACCTCGTCGAGATAGGTCATGGCGCCGTAAGCCGCGGCGAGGTCGCAGATCGCCCCGATCGGCGCCACGTCCCCGTCCATGGAGTAGACGCTCTCGAACACGATGAGCTTCGGCCGGTCGCCGGCGGCCCGCAGCAGGTCCTCGAGATGCGCCAGGTCGTTGTGGCGGAACACCGCCTTCTCGCAGCCCGAATGCCGCACGCCCTCGATCATCGAGTTGTGGTTGAGCGCGTCCGACAGGACGAGGCAGTTCGGGATCAGCCGCGCGATGGTGGCGATGCCGGTCTGGTTCGAGACGTAGCCCGAGGTGAAGACGAGGGCCGCCTCCTTGCCGTGCAGGTCGGCAAGTTCCCCCTCGAGCTCCACGATCGGGTGGCTCGTCCCCGAGATGTTGCGGGTGCCCCCGGCGCCGGTGCCCATGCGGGCGGCGGTCTCGGTCATGGCGCGGATGACGTCCGGGTGCTGGCCCATGCCGAGATAGTCGTTGGAGCACCACACGGTCACCTCCCGCACCCCCTCCGGGCTGTGCCAGCGCGCCTGGGGGAAGCGGCCCGCGACCCGCTCGAGGTCGGCGAAGACGCGGTAGCGCCGCTCCGCCTTGAGGCGGTCGAGGGCCGAGGTGAAGAAGGCCAGATAATCCATGGTCTCACCGGAACCGGGGCACGGGACGGGACGGATGCCCTGCGAAGGGCGCAGGCGCCTTGATGCGGGTCAAGGCACGACGAGCCATGCCCGTCGATGCCGGCGCGGCCCACCGATATTCCGGTTGAGAGCCGGAATCGAAGCCGCTAAGGGGTCGCGGCGACGAAGGGCCGCGAGACCGCTCGCGGTGCCGGACCGTCCGCCTGACGCTGGGTCGCGTGAAACCATGCCCGACGCCTCATCGCAAGCCAAATCCGAGCGCCTCAAGGCGGCCCTGCGCGAGAACCTGAAGCGCCGCAAGGCCCAGGCCCGTGGCCGCAAGGCCACACCCGGGGAGGATCCCGGCGGGGCCGCGGAACCTGACGAGGCGTCCGAGCGTCGTTCGACATAGCGCGGCAGCAGGGTCCGGCGAGCCCCTTTCCGGGATTGCCCGCAGGGGATGGCTCCGGACGCGCCGCCTGATATGACTATGGGGAAACCAGATCCGACCGGCGGCCGCACATCCGACAGGCCGGCCGCCGAAGCTTCCGCCCGACTCCCCGCCGCAGGCGGCGTCACGTCAAGGACACCACATGGACCGCATTCGCATCCGGGGCGGCGCGCCCCTCAACGGCTCGATCCCGATCTCGGGCGCCAAGAACGCGGCCCTGCCGCTGATGATCGCGAGCCTGCTCACCGACGAGACCCTCGAACTCGTCAACGTGCCGCGGCTCGCCGACATCTCGTCGCTCCTGCGGATCCTGAGCAATTTCGGCGTCGACCACATGATCGCCGGCAAGCGTCCCGGCCAGACCACCGAGACCGGACAGACGATCCGGCTCTCGGCCCGCACCATTATCGACACCACGGCGCCCTACGAGCTCGTCTCCACCATGCGGGCGAGCTTCTGGGTCATCGCGCCGATCCTGGCCCGCCTCGGCGAAGCCAAGGTCTCGATGCCGGGCGGCTGCGCGATCGGGACCCGGCCCGTCGACCTCCTCATCATGGCCCTCGAGCGGCTCGGCGCCTCGATCGAGATCGACGGCGGCTACGTGATCGCGAAAGCCCCCAAGGGGCTGAAGGGCGGGCGCATTGACTTCCCGAAGGTCACGGTCGGCGGCACGCACGTGGCACTGATGGCCGCGACGCTCGCCGACGGCACCACGGTGATCGAGAACGCGGCGCGTGAGCCCGAAGTGGTCGACCTCGCCAACTGCCTCATCGCCATGGGGGCGAAGATCCAGGGCGCGGGCTCGCCGCAGATCGTGGTCGAGGGCGTCTCGCGGCTCCACGGCGCCACCCACGAGGTGCTGCCCGACCGGATCGAGACCGGCACCTTCGCGATGGCGGTTGCGATGACGGGCGGCGACGTGACGCTCGAGAACACCCGGCCCGACCTGCTGCAGTTCGCCCTCGACGTGCTCGGCCAGACCGGGGCCGAGATCACGGCCACCAACGGGGGCATCCGGGTCCGCCGCAACGGCGGCATCCAGGCCGTCGACGTCACCACGGACCCCTTCCCGGGCTTCCCCACCGACCTCCAGGCCCAGTTCATGGCCCTGATGACCAAGGCCAAGGGCACGTCGAAGATCCGCGAGACGATCTTCGAGAATCGGTTCATGCACGTGCAGGAGCTCGCCCGCCTCGGAGCCCGCATCCGCCTCGACGGCGACACGGCCTATGTGGACGGCGTCGAGCGGCTGCGCGGCGCGCCCGTGATGGCGACGGACCTGCGCGCCTCGGTCTCCCTCGTGATCGCCGGGCTCGTGGCCGAGGGCGAGACGACGATCAACCGGGTCTACCACCTCGACCGCGGCTTCGAGGCCCTCGAGGCCAAGCTCGGCCGCTGCGGCGCCGAGATCGAGCGCATCCGGGGCTAGCGGACGCCTCCTGCGCATGGCGGGGCCGGATCGGCGCGGGTCCGGCCCTTTTTGCCGTCCAATCGTGTGGAGGGCTCCGCCGAAAGGTTGCGGCGGCCGGGGGGCGTGTCTACCTAGCCCTCAACCCATTCCCCACCGGCAGAGCGCACATGGATCTCCTGAAGCTTGTCGCCCTCGACGCCGACGACCTCGCGATCGTCTCCGCGCACCTCCAGGATGCGGTCATCCGCATCGGCGACCTCGCCTACCTTCCGGGCGAGCGCCGCTTCGCCTTCGCGGCCCGCCGTTTCGACTGGGAGGCAGGCCCCCAGGACCCGCCGCGGCGCCGCCTCACGGGCGTGCACTTCGAGCGCGTGCTCGCCGCCCGCACGAAGGGGATCGACCGGTCGAACCCGGACGGCATCCTCTCCCTGCTCGCGATCACCTTCGAGACGCGGGAGGAGCCCTCCGGCACCGCGACCCTGGTCTTCGCCGAGGGCGGCGCCATCCAGCTCGACCTCGAATGCGTCGAGACGCAGATGAAGGATCTCGGGCCGGTCTGGGAGGCGGAGGCGCGCCCGCGCCACGACATCGACCTCACCGCGGAGCGCGCGTGATGGCCCTCCCCTCCCCGGCGCGCCGGGCGCGGACGCGCCGGTCGGAGCAGGCCTGATGGCGCAGCGCCTCGACGCCCGCGCGCCCGGCTTTGCGGATGCCTTCGCCGGCCTCCTGTCGATGAAGCGTGAGGTCTCCGAGGACGTGGACCAGGCGGTCCGCGCCATCATCGAGGCCGTGACCACCCGCGGCGACGAGGCCCTGATCGCCTATACGAGCCGCTTCGACGGGCTCGACCTCACGCCCGCGACCCTGCGGGTCTCGGATGCCGAGATCGATGCCGCGGAGGCGCAATGTCCCCCCGCGGCGCTCGACGCGCTCCGCCTGGCGCGCGAACGGATCGAGACCTATCACCGCGCCCAGAAGCCCCAGGATTCCACGACGACCGACGCGCTCGGGGTGACGCTCGGATGGCGCTGGACGGCGATCGAGTCGGTCGGGCTCTACGTGCCCGGGGGCACGGCGAGCTATCCCTCCTCCGTGCTCATGAACGCGGTGCCCGCGAAGGTCGCGGGCGTGCCTCGGGTCGTCATGGCGGTGCCGACCCCGCGCGGGGAGACGAACCCGCTGGTGCTCGCCGCCGCGCGGCTCGCCGGCGTGGACGAGGTCTACCGGGTCGGCGGCGCCCAGGCCGTGGCGGCGCTCGCCTACGGCACCGCGACGATCGCGCCCGTCGCCAAGATCGTCGGCCCCGGCAACGCCTATGTGGCGGCCGCCAAACGGCGGGTGTTCGGACAGGTCGGGATCGACATGATCGCGGGCCCGTCCGAAGTGCTGGTGCTGGCGGACGGGAGCGCGAACCCCGACTGGATCGCGGCCGACCTGCTGGCCCAGGCCGAGCACGACACGGCGGCGCAGTCGATCCTGATTACCGACGATCCCGCCCTCGCCGACGCCGTCGAGGCGGCGGTCGAGCGCCAGCTCGCGACCCTGCCGCGGGCCGAGATCGCGGGCGCGAGCTGGCGCGATTTCGGCGCCGTCGTGCTCGTCGGGCGCCTGTCCGACGCGATCCCCCTCGTCGACCGCCTCGCGCCGGAGCACCTCGAGATCGAAGCCGAGGACGCGGACGCGCTGGCCGCCCGCATCCGCAACGCGGGCGCGATCTTCCTCGGCAGCCATACCCCGGAGGCCATCGGCGACTATGTCGGCGGGCCGAACCACGTGCTGCCCACCGCCCGCTCGGCGCGCTTCTCCTCGGGGCTCGGCGTGCTTGACTTCATGAAACGGACCTCGATCCTGAAATGCGATCCCGGCTCCTTGCGCGTTCTCGGGCCCGCGGCGATCGCGCTCGGGCGCTCCGAGGGCCTGGAGGGTCACGCGCGGTCGGTGGCGATCCGGCTCAATCTGTGACGGACGGGGTGGAGGCGTCGTCCGCCGTGGCGCCGCCGTTTTCGGAAGGAAGCGCCTGATGGGGGGCGAGGAGGCACACGAAGGGGCCCACCCGGGCGGCCCGAGGCGCGACGAGCGTCGGCGCCTCGTCGCCGTCACCCTCGACGAGGCCTCGATCGGGCGCGGCAATCCGGACCAGGAGCACGAGCGCGCGATCGCGATCTACGACATCGTGGAGTCGAACTCCTTCGCGCTCCCGGGCCATGCGGGCGGTCCCTACGCGCTGCACATCTCCCTCGTCGACAAGCGCCTGTGCCTCGACGTCCGCACGGCGGACGGCGCCGCGGTGATCGCGCACCACCTGTCCCTGTCGCCGTTCCGCCGGGTGATCCGCGACTACGAGATCATCTGCGACAGCTACTTTCAGGCGATCCGCTCGGCCTCGCCGGCGCAGATCGAGGCGATCGACATGGGCCGGCGCGGCCTCCACAACGAGGCCGCGGAGCTCCTGATGCAGCGCCTCGACGGCAAGGTGGAGGTCGATTTCGACACCGCGCGCCGCATCTTCACCCTGATCTTCGCCCTGCATTGGAAAGGCTGAGCCCCGGCCGATGCGGCTCCGTCCCAGCCGACCGTCCCGCTCCCGCCGGGGCTCCTCCGGAGACGCCGGCGCCTCGCGGCTTCGGCGCCACGGCCTCGGCTTCGAGCGTGCCCGCGGCCGCGCGTGCCGGGAGGGCTGAGCCGTGGCGGAAGGGGAACGTCCGCGCCGGGTCCAGTCGGTCCTGTTCGTCTGTGCCTGGAACTCCGTGCGCTCGCCCATGGCGGAGGCGATCGCCCGCCACTATTTCGGCAAGTCGATCTACGTGCAGTCTGCCGGCGTCCGCAAAGGCGAGGCCGACCCCTTCGCGGCGGCCGCGCTCGACGAGATCGGCATCGACGCCGCCAAGCACAAACCCCGTACCCTCGAGGAGCTGGAGGAATGGGAGGGGCTCAACTTCGACCTCATCGTGTCGCTCTCGCCGGAGGCCCATCACGCGGCTCTGGAGCTCACGCGCACCATCGCGGCCGACGTGGAATACTGGCCCACCCCGGATCCCACCATCACGCAGGGCACTCGCGAGCAGGTGCTCGACGCCTACCGGAACGTGCGCGACGGTCTCGTCTACCGGATCCGGATGCGGCTCAAGGGCTGAAGGGGCCGGGTTGCCGCGGCGTCTCAGAACCCCGCGGCCCGCACGAGGCTCACGGCCACGAGGCCTGCGGCGAGAGCCGCCAGTTCGGTGCGCAGCCACGCCATCGCGGCGAGCGCCGCGACAAGCCCGAGCGCGGCCGGCAGGCCTCCCTGGACCGCGAGCGGCAGCACGGTCGCGACCACGATCGAGCCGGGGAGCGCCCGCAGCCCCCGCTCGAGCCGCGGCGTGATCCGCATCCGGCTCATCACCACGACGCCGCCGGCGCGGCAGAGATAGGTCGCCACCGTCATGGCGAGGATGGCGAGATAGGGTCCCGCAGGCCCGGCGATCCAGTCCCGGAGCGTGCTCATGGGCCGCTCCCTGCGGCGAAGGAACGGGTTCGGGCATTCATTCCTGGAACGCTCCCGCGACCGCGCCGGCGAGCGCGCCCGCGACGATGAAGGCGTAGCCCGGCACGAGGGCCTGCACCGCGAGCGCGACCGCTCCCGCGACCGCCCAGGGCCATGCGGCGCGCCGACCGCGCCACAGCGGCACCAGCATGGCGCTGAAGAAGATCGGCATCACGAGGTCGAGGCCGAAGCGGCGCGGCTCGCTCACGAGCGCTCCCGCGAGATAGCCCGGCACGGTCGAGAGCACCCAGAGGACCCACAAGGCGATGCCGGCGCCGAACAGCACCCCGACGTCGCGGCCGCCCTCCTCCCGGTAGCGGGTGGCGAGGAGCCAGTTGGCGTCGGTGAGGAAGAACAGGTTGGCGGCCAGCCGCCCCGGCGGCTCATCCCGGAGCCAGGGCTGGATCGAGGCTCCGGCCAGCACCATCCGGCTGTTCACGACCCCGGTCACGGCCGCGATGCCCAGGATGGTGCCCGGCGTCCATGCCGCCTGCCAGACTTCGAGCGCCACCATCTGGGAGGCGCCCGCATACACGAACGCGCTCATCGCGAGCGCCTGTTCGAAGGACAGGCCGCGCTGCTGCGCCGCCGTCCCGAACGCGGAGGCGAAGACCACGAGGCCTGGCATCAGCGGCAGGGTCAGGCGGGCACCGTACAGGCAGCCCTGGAGCGTGAAGCGGGAGGAGGCCATCGGAGACGATCGGCGGAGGGGCCTGAAACCCTGACGGCCTGCCGCCGGCCCCGTCAACCCGGGCCGGCGCATGCCTCCGATGTCACCCCGGCGGACGGGGACCTGAGCCCCGTCCGCCGGGCGCCGCGTCAGCCGGCCACGTAGGGATAGACCTCGTAGAAGCCGCGATAGATCATCTCGACCGCGACGTAGAGGATGACCGCCAGGCCCACATAGGCGATCCAGCGGTGATTCTGGAGCAGGCGGGCGATGAACGACGCCGCGAGGCCCATGAGGGCGATCGACAGGACGAGGCCGAAGACCAGCACCCAGGGGTGCTCGCGCGCCGCGCCCGCGACCGCGAGCACGTTGTCGAGCGACATCGACACGTCGGCGATGACGATCTGCCAGGCCGCTTGGGCGAAGGTCTTGCGGGGAGCGCCGCCCGCGACGGTGCCGTCCTGATCGATGTCGGCATTCGCGAGCGCCTCTTCGGCGGCGTGCTCCTCGGCATGCGAGGTCCTGAGCTCGCGCCACATCTTCCAGCACACCCACAGGAGCAGGACGCCGCCGGCGAGCAGCAGGCCGACGATCTGGAGAAGCTGGGTCGTCATCGCCGCAAAGACGATGCGCAGGACCGTGGCCGCGATGATGCCGATCAGGATCGCCTTGTTGCGCTGGTCCTTGGGCAGGCCTGCGGCCGCGAGGCCGATCACGATGGCGTTGTCGCCGGCCAGGACCAGGTCGATCATGATGACCTGGAGGAAGGCGGTCATAACGTCGGCGGTAAAGATTTCACTCATGCGGCGCCTCGCTTGGGAGCTGTCAGAAGCGACGCAATGATCGCGCGTGGCGAGCCGGGGCGCCCGGGCCGGGACGAGCCGCGGCGGCGCCTGCCCGTGAGCAGTGCGTCGCAATGGATCAAGATCGCCCGAGGCCCGCTAAGGTTCCGGGGCAACCGTCCAGTCCGACATCGCAGCCTTGAGGAGCTGCCAGAGGGGCCCGGCCTGGCGGGCCCTTCCTGATCAGAAACGCGCCCGGCGTCAAGCCGCCGCACGGGCTGGCGCAGGGGAATCCACGCGGACCGACCGGCCAAGCTCGCTTCAACCGGCCGGCTGCGCCCCGGCGGGCCGTCCCGCCAAGGGCGCCGGTCCGAGCGGGACAGCAGCCAGCCGCGCCTCAGGCGAGCGCCTCCGCGATGGCCCGGCCGCACTCCTCCGTTCCGGCCCGGCCCTTCAGGTCGCGGGTCCGGAGCGCCTCCTGCCCGAGCACGGACTCGATCGCGCGGACGATCGCGGCCGCGGCTTCGGTCTCGCCGAGATGCTCCAGCATCATGGCCCCCGACCAGATCTGCCCGATCGGGTTGGCGATCCCCTGCCCGGCAATGTCGGGCGCCGAGCCGTGGACGGGCTCGAACACGGACGGGAAGGTGCGCTCCGGGTTGATGTTGCCCGACGGCGCGATGCCGATCGTGCCCGTGCAGGCGGGGCCGAGGTCCGAGAGGATGTCGCCGAAGAGGTTCGAGGCCACGACCACGTTGAACTTGTCGGGGTTGAGGACGAAATGCGCGGTCAGGATGTCGATGTGGAACTGGTTCCAGGCGACGTCCGGGTACTGGGCCGCCATCTCCTTCACCCGTTCGTCCCAGTAGGGCATCGTGATCGAGATGCCGTTCGATTTCGTCGCCGAGGTCAGGTGCTTCTTCGGGGTGCGCCGGGCGAGTTCGAAGGCGTAGCGCAGGACCCGGTCGACGCCGATGCGGGTCATGACGGTCTGCTGGGTGACGAACTCGCGCTCGGTGCCCCCGAACATCCGCCCGCCCACGGAGGAGTATTCCCCTTCCGTGTTCTCGCGGACGACCCAGAAGTCGATCTCGCCGGGCTTGCGGCCGGCGAGCGGAGACGGGACGCCGGGCATCAGCCGGACGGGGCGCAGGTTGACGTACTGGTCGAACTCGCGCCGGAACAGCAGGAGCGAGCCCCAGAGCGAGACGTGGTCCGGCACCTTCTCGGGCCAGCCGACGGCGCCGAAATAGATCGCGTCCTGCCCGATGAGCTGCTCCTTCCAGTCCTCGGGCATCATGCGGCCGTGCTCGAGGAAGTAGTCGCAGGAGGAATAGTCCTTCCAGTGCTGCCGGATCTCGAAGCCGAACCGCTTGGCCGCGGCCTCGAGCACGCGGACGCCCTCCGGCACCACTTCCTTGCCGATGCCGTCGCCGGGTATCACGGCGATGTTGTAGACGCGGTTCGTCGCCATTCTCATGAACCTCCCTGTCGGTCGCGGGGCCGCGGCGCCCTCCGGCTCGCGGTCCCCTGCCGTCGATGAGCCGCCTTGTGCCGCCATTCGGCGCGGCTGCCAAGCGCAGAGCGGCGGTAAAGCACGATCCGGTCCTCCCGGGGCGTCGCACAGGGGGACGGCTGCGGCGGTCGCCCGGCTTGCCGAAGCTCCGTTCCGCTGCGGCAAGCCCCTGGCCGGGGCATGATTTAGCTTTGGTCGAAGAGGCGGGCCGCTTGATGCAGACGGGGCCCCGTGCCAAACGGGACGACCAAGACCAGGCTCGCCGCAACAGGCGTGCCGGAGGGAGGGCCGCCGATGACATCCCACGCCAACCGCTCGCCGGAGCGGAGCGGGCCGATCCGAGCGCCGCAGAACCTGATCGGCGGATTGCTGCTGCTGGCCCTGGCGGCCTGGGCGCTCTGGCTGACGCGCGACCTCGACCAGGGAACGCTGCGCTCCATGGGGCCCGCGATGCTGCCGCGCTGGCTCGCCGTCGGGGTCGGGCTGTGCGGCCTGGCGCTCTCGATCTTGAGCTTCCTCAAGACCGGAGACGCCCTCGAGCACTGGTCCCTGCGCGGCCCCGTCATGGTGCTGCTCGCGGTCCTTGCCTTCGCGGTGACGGTCCGGCCCTTCTCCCTCGGCGGCATCTCGACCCCGGGGCTCGGCCTCGTGGTCGCGGGCCCGCTGGCGATCGTGATCGGCGGCTATGCCAGCAACGAAGCCCGCCTGCGGGACCTCGTCATCCTGGCCCTGACCCTGACGCCCTTCTGCATGGTGCTGTTCGGGGACCTCCTCAACCTGCCGATCCCGATCTTTCCGCAGAAGCTCGCGGACGCGCTCCTGGCCGGGTGGTCCCAGAAGGCCGTGCTGCGGATGACCGCGGCGCTCCTGGTCGCCGGGGCGGTGCTCGTCATCCTCCTGACCCGCGGCCGGCGCGGGCCCATCGACGTCGCCGGGCATTCCGGACAGACCTGACGACGGTCGGCCGGCGCAGCCTCGAAGGAGCCTGTTCCCGTGACCCCTGCCGAACGACCTGCGCCGCTTAAGAGGATGTGATGGGCGACCTGATTTCCAATCTCTCCCACGGCCTCAGCATCGCGCTGACGCTGCAGAACCTGGGCCTCGCCTTCCTGGGCTGCCTCGTCGGCACGCTGATCGGGGTGCTGCCGGGCGTCGGACCGGTGGCGACCATCGCGATGCTGCTGCCGATCACCTTCGGGATCGATCCGGTCGGTGCGCTCATCATGCTGGCCGGCATCTATTACGGCGCCCAGTACGGCGGCTCCACCACCGCGATCCTGATCAACATCCCCGGCGAGTCCAGCGCCGTCGTCACGGCCCTGGACGGTCACCAGATGGCCCGCCAGGGCCGGGCCGGCATCGCACTCGGCATCGCGGCGATCGGCTCCTTCTTCGCCGGCACGGTCGCGACGCTCGTGATCGCGGCGCTCGGCGCCCCGCTCACGCGGCTCGCGCTCGTCTTCGGCCCGGCCGAGTACTTCTCCCTCATGGTCATGGGCCTGGTCTTCGCGGTCGTGCTCGCCCGGGGCTCGATCCTGAAGGCGGTCGCCATGATCGTGCTCGGAATCCTGCTTTCCACCGTGGGCACCGACCTCGAGACCGGCCAGGAGCGGATGACCTTCGGCTCGCAGTTCCTGGCCGACGGCATCGACTTCGCCGCTCTCGCCATGGGCCTCTTCGGCATCGCCGAGATCCTGCGCAACCTGGACCATACCGAGACCCGCGACGTGGTCCGCCAGGCCATCGGCCGCCTCCTGCCGAACTGGGACGATTTCAAGCAGTCGATCGGTCCGGTGCTGCGCGGCACCTTCATCGGCGCGGCGCTCGGCATCCTTCCGGGGAGCGGCGCCCTCCTCGGGCCGTTCGCCTCCTACACGATCGAGAAGAAGCTCGCCAAGGACCCGAGCCGCTTCGGCCGCGGCGCCATCGAGGGCGTGGCGGGCCCGGAATCGGCCAACAACGCCGGCGCGCAGACCTCGTTCATCCCGCTCCTGACCCTCGGCATCCCGCCCAATGCCGTGATGGCCCTCATGGTCGGCGCCATGACGATCCACGGCATCATCCCCGGGCCGCAGGTCATGACCAAGAACCCCGACCTGTTCTGGGGCATGATCGCCTCCATGTGGGTCGGCAACCTGATGCTGCTGGTCATCAACCTGCCGCTGGTCGGGCTCTGGGTGCGCCTTCTCAAGGTGCCCTACCGGCTGATGTTCCCGGCGATCCTGATGTTCTGCTGCATCGGCATCTATTCCATCAACTCGCTGCCGACCGACGTGATGTTCATCGGCCTCTGGGGCCTCGTGGGCTACGTTCTGGTGAAGTTCGGCTTCGAGCCGGCGCCGCTGCTGCTCGGCTTCGTGCTCGGCCGGCTCATGGAGGAGAACCTGCGCCGGGCGCTCATCATTTCGCGCGGCGACATGATGACCTTCCTGGACCGGCCGATCAGCGCGGGCCTGCTCGCCGTCGCGGTGATCCTGCTCGTGATCGCGCTGCTGCCGTCGATCCGCAAGGGGCGCGACGAGGTCTTCGTCGAATAGGGCCGGACGGGCCGCTTGGGCGGGATCGTCCGGCGGTCCGGGCCTTGCCCTTCAACAGATTGTGCGGGCCGGCCGCGCCCGGAGCGCTTGCCCTCGGGCCGGCCGGCCCCATGATGAGCCCGCACACGTCTCGGAGGAAACAATGAAGAAAACGCTGTTCGCCCTAGCCGCCCTGGCGGTCGCCGCCACCGGCGCCCACGCGCAGGGCACCTACCCGACCCGGCCCATCACCATGATCGTGCCGTTCGCGGCCGGCGGCCCGACCGACGTGATCGCCCGGATCGTCGGCGACCACATGTCCCGGACGCTCGGCCAGCAGGTCGTGGTCGAGAACGTGGCCGGCGCGGGCGGCACCACGGGCATCACCCGCGCGGCGCAGGCTCAGCCGGACGGCTACACCATCATGATGGGCCACATGGGCACCCACGGCGCCGCGCCGGCCCTCTACCCGAACCTGAAATACGACCCCGCCAAGGACTTCGCCCCGATCGGGCTCGCGGCCGGCACGCCGATCGTGATCGTCGCCCGCAAGGACTTCCCGGCCAGCGACCTGAAGGGCTTCATCGAGTACCTCCAGAAGAACGGCGAGAAGGTCAACGTGGCCCATGCGGGCCCCGGCTCCGTGTCCCACATCACCGGGATCCTGTTCAGCTCGACCGTCAACGCCAAGGCGACCCAGGTGGCCTATCGCGGCACCGGGCCGGCGCTGAACGACCTCATGGCCAACACGGTCGACTTCATGACCGACCAGATCGTCAACGTGGCGCCTCAGATCCAGGGCGGCAACATCAAGGCCTATGCGATCGCGACCCCCGAGCGCTCGCCCGCCCTGCCCAACGTGCCGACCACCAAGGAGGCCGGCCTGCCGAGCTACGAGGTCTCGGCCTGGAACGCGGTCTTCGCCCCCAAGGGCACGCCGGCCGAGGTCGTGACCAAGCTGACCGACGCCCTCGACAAGGCCCTCGACGACCAGAACACCCGCAAGCGCCTCCTCGACCTCGGCGGCGTGATCCCGGAGAAGAACGGCCGCGGCGGCCCGGCGCTGCAGAAGCTCGTGGAGAGCGAGCTCGCCCGCTGGACCCCGGTCCTCAAGGCCGCAGGCGCCAGCGGCGGCTAGGCCTCGTGCCCGGCCGCGTCCGGCCGACCTCACCGGTGACCAAGCCACGGCGGGCCAAGGGCCCGCCGTTTCCCGTTCCGGCCCCCCGCGCGGCAACAAGCGCCTTGAAATCCCGCGACCGGATCGCTACACCCTCCCTTGCGTGCAGCCGTAGCTCAGTTGGTTAGAGCACCAGATTGTGGATCTGGGGGTCCCCTGTTCAAGCCAGGGCGGCTGTACCATCAAAATCAAGCACTTAGCGATCTGGCCGAAACCGGAGAAGGGCTCCGGGTAACGTCACGGGTAACAGGCGGGCCGGCCATCGACACCGCTGCCGTTGCTGTGGACAAGCCCCCTCCCCTGCTCACGAACGGCCGTGGCAATGCCACGATGCCCTGCGACGGTCGGAAGCACCGCCTCCTCAAACTCCCCCTCCTCCACGTCGACGAGCCTGGGGCTCAGATCGAACCGCGTGGTGGCGCCCGTCTTCGACCAGCCCAGCGATGGCTCTAGGTCCGGATCGCCGTCGATCTGTCGCCAGTGACCTTGGTCACAAGGGTCCGCACCTTATGGTCGGGCCCCTTCTCGTATTGCGCTGCCCCAGCCAATGTGGCGCGCCTCGTATCGAGCAGCTCTGCGAGCATGGACCGCCTCACACGCGTGCCACAGAACCACAGGAGGCCGATCTCGCCTCGCGAGGTGACCTTGGCCCGGCCGCTTAGCGCCCATCCTGGCCGTCCACAGCGGACAATGCCATCCCCGAAAGGCGACGTTCGTCCAAGCCATGACATGTAGACCGTTGCCCCAGGATTGCTGGCAACCGAACCAGCGCTCCTGACCCGCAGGAGCCATACCGTTTCGACAGGTCACGGGGATGTGGGCAGCTCAGATCTGCGGACGTTCCCGTGTGGCCATACGTGCCAGGACGAGCGGCAGCGCAAGTGCGGATCGGGCCGCAATCCTCCACGCTTCAAGATCCTTTGCCAAGGTCGCCTGTGACGGCCGGTCCAATACCCGTAGGCGATCGATTCCGGAGGCTATCGGCATTTCACCTCCCGGGCGGAAGCGCTCACCCTTCGGAGCAATCAAGGTTGCGTCTCGCCCGGCGCGACCGGGATCGGACTCGGACGACGGAGCACTCTGCAGATCGCAGGCGCCTCGGGCCGTGGTCGGCCTGCATACGGAGGGGTTCGATGATGCGAGACTGCTTCGGAACCGACCATTCCAGCGAGAACCCGGATGCGATCGCGGCGTTTGAAATGGCCGTGCACGGCATCGCTGCTCACCGGCCGTCCTCGGGCGAGGCCCTGGGGCGTGCGATGGCGGCCGACCCGGGTCTTGTCGCCGGTCATGCCCTGAAAGGGTTCGCGAATGTGATGCTCGCCCGTGAGGAGCTCGTGCCCGCCGCACGGCAGGCTCATGCGGATGCGCGCGCGGCGCTCTCCGCGAAGCGGCACGCCTCTTCCGCGGAGCGCGCGCTAACCGAGGCTCTAGGTCTCGCGGCGGAGGGGCGCCTCCTCGGTGCGGCCGACCGGCTCGACACGCTTCTTGCGGGCGACCCGCGCACGTTCCTCGCCGCTAAGATCGCCCATTCCCTGCGCTTCATGGCAGGCGATGTCGACGGCATGCTCCGGGGCACGGCGCGGGTGATCGATGCCTGGAGCGAGGAGGCGCCGGGCTACGGCTATCTGCTGGGATGCCACGCCTTCGCACTGGAGGAGACGGGCGACTTCGCCGCCGCGGAGCGCGTGGGACGCCGAGCGGTCGGGATCGCTCCGGACGACGCTTGGGGGCTCCATGCGGTGAGTCATGTCCACGAGATGCAGGGCCGCGTCGACGAGGGCATCGCGTGGATCGAGGGCCATCGGCCCGTCTGGGCGGTCTGCAACAACTTCTCCTTCCATATGGCCTGGCATCTCGCGCTGTTCCATCTGGAGCGCGGCGAACATGAACGTGTGCTCTCTCTGTACGACACGGAGGTTCGGCCTGCGCCGACCGACGACTTCCGCGACATGGCGAACGCGGTCTCCCTCCTGTGGCGCCTGCGGCAGGAGGGCGTGGAAGTGGGCGACCGCTGGGAGGAGTTGCGCGCCGTTGCGTCGCGACGGCGCACGGACACCACGCTGGCCTTCGCCTGCCTGCACTACTTAGTCGCCCTCGTAGCCGGCGGCGACAGGGAGGCCGCGACGGCGCTCGCCGGTGCCATGCGGGACCGCGCGCGGCTCGACGGGAGCCGCTCCGACCAGGCGGCCGTCCTGGGCACCGTCGGCGGCGATCTCGCCCGCGTGATCCTTGCCTTCGGTACGGGCCGCCGCGACGCCGGCGCGGCGGTGGGTTCCCTCGCGCGCCAGGTCCGGCGCCTCGGCGGCAGCCATGCCCAACGGGACGTGTTTCTCCGGATCCTGGCCCAAGCCGTGGCGGAAACGGGCAACCGCACGGCTTTCGAGCAGGTCCTCGCGGTGCGCCGACGCCTCAAACAGGACGACAGGTATGCACGGGTCCTCACGGAGCGCCTCGAGGCACGCTCGCAGTCGATGCGGCTGTCTGCCTGAAACAGGAATCGTCCCATGCTTTCTCTCTCCCGCCGTTCAGCCATCGCGATTCTGGTGGCCAGCGCCTCGCCCTCCCGCGCCCAACAGGGCAAGGCACCCCGGATCAATATCCTCGAAGGGGGGCGCCTTGCGATCCACGGTTACGATCCGGTGGCCTACTTCCACGACGGCGAACCGCGCCGGGGGCATGCCGACCTGATCGCGGAGTACGGCGGAGCCTTGTGGCGGTTTGCATCGGCGGCGAACAGGAGCCGCTTTCTCGAAAACCACCGCCGATACACGCCCGTCTACGGGGGCTACTGCTCCTACGGGGTCTCGCGCGGCTATCTCGTCGCCGTGGATCCCGCGGCGTGGACGATCCTGAATGACCGGCTCTACCTGAATTTCGACCTTGCGGTCCGCAGGAAATGGCTTCGCGATCCGAACGGCTACATCGCCAGAGCCGATGTGAACTGGCCAGATCTGGTGGCGCCCGAGCCGAGCGCTGCCGTGCAGACCGGAGGCTAGAGCATGATCCCGAAAAGTTGCAGACTTTTTGGACAAGATCCTGCGACAGAACAACAGCTTGTGGGAGCCTGATCGCTTCGGCCTGGAGCAATCAGGCGCCAGGCTGGCGGCTGCGCCTCCCGCCGCCCGTCCGGACCGCTGCCGCGCGCCGTCAGGGACGCCGGCAAGGCGGATCCCGCATCATTGGCGCCCGGTCCTGCCCTTGGCAAGGCGCTCCGGCGCGACACCTTCCTCATAACGGCCTGCGACGAGGGGAAATCCACCGATGTCGACCGCGCCTGAACGAACGATCCCACGTGCGCCGCGCGACCCCCGCCTCGACGTCTTCCGAGGCCTCGGGATGTTCATCATCCTCATCGCCCACATCCCGGCGAACGCCGTCGCGGATTGGATCCCGGCCCGCTTCGGGTTCTCGGACGCGACCGAGATCTTCGTGTTCTGTTCAGGGGTCGCGTCGGCTCTCGCCTTTGGCCGGGTGTTCGACCAGGCTGGCCTCGCGCCCGGCACTTTGCGCATCACGCATCGGATGTGGCAGGTCTATTGGGCTCACATCGGGATCTTCGTCGCGGTCGTCGCGACCCTCGCCCTCGCCGATACGCTCGTGCCGGATGCGCGTTACATAAGGCACGATCTGAATCTGGGTCCTTTCCTGGGGGCTCCGGCAGACCGGCTCCTGGGCCTCGCCACGCTCACCTACGTCCCGAACTACTTCGACATCCTGCCGATGTACCTCGGTATTCTGGCGCTCGTTCCTCTCGTCATGACGGTCGAGCGGATCGGGGGAGCGGCGGCGGTCGCTGCATTGTCGGTCTCGCTCTGGATCGCCGCGGCCCTTCGGCTTCTCGACCTGCCAGCTGAGACCTGGGGCGACGGGCGCGTCTGGTTCTTCAATCCGTTTTCGTGGCAGCTCGTGTTCTTCCTCGGCTTCGGCGTCGCCCGCGGATGGATTGCGCCGCCGCGGGTCGAACGGCGGCTGGTTGCGGCGGCCGTCGGCGTTGCCGTCCTCGCCGCTCCGGTTTCCTGCCAGTACGGCTGGTCATGCCATGCCGGTTACGGCGCCGTGCCTTGGCTCGGCGAGGTTCACCAGGCGCTCGGGCCGCTCATCGACAAGACACATCTCGGCCTGCTGCGGGTCGTGCATTTCCTGGCGCTCGCCTACCTTGCCTATGCCGCCGCGGGGGCGGGCGGGCGGCGGCTCGCCGGCCTTCCCGGAGTGGCGGCCGTCGCGCTCGTGGGCCGGCAGACGCTCGCGGTTTTCCTCGCAGGGCTCTGGCTCGCGCAAGGGCTCGGCGTGCTGCTCGACGTGGTAGGCCGTGATTCCTTGACGCTCGCAGCCGCGAACGCCGGCGGGTGCCTGGCCCTCGTTCTCGTCGCGGCTCTCTGCGAGTGGTTCAAGTCCGCGCCGTGGTCGGCGCGGCAGCCGGCGGCCGGGGCACAAGCGGGGACGACGCGTGCGCCGCTCCCGGGCGTGGCTTCGGCCTGACGGGGCACCGCCGTCTTGGGTTCGCGGCTACGCGGCGCAGCCGCCCGCCAGTCGCGCCGGTTACGGATCAGCGCCCGGTCGATCGGTCCGCGACCCGCTGCACGAAGGCCCAGGCAGATGCGATCCAGTCCCGTCTGATCTCGTGCCCGTCCGGGTGGAGGCAGAGCTGCACCTCCCGCCCGGACGCGCAGGAGGTCCAGCGCCGGCATGTCATGTCGGCTATCTGCCGCTCGTCGTCGGGCTCCTCGCGCGTGCAGCCGTTGACATGGCGCCAGACCGCGACCCCGGCCATGACGTCGCCTTGGCGGAAGCGGCCCCCAACGACGCGACCGGTCATCGGAACCGTTCCGTCGGAGAGCCCGTGCGTGTGGAGAATGTTGGCCGGGCCGGCGGAGCAATCCTTCGGCAGCGGCTCCCAGAACGCGCCTGCAACTGGAGCGAAGGCGGCGAAGCGCCGGCCTCCCGCGCAGGCGAGCCACCAGGCCATCGATCCGCCCCGGCTGAAGCCCGTCGCCCACACCCGCGCGGCATCGACCGGAAAACGTCTCTCCATGTCGGTCAGCACGGAGAGCGCGAAGGCGACGTCGTCTCGCGCCTGGGATGGAGCGCCCGGGAAGGTCCAGGTGCGGCCGAGGCCGTCCGGCGCCACGAGCAGGATCCCGAGCGCTGAGAAGGCCTCTACCAGGGCTTTGTCGGCCATGACGTGGTCGGCACCCTGCTGCCAGCCGTGGAAATACAGCGCCGCCGGCAGCCGGGACGTACCGTCCCATCCGGCTGGAACGCTGACGCGGTAGCGCCCGTGGGCAACAGCGCAGTCCGACGTCCTGCTGCAGGCTGCCCCCTCAGGGGGAAGAAGGACCAGGAGAGGAAGCGCAAGCGCGGCGCGTCCGACGAGACGCGCCGACATCCGGCGGACATTGAGCCTCGCGATCACGCGACCTCGCTGAGAGCGTCCTCGACGGCGGCAACCTCGCCGCGGGCAGGATAGTCATGCCCCAGCACGTAGTCCACCGCAGCGAGCACCTCCCTAAGCGGCGGGCGCGTGAAGGGCATGGTCTGTGTGCTGCCGAAATAGAGCGTTCCGTCCGGCCGCACGAGGAACAGGCCCGGTTCGGAGAAGAAAGCCGGTTCCTGAATGCCGGCCGAGGTCGTACGCCCGCCTCGCGACACGTAGAGCCCCCAGCGTCGAGCGAGCCGCAGGGGCAGCTCGGCGCCGATGCGCAGAGCGGAAAGCCCCCACTCGGCTTTGGTGCGCTCCGCCCGTGCGAGGCTGTCGGAGGAGACCGCCACGACGCCGACGCCCCGCCTTGCAAAATCCGGGAGCAGGGACTCGAGCGCCTGCAACTGCGTCCGGCAGATCGGGCAATGCAGGCCGCGGTAGAAGACCACGAGGGTGAAGGCCGCCGGCAACTCGTCCGCGAGGCGGAAGGTGCCGCCGCCTGCGAGTGGAGCGCAGAGAGGCGGTGTCGGGTTGCTGGGGAGGAGGGGTGTGAGGTCGATCAAGGGAGGCTCCAGTCGTGGGAGGATGGCGAACCTTCGAAGGAATGGTCCGCATCCCGATCATCGCGACACCCGTGCGCGAGGGACAATCAAAGTTGTCTCCCGATTCTATCCGCTTCGGGCATTGCCGGAAGATCCGGGCATGGACGCTGGTGGGATCTCTCATCGGCGGCGGCCGGGTGCCGGCAGACTCGTAGCCCGGTCCAGCACCCGGGCTACCTTGCCCTCAGCGCGCGAATCGCGACCGGACGTCCTCGAGGGCCGCAAGAATTCGCCCGGGATCAAGGCGGCGGGTGAAGTCGGGATCGACATGGGCCAAAGCGATAAATCCGTCCGGGCGGATCACGTAGGTCGCCGGGATCGGCAGGAGCCACGCATTGGTGGCGCATATGTGCGAGAGGTCGATGCCGACGCTGAGCAGGGATTGCCGCAGCCCGTCGGGTACCCGAAAGACGAGCCCGTACCGGAGGCCGACTCCGTTCATCGGATCCTTCAGGATGTGGAGATTTTCAAGCGACGCGCTGCGGCCGAGCAGGGATTCCGACAGCCGCTGCGGCGCGATCAGCACGAGCCGCGCTCGCCGCGCATCCAGTTCCGGCAGGATGTCGAGCAGGGCTTCGATCTCGAGCCTGCAGAACGAACACCATTCGCCACGGAAGAAGCTGAGGACCACCGGCCCGTTCCGCAGGAGTTCGGACAAGATCACGCGCCTGTTCCCATCGTCGAGCAGGGCGAAATCCGGCGCTCGGTCAGCCGTACCTTTGGCGTGATCCGCCATGCCGCTCTGCCGCAGGTGCAGGGCCGCAGCCTCCAGGGCAGCCCGGTAAGCGGCATCGAGCTGACCGGCTCGCGCCTCGAGCCGAGCCTGAAAAGGACTGGCGGGTTCGGAAGAGGTCATCGGAGTGCCCAGCCGAAATACGCAGCGGGAAGCGTGAACAAGGCTCGACCAGCTCGTTGCCGGCAGGGAATGCGCCAGGTCAGGTTTGAAGCTGGCTCCATCACGCGGCTGCCGGGTGCGAGGTCATGCGTTCGATGCGGCCTGCTTCATCCGCGGCAGCATCGGGCCCGGTGATGAGCCGCGTGCCGCGCTGGAACGTGAGGTAGTTCCAGGCCCAGTTCGCCGCGACGGAAATCCGGTTGCGGAAGCCGATGAGGAAGTAGATGTGGGCGAGGCCCCACAGCCACCAGGCGAGGTAACCGCTCAGCCTCACGCGGCCGAGCTGAGCCACCGCGTTCCGGCGACCGATCGTCGCCATCGAGCCGTAGTTCCGGTAGGCGAAGGGCGGGATTTGTCGCCCCTGCAGGCGTGCCCTGACGAGGCGCGCCACGTAGACCCCCTGCTGCTTCGCGACCGGCGCGATGCCGGGCAGCGCCCGGCCTTCGGAACCGGCGACATGCGCCGTGTCGCCGATCACGAAGATCTCCGGGTGCCCGGGCAGGGAGAGATCGCGGCCGACCTTCACCCGCCCGACCTGATCGGCCTCAGCGCCCAGCCACTTAGCGGCCCGCGAGGCCCGCACGCCTGCGCCCCAGACGATAGTGCGGGCTGCGATACGGTCATCGCCAAGGGTCACGCCGTCCGGCGTGCAATGGGTTACCGCAGTGCCAAGCTGGACCTCGACACCGAGCTTTTCCAGGGCTTGGCGCGCGGCCTCCGAAAGCGCCGGGTGGAACCCCGCAAGGAGCCTGGGCCCCGCTTCGATCAAGATGACGCGGGCATCGCGCGGATCGATGGCGCGAAAATCCCGCGCGAGAGCCTTTCGGGCGAGCTCGGCGATGGCGCCCGCCATCTCGACGCCTGTCGGACCGCCGCCGACCACGACGAAGTTCAGGAGGGCGCGCCGCTCGTCCTCGTCGCTTGCCGTCTCCGCGTGCTCGAAGGCGAGCAGGATCTTGCGGCGCAGCTCCGTGGCATCCTCGATCTTCTTGAGGCCTGGGGCATGAACCTCCCACTCGTCGTGGCCGAAATAGGCGTGCCGGGCTCCCGTCGCGAGGATGAGAACGTCGTAAGGGACGCGTCGGTGGCCGGCGACGACCTCGCGTGCCGTCATGTCGATGCCGGTCACCCGGTCGAGAACCACCGAGGTGTTCCTCTGCCGCGCCAGGATCGACCGGATGGGCGAGGCGATGTCCGCGGGCGACAAGCCTGCGGTAGCGACCTGATAGAGCAGGGGCTGGAAGAGGTGATAGTTGCGCCGGTCGATCACCGTCACGTCGACCGGCGCACCAGACAGCGCCTTGGCGGCTGCCAGCCCTCCGAAACCGGCACCGACGATGACGACCCGGGGCCGCTGCGAGGATTGAGCAAGATCCATGACGGTCAGTCTCCCGCGGAACAGCTTTGGGCGGAAGCGGACGCCGCGAAGGCGCATCAGCTCTCGCGCACCCTCACCACGAGCGCCACCACGAGGCCAAACAGGACGTGCCCTGCGAAGGAGGCCCAGGCCAAGGGAATGAAGCCCAGGAAGGGCGGCAGACCCGCAATCAGGTGCGCCATGACGTAGAGCGCGAAGATCCAAAGCCCGACGCCGAATCCAGCCGCCGTAAGCCACCAGGGCAGATCCGGAAGGATGAGACGCTGTAGCGGACGCGCAATGAAGAGATAGCCGAGCGGATAGAACAGGAAACCCACGATCAGGTGGATCACCTCGCCCCAGAAGAGGCTCTGGAAGCCGAACACGCTCTGCACGAGGGCTGCCGGCTCGAGCGGACCGCCGACGCCGGGGAGGATCGGCGTGATCACGCGGGCCCAGAACTCCCACGTCACGTCCGCGGCGACGCCTGCCGTCATCGCGGTCAGCAGGGTTCGCGTCGTGAGCGGCGGGAAGAGAGCTGCGGTCCGGGTGGAGCCCGGCACGGGCATGGGGGTCGAGAAGCCTTGCGTCATGGTTGCCTCTGCTCATGCGGGAGGGAGATCTCCATCCATGTGCCGACGATGGATGGCCCGCTGCTGCGGCGGAAATGCCGACGCGCTGCCGTTTCCATGCCCCTCCGCTATGGCGCTGTCCGCTAGGCTCCGCCGTTGTCCTCGGATGCCGGTCATGCAGCGCGATTATCGTTTCAGGCCCTCGCTCCGCGCGGTCGTGGTCGCGATCACGCTGGCGAGCGTCGTGCCGAGCGGGCTTCTTCTCCACCTCACCTGGTGGCGGACAGCGACGTCCGTCAGCCGGAATCTCGTCGACACCTTGGAGACCCAGATCACCGACGCGGCCCGGCGTGCCTGGTGGAGCCGCGTCCTGGAGGTGCAGGGCCTCTCCGCGACATTGCGGAGCGCGCTGTCGGTGACGGATCCGCACGCCCGCGAGCGCATCCTGCTGGCCGCGTCCCGGGCTGCTCCGGCCCTGTCCTGGCTTGTGCATGTCCGTGAGGACGGCGAGGCTCTCGCGGTCGAAAACGGCCAGCCAAGAATCATCACCTTTCATCGCACCGATGCAATGGGGCGTGTCCGGTCCTCGGCCCGCGCTGGCAGCGGCGACGCTCGCCAGTCCGGCGGCGATGACGCCCCGGTGCGGCTTGCGATCCAAGGCGCACCCTGGATCGGAGAGGCCTCCAGATGGAGCGAGCCCGGTTGGGCCGATGTCCCGGGCACCCCCGACTCGCACGAGCGCGCGGTCGCCTATGTGGATGCGAGCGGCGGCGAGGTGCTCGCTGCGATGATCGGATATAGCCGTTTCGCACAGCTCCTCGGCGAGATCCCGGTCGGCCGCACCGGGCGCATCTATGTTCTCGAGCCCGACGGCGCCATCGTGATCGCGGCCCATGCGGATGAAAGGCCCCGCCTCGCGCTCCTGGACCCGGTGGCGCTCGCGGCCGGACGCCGGATCGCAGCCCGGCCGGAGCAGAACCGCAACGTCGAGGAGAAGCTGCGCCTCGACGTTTCCGGGCAGCGCTACGCGGTGGGGCTGTCGCCGCTTTGGTTCCAGGGCTGGCAGCTCGCCGCTATCGTGCCTGAAGAGGAATTCCTCGGCTCCATCGAGACGACCATCCGCCTGCTGGGCCTAAGCCTTGCGGCCTTGGTGGCGCTCGCTGGGCTGCTCGGAGTCGCGGCAGCCCGACGCCTCGTCGTGGAGCCCGTCGCCCGGGTTGCGCAGGATCTCGGTTTCGTGGAACGCTTCGAACTCGACCGCCTGCCGCGCCGCCGCTCGCGCGTCCGGGAGATCGACCGCCTCTCGCAGGCCATCGAGCGCATGGGCGCCGGTCTCGCCGATTTCGCGAAGTTCATCCCGACGGAGCTCGTGCGCTCGCTCGTTGCCGAAGGCATGCGCCTGGAGCCGGGCGGAGAACGCCGCGAGATCACGGTGCTCTTCGCCGATCTCGCCGGGTTCACGCGCCTCTCGGAACAGCTCGGCGAAGAGGTCGTGCCGATCGTCAGCCGATACCTGGAGGCGGCCTCGCACGCCGTCGCGGCCGAGCAGGGCACGGTCGACAAGTTCATCGGCGATGCCGTCATGGCCTTCTGGGGGGCGCCTCGCAGCGACGCGGATCAGGCGGTCCATGCCTGCCGGGCGGCGCTCGCCATCGCGGGCGCTCTCGAGCGGATCGCCCTTGATCCTGCGATCGCCGCGACCCTGAAGGTGCGGGTCGGCGTGCAGTCGGGACCCGCCATCGTAGGCAACATCGGCTCGCCGACCCGGCTCAACTACACGGCGCTCGGCGATACCGTGAATCTCGCAAGCCGCCTGGAGGCCGTGAACAAGATCTACGGCACCACGATCCTGATCGGGCCGGCGACGCGCGCGCTCGCCGGTCGGCGCATCCTCACCCGCGAGGTCGATCGGGTGGCGGTCTACGGCAAGGCGGAGGGCGTCGCGATCTTCGAATTGCTGGCCGTCGATCGTTCGGGGCCACCTCCGGACTGGGTGGTCCGTTACGAGCAGGCGCTCGGATTCTATCGGGAGCGTCGGTTCGCCGAGGCCGCCGCGGGTCTTGGCCGTGTGCTCGCGCTGCGGTCGGACGACGGACCCGCCTTACGCCTCCTAGCGGCCTGCCGCCGCCTCGCCGCCGACCCTCCGCCGCCCGGCTGGCGGGCCGTGACGGTGCTCGATACGAAATGAGCGCGGGTCATGCGGCCCGCCTGCCGAGTGGGTCCTCGACGGAACGTCCCTGCGGGGCGCCCGGGGCTCTCGAGCCGCTGTCAGGCGAGTGGGGCAGGCGCATCGTCCCGTTTGCTCTCGCTCCGGAGGCTGCGCCGGGCGAGTGCCGTCTCCCCGGCCCAGGGCACGCGCATGGCTTCGCGCACCAGCGCGCCCACCGCCGGCGAGTGCGGCCGGCCCCGCACGGTCATGAGCGAGACCTCGCGCCAGAACTCGGGCTCGACGAGCGGCCGCGCCTCCACGGCGGCGTGAGCCACCGAATGCTCGGGGAGGAAGCCGAAGCCGAGGCCTGCCGACACCATGGCGAGGAGCCAATCGTCGCGCTCGGACCGGTAGACCATCTTGCAGCCCACCTCCGGCTTCGTGAAGATGCCCCCTGGCCAGCCGTTGAACTCGCAATTGGCCCGGTTGAGGTAGCGCTCGCCGCGCAGGTCCTCCGGCCGGATCTCCGACAGGTTGGAGAGCCGATGGCCGCGCGGGAGCGCAATCACGAAGCGCTCGCGGAACAGCGGAAGGCTGTGGAGCCGCTCGTCCGGCCCCTCCACGGGGCGGCAATAGATCGCGACCTCGAGATCGCCGGCGAGAAGCCGCTCATGCAGCGCTGCAGCGGCCGCATCGACGATCTCGAGCTCGATGCCGGGATAGCGCGACTGCACCGCGCTCAGGAGCTCGATGAGATTCGTGGGCGCGATCGTGCACATGATGCCGAGTCTGAGCCGGGTCCGCCGCAGCTTGACGAAGTCGAGCGCTTCGCGGCGCGCGGCGATCGCCTGCTCGTACATCTGGCGCAGGTACGGTTCGACCATGCGTCCGAGCTCGGACAGGTGCGTGTTCGCCCGCTCCCGATGGAATAGAGGACCGCCCATCTCGTCTTCCAGCAGACGGATCGCTCGCGTCAGGGACGGTTGTGCCACATGGCAGCGTTCCGCCGCACGGGTGAAGTTCAGTTCCTCGCACAGCGCGAGGAAGTAGCGCACCTGGTGCATCTCCATGGGAGGTCCCCCAGGCTGTCCCGCAGCCCCGCGCCCGTCGAGGCTGCCTTGCAGCCATTCACTCATAGCATGGAGCGCGATAGCGGTCCGCTATGGTTCCAAGTGACACCCGGTATTTCAGCACGAGGCTCCGGGGGAGGATGTTGGTCGTCGATGCTGCCGCGGCGCGCAGCAGCTTGCCAGACAGGAGATCCTCCATGCCTCCCCTCACCAACTCCATCCTCCGTCGCGGCGCCATGGCGCTCGGCCTCTTCGCCGGTGCCCTGACGGCGACCGGTGCCCTGGCCGGCGAGTGCCCGAAGGACAAGGTTCTTGCCAAACCCCAGGAGATCCGCGATGCGCCGGACGTCGGCATCGACCGCGAAATCCTCTCGACCGTGAAACTCCACGGCTGGCGCAAGGCCGAGCACCTGGAGCTGCGCATGCGCCGCCTCGTCGTGGCGGTCGACGGTATCGTGCCGACCCACGACCACGACGACTGGCCTTCGATCGTCTACGTCGCGAAGGGCGAGATCATCGAGCACAGCGCCTTCTGCGCCGTTCCGATCCTGCACCGCGAAGGCGAGTGGTCGCCGGAATTCGGCGCCGGCCACAAGCACTGGTGGGAGAACAGGAGCGGCCAGGAAGTCGTGCTGATCTCTACCGACGTGGTGCCGAGCGAGATGATCGACGACCCGCATATGTGACCTCAGCCGCCAGGGGCCGGGGGTGCCTCTCGCGCCCGCGTCATTCAAGACACCGCCGCATCTCCTTTCCCCCAGGGCCAACAGGGAGGCATTTCATGCTGCGCGCAGCCATTCTCCTTCTCGCAATGCTCCTTGGAGGACCCGTCCTTGCCGAGACGCCGGCGGAAGCGGCCCGCCGGCTCTATGACCGGTTCGTCGCGGCGCAGAACGCCCGCGACATCAATCGCGTGCGGTTTCTCCTCGACGAGGAGCCGACCTTCCTCTGGGTCAGCGACGGCCAGTCGATCTGGGGCCGCGAGGCCATGCTGCGGCGCATGGCCTCCTTCCAGGAGGCGCCGGCTTGGAGAGTGACGCCCGACCTCGCCACCGCCCAGGCCGTCGAGGTCTCCCCCGACGCCGCCTTCCTCCACCTGAAGCTCGAACTCGCGATCGGGGATGCCCGGAAGCCCGATCGCCTGCCTTTCCTGGTGAGCGTGCTGTGCCGGCGCACCCCCGGAGGCTGGCGCATCGCCGCCCTGTTCACCACGAGCGAGAAGCAGCCATGAGGTCTTCCGGCATCGCAGCGCTCCCGGCCGCTCGGAGCGGCGATCACGCGGCCGCTCCGGGCGAGCATGTCCGGTCCCTCCTGATCGGCCTCGTCGCCTTCGTGACGGTGGTCGATCTCTTCGCGGCCCAAGCCATCCTGCCTGCGCTCACCCGAGCCTACGGGGTTCCGCCGGGCGCCATGGGCGTTGCCGTGAACGCCAGCACCTTCGGCATGGCGGCCGCCGGTCTTCTGGTGGCCCTGTTCAGCCGCCATCTCGATCGCCGCCGCGGCATCGTCGTCAGCCTGATCCTGCTCAGCGTTCCCACGGCCCTTCTCGCAGTAGCGCCGGATCTCACCACCTTCGCGGCCCTGCGGATCGCGCAGGGGATCTGCATGGCGACGGCCTTCACCCTCACGCTCGCCTATCTCGGGGAGCATTGCAGCGCATCCGTCGCGGCGGGCGCCTTTTCCGCCTACATCGCCGGGAACGTCGCCTCGAACCTGATCGGCCGCCTCCTCGCCGCCGGTGTGGCGGACGGGCTCGGCCTCGGCCCGAGCTTCCTCGCGCTCGCTGCCGTGAACCTCGCGGGCGCCGCGCTCGTCTTCGTCGGGCTCACGCACCGCGCCGCCATGAAGCCGATGCCGCTGGCGCCGCAATCGCCGCTCGCGACCCTGCGGCGGCATCTCGGCAACCCGCTCCTGCGTCCCGCCTTCGCGGCGGGCTTCTGCATCCTGTTCGCCTTCATCGGCACCTTCACCTACGTGAACTTCGTGCTCGCGGACGCGCCGGTCGCGCTCACGCAGGCGGGGCTCGGCCTCGTCTACCTCGTCTTCCTGCCGTCCGTGCTGACGACACCGCTGGCCGGTAGAGCCGTCGCCAGCTTCGGACCCCGGGAGGCCGCCCTGATCGGCTTCGGCACGGCGCTCGCCGGCTTGCCCCTGCTGCTCGCTTCCGCCCTCGCTCCGGTGCTGGCGGGTCTTGCCCTGGTCGGCATCGGGACCTTCTTCGCGCAGGCCGTCGTGACCGGCTTCGTCAGCCGCGCCGCCGAAGGCGACCGGGGCGCCGCGAGCGGTCTCTATCTCGCGGGCTATTTCGCGGGCGGCCTCGCAGGCAGCGTCGTGCTCGGACAGGTCTACGGCCGCTTCGGCTGGTCGGCCTGCGTCGCTGGGATCGGGGCCGCCTTGGCGATCGGTGCTGCACTTTCGATGAGATTCCGTCCGCCGGCGCTCTATGCCACGTCGCCATAGCGCCGGGGCATGGAACCGGCAGGCGGACGGCATTTCACGAGAGTGATCGCCTCCCTCATCGTGCCCTCACCAAACGGGAGATGGCCATGAACATGATCAGCCAGGACGCGTTCCTCGCGGCGACGCGTCCGCTCCGGGGTCGGGTCGCGGTGGTGACCGGCTCCACGAGCGGCATCGGGCTCGGGATCGCACAGGCTTTTGCGGCCGCCGGAGCCTCGGTGGTCCTCAATGGCTTGGCGTCCCGCGAGGCCGTCGGACGCATTCTCGAGGATATCGAGGCGCAAGGCGTACGGGCGATGTTCTCGGACGCCGACATGACGGACCCGGCCGCGATCGAGGGCATGATCACCGGCGCCCTCGACGCGTTCGATCGTATCGACATCCTGGTCAACAATGCCGGAATCCAGCATGTGGCTCCCGTGGAGCAGTTCCCGCCGGAGAAATGGGATCGGATCCTGTCCGTGAACCTCAGTGCGGCCTTCCACGCCATCCGCTCAGCCCTTCCTGCCATGCGCCGGCAGGGCGGTGGCCGCATCGTCAACGTGGCGTCCGCACACGGCCTCGTGGCTTCTCCCTTCAAGGCGGCCTATGTGGCCGCGAAGCACGGCGTGGTCGGCCTCACCAAGACGGTGGCCCTCGAGACCGCCGAGCACGGGATCACCTGCAATGCGATCTGCCCGGGCTATGTCTGGACGCCGCTCGTCGAGGCTCAGATCGAAGCGCAGGCGCAAAGCCACGGCATCCCGCGCGAGGAGGTCGTGCGAAACGTCCTGCTCGCGCAGCAGCCGAACAAGCGCTTCGCGACTGTGGAGGAGATCGGCGCGCTGGCGGTTTTCCTCGCCGGCGAGAAGGCCACCTCCATCACAGGTGCCGCGATCCCGGTCGATGGCGCCTGGACCTCGCATTGAGGAGACCTGCCATGAACACACATGTCCGCATCGACCGGACCGATCCCGGCGCCGTACAGGAACCGTCCGCAGCACGCGCGGTCAAGACCGTCAACCTTGCGCTTCAGGGCGGCGGCGCCCATGGCGCCTTCACCTGGGGCGTGCTCGACCGGCTGATCGAGGACGAGCGGGTCGCCTTCGAGGGCATCAGCGCCACGAGCGCCGGTGCCGCCAACGCGGCCGTGCTGGCCTATGGCTTCACGCTCGGGGGCCGCGAGGGAGCCAGGGCAGCTTTGCGCAACTTCTGGCGCCGCGTGTCGCATGCAGCCCTCTTCAGTCCGCTGCAGCCTTCGCTCTTTGATCGCATCACTCGCAATTACGGGCTCGAGAACTCGCCCGGCCACATAGTCTTCGACATGCTGAGCCGGGTGCTTTCGCCCTATCAGCTCAACCCAGGCAACTATCACCCGCTGCGCCAGGTCCTGGAGGACGTAGTCGACTTCGAGCGCCTGCGCCAGGGTTCAGCCGTGAAGCTCTTCCTCTCCGCTACCAACGTCCGCTCCGGCAAGGTGCGCATCTTCACCTGCAAGGAAATCACCGCCGACGCGGTTCTGGCCTCGGCCTGCCTGCCCTTTCTCTACCAGGCTGTCGAGATCGACGGCGAGCACTACTGGGACGGCGGCTACATGGGCAACCCGGCGATCTTTCCCCTTATCTACCACTGCGACACGCCGGACGTCGTCGTGGTGCACGTCAACCCGGTTACCCGCCCGGAGGTGCCCACGACCGCGCGCGACATCATGAACCGCATCAACGAAATCAGCTTCAACTCCTCGCTCATGCGCGAGATGCGGGCGATCGCCTTCGTGAGTCGGCTCGTCGCGGACAAGATGATTTGTGACGCGTCCTTCAAGGCAATGCGAATGCATGCGATCGCGGCCGAAGACGTCATGCGGGGCCTCGGCGTCGCCTCGAAGCTCAATGCGGATTGGGAATTTCTCACTCACCTATTCGAGATCGGGCGGGAGCGCGCAGCGGCTTGGATCGCTGCAAGCTTCGATGCGGTGGGCGAGCGATCCAGCATCGACATCAACGAACGGTACCTATAGCGGCCGTTCCGGCCGCCTGACGCTCACTCGGGTACCAAATGGCGTTCTACGCGGTATGCAGCGATGCGACGAGGCACCGAGGCTCGTAGCCGAGTTGGGTCGTCTTGCACATCCATGGGTACCTTGCAGCGCGCTGCACTGTTGCGATGTCAAGGCGCGGCCGCTGACGGAGATGGGTCGCGCGCCGTTGCCGCGTCTCACGATTGCGGCATGCCCGGGATCTCCCCTGAACCGCGTCGCACGACCACTGACCAGCTTGGCAACGGGCATTGCTGAGCCTCCGCTCTTGGCACGATCCGGCCGGGCCTGAACGGTCGGAACGGAGACATATCGGATTGCAGCATCCAGCCCAAGCCAACGGCAGCTTTCCACGAGTCCTTCCCGGAAGCCGCCATTCTGCTTCCGGCCAATGAACGCCTGTTCCACTTAGCGCCAACAGAGCAGTCGGAAACATTCGTCTTCCTGGGAGTTAAACGCAGGCTCAAGTTGCGTTCAGGTGCACAATGGCCTTGGTCATGATCGCCGGGCTGCTCGGTGCCAGCCTTTTCGGTGGGCTGGGGATCTGGGCGGGCGAACTCATCGTGACAGTTGTTGTCGCTCCGTTTGGAGCGAGCCTGTTTGCTGCGGTTGCCGCACTCTTCAGTACCACAAGGCACCAGAAGCCGCCGGATTAGAAGACTTGGGATAGTCCATCAGTCCAGTCCCGTCGCACTCCTTCTTCTGCTATGTTGCCTCTTCAAACGGCGCCGTGAAAGCGCTGATCAATACTTCACAATTCAAGTGGGATGGAGACTGCTTGCGGCTGAACGCCTAAGGAATAAAACGTGGCTGTTTCACTCGGCGTTATCGCAGTAGGAAAGTGCTACCTCGTCAACTCAGTGCAGGGTGCCCGGGTGCGGCGTGTCCTTGCGTTACGAGCAGATGGCTTGGTTCAGTATGAGGGCCGGCTTGGGCGCGCAGAACCGGGCCAGGCTTGGCCGCTGCAGAGCACCATGGGGCTTCAGATGTTCGCCGTTCAAGCCGAGCGCGAGGTCCCCTGCGACTGGTCGCTAGAAGCCGACCAGCAGGAGGCGCGCTGACATACTCCGCTGCCATGCGCGGGCACAGCCCCTAGCCCTTCGAGGCGCAGTCGGCCTCTACATCCCGATGGCGTAGGGTGTATGTACCAAGGAAACTATGAAGCTCCTGTAGGCCTGCTAGGGCAAGTTCGCTCCTCATGCCGGTCTCAGCCTGGTTGAGAATGACCGCCTTCACCTCCACAGGCAGTCGGTGCCACAGTGCTGCGACCGAGATGCCGAGCTCCCGTAGCATACGTTCCTCCCGCGGCGTGTAGCCGGACCTGTGCAGGGGGATGACCGTCATGTTCGCAAGCCTCGCGCGCCCGAGCGCTCCTCACTTCAAGCATCCAAAGCCAAGCCGGTCGATTCAGCTGACCGGCCTAATCTAGCTTCTCGGGCGTTGCCTCCGTCATCGTAGTGCTCTGCCCCTAGAGCACCGCCACCACCGTCGGTCGATCGGTTGTGGCGACTTCTGAGATGTCTGTAGCATCGGGGTTTCCTCCGGAGCGGAAGCCGGAGGCTTCGTCATACACGGAGATGATGTTAGGGCCGTCTGGCCGGATCGCCTGTGGATGCGAGGCATGACACCTCCGAACATAGGCTGGTGGTCATGCTTAGTACATCCACGGACGCGAACCCCTTTCATCACGCCAGCACACTGGCATCAGCAGCGTGAAGCTCCTCGACAAGCATCCAAGAGCAGTTTTGCGCGCCTAAGGATGGAGCGGTATCCAATTGAGATGAATCAGAGTTGACGATCTCGCGACATTGCCCCAACGTCATGCGAAATTGGAGGCTTCCCCGTGAGCCGCAAATCCCTCGATCAGACTTTGGAGTTCATCCGGTTTCTGGATCATGCTCAGACGCCGGGAGACGTCTGCGGAGCCCTACTCAGTACAGCCGGACGTTTTGGTGGCAAACACGTCCTGGCCGGCACTATTCCTTTACCAGGCTCAAGTCGATCTCAGCAGCGTGCGCACATTATTCTGGATCACTGGCCTGAAGGCTGGGCGCAGCGCTACTTCTCGCACGGCTATCTCTTCCGGGATCCCGCCATTCATCGGGTTTCGACTTCAACGGCGCCGTTCCTCTGGAGCGAGCTCGAGCCCTTGTGCCGAGACAGCAAGGCGGCGCGTCAGGTTATGGACGAGGCAGGGGATTTTCGCCTCAAGCAAGGCTTCACGGTGCCGCTCATCACCTTGGACGGTGAGGTCGCCGGCTTCTCGATTGCCGGTGAGCACCTCGAGGTCAGCCCAGAGGAGCGCGGGATGCTCTCACTCCTTGCCACATATGCGCTCGGCCGGGGCATCGCGCTGATCGACTACAATCCTCCAGAGGCCGTAACTGAGCTGTCCAGCAGAGAGCGCGAGACCCTGCAGTGGGTCGCTGAGGGCAAAAGCGAGTGGGAGATCGGCCAGCTCATGGGCATCTCCGAGCATGGCGTCGACAAGCACATGCGCAATGTGCGACGCAAGCTCAACGCCGTGACCAGCACCCACGCGGTCGCCCAAGGCATCCGCGGCGGCCTCATTCATTAGGTACGCGATCGCGTACTACCCTCCTCTCGGGTGACAGCCAATCTTGGCGTCATCCTCAAGGAGGGACTGATGATCCACATCGTGACACCTGAGAACCAGCACCTGTTCCGGGATGAGATTGAGCAGGCCTATCGGCTGAGGCATCGCGTCTTCGTGGAGGAGATGGGGTGGCATGAGCTGGCCCGTCCGGACGGACGCGAGATCGACCAGTTCGACGATGAGCATGCCGTGCACATGCTCTACCTCCAGGATGGGGTTGTGCAGGGCTACCAGCGCATGCTGCCCTCCACCCGACCTCACCTCCTGTCCGACGTGCTCCCGCAGCTCTGCGAAGGGGAGCGGCCGGTCGGGAGCCACATCTGGGAATGGACCCGGTATTGCGTCGAGAAGCCCCACCGGGAGCGGGGGCGGGTTCTCAGCCCCGTCGGGAACGCGCTCTTGTCCGGGATCGTGGAGTGGGGGCTCTCGAGCGGCATCTCGACGATCATCATCCAGATGAACCCCCTCTGGCTCCTGAGGCTGGTGCAGCTCCACTTCCGGACCACGCCTCTCGGGCTGCCCCAGAAGGTGGGGTCTGACGACGTGCTTGCGGTCACAGCCGCCTTTGACCGGCGAACGCTGTCGCGTCTGCAGGAGATGAGGGGCGAGTACAGCTCCGTCCTGGCAGAGCCAATCCGGGTGCCGGAGCGCCTGGCGAGCTGAGATCACTTCGATCCTGCAGAAGCACAACCCAGATGGCGGGCGGTTCCAGTGAGCTGGGTACGCCTGCCATCGCCATCCCCGACAAAGGCCTGCGCCAAGGGGTGAGCCATGAGCCGGCCCCCAGCTTCCTCCAAGAAGACCTCGCGCTCGATCCTCCTTGTGGAGGACGACGCATTCGTGCGCCAATACCTTGTCGGCGTACTAGAAAGTCTTGGCTATGAGGTAACGGCATGTTCGGATGGCCCCACCGCTCTCGCGGAAGCTGCGCGCCCTCAGCACCACTTTAACCTTCTCATCACGGACGTCATGTTGCCGGGTGGACTTCTCGGGCGGGAAGTGGCGGATACGCTAGCTCGAGATTATCCACAGACGAGAGTCCTGTTTATTTCAGGATACCCCGAGCACGACCTGCACGAGAAAGGCATTCTGCGAGAGAATGTCCTCCTGTTGAAGAAGCCGTTCCGACGAGCAACCCTCGCCAAGGCGGTTCACGAGGCGCTGTACTCGAATGGTCCACAGCTCTTTGGAAGTGCGAAATAGGACCGAGCGAAAACCTCTTCGCTCCACCTCACAGCGGCTTGGCACTTGCCTCGTGTAAATCGGCAGGTCGCTCGGCTCAATGGGTGACTGGCTGGCAAAACTCCCAGAATTATGCTCCACCGCGCGAGACCTGCCGCGGAGCACAGCCTGCTTGAAGTGTGAGGACGTCGCCACAAGCAGTCAGTATCGTCCGTCACACGACACGGTGGCGGACGATGAGAGTTCTCGTTGTTGATGATGACACTGCTGTGCGCTCTTTGACAGCAAGGGCAATTCGCAGTGCGGGGCACGAGGTGACGGAGGCCGAGGATGGCGTCGAAGCGCTCCGCCTGCTCGATGCCGGCATGATGGGCATTTGTGAACTCGAAGAATCGTCTGACGACGCCACCCGGCTGCAGGCATGCTGGGATCAATTCAACGGACTCGTCTCCTCACTACAAGCCTCGAGCAAGCGTGTGTCCCATCGCGACATCACGGATGCTGTCTGGGTTGAACGTACGGTAGTCGCCGCATGAGGGCGCGGTCGTCAAGTCGCGCAAGCTTCATCGACGTCAGAGCGTGGCTTGCCAGCGCATCGTGTACGACGGCCGCTCCGGTAGCAGCGGTCCTTATTATCATCGAGCCGGTGCTCCTATGAAGAGCGCTGCAGCCCCCGTCCCCTTGGAGCGGCGGACTGGTGGTGGTCCAAGCCGTCCAAGGCTTCCAATGCTAGGGCGATTAGATGGCGGAGGCGGCGCCGGGCCGCCTCGAACTTGCCGCGGGCGGCGTTCCGGAAGAGGTGGGCGTTCCAGGGTTGCGCTGTCTCGCCCTTGTGCCGGCGGGGAATGGAATGATGAGTGTGAGAACGACCGGCGGAGAGCCCTTATCCTCGCCTACGACGTCCGTTGGTCGCGCACAGAAGCGCTGCTGGAGGACGCTTCACAGCTTGCCTCTCTCTTCGGGGCGGCGATGGACCTGGACATCATTCACATGGCTCTGGGGCTCACGATGCTCTCCGGCGAGTACTTCGGGATCTTCAAGCGCATCGGTGCGTACGTGATCGAGAAGCAGGAGGATGAGGCCAAGGCTCGACCGCACTGAAGCCGCGTCAGCTAACGGTACTCATCGGGACCACGGCCTGTTCCTGCACCAACCCTCAGAAGCGGCCGTGTATGGTCGAACTGCTTGAACCGCCATATCACCAGCTCTTTTCGTGTCGTTATCGCTCGACGGGATCGATCGTCGATTGGGTGTTGTCCACGTCTGTTCGCGGCGCCTGCTCCCGGGTCGCGAATGCGCTCGTCGGCCCCGTCGCGCCGTCACAACCTAACGACGGCGCCGCCCGCGGCCGCGGCATCCTCGTCGTCGTGCGTGACGAGCAGGGTGGGCAAGGCGCGCTCGCGGGCATGCGAGAACACGAAGGCGCGGATCTCGCCCCTCAGGGCGCGATCGAGCTTGCCGAAGGGCTCGTCGAGGAGAAGGGCGCGGGGCTCGGCCATCAAGGTGCGCAGCAGGGCCACGCGCGCCCGCTGGCCGCCGGAAAGCGTCGCCGGATCGCGGGCTGCAAAGCCCGCGAGGTCGGCGGAGGCGAGAGCCTCCTCGACCCGGCGCCGGCGCTCGGCCCGCCCGCTCCCTCCCGGCAGTCCGAAGGCGAGGTTGTCGCCGACCGAGAGGTGCGGAAACAGGAGGTCGTCCTGGAACAGGATGCCGACCCGCCGCCGCTCCGGGGCCAGGCCGGTGATGGTCTGCGTTCCGATCACCACCTCTCCCTCGGCCGTGAAGACCGGGTCGAGAAATCCGCCGATATAGGCGAGCAGGGTCGACTTGCCGGATCCGCTCGGCGCCATGACCGCGACGACCTCGCCCAGTGCGACCGTGCAGGAGAGCGACGAGACGAGCCTCGCCCCGCGCAGCGCGATCGACACGCGTCGGAGTTCGAGGCTCGCGCTCACCGCAGGAGAGCCCGATTGCGGTGGAGCAGGCGCGGAAGCGCGATCGCCGCCGCGAAGGCGAGTAGCGGCAACGCCGTCTGCAGCGCAACCGTGACGGCCACCACCCGCCGGTCGGCGCCGCTCGACAGGGTCACGGCCTCCGTGGTGAGCGTCGCGATCCGGCCGGCACCTGCGAACAGCGTCGGAAGGTACTGGTCGACCGACACCGCGAACCCGACCGCCAGCGCGACCAGGACCGGTCGGAGCAGGATCGGCAGCTTGACGCGCCAGAAGGCCCGCGCCGGCGTGCTTCCGAGGCCGGCGGCGATCCGGGCGTAGCGCGGATCGAGGGCCCGGTAGGGATCGGCGAGGGACAGGAAGACGTAAGGGAGGACGAGGAGGAGGTGGGCCCAGACCACCGCGAGCCGGGTGGCGTCGAGGCCGAGATGGACGAAGGCGGCCTGCGTGCCGAACAGGAAGGCCGTCTGCGGAACCAGCAGGGGCAGATACAGGAGCCACAGGGCCTGGGCTCCCGGGCGCCGGCCGCTGCGGGCCTCGTTCTCGAGGCAGGCGAGCGCCAGCGCGCCCGCGATCAGCGCGGCCACGATGCCGATCACGAGCGTATTGACGAGGGCCGGGGCGAGGCCGCTCAGGCGCTCCCAGGGGGCGAAGGACCATCGGCCCGGGAGCGCGTCGGGGTAACGCCATTCGGCCGTGAGGGACCAGACCACCAAGCCGGCTAGAGCCGCATAGCCG
This sequence comes from Microvirga sp., assembly GCA_036263675.1. Classification (GTDB taxonomy): domain Bacteria; phylum Pseudomonadota; class Alphaproteobacteria; order Rhizobiales; family Beijerinckiaceae; genus Microvirga. Next base: position 236,901 of record DATAGO010000039.1, on the reverse strand, counting down.
ACGGCTCCGGCCGTGACCGCAAGGCCGCCGGCGCCCGTCAGGACGGACGCGGCGGGCCCGCGGCGGGCGCCGGCGGCGATCCAGCGCCTTCCGAGCGCCTGAAAGATGCGCTCGCCGCCATGCCAGATACCGATCCCGGCCGCGACGAGGAGGAGTTGCAGCACGGAGGCCGCCGCGGCCGGGAAGGTCAGCGCGAGGTCGGGCGCCTGATACCAGCGCACGGCCAGGACGCTCAGTGGCGGCGGGTTGCCGGGCCCGAGGATGAGGGCGACCTCCACGGTCGAGAGCGAGTAGGCGAGCACCGCGTAGAGGGGGAGACGGATCTGCCGGTAGATCTGGGGCAGCACCACCTTGGCCCAGGCCGTCGCGGGCGCGTAGCCCATAGCGCGTGCGGCGGCCAGCATGGGACGGGCCGCCGTCTGCCCGGAGGCCGCCAGCATCATGAGGACGAGATAGGGCATCTCCTTGAGGACCAGGCCGGCGACGAGGCTCAGGCCCGCGGGATCGCGCACGGTGGTGAGGGTGGGAGGGCGGTCCCAGCCGGTGAGCTCCGGCGAGACGAGCCGCACGATCCAGCCGCTCGGCGCGATGAGGAAGGCGAAGCCCGCCGCGACGGCGACATGGGGCGTGGCGAGGAGTGGCGCGAGCGCCCGCTCCATCCGGCGCGCGAAGGCGACGTGGGCCGCGAGGGCGCAAAAGCCGCAGGCGAGCACGAGCGCGAGAGCCGTTGCCGTGAAACCGACGCGGAGCGTCAGGGCGAGCGAAGTCGCCAGGCCTGGCGTCGCGAGGAGCGTGCGCCAGGGTTCGAGGGAGAATTCGCTTCGGCCCAGCGCCGGCAGGATGCCGAAACTCGGCAACAGGGTGCCGACGAGCCCGGCGCCGAGCGGCACCAGGAAAACCGCGAGCGTCAGGGCAGGCGCATGGCGCAGCACGGGATCAGCGCAGGGTGCGCCGCTGCCATTCCGCGGTCAGGCGGGCCGTCCAGGACGGGTGCGGCTCGAGGAGCGGCTGGCCGAGCTCCTCGGCACGCGGCATGCCGGGCGGAAGCGGCGTCTCGAAGAGCGCCTTGTCGGCCGCCGGCAGGCGGGCCGTGTCCAGCACCGTCAGGAGGCCGATGACCGTCGGGTCCTGGGCGCGGGACTGCGCCTCCGGCTCGAGCAGGAAGTTCGCCACCACCATGGCACCCTCCTTGTGGGCGGCGTTGAAGGGGATCGCGACGAAGCTGGTGTTGCCGATCGAGCCCTTGTCGAGCGACATCGTCCGGGCCGTGTCGGGCAGGAGCCCGCTCGACGAGCCGAGGACCGCCTCCGCCGGGTTGAAGGAGATCATCAGGTTGATCTCGCCATCGGCAAGGAGCTGGCGCATGGCGGGGCCGCTTTCGGGATAGTCGCGGCCCCCACGCCAGAGCGTCGGGCGCAAGGCGTCGTACCAGGACCAGAGCGGCGCGGTCGCCGCCGCGAACGCGGCGTCCGTCGCCTCCCGCTGCAGGACCGCGGGGTCGGGGGCGAGCTCGTACAGGGCCTGCTTCAGGAAGGTGACGCCGAGGAAATTCGACACCGTCGGGTGGGTGAGCCGACCCGGATTGCGCTTCGCCCAGTCCAGCATGGCGGGAATGCTGCGCGGCAGATCGGACGGCTTCGTGCGGGCGCCGTCGTAGACGTAGACGATCTGCGCCATCAGCCAGGGCGAAGCCATGCCCTGCACGGGCTGAGTGACGTCCATGACCGTCGAGGGCTTGCCGCTCGTGTCCACTCGCTTGAAGTTCGGCAAGGCCTCCGTGAAAGGGCCGTAGAGCAGGCCCTGCGCCTTCATGGAAGCGAGGTTCGCGCCGTTGATCCAGATGAGATCGACCGTGCCGCCCTCGCTGCGGCCGGCCGACCGCTCGGACAGCACGCGGGTCACGGCTTCCGCGGTGTCGGTGAGCTTCACATGCTGGACTGTCACGCCGAAGCGCTTCCGAACCTCGCTGCCGACCCAGGCGATGTAGGCATTGTTGCGGTCGTCGCCACCCCAGGCGTTCCAATAGACGGTCTGGCCGCGTGCCCTGATCTCGATCTCGGACCAGGGTCGCCGTTCGGCCGCCTGTGCCCAGGAGGTTAGGACGGCGAGTCCGGCAGCGGCGAGGGTCGACAGCTTCATGGTGGTGCTCCCTGGCGGCGAGCCGCCATTCATCCGACCCGGAGGACCCGCCTCGCGCAGAGTCTAGGCAAGGTCCCGTGGTCCAAGCGCGCTACCCTCAAGGGCGCAACGCCGGACGAGAACCGCGGCTCGCCGGTTGCTCGCGGTGCAGGCGACACCTTCATCGGATGGGCCTGCACCCACGTCAACGCTCTCCGGGAGGCGAGCCGTCATGGAACTGCCTTCGAGAGCTCCTGCGGCCGCGCGAGAGCGGGGAGCCGTTGCGTGGCGAGCGTGATCGCGAGCGCGACGAGATTGGGGACCGCTCCCGTCCAGCCGAGGTCGTCCGGCGTCCCGACATGGATCACCGCGCCGCCGACGACCGACCCGAGCGCCACGCCTAGATAGAGGGCCGAGGCGTTGAGCGAAAGCGCCACGGGAGCGCTCGCGGGCTGGAGCGCGACGAGCCGACTCGCCTGCGCGGGCAGCAACATCCAGCCGACGATCCCCCACATCACGGTCAGCACGATGAACACCGGGGCGGCAAGCGCGGGACCGAGGAGCTTGGCGGCCAGCGATATGGCGGCCAGGATCACGCTGATGCCGAGCACGGAAACGATCGCGGTGACGCGCGCCCCGTAACGGTCGGCGGCCCGGCCGCCGATGACGTTGCCGACGGCGGCGCCGCCGCCCCAGGCGAGCAGCAGGCCCGGGATGGCCGCGGCCGGCAGTCCCACTCCGTCGACGGCGAGCGGCGCGAGATAGGTGAAGACGCTGAAGCCCCCGGTCATCGCCAGGAACGTCGTGGCCAGAATCGGCAGCATTCCGGGCTGCACGACCGTCGCGGCCCGCTGGCGCAGCGGGATGCGAGCCCCGCGCAGACCAGCGGGGATCTTGAGGAGAATGGCCGTCGCAGCGACGGCGCTCAGGAGCGCGATGGCGAGGAACGTGCCGCGCCAGCCCGTCAGCGTCGCGATCAGGGCGCCGATCGGAGCGCCGAGCGCCACGGCGACCGTGGTGCCCCCCACCACCACGGAGATGGCGCGGGCACGCCGTTCGGGCGGAGCGAGCGCGACGGCCGTGGCCTGCGCGGTTGCTGCGTAGAGCCCGGCCGACAGAGCCATGACCACACGGGCCAGGAGCAGGGCGAGGAACGATGACGTCAGGGCCGCGGCCAGGTTGCTCGCCGCGAACAGGACCATCGTGCCGGCCAGGATGCGGCGCCGGTCCGCATCGCCGAGCAGCGTCGCGAGAACAGGTGCGCCGAACGCATAGGCGAGGGAAAACGCCGTGACGAGCATGCCGCCCTGGGCAATGGAGATCCCGGCTTCGGCCGAGATGTCGGGCAGGATGCCTGCGATCACGAAGGCTTCCGTCCCGACCGTGAAGGTGCCGAGCGCCAGCCAGATCAGAGGTGAGAACACAAGACTGCTCCGTCGGGCCGGGAAAGCCCTCATGATGGTGGAGCGACAGGGACGGTCTAGAAAGTTCGTGCTGCCGCTTGTCGGTCCGGGACAGGTGGTGTGCCGCGTCGGCCCGCGTTCAGCCGAAGGTGAAGGCGTAGGCGCGGACTCCCGGATCGAGGAACTCGATCTCGAAGATTCGATCCGCGATCGGTCCCGCCTGTCGCACGAGCTGGTAGAGGCGGCCCTCGCGAACCACGCCGAACCCGTCCGCATCGATATCGGAGCCATGGCTGGCCCCGGGCCGGGTGCCGTCGATCGTGACCCGGAAGCGGACGGCTCCGTCGGGAGATACCGGACGCAGGACGAGGTGGAGATCGCGCGCATGGAAGCGATAGCGGACGCTCCCGCCGGCGGCACCCGAGGTCGCATACTCGGCGCCGACCGCCCAGGTGCCGGACAGGCTCCAGTCGTTGAGCCTCGGCATGGAGCCGTGGCGGTATTCGCCGGGTGCATCCCTGATGACGGGACTGGGCGATATGAAGCGTGCGGCCTTCTCGTAGCCCAGATAGGTTTCCGGCGAGGCGAGGTTCACCCAATCGGCCTCCATCTGGGCTCCCGTCCGGCCGATCGGCTCGACCGTCTTCGGGCTGACGGCGCCCGCGGTCTCGGCCAGGAGCCGCTGGATGACCCGCTCGGCCTTGTCGTAGTTGCCTTCGCCGAAGGCCTGGTGCCGGATGCTGCCGTCGGCGCCGACGATGAAGAGGCCGGGCCAGCCGGCATTGCGGAATGCCCGCCAGATGCGGAACTCGTTGTCGAGCACGACCGGATGGCGCACGCCGAGCGATGACACCGCTTTCGCGACCGCGGCCGCATCCTTCTCGAACGCGAATTCCGGCGCGTGCACGCCCACGACGACGAGACCCTGGTTCTTGTAGGTCTCGGCCCAGGTGCGGATGTGCGGCAGAGCGCGCAGGCAGTTGATGCAGGAATAGGTCCAGAAGTTGACCAGAACGACCTTGCCGCGAAGATCCTCGGGCCGGAGCGGCTGCGTGTTGATCCCGCCCGAGCGGTTCAGAAGAGCGTCGAGCGGACCCGGCAGGGCCTCGCGTGCGGCCGCCTGAGCGGGCGTGGCGAGGGGGTGATCGAATGCGGACAGCAAGGCGCCCTCCAACGAGTAAGTGCGTTCCGCGGACAGCCGGGTGAGCAGGCTCGCGTCGAGACCGAGGCCGATCAAAGCCGCGCCGCTGATGACGGCGGCTCCGGCCGCCCGGCGGGTTCCCTCGGCCCAGCGCAGGGACGGCCGCGCCCACGCGAGGATCCGCCGCCCGGCGAGCAATCCCGCCGAGAGGGACGTGGCCGCGCCCAGGCCGTAGGCGAGCAGCAGCCCGGTGGTCGCGGCACCCGGCCCGTTCAGCGCCGCCCCGGACAGGATCAGGCCGAGCACCGGGCCGGCACAGGGTGCCCACAGGAAGCCGGTCGCGACGCCGAGAGCCGCCGACGTGAGGATCGTGGACGGTCGGCCGTGCGTCCACGTTGTCAACCGGGCTCCGGCGGCGACCAAGGGCGCCGCGAGGCGCACGGCGATTCCCGGAAAGAGCAGGGTGACGCCGAAGCCCGCCATCAGGACGAGCGCGACGTCACGGCCATGGCGGTTGGCTTCGACCGCCCAGTGGCCGGCGACGGCCGCCAGGCTTGCCACGACCGCGAACGCGGCCGCCATGGCGAGCACCATGGGCAGGCCGGCGCGGGTGAAGGGCTGGTCCGCACGGGTGAGGACGAAGGGCAGGATCGGGAGGATGCAGGGCGTGAAGATCGTCAACGCGCCGGCGAGATAGGCGAGGATCAACAAGGTCATGGCTGCGCTCGTGCGGGGTGAGAGGTCCTGTCGGGATTCCGCATGCGGAATGCGGTCTCGGAGCCGGCTCGGACGGAACAGCCGCTCCCCTGCGCAAACCGACCGGTCCGCCGACCGCCCGTGGCACGTCGTGGTCGATCTTTGCAGGGGCAGCGGCGGTCCCGAGGCCGCCGGCTGCGAGGGTGCCGGAGAGCGGCGCCTATCCGACCGTGGGAAGACCAGATTCATAATTCGGGTCCGCTTTAATCGGATCCGATCGATCTAGTAATCGCGGAACCGATCGTCAAGCCTTCCGACTGAATCGGATACGATCTAGAACGAGCCGGCCGCCGCGCCGACAAGAGGATGTCCATGCCCCGATCGAAGCCATCGCGACGCCCGGCGCCGCAGCTCGCCGACTTCCTCTGCTTCGCGATCTATTCCGCCAATCTCGCCTACGGTAGGGCCTACAAGCCCATCCTTGATGAACTCGGCGTCACCTATACGCAGTGGATCGCCATCGTCTCGCTCTGGGAAGAGGATCACCAGACCGTGAAGGCGCTCGGCGACAAGCTGTTCCTCGAGTCGAACACGCTGACGCCGATTCTCAAACGGCTTGAAGAGCTGGGATATCTCCGCCGTCGGCGCGACCCGGCGGACGAGCGGCAGGTCATCGTGAGCCTGACCGACGAAGGGCGCCGTCTGCGGGAGCGTGGGGCGCAGCGAACCCTCGTCGATGCCACCGGACTGGAACCGGACGAATTCGCGAAGACGCAGAAGACCGTCGTCAAGCTTCGCGACAACCTGATCAAGCGTTCGAAGCGGTCGAAACCCAGTCCGGAAAAGGCCGAGTAGCGTTCCCCGCCGGAGCGGGGGCGCCGCCCTCCCCTGCGGCGCGCCGCAGGGTACAGCCACCGGTGCTTCCCAGACCATCCCTCCCGCGGCCGTGCCCCTGGCGTCGCGACCCTGGGCCGGACAGCACCGCACGCCCCGCCAGCCCGAATGTCCGCATTCAGCACAGCGCGGCGACCGACGCCGACGGCGTCGCCTGGAGTCCATGGTGGCGTGCCCGGCCACTCTCCGGCCGCCTGGGTTCGCGCGCGGCGTTGAGCCACAAGGCGGCGGACCGCGCGCCGATCTGCGTCGCGAACTTCCGAACGGATCCGAGTTCGCACCGGACCCAGGCGTCGTGCTCGCTGTCCCACACGCCCCACCGGCGCTGCTGCAGCCGGGTCGGGTAATCCTTCGCGACGAAGCGGCTCATCGTGGCCTCCACCGACGTTGACCGGACACCTGTCCGCGAAGCACGCTGCCGTGCTCCCTCTCATAAAATTTAGACCGCCTCGAACCGCCGGGCCTGCCGCCTCCTGCTGCGCCTTGTCTAAACCCGCTCCCATTCTGCCGCGTCCGAGCCTGGTCGGTGCAGGCCCCTCCGCGTACGACCGGAATCGAGCATTGCGGTCGTGCGGGGATCCGGGAGTTTGGTTGCCGGTCGTCGGGGCCGCGCGAGCAACAACAGGCAAAAGCCGGCCGCTTCCGGCCAGACAGGGCCCGTGCCCCGCCGTAGCGTCGAGCATCGAGAGGCGCGGCCTGTATGCCCTCGTCGCGGCGCTGCAAGGATGCCCGCTGCACGACGCCCCGCCGCGCCCGGATGGAGATGGGGCCCATGCGCCGCCCATCCCGGACCGAACGGGCGCAGGACATGACGCCGGGGAGTTTCACCAATGACGCGATGTGCCCGCACCGTGATCGCCGGCATCGGCGCTCTCCTGCCCCTGACGCCCATCGCCACGTCCGCTCCGGCGGCGGCGCAGAGCGCCCCGCCCCCGGTGACGGTCGCGACGCCGGTCGTCAAGGAGGTGACGGAGTATGACGATTACACCGGCCGCTTCGAAGCGGTCGACTTCGTCGAAGTGCGGGCGCGGGTCTCGGGCTATCTCGATCGGGTCGCCTTCACGGAAGGCACGCTGGTCAATAAGGGTGATCTTCTCTTCGTCATCGACAGGCGTCCCTATCAGGCCGCTCTCGACCAAGCCGAAGCCGCGGTTCAGGCGGCCCAGGCCCGGGTCGCCTTCGCCCAAGGCGATTTCGAGCGCGCGCAGTCCCTCAGCCGGACGGGCAACATCTCCGAGCAGGTCCTGGAGCAGAGGCGCCAGACCCTCGAGGGCGGGAGAGCCGATCTGATGGCCGCGCAGGCGGCCGCCCGCACCGCCCGCCTCAACCTGGGCTTCGCGGAGATTCGCGCGCCCATCGCGGGCCGGATCGGCCGAAAACTGGTGTCCGAGGGCAATCTGGTCGGGGCCGACATGACACTGCTGACCACGCTGGTGTCGGTGGATACGATCTACTTCTCCTTCGACGTCGACGAGCGCTCGTTTCTCGCCTACCAGCGGGTGCTGGGGATCGGCACCGTCGCCGAACCCGGCACGCTGAAGCCGCCGATCCTCGTCGGCCTCACCGACGAGCGCGAGCCCAGCCGCCAGGGCCGGCTTGATTTCATCGACAACCGCGTCGACCAGGCCACCGGCACCATGCGGGCGCGGGCGTCGGTCGAGAACAGGGACCTCTTCATCACGCCGGGGCTGTTCGGCACCATCCGGGTTCCCGGGTCGCCGCCCTACCAGGGAGTCCTCGTGCCGGACGAGGCCATCGCGACCGATCAGGACCGGCGCTTCGTCTGGGTCGTGGGCGAGGACCAGACCGTGTCGGCCCGGGTCGTGCGCCCGGGACCCCGCATCGACGGCTACCGCCTCATCCGGCACGGGCTCACGGGAGGCGAGACAATCGTGGTCGCCGGCCTGCAGCGGGTCCGCGCCGGATCCAAGGTCGCGGCGCAGCGCAAGGAGCTGCCGCCGGTCCAGGAGGCGCAGATGTCGCGCTCGGCGCAGGTGCAGGTCCCATGAAAGCCGCTCACTTCTTCATCGACCGCCCCATCTTCGCGTCGGTCCTGTCGATCGTCATCCTCCTCGTCGGCCTGGTCGCCTATGCGGACCTCCCGGTGGCGCAGTACCCCGAGATCGCACCGCCCACCATCGTGGTGCGGGCCTCTTACCCCGGCGCCAACGCCGAAACCGTGGCCGCGACCGTGGCGACGCCGCTCGAGCAGGAGATCAACGGCGTCGAGGACATGCTCTACATGTCCTCCTACTCGACAAGCGACGGCGCGATGGCGCTCACGATCACGTTCAAGCTCGGCACCGACCTCGATACCGCGAACGTGCTGGTGCAGAACCGTGTGGCGACGGCGACGCCGCGCCTCCCCGACGAGGTGCGCCGCCTCGGCGTCACCACCCGCAAGAGCTCGCCCGACCTCATGATGGTGGTGCACCTGCTGTCGCCGGACGAGAGCTACAACCAGCTCTACGTCTCGAACTACGCCGCCATTCGCGTGCGCGATCAGCTCCTCCGCCTCGACGGCGTCGGCGATATCAGCATCCTGGGCGCGCGCGAGTATTCGCTCCGCGTGTGGCTCGACCCCAACAAGCTGTCGGCCTACCAGCTCACCGCCGGCGACATCGTCCGCGCGCTCCAGGAGCAGAACGTCCAGGTGTCGGGCGGGGCGCTGGGAGGGCAGCCGGCGCCGGCCGACAACGCCTTCCAGCTCACCGTGCAGACGCAGGGCCGGTTCGACGAGGTCAGGGAGTTCCGGCAGGTGATCGTGAAGGCGAGCCCGGACGGCCGTCTCGTCCGGCTCGGCGACGTCGCGCGCGTGGAGCTCGGCGCCCGGGACTACGTCACCAACGCGTACCTCAACGGCAAGCCCGCGGTGGCGCTCCTCGTCTACCAGCGCCCCGGCAGCAACGCTCTCGACGCCGCCGCCGGCATCATCGGCAAGATGGACGAGCTCAAGAAGGATTTTCCCAGCGGCCTCGATTACCGGATAGCCTACAATCCCACCGAGTTCATCGCCGACTCCGTGCGCGAGGTCTACAAGACCCTTTTCGAGGCGGTCGTCCTGGTCGTCATCGTGATCGTCGTGTTCCTCCAGTCCTGGCGCACGGCGATCATACCGATCGTCGCCATCCCGGTGTCGCTGGTCGGCACCTTCGCGGTGATGGCAGCCTTCGGCTTCTCCCTGAACAACCTGACGCTGTTCGGGCTGGTGCTCGCCATCGGGATCGTGGTCGACGACGCCATCGTGGTGGTCGAGAACGTGGAGCGCAACATCGCGCAGGGCATGAGCCCGGGCGACGCCGCCCACGCCACCATGGATGAGGTGGGCCCTGCGGTCCTGGCGATTGCCCTCGTGCTGTCGGCGGTGTTCGTGCCGACGGCGTTCCTGCCCGGCATCTCGGGCGAGTTCTACCGTCAGTTCGCCCTCACGATCGCGGCCTCGACGGTGATCTCGACGGTCAATTCGCTGACCCTGTCTCCGGCGCTGTGCGCCCTGCTGCTCAAGCCGCACGATCCGCATCATCCGCCGCGCTTCGTCGGCACCCGTTTCGGCCTGTGGCTCGGGCGCGGCTTCAATACGGGGTTCGACAAGGTGTCGCACGCCTATGCCGGGACAGTCCACGGACTCGTGGCCCACAAGGCGGTGCTCGCCGGCGCGCTCGCGGTCTATGCGGGCCTTCTCTACGGCACGTCCTATGTGGCGCAGGCCGTCCCCACGGGGTTCATCCCGACCCTCGATCGCGGCTATGTCATCGTGGTCGTGCAGACGCCGGAGGGTGCCTCGCTGTCGCGGACCGACGAGGTCTCGCGGCGGGCGAGCGACATCCTGCGCCAGACGCCAGGCGTCAAGGATGCGTCGGCCTTCGCGGGCTTTTCCGGCGCGACCTTCACGAACGCACCCAATGCGGCGGCCGTCTTTGCCGTCCTCGAACCGTTCGAGCAGCGGATCAGGGACAACCTGCCGGCCAGCGCCATCATTGCCGACCTGTCCCAGCGGCTCCAGGTCCTCCAGGAGGCCTTCATCATCGTGATTCCGCCCCCGCCCGTGCCGGGCATCGGCAGCGCCGGCGGCTTCAAGATGCAGGTGGAGGACCGCGGCGGAATCGGCCTGCAGGAGCTGCTCGCCGCATCGCGGACCCTGATCGGCAGCGCCAATCAGGATCCGAACCTGGCGCGCGTGTTCACGACCTTCGGAACCAACACGCCCCAGATCTTCCTCGACATCGACCGGACCAAGGCCCGCATCCTCAACGTCCCGCTCGCCAACGTGTTCGAGACCCTGCAGATATACCTCGGCTCGGCCTATGCGAACGATTTCAACTACCTGGGGCGGGTCAACCAGGTGCGCGTGCAGGCGGATCAGAAATTCCGGCTCGACCGCGAGGACATCGAGCGCCTCAAGACGCGCAGCGCGACCGGCGATCTCGTTCCGCTCGGCTCGCTGGTCCACATCCGCGACACCGCGGGGCCCGAGCTCGTCCAGCGCTACAACATGTTCCCCTCCGTCCCGGTCCAGGGCGACGCAGCGGGTGGCGTGTCGACGGGGCAGGCGCTCGCCGCCATGGAGCGCCTGGCGGACGCCCTGCCGCAGGGAGCGGGTTTCGAGTGGACTGAGCTGGCCTATCAGCAGCGCGCCACAGGGGACACGGCGGTATACATCTTCGCCCTGTCGGTCCTGTTCGTCTTTCTCGTCCTCGCGGCTCAGTACGAAAGCTGGTCGCTTCCGTTCGTTATCGTCCTGATCGTTCCGATGAGCGTGCTCTCGGCGCTGCTCGGGGTGATGCTGCGCGGCCAGGACAATAATATCCTGACCCAGATTGGGCTCGTCGTGCTGATCGGACTGGCGGCCAAGAACGCGATCCTGATCGTCGAGTTCGCCCAGCAGGCCGAGCAGCGCGGCCTCGGCGCGGTCGCGGCCGTGGTCGAGGCGTGCCGCCTGCGGCTGCGGCCTATCCTGATGACCTCCTTGGCCTTCATCCTGGGCGTGGTGCCGCTCGTGATCGCGACCGGCCCCGGCGCCGAGATGCGCCAGGCGCTCGGCACCGCGGTGTTCTTCGGCATGCTCGGCGTCACCCTCTTCGGGTTGATCCTGACGCCCGTGTTCTACGTCGCGGTCCGTGGTCTCGTCGGCTGGGTCGGGGCGAGGAGCGGCGCCCGCACGGCCGCGGTGCTCGATGGAGGGGAGCCGGGCCGGCCGTCGGAGGCGCCGTGAGCGGGAGCGCCGGGTCCGGTTTCCCCAACCCCGAACCAGACCCGTGCCGAAACAGGAAAAGGGCCCGGAGCGATCCGGGCCCTTTTGTCGTTCTGGACGTCCCGATGGATCGGTCGGCCCCGCCCTGCCGCTTACGCGGCGCTGTCCCGCCGCGGCAGCTTCCAAGTAGGGCGGACAAAGTGGCAGGTGTAGCCGTTCGAGTAGCGCTCGAGATAATCCTGATGCTCCGGCTCCGCCTCCCAGAAGTCGCCCGCGGGAGCGACTTCCGTGACGACCTTCCCGGGCCACAGGCCCGAGGCGTCGACGTCGGCGATCGTCTCTTCCGCCACGCGCCGCTGCTCGTCCGAGGTATAGAAGATCGCGGAGCGGTAGCTCAGGCCCACATCGTTCCCCTGCTTGTTCTTCGTGCTGGGGTCATGGATCTGGAAGAAGATCTCCAGCAGGTTGCGGAAGCTCGTCTTGCCTGGGTCGAAGACGATTTCGATCGACTCGGCGTGGGTGCCATGGTTGCGGTAGGTCGCATTCGGGACATCGCCGCCGGAGTATCCCACCCGCGTCGAAACCACCCCGGGGAGGCGGCGCAGGAGATCCTGCATGCCCCAGAAGCAGCCTCCGGCCAGGATGGCCCTCTCGGTCGTGCCGGCGCCGGCCGGGGATCGGGAATCGCGTTGCATGGTCAGTCTCCTGTGCGTTCGAGAAATCGAGCGAGCGTGGCGGAAACAATCCGCCGCGCTCGCGAGATATCGTCCAGTGGCCAAGGTCGCTCGCAGCGTGAAAGCACGGGCGGCATCATGACTTGCCGCTCGCAGCCCGCGAAGTCCTCAGGTGGGGGCGGAGCCGCCCGCCGCCAAGCTAACTGCTTCCCTTTGACACGCCGCCGCAGCGGAAACCGATCAGGCATTGCGGGGTGTCGGCGCTGCGCACGACGGCGGCGATGCCGGCCTCGCCGACCGCGCAGAAGCTGCTGTTGCGGACGAAGCGGTCGTAGGTCGTGGGGGTGGTGTTCATGACGATGGCGCCGGCCTCTGCTACGAGGGCCGAAGCCCGGCTGCAGGGGAGCGTCGACGTCAGCAAACGCGTCTGAGCCACAGTCGCCGAGGAGCACAGGATCACGGTCAAGGCACACGTCAATCTCTTCACGGCAGTCGCCTCCTGCTGTCCAGCCGGCAATAGCAGGCAGCGACGATCCACGGCTTGGCTCAAACGGCTGCCGGTATGATGGAAGCGCCCAATAAGGAGGTGGATCGCATCACCGGGCCGTCTCGAGAACAGACGCGAGGACAGGGGAACAGGATGCGCCGCGCCGTGGCGGGGCACACCGATATTGGCGTGCCGTCGCGATCCCGCTTGGCGAGCGTTGGCGACAAGCGTCGCTCGTATCGCTCAATCCCTTTCAGAACGCGTCTGTCACGATCGCTGCTGGAACGACTCGGTTCCGATCAGGACGAGACGATGAGAGCAGGACAGCGAATGAGCCTTCTCGGCGTGCTCCTTGCGGCGATCCCGCTGGGATGTGTCGGGGCGCGCGCCCATGACGTCGGCGGGCACGCCCATGAACGGGAGCAGGTGACGCCCGTGTTCGAGCACGTCATCCCGAACATTGCGGGCAAGAGCCTGGTCGCCCTCCTGGTGACGTATCCGCCCGGCGGCGGGTCCCCGCCCCATCGCCACGCCGGTTCTGCGTTCATCTACGCGCATGTGCTGTCCGGCGCCGTCCGAAGCCAGGTCGACGACGGGCCCGCCAGGATCTACCGTGCCGGACAAGGTTTCCACGAGGTGCCGGGCTCGCACCACCGGGTGAGCGAGAACGCGAGCGATCGCGAGCCTGCGAGCCTTTTAGCCGTCTTCGTCGTCGATTCCAAAGACGTTCCCCTGGTCATTCCCGACGAGAAGCGAGGATCGCCCCGATGAACCCGCGAATGAACTATGCGGCCGCCGCCCCCGCCGGCATGAAGGCGCTCGGTACCGTGTACGGCTATGTCGGCCAGAGCGGATTGCCCGCAATCCTGATCGACCTCGTCTATCTCCGCGTCTCGCAGATCAACGGGTGCGCCTATTGCATCGACATGCACAGCCGCGACCTCCTCAAGGCGGGCGTTTCGGTCGAGAAGGTCGTGCTGGTTCCGGGCTGGGACGAGGCCGGGTCCTTCTTCACCGATCAGGAGAAGGCGGCCCTCAAATGGGCCGAGGTGGTCACCCGGATCATCGACACGCACGTGCCGGACGAAGCCTTTGCCGAGGCCCGCGCGACGTTCGACGAGAAGCAGCTCGCCGACCTCACGATCGCGATCGGCCTGATGAATGCGTATAACCGGATGGCCGTCAGCTTCCGCGCCGTGCCGCACGCCGCGCTCGCGTGAGATCCTTGGTCGCAGGCCGATGCGGAGACGGCGCAGGTCAATCGGCTGCGCCCCGAGGGATCTTCTGGCTGAGGGAGAGGCCGGCCGGCGGCTGCCCTGAGACCCGCCGCCGCCGTTACAGCCTGCGGGCCCTGCGGAAGGCCGCCGAGATGGCCTTCGAGGCGGCCCCTGCCCTCCCCGTCGGCCGGACGATCCTATCTGCCCAAGCCCATGCCTGCGGCCGGCCCGACGCGGATGCCCGCCGGGCTCCCGTCCGATGGCGACGGCTTCAAGGGCCGCTGACAGGCAGGCGCCCCTCCACGCGGCAAGGTGCGATCGAGCGCGACACGCCCTTCGTCCGGACCGTCCCCCCCGGCACGCGAACCCGTCATCCGAACCGGGACAGGAAGCGCACCAGCCTGCGGCTGCGGTCGCTGAACAGCTTCGGCGTGAAGAAGCTGCCCGCGGCCCGCTTGCTGATCTCGCCGAGCGTGGGATAGGGGGCGATCATCCCCGCTAGCGCCTTGATGTTGAGCCCCTGACCGATGGCCAGCACCCAGACGTGGATCAGCTCGCCGGCCTGCGCTCCCAGGATCGAGGCGCCGAGAACCCGGCCCGATCGTGTCGTCACGGCCTTGGCGAGACCCTGGGTCTCGCGCTCCGCCTGCGCCCGGTCGTTCTCGCGATAGGGCCAGCGCAGGACGACCACGTCGTCACCATGAGCGGCGCGGGCCTGTGCTTCCGTCAGGCCCGCCTGCGCGAGCTCCGGCTCGGTGTAGGTCACCCACGGAAGCGACCGGTAATCGACCTTGGCGGGCAGGCGGAACAGCGCGTTGCGGATCACGACGCCGGCGTGATAGCCGGCCACATGGGTGAATTGCGGCCCGCCGGCGACGTCGCCGATCGCGAAGACGCGGCGGTTGCTGGTTCGCAGCCGCCCGTCGACCTGGATTCCGCGCGGGCCGTAGGCGATGCCTGCCCGCTCGAGATCGAGACCCGCGACGTTCGGGCGCCGGCCGGCCGCGACGAGGAGATGCGAGCCGACGATCCGCTCCTCGCCGCCGTGCTCCTTCGCGAGCAGCGCGGCGACGCCGCTCCCCTCGGGTTCGACGCGGACGATCCTGACGCCTTCGCGGATCACGATGCCGTCGGCGACGAGCTGCTGCCGCAGCAACGCGACGAGCTCCTGGTCGTCCCGGGGCAGGATGTGCGCCGCCTCCAGCACGGTCACTTCGGCGCCGAGTGCTCGATAGGCCTGCGCCATCTCGAGCCCGATCGGACCGCCGCCGACGACGACGAGATGGCGCGGCACTGCGACGTGTTCGAACAGGGTCTCGTTGGTGAGGTACGGCACGCGGTCGAGGCCCGGGATCGGCGGCACTGCCGCGACCGATCCCGTGGCGACGACGATGCGTCGGGCCCGGATCCGCATTCCGTCGACGGCGACCTCCTGGGGTCCGACGAACCGGGCGCTGCCTTTGACGACCCTGACGCCGAGCCCTTCGAATCGTGCGACCGAATCGTTGGGCGCGATGGCGGCGATCACGTCGTGGACGTGCCGGTTGACCGCCGCGGCGTCGATCCGCGGCGGCGGGTAATGGATGCCGAAGGCCGCGTCGGCTCGCCAGCGGCGGGCCGCCTTCGCGGCGGCGAGAAGCGCCTTCGAGGGCACGCAGCCCGTGTTGAGGCAGTCGCCGCCCATCCGGTCGCGCTCGATCAGCACGGTCGCGGCGCCGAGTTGCGCCGCGCCGGCCGCCACCGACAGGCCCCCCGAACCGGCGCCGATGACGCAGATATCGGTCTCGATGATCGTATCACTCATGGGAGGGCATCCGCAGGGCTTGAGGCGAGCGCCGGAGGCGCTTCACGACGACGGGGACCAGCGCCAGGACGGCAAGGCCGATGACCGGAACGAGGATATACGGCTGGAGGAGGGCCGAGCCGTCCGGCGCCTCCCCCCTGTCGAGGATGGCGCCGAGACCTGTTCCGACGCCGGCGAGCACGAACGCGCCCGGGACGATGCCGACGAGGGTGCCGACCACGAAGGTCGACAGGCGGACACCGAGAAAGGCCGGGGCGAGGTTGACGAGCCAGAACGGGAAGAGCGGCACCAGCCGGAGCACGAGCATGTAGCTGAGCTCGTTCGCGCGGAAGCCCGCCTCCAGCTTCTGCAGGAAGGGACCGGCGCGGGCGCGCAGGAGGTCGCCCAGAATGGTCTTCGCGGCCAGGAAGGCGATCGTGGCGCCGACCGTCGCTCCGACGAGGTTGTAGAGCCCGCCCAGCCCTGTCCCGAAGAGGAAGCCGCTCAGGGTCGAAAGCAGGAGCCCAGTCGGCAGCGACAGCGCGGTGCAGAGGGCATAGATCAGGACGAACACCAAGGGCGCCGCGAGGCCGAGCCCGTGCACCTGCGCGACGAGGAATTCGCGGTGGCGGGCCAGCCCGGTGAAGGTCAGGTGGTCGAGCGCTCCGGTCAGCTTCAGGGCTACGACGACTACACCGACGGCGGCGGCGACGCCCATAAGCCGGAGCGGGAGGGACCGTGCCGCCGGCCGCGGAGCCTCGACGCCGCGCATGCCGCGTCGGCTGGATGGCAATAGAGTTGCATCGTGCTTCATGATCCGGATCTTTCTCGATCGGTGTCGGGCGGCCTGCCGCCGGTGCGGCCTGCAGTGCGAAACGGGTGATCAGCCTTGCGCTGTGCTCGGAGGCGCCGGGGACCGTCGCCGCAGAAGGCGGAGGCTTCCCCAGAAGATCACCACCGCGCCGACCCCGAGGGCCGCGTTCAGCGCGACGTCGACGGGAATCGAGGCGGGGTGGAAGCCGCCGCCGATGCCGCGCCCTTTCAGCGGCAGGGCGACGAACCAGTCTCCGAGGAGCGGCAGGGCCAGGCCGAAAAGGAGCCCGCCCCGCCACCGCCCGAGGAGCGCCGTCAGCCGCGGCTCGAGCAGGACGTAGGCCACGCCCCAGAGCCCGGCCCAGAACCCGAGCGACAGGGTTTGCGGCACGCCGAAGGGCGGCACCGGCCTGAAGCTCCAGGGCGGCGCCGGCACGAGATGCGCGGCGTGGAGACCGGCGCCGACGGCGCCTTCGACGACCAGATGCGAGAGAAAGCCGGCCAGGAAGCCGACGGAGAGGCGCAGCAGGTGGTTCGACATGGCGGGTTCTTCCCTTAAGGTCGTGTGCCGGCGCAGCCACGGCAGGCCTCCGTCGACGCGAGCGGCGGGCTCCGAGGCCGAGATCCGCGTCGACCCGTGACGGGTCCCCGACGCTTCGCGGCACCGGCGGAACGGCGCTGTCGCGGGCATGGCCGGCGATCAGCCCCGCAGTGGTTCGGCGAAAGGCCGGGCCCGGCGCTGAACGAGGGCGAGGCCCGACCGGAAGAAGACTGCGAGGCCGAGGCCGAACACTGCGTGGAAGGCGACGTGGATCGGAACCATCTCGGCATGGAAGCCGCCGCCGAGCCCGAGGCCCTTGATCGGCAGAATGACGAACCAGAAAACAAGGAGAGGCCCGGCCAGGCCAAAGGCGACCCCGCCCGGCCAGCGTCCAAGCCGATCCGTGAGCCGCGGCTCGAGAAGCGCGTAGGCCACACCCCACAACCCCGCCCAGAAGCCGAGGTTGAGGCTGAGCGGGATGCCGAAGGGCGGGACCGGCTTCAGGCTCCAGGGCAGGGCCGGCGCGAGATGCGCGGCATAGAGGCCGGCGCCGAGGGCGCCCTGAAAGATCAGATGCGAGAGAAATCCGGCGGCAAATCCGAAGAGGATTCGCGTTGCAGTCCTCGACATGTTCGATGTCCTTTCCATGTGGTCGGCGCCGAGCCTCCAAACCGAGCCGCAGATGGGAACGGTCCTTTCGACGCCGGAGCCGGCATCGGCATTCCGATCCTTCCGCATCTCGAGGGCCGTGCCGTCGTGCGCCTGTTGTCTGTCCGGATCGGCGCTTTGAGCGCTGGTGGCGTATCCGGATGGCTGCGGCCCCATCCGGGGCGCACGAGCGAAATGGGTGTGCTTGGCGAAGGCCGCGATAGGACCTTGGTGTCGGTCGCGCCAAAGCGGGCGGAGACGATCCGCGGGGAGCCGGTATGGAAGGATCGCCCGACCCGTTCTCATCCGAAGCCACGGCCCGGATCCTATGTTCGCGGTGTTCTTTCAACGCGCATGGTCTGACCTGCGCCGCCCGCAGCGCCGTGTGACGGGCGCGCGATGCGAGGGGCCGCGCAAGCGCAAAACGATCAGCAGTAACGTTCAATAAGTCGCGCGGGCGCCGGTCCATTCTCCTCTCCACCCGAGAGAATGGTGCCTGCCATGACGACGGACATGTTCGACGACCCCGCCCGTCGCCCCGGCGACTCTCAGGGCGAGCGGCTCTGGACCGCCCAATTGATCGGACGGATGCCCGACCTGCACCTTTATGCCCGGTCGCTCTGCCGAGACCGTGATTTTGCCGACGATCTTGTCCAGGAGACCCTGCTGCGGGCCTGGGTGGCCGCCGACACGTTCGAGGCGGGCACGAACCTCGGCGCATGGCTGTTCACGATCCTGCGCAACGCGTTCCTGAGCCACCGCCGCAAGCGGCATCGCGAGGTGGAGGACCCTGCCGGCGAATATGCTGCTCGGCTCTGGACGCTGCACAGCCAGGACGCCCATCTCGAGCAGCAGGATCTCGGGCGAGCCATGTGCGAACTCCCCGGCGAGCAACGGGTCGCCCTGCTGCTCGTCGCCGATCAGGGCCTGAGCTACGAGGACGCGGCCCACGCGTGCAGATGCCCCGTCGGAACCGTGAAGAGCCGGGTGCGACGGGCCCGCACACGCCTGGCCGACATCATGGGCCTCGACGTCCGCTCGGAGCTGGGACCCGACACGATCACCAAGGCTGCGCTGCAACACGCAGCCTAGTGCGAGGAGGCCTGCTGCACCTCCCCTCCGAACAACGCGGATATGCCGGTAGCCGCGTGCGGATCTCCGCGCGCGTTCTCACACAATCAGGAGCAACAATCATGAACAGAGCTTCCAAAGGCACGGCCGTGGTGACCGGCGCCTCTTCCGGCATCGGCGCGATCTATGCCGAGCGGCTTGCACGGCGGGGCTACGACCTCGTCCTAGTGGGGCGGAGCGAAGCCCGCCTGCGGCAGGTGAAGAGCCGCATCGCGGGCTCCGTCGATCGTCAGATCAGGACCGTCGTGGCTGATCTCAACGACAAGGCCGACCTCCAGCAGGTCGAGGCGCTGCTGCGCACGGATTCCGGCATCACGCTGCTCGTGAACAACGCCGGGGTGGGAGCGACGGCGCCGCTTCTGGAATCCCGCATCGACGCGATGGAGGAGATGATCGACCTGAACGTCACCGCGCTCACCCGCCTGACCTACGCCGCGGCCCCGGCCTTCGCGGCCCGCGGCGGCGGCACCATCGTCAACATCGCCTCCGCGGTCGCGATCGCCCCCGAAATCCTGAACGGCGTCTACGGGGCCACCAAGGCCTTCGTGCTCGCCTTCAGCCTGTCGCTGCACAAGGAGCTCGCCGGCCGGGGGCTGCGGATCCAGGCCGTTCTGCCCGGCGCGACCGCGACGAGCTTCTGGAAGTCCGCGGGAAGCTCTGTCGAGAGCCTCCCGGGCGAGATGGTCATGCGGGCCGAGGACCTCGTCGATGCAGCCCTCGCGGGCCTCGATCAGGGAGAGCTCGTCACGATCCCCTCGCTCGAACACGCCGCTGATTGGTCGGCGTACGAGGCGGCGCGGCAGACGCTCATCCCCTCCCTGTCGCTGAACGCCCCGGCCTCGCGCTACCGCATTCCGGACGCAGCGTAGCACCGCACGACGTCGACGAGGATCGACGCGCCGCGGCCGACTGCAGCAACCGACGAACGGGCGTCCGCACGCCCAGCACATCTGGACCGAGGAGACCGATATGAGCACCATCGATGTGCGTCGCAAGAACGCAGCCGGGACCGCACGAACGCGGGCCTTTCGCACCGGAGGCGGCTGGACGCAACTCGCCTTCGCTGTCGCGTTCAACTGCTTGATCTCCCCCGCCGGCGCGCAGCAGCTCGTCAAGGAGATCCTGCCGGTCGCGCCGAGGAGCGGGACGCTGGAAGCACGGCTCGCCACCGTGACCCTCCCGCCCGGTTTCATCGGCCATTGGCACACGTATCCGAACCACCCCGTCGTCTATGTGGCCGAGGGCGCGATCACTGTGGAGTTCCGGAACGGCGGCACGAAGGTCTATCGCGCGGGCGAGGGCTTCGTCGAACCCGTCGATACGGTCCTGCGCGGATTGAATACGGGCGGTGCGCCGGTCAAGCTCGTCGTGTTTCGCCTGAGCCCGCCCGAGGTCCCGGACGCCGTGGACGCTCCCGCCCCCTGAAGGGCAGAGGCCGGCACGAGAGCGCGACGGTCCTCCGCGAGACCTCCCCATCCGCCGCAGGGCCCGGCATGGGACGCGGAAGGCCGCACCCGGGACACAAGTCCAAGGCGAAGCCGGCGCCGCTGTCCCTCAGCGGCGCCGGCTTCGTTTCCGAATTCATTCAACAGTGCTCCGGGGGGGCAGGGCGGGGCGAGCACGTTGCCGGTAGCCTAGCCTGCGCGGCAACGGTCCTGGCGCCTTGACATGCAATGATTTGCTTGCATATTCCAGAGTGTGAAAGACGACGAGCTCGACCGCATCTTCAAGGCTCTCGGCGACGCAACCCGTCGCAGGATCATCGATCGCCTGCGCGAGCGGCCGGGCCAATCCCTGTTCGAAGTCTGTGCCCATTCGGTCGCGGAGGATGGGACAGCGCTCTCGCGTCAGGCCGTTACACAGCACCTCGACATGCTGCAGCGCGCCGGGCTCGTCCGTGTCGAATGGTCAGGCCGGACCAGAATCCATTCCCTCGATCCCAGCCCCTTACGGGAGGCGTTCGACCTGTGGCTCCGCAGCCACCTCGAGCCAAGGAGAGCACCATGAGAATCCATATCGCCAGCGTCTTCGTGGACGACCAGGCGAAAGCCCTGGACTTCTACACGCGCATACTCGGGTTCAAGGCCAAGAACGACGTGCCCGTGGGGGAATATCGCTGGCTGACCGTCGTCTCGCCGGACGAGCCCGACGGCACCGAGCTGCTCCTCGAACCGAGCGATCACCCGGCCGTGGGGCCCTACAAGGCCGCGCTCGTCGCGGACGGCATTCCGGCGACGTCGTTCCGGGTCGACGACCTCGATTCCGAGTACGAGCGGCTCCTGTCGCTGGGCGCATCCTTCACCCTGAGACCAATGGATGCCGGGCCGGTCCGCATGGCCGTGCTCGACGATACCTGCGGAAACCTCGTGCAGCTGGTGCAGATGAAAGCCGGTTGAGGGCTCGAGGCGGTCGTGAGCGTTCGACCGACGATTCCCTACCGAGACCGGCAGGACCGCGATCGGCCGCACGGCGAAGCATCCGACCGGATGGTGGGCCCGCGCCCTCCCCCCGGAGAGCCGGCGTCAGGACAGAGGCCGCAGGTCTCCGAGGAGGGTGGGGATGAGCTCCGAGACGGTCGGGTGAACGGGAACCGCCCATTGCAGAACGGGATAGGCCGCCCCGGCATTCATGATGTTCAGAATGCCATGGATGGCCTCGTCGCCGGCCGTTCCCAGGATTGCCGCTCCGAGGATCTGCTGCGACTGCGCATCCGCCACGACCTTCATGAAGCCTTTGGTCTCGCCCTTCTCGATCGCCCGTCCGACGCGGGTCATCGGACGTTTGGACACCAGAAGGGGCCGGCCGGTCTTGCGCGCTTCGGTTTCGGACAGCCCCACGCGACCCAGCGGCGGATCGATATAGAGCGCATAGGCGGGGATCCGGTCGGAGACGCGCCGCGCCGCCCCATCGAGCATGTTGGCCGCGACGATCTCATAATCGTTGTAGGCCGTATGCGTGAAGGCGCCGCGGCCGTTGCAGTCGCCCAGCGCCCAGATGCCGGGAACGTTCGTCGCGAGGGTCTCGTCGACAACGATGGAGCCGCGCGCGTCCACCGCGACGCCCGCACGGTCGAGCCCCAAGTCGTCCGTATTGGGCCGGCGTCCGACGGCGATCAGCACGTGCGAGCCAACCGCCACAGGAGGCGCGGCGGTGCAGCCGACCTCCACGGCCACCCCGTCCGCGTGGGGCCGCAAGGCGAGGGAAGCGACATCGGTGCGCACCGCTATTCCCTCGTCGGTGAGGATCTCTCGGACCGCCTCCGACACGTCCTCGTCCTCACGGGGGATCAGCCGCGGCCCCTTCTCGATGATTGTGACCTCCGCGCCGAAGCGGCGGTACATCTGTGCGAACTCAAGCCCGATATAGCTTCCCCCGACGACGATCAGATGCCGTGGGACCGTGTCGAGCTTGAGGATCGACGTGCTTGTCAGGTACTCCACCGCGTCGAGACCGGGAATGTCCGGCACGCTCGCGCGGCCGCCGACATTGATGAAGATGCGCGGTGCCCGCAGCTGACAGTCCCCTACCCGGACGATGTCAGGGCCTTCGAACCGGGCATGCCCTTCGAGCACCGTCAGGCCGTCAATCCCGCGCAACCAGGCCTCGACGTTGCGGCGGGCGTTCGTCGAGACCCTATCGGCACGGGCTTTGACCCGCGTCATGTCGACAGCGACGCGACTGCCGGCGGCGATGCCGTAATCCTCGCCCCTCCTGGCGAGATGGGCCGCATAGGCGCTCGCAACCAACGTCTTCGTCGGCATGCAGCCGGCATTGACGCAGGTTCCGCCGAACAGATGGCGCTCCGCGATCGCGACCTTCATTCCGGCGGCCGTCAACCGCGCGGCCAGCGACGGACCGGCTTGCCCGGCACCGATCACGACGGCGTCGAACGACTGAGTCATGGCAAGACTCCTGCGATGAAGGCCGAGCGGCGTCGAACACCGCAATCATGGGTCTCTTTGGTCCGATCGCCCGGCCCCGGACCAGAGCCGAGCCACCGGGGCCCCGATCACGACGGGAGCCGTGTGCCGGTCTGCTCCCGCACCATGAAGTCGGCATACCAGTCCGGCCATTCCTCGTCATGGCGGCCGATTCGCGTCTCGTGTTCGCCGTGCGCGGCGGCCGCACGGCGGAGCGCGGCCGCAAGGTCGGCCGGTGAGAGGAACGCCGTATTGCCGCCGTCCAACCGCCCGGGCAGCCGCACGGTGACCTCCTGCAACAGCCAGCCGTTGCCATCCGGATCGCTGAACGAGGCATAGGAGCGATAGCTGCGGCGATCGGGATCCGGGCCGCTCACGCGGGAGCGCCCGAACAGGTAGGGCTCGTCCGCACCGGCGTGTACCTCGTCGGAGCCGTGGAACACCTCGCCGACCGCGACGCCGCGGCGGAGCAGATCCTCGCGGGCGGCCTCGATGTCGGAGACTACGAGATAGAGTCCCTGAGCGGACCCGGGCGCCGCTGCGGTCACGTTCGTCCCGAAGATGACCGAGCACCCGGAGCCCGGCGGCGTGAACTGGATCACGCGCCAGCCGTCGTCGGAAACGAAGTCGGCGTCGAGCCTCCAGCCGAGGGTGGAGTAGAAGCGCTTGGCGCGATCGACGTCCGTCACGGGGACGACGACGACTTCGAGCTTCATGTCGACCGCTCCGGCTTTCAGGCTGTCGGCCGCGAGACCGCTGCGCATTTCGGTGGTGCTCATGTTCGGCTCCTTCGAATCGAGTGTCGTGAGGCGAAAAGGCTTGCGACGGTGCGGCGCTATCCGGCGGCGCCCATCAGGGCGGCGCTCCCGCCCGCGCCGAAGATCCGGCGCGGCGATCCGCCCCGCGGCGCCCTCTCCCGCCGGGCGATCCCGAGATCCGCCGCCATCGTGACGAGGTCCGCCAGCGAGCCGGCTTGCATCTTTCGCATCAGGCGGCCCCGATGCGCCTTGACGGTGATTTCGCTGATGCCGAGCTCGAACGCGATCTGCTTGTTCAGGAAGCCTGAGACCACCAGCGTCATGACCTGCCGCTCGCGCGGGCTCAAGGCCGAATGAAGGTCGCGGAGCGACGCCATCGCGGCCTTGAGGGCCAGCGTGGCCCGGCTCCGGTCCAGCGCCTGCGCGACGGCGCTCAACAGCGCGTCTTCGCGCAGCGGCTTCGTCAGAACCTCCACGGCCCCTGCCTTCATGGCCCTGACGGTCATGGGCACGTCGCAGACGCGCGTGACGAGGATGACCGGCGTGAGAGCGCCCTGGTCGAAGATGTGTTGCAGGAGATCGCGTCCGTCCGCGTCCGGAGGGTTGATATCCAGGACCAGGCAATTGGGAGCCGCGGCAGGGTGGCCCGCAAGATAGTCCCGGGCCGACGCGAATGTCTGCGGCTGCCATCCGGCCGAGCGGACGAGGGCCTCCACCCTGTCCCGCGTCGACCTGTCGTCATCGACCACAGAGACGATCGGCCGGTCGGCACGGCTGCCGGAGGTCAGCGATGCGTTCATGACGAATCTCCCGTCCTGTCGTCGAGGCCATAGGCGTCGGGCATTCCCGAATGGATGAGCGATTCGGGAAGTGCCCTGTCGGAGCGCGATCCCGTCGCGCGGCCTTGCGGCGCCCGCGGGAGCGCCGGGCAGGCCCGTCGTCAACGTTCGCCGAGGCTTCCCGTGTAGTGACCCAGTCGAGCTTCGACGTCGCCGTCGCGCTGCAGGCCGAGCGCCATGAGCTGCCCGATCCTGGCTTGGGCCGGCGGACGTTGAACCGAGGTGATAAACGCGTCCCAGCCGATGGCGATTTCCGGATCGGGCGGCAGGCTCGCGCGGTCGACCAGGCGCTTGGTATCCGCGATGGCAGTCCTGTCGAACGAGGCGATCCGCGTGGCGAGCCGGTCCACGAACCCGTCGAGCTCCGCATCCGGAAGCGAGCGGTTGACGTAGCCGTAGCGCTCGGCGAGGTCGCCGGTGATGTCGTCGGCGCCTAAGAGAACCTCGAGGGCGCGGCCGCGGCCCATCAGCCTCGGCAGGCGCGCCATCGGTCCGCCGCCGGGAACGAGCGCCGCACCCACCTCCCATTGCGACAGAATCGCCTTCTCCCGGCTGGCGAAGCGCATGTCGCTCGCCAGAGCAAGCTCGCTCCCGACCCCGGTGGCGCGCCCGCGGATCAGGGCGATGGACGTGACCGGCGCGCGGCTGAGGCGCACCAGCAGGTCGGGCAGCGGATGGAGGCCTGTCGGGCCGTTGGGAAGGCGCGTGGAATCCGTCAGCGGAGGCACGAAATCGTAATGCGTCAGGAAGAAGCCCGGAACGGCGCTTTCGAACACCACGACCTTGAGGAAGGGATCGGACTCGATCGCCGCCACGACCTCTTCAAGCTGGGGGATCGACTCCGGACCGAAGATGTTGAAAGGCGGGTTGTCGATCGTCACGCGCCAGTATGCGGGGGACCGGCGATGCAGCCGGATCTGCTTCCTGGAAACCCCGTCTCGCCTCTGGACAGAGGCGACGTGGTGGGGGTGGACGCCATGTGCGGCCGGGTCCGAGCCGGAACTGCATGCTCTGGCGGAGGAGCCGAAGGCGAGGAGGCCGACGAGGGCGGCCGCGGGCAACGCTCCGGCCCGCAGGGAGCCGTGCCATCCGCCGACCGGGTTGCTTCTCACGACGGTTCCGCTTGCCGCCTCCCGACGGCCTGAAGGGGCGCCGGGGGCGGTCGATCGATTCAGGTGCAGCGACGAACGGGGCATCTGCGGGGTCTCCTCAAGTGCAAGGCATGCCGCATTGCTACATGGGCCTGCGGCACGCGTTCTTGTTCCATCCGCGCAGCGTTTGGCGAAAAGGGACCATTCGGTCCTCGGTTCCCGGCGAATCGCTTTGTCAGCCTGGTGGCCGGGACGGCGAGGCATCGCCTGCAGCCAGAGCCTTGCGGTACTCGGTGACCGGAAGACCACCCCAGCCCCAGTTCTCGAGCGCGACCTCCTCGATCACGACGAAGGTCGAGGCAAGGGGCTTGTGCAGGACGTCGAGCAGGAGCCGGCTGACGCCTTCGATCAGCGCCGCCTTCTCCTCCGCCGTGACCGAGGACCGGCCGGGGCCGGACCCTTCCCGCGTAACCTGTATGGTGACGATCGGCATGACGATCTCCTGTCCTCGCGTCAGAACCCGGCGCTCTGGCCGCCGTCGACATGGAGGATCTCTCCCGTCACGAAGGGCGCTGCCTCCAGAAACAGCACGGCGTCGACGATGTCGCGGATCTCGCCCATCCGCTGCATCGGATGGAGCGCGCCCAGGAACCCGTGCGTCTCGAGCGCATGCATCGGCGTCTTGATCACGCCGGGCGAGACGGCGTTCACGCGGATGCCGCGCGTGGCGTACTCGATCGCAAGCGCCTTGGTGGCCGAGTTGATGCCGCCCTTGGTGAGATTGGCGAGTGCGGTCGGCACGCGGCTCGTCGCGTGGTCGGTCAGGCTCGTCGTGATGCTGACGATGTGGCCGGAGCCCTGCTTGAGCATCTCGGCCGCGACCTGCTGGGTGACGAAGAAGAACCCGGCCAGGTTGGTCGCGGTCTTGGCGCCGAAATCCTCGGCTGTGTACTCGGTGAAGGGCTTGGCGATGAAGATGCCGGCATTGTTGACGAGCGTGTCGATGCGCCCGAACCGCGACAGCGCCTCCTGGACGATGCGCCCGGCGGTCGCCGGGTCGCTCACGTCGCCACGCACGGCCAGGATATCGGGGTCGTTGCTCGGGTCGATCGAGCGTGACGTCGCCACCACCCGATAGTCGCGATCCCGAAACGCCTTGACCAGGCTGGCGCCGATCCCTTGGGAAGCGCCGGTGATGACGGCGACTTTGCGATCGTTGCTCATGATTGTCCTCGATCATCTCACGGGCCGCGGAATTGCGGCCGTCCGACCTCATGGGTCGTTGCGGATGATTGTGGGGTGTTCGACGCAGGCCCTGAATGCCCGCCGTCCGGGAGGCATTCTTCCGGGAAGCGGAAGGCCGAGGCCCTGGTCAGCCGGTCACGGCCCGTCCGTCGAGAGCCGCGCGAAGGCCGCGCGAAGGCGGGGCACGGCGAAGTCCAGGAAGGCCCGCACCTTGGGCAGCGCCATGCGGCCCTGCGGCAGGAGGAGGTTGACCGGCATGGGCTGCGGCTCGGCTTCCCGCAGCACGAGCTGCAGCGACCCGTCGTGGACGCGCTCAGCCACGTGATAGCAATAGAGCCGGGCCACGCCCAGCCCTCCGACCGCGGCCGCGAGCGCCGCGCGCACGCTGTTGACCACGAGCCTCGGCCTGAACGGCACCGAACGGGCGATGGGGCTTCCCGCCGCCGCCGGGAACACCCAGGCGTCCTGGCCGAAATGGGTGGTGGTGACGATGCGGTGCTTCGCCAGATCGCCCGGCTGCTCGATCCGGGGATGGGCGGCGAGGTAGCGCGGCGACGCGACCACCACCCGCCTGACCCCCTCGCCCACCTTCACGGCCACCATCGACGAGTCGGGGAGCTCGGCAACGCGCAGGGCGACGTCGATTCCCTCCTCGACCAGATTGGCGTTGCGGTCGAGCAGGAGGAGGTTGACCGACACGGCGGGAAACGCCTCGAGATAGGCGTCGACGATGGGGCGCAGGATCTCCTCGCCGCTGATGGGCGGCGCCGTGATGGTCAACAGGCCACGCGGCGCGACCTGCTCGCCTGCGGCTACCATCTCGGCTTCCTGCAGGTCGGCAAGAACCCGCCGGCACGCGGGAGCATAGCGCTCGCCGACTTCGCTGAGCCTGATCGCGCGGGTGGTGCGGTGGAGCAGAGGGGCGCCGACCTGCTGCTCCAGGAAGGCGATCGCCCGACTGACCGCGGCCGGCGAGCGGCCGAGCAGGCGCCCCGCCCCGGCGAGGCTACCCTCGTCCAGCGCGGCGACGAACACCTTCATGGCGTCAATCCGGTCCATTCAGCAGCAGCCGCCTGTTACGGCGTCAAGGTTCGGGCATTTCCCAACTTCGTTCAAGGGCGTCCGAACGCGACAGCGTTCCGAAAGGACCGCCCGCGTTCTGCGGGGAGGTCGCGCCGCGGCGCCGCCCGGGAGCAGGACCATGCCGGCCTGCCGCCGGGTCTTCCGGTTCTCGGAACAGTGTCTTCCGCACGGCACCCGTTTCGGCGGAGCCCAGCGGTCCCGAGATGATGGCGGCCGGTCGAGACACCGGCTCCCATCTCCGCCGGCCGGAGCCGAGTTCGGTTCCCGCGCGGGCGGCTCAGGAGATCGACCATGACGACCACGGACAGAATCCTCTACACGGCCCGGACCCACACGACGGGTGGGCGCGAGGGCGCTTCGCGCAGCTCGGACGGCCGCCTCGACGTGAAGCTCGCCTTGCCCGGGAGCAAGGGCGTCGGCACCAATCCCGAACAGCTCTTCGCCGCAGGCTGGTCCGCCTGTTTCGAAGGGGCGATGGGCATTGCGGCCAAGACGCTCGGCGTGACGCTGCCGGCCGATCTCGCGATCGACGCGGAGGTCGACCTGGTGCTGAACGGCGATTCCTACCGTCTCCAGGCTCGCCTGAACGTCAGCCTGCCGGGTGTAGACCGTGCCGCCGCGCAGGCGGTCGTCGACGCCGCCCACGCGACCTGCCCGTACTCGAAGGCCATCCGCGGCAACGTGGACGTCGCGATCGCGCTGGTGTGAGGCGCGGCGATGCGCGGGCGTTCGGCCTCGCCCCTCCCGCTCACCGTCCTCCCCGGAGCCGGCGCAGGTCGCTCGCCGGCTCCGGGGCGATGCGGGAGCCATGCCGCCGGCCTTTCCGCGCGGCTCCTGGGGCAACCCCAACGCCGGGAGGGCGCGGCCCACAGACTCCCGGTCTGCCGCAACGGATGCGAATCGGGATCGTCGATACGATTGCGTTCAATCGTGTCCGCTCGCGCAAATTCACAATGATTTACACAACTCAACGAGCATCCTCGAGATCATTGACCCAGTATCAGAGCACGAACCAACCGGAGAACACGCCTATGTTGGACGCTCACCACGATGGCAGCTATGCCCTGGAATCTCCGGTCGCGCCTGGAATGCCGTGGCCGCTGGCGGAGGACGTGGCAGGTTCCGCTCCGTCGAAGACGGCCCGTCGCCTGCCCGAATATGTCGGCTCCTCCCATGTGCATGTCGACTCGCAGGATTGGCCCGGCGCTCTCGTCAGCGTCGTCAACGTCCACGCACAGGGGACGGTCTCCGTGAACTTCGACACGACGTCGGATCTGATCCTCGCCTCCCTCGAGGAGGTCGGAAGCCCGCTGTGGATCAGGGACAAGACCACGAAGTCTCCGGCCCCCGGCAAGCAGCGGCGGTCGATTTCGGTGATCCCGGCTGGCTCCGACGTGGAGGGCGAGGCACTCCGCCCGCAATACCTCCGTCACCTGATCATCTGCTTCGATCGCGCGCAGCTCGAGGACGAGTTCGGCGATGAGGTCGCCATCGACCGGGCCTTGTCGCGGCGATTGATGCATGCCGACGAGCGGCTGATGCGCATCATGCGCCTGATCGCGGAGGAATGCGCCGCCGGAGGCCAGGTCGACAGGCTCTTTGCCGAGGGCCTGATGCTCGCTCTCCTGTCGTCGCTCGCCACGTCCGAGATACCAGGGCCCGTCGCGGAGCCATCCTACGGTCGCCTAGCGCCATGGCAGCTTCGCCGCGCGACGGCTTACCTTCTGGACAACCTCGCCGCCGACATCGATCTTGAGCGTTTGGCCGCGACGGTCGAGCTGTCGAAGTCCCACTTCGCCCGCGGCTTCCGCGAGAGCACCGGTTCGCCGCCTCACCGCTGGCTTCTGACCGCCCGCATCGACAGGGCCAAGTCCCTCCTGCTGGCAAGCCGGCTGTCCCTCGCCGAGGTCGCGCTGGAGGTGGGATTCGCCGACCAGAGCCACTTCACCCGCACATTCACGAAGTTCGTCGGCGTGAGCCCCCGCGCCTGGCTGCGGCAGAGATTGTAAGCGCAGCGCCGCAGGGTGCAAACGCAGCCGGGAAGGTCGGAGCAGCGCCGCGGAGCATGAACGTCGATGCCCCGCGGCGCACACCCTCCGTCAGGAGAATCTGATCTGCTGCTTGTCCAGGCCGCGCCTGCGTCTCGCGTCGCCCGACCAGTCGTTATCCAGGCTCACGCGGTTCGAGGAGGGCACCTCCGCGAAGCCGGGACGCGGGGCGCGGCGGGACAGTTCCAGGAGGAGCTTCTCGGCCCGGACGACGTCGGCCCGCCCGGCTCCCTCGGGAGTTGCGCGGTGCGCCGGCTGCAGGACGGCCAGACCGGCGGCGGGCCGGCCTTGCCTCAGCAGCAGCTCCGCGAGGCTCGTCGCCGCCCGGAGCTGCCACATCGCCGCTCCCTGGCCGCGGGCGCAGTCGAGTGCGCGCAGGAACGCGGCCTGCGCCCCCTCGTCATCGGAACGGGGCGAGGGCGCGCATAGGATCTCGCCGCGCACGCGATGCAGCTCGGCGATGCACCACCGCTCGCCCGTCCGCTCGCAGATCTCGAAGGCACTCGCGATCGAGGCAAGCGCGTCGCCGGTCCGCCCGAGCCTCGACATTCCGCAGGCGATCGTCGCAATGAACCAAGTGAGGTAATGCGCGAAGCCGGTGCTCCTGAGCTCGTCGACGGCCCTGGCCAGCCGCGGGACCCCGCCGGCGCAATCGCCGGCGCGGATGGCCGACTCGGCCTCGAAGCAGGTCGCGTAGATGTTCCAGATGTCGAGCGCGCGGGCGTCGGTGCGCTCGCGCAGCAATCCGACATAGCGCGCGGCCGCGCCCTCGTCGCCGGCCAGCAGGCCGATCGGGCAAGCCGCCTGGGTGAGTACATTGCACAGCGACATCGTATGGTCGAGGTCCAGCGCCTCCGCCACGGTTTCCGCGACATCCTTCAGCGCGCTGTCGGGCCGTCCGCGCAGCAGCAGAATCCGGGAGCGGATGATCCGCGCGGCGAGCCGCTGATCGAACTGATACCGGACGATATGCCGGCGTCCCGTGGGCGCGGTGTAGCGGCTCAGCATGCGCTCGATCGCGCCTTCCGCTCCCTCGTGATCGCCCAGGAAGTGAAGGGCGGTCCCGACCATGCGGTCCGCGATCAGTCCGTCGTTCGGGTCGCTCGCGGCGCAGGCGAGGTCGCGGAACGATTCGGCGATCGACAAGGCCAGGCGGAATTCGCCCTGGTTGATGCGCTCGGCCCACAGCGCCCGGTGGGCGCGGAGCTGAAAGTCGAGGTCCCCCAACTCCTGCGCGATCGCGAGCGCCGCGGCCCAGGCGCCGTTGGCCTCGCGCACGCGGGACTTGCCGTACATCTGCAGGCCGCCGAGTGCCGCATAGAGCCGCATCTCCCGCCGGAGATTTCGCTCCGGGAAGGTGCGCGACACGTGGAGCGCACGGTCGACCTAGAACAGGAACTCGTCCGCGAGCGAGAGCTGGGCCCAGAGCGGCACGGCCGCGATGGCGAGCGCCACGCCGAGCACAGGGTCGCCTTCGCGGCCGAAGGCCCAGTCCAGGGCTGCTCTCAGATCCTCGAGGAAGCGGAGGTGTCGCGACAGCCAGCCGGGCGAAGGCCGCTCCTCCCATTCCGTCGCGGCGGCCTCGAAGAGGGCGCAGACATGAGTCGCATGCCGCCGCGCAAGTTCCGGAGCGTCGTTCTCGGCCGCCTGCCGTTCACCCGCATAGGCCCGCATGGTATCGAGCAGCCGATACGAGCGCCCGCCGATGCCGAACTCGGCCGACACCAGCGACTTCGCGACGAGGTCCACAAGCACCTCGGGGATCGCGGCTGCGGGCAAAGCCGCGTCCGCGCATACGGCCGATGCCGCATCGAAGGTGAAGCCGGCGCGGAAGATCGAGAGCCTGCGGAACAAAGCCTGTTCGGTGGGCGACAGCCTCTCGTAGCTCCAGTCGAGCGCGGCCCGGAGGGTCTGATGGCGCGGCAATGCGGTGCGGCGGCCCCGCGTCAGGATCCGCAGGCGGTCGTCCAGTTGCGCCGCGAGGTCAGAGATGGAAATCGTGTCGACGCGGCCGGCCGCCAGCTCGATCGCCAGGGCGATGCCGTCGAGCCGGCGGCAGATCTCGCAGACGAGCGGCGCGTCCGCGTCGGAAAGAACGTAACCGCCGAGACTGTCAGCCGCGCGGTCCACGAAAAGCCGGACTGCCGGGAAGGAACGGGCCTCCGCGGCCGTCAGGGGAGCACGCTCGGCCGGTGCCGCGAGAGGCGGTATCCGCGCCACCCACTCGCCTTCCACTCTCAGCGGCTCCCGGCTCGTCGTGAGGAGGCAGACATGGTGGGTCTGACGGAGCAGCGCCGTCGCCATGTCGGCGACGGCCTCGATCAGGTGCTCGCAGCTATCCAGCACGAGCAGGATCCGCTTGCTGCGGAGCGCCGAGACCAGGAAGGCCATGGGATCGGCCGGGTCGAGAGCGACCCCGAGAACCGCCGCGAGCCTGCCCGGAAGAAAGGCTGCATCGGTCACGGGCGCGAGCTCGACGAAAAGGACGCCGTCGGCGTACCGGTGCTGGAGGGCGTTGGCGACCGCGACCGCGACCGTGGTCTTGCCGATGCCGCCGGGGCCGGCGAGCGTCGTGAGGCGCCGCTGCGGCGTCTGCTCGATCAGGTCTCGAATGATCTCCTCGCGGCCGACGATGCTGGTCAGTTGCGAGGGGAGCTCGCCGGTTCGGAGTAGGCCGGCCGGGGGCGGTGCGGCATCCGCCTCGCCGGCCTCGAGCACCCGAGTCACGGGCGCGGTGAACGCGTATCCGCGGCCCGGGATGTTGGTGATGAAGCGGCCGCCCTGGCTGCCGTCGCCGAGCGCCTTTCGGACGGCCGAGACGTGGACGCGGAGGTTGGTCTCCTCGATGTGGATCCCCGGCCACACGAGCGCCAGCAGCTCGTCCTTCCCGACGACCTGCCCGGCGCGCTCCGCGAGCACGACGAGGATGTCCAGGGCGCGGCTGCCGAGGGGAACGGGCCGATCCCCCTCGAGAAGGCGCCGTTGGCCCGGGTAGAGCCTGAAGGGCCCGAATGTCAGCTGCTGCTCGTGCACCGCGATGTCTTCCGGATCACCCGATTGGTCGTCTGAAGGCCCGGCTCGAGAATGCGGCCCCGTTGGAAGCCGTGCTCCCTCCCCGGGGTCAGGCGGAGGTCGGGTTGCCCACGAAGGTGGCTGGCAGGGCTCGCCGCGGCCGGTCCGCCGCGTGGCGCAGCGGGCCCCGGCTTTCGTCCTGCGCCCTGACCTGCGCGAGAACGTTCGCCTTCGCGATCAGGTCGGCCAGCGAGCGGGCCCCCATCTTGCGCATGACGTTGCTGCGGTGGACCTTGACCGTGATCTCGCTCAGGCCGAGGAGGCCGGCCACCTGCTTGTTCATCAGCCCGGCCGTGACGTGCCACATGACTTCACGCTCGCGCTGGGTCAGACATCCGAGCTGCACCTCGAGCTCGCCGCGCGCACGGAGATCCGCCTTGAGCGCGGCGTCCCATTCGAGGGCGGTATGGACGGCGTCGAGGACATCCTGGGTGCGGACCGGCTTGGTCAGAAAATCGACGGCTCCGGCCTTGATGGCGCGCACCGCGATCGGAATGTCGGCATGCGCGCTCATGAAGATCACGGGCATCGGGATGCCCGCGTGGAGGAGCCTGGACCGGAGTTCGAGCCCGTTCATTCCCTGCAGCCGGTATTCCATGACGAGGCAGCTCGGGCCCGGGCCGGGCCGGCAGCCCAGGAGTTCGTCCACGGTGGCGAACAGCCTCGTCTCGAAACCGACGGACGACAGGACGGCGCAGAGTGCATCGCGGCTGCGGGGGTCGTGATCGGCGATATGGACAACCGGGCAAGGGGACCCCGTCGACGCTGCGAGCGCCATGCGTCTCTCCTGGTTCCGGCCCATTAGGCGCCTGCCGGCGGCCTCGTGGGCGTTCCGTCATGGCGGAACCCTGGTCCCGGCCCGACCGCCAGGCCAGTAAATCGTCGCAAAACGTTGCATTGACCTGTAATGGGGGCTGCCTGCGGCCCGCTCCCGGGCGTCGGGTCCTCGCGGCCGGGGCGCCAAGCGGGGTCGCCGGCCCGCCGGCGGCCCCTGCGTACGGGTTGCGTCCGATGTGCGTTCCGCAACCTGAGCTCGTGGCGCACCGCACCTGCTCGGGCGGGCACGGCGATCAGCCTGCCTCCGGGCGGGGCCGTTCGCTGTCGGGGTCTTCCGTCCGTGCGCCAGGCTCCGGCGCTACGATCGGCCGAGAGGCTCGAAGCGGGCCTGCTCCCCGACGCGCTCGATGACGCCCAAGCCCGGATGGGCGAAATGGGCGGCCATGAGCATGCTGCCGCCGCGGGCAAGCTCGTCGATCAGCCGCATGCGCGTGCGAACCGCCTGGTCGGGATCCGCGTCGTTCCCGTAGCGCCATGTCGGGCGTTCGACCGACACGATCTCGTTCGTGAAGGCGTCGCCTGCGAAGAGCAGCGGCTCGCGGCCGTGCAGCACGAAGGCGAGGTGACCCGGCGTGTGACCCGGCGTATCCACTGCCTGAAGGCCTGCCGCGACCTCGGTGCCGGGATGGGCCATCACGACCCGGTCGCGGATCGCGTCGAAGACCCGGCGCGCGCCGATCGCGTAGGGCACGAGCGGCGACAGCACCGTGCTGTTGACGTCCAGGTTCCACCAGAAGTCCCATTCGCGAGGCGAGATGTGGAAGGTGGCGTTCGGGAACCGCAATTGCCCGTCCCGACCCAGGGCTCCCCAGAGATGGTCGGGATGGGCATGGGTCAGGGCGACCTTCGTGACCGCCAGCGGATCGATGCCGGCCTCCGCGAGCGACACCGGCAGACGGCCCTCCGTGTTCTGATACCGCCCGCCGCCGCCGACGTCGATGACGATCAGATCGGCACCGGATCGAACGACGGGGATGTTGACGGCGGCCTCGATGGAGCCGCCGTGCCCCCTGGAACGGGCCTCGATATGCGACCACTCCTGCGGGGATGCGTCCGGAGCGAGGATGCGCGAGGGAACGGTGACGTGGCCGTCCGTCACCACGCAGACCTCCGCGTCGCCGTGGACGAACCGGTGGGGCCGCGCGGGGCGACGGGAAAGGGGCGGCCGGCGCTCTGGCTGATCCGCGTCGTCACGGGACCGGATCCGGCGGCCGTTCTTATCACCCACCACGCCAACGATCCTCGAACCGGCTCCCGGGACTCCGACGATCTTCGATGCTCGGCTGGCATCGGGGCATTATACGGAGAGGTAGCGCTCTGAACCTTTGGCTGTCCGGATTATCCGTTTGTATAGGCCCCGCCGGGGTCCGGGCGGACCGCATGGGGCCAGCAGGCGGCACTGAACGGGCCCCCTGTCGTGCACGGACCGAGGGTAGGGCGAACCGGGAACCAGCGGCGGGCCGCATTCCGGTCGGCGGGACGGGGCCCGGGAGGGTCGGAGCGACCTTCGGCAGCGCCGGGCCGCTCTGGCGCAGGGCCGATTCTCGTATATGCTCGCGCCTGCGATCGTGATCGCGTGCCGCAGGTGGCGAGGGCAAGCGCCATGGATACGGGGCTCATACAGCATAGCGCGTCGACGATTTGCTTCGGCCCCTTCACGATCAGGACCAAGGAACGTCTTCTCCTGAAGGGCGACACCCCCGTCGAACTCGGGGCCCGTGCCCTTGATCTCCTCGTCGCCCTCGTATCCCGTCCCAACGAGACCCTGACCAAGCAGGAGCTTCTGTCGCGGGTCTGGCCCGACGTCACCGTCGAGGAGGCCAGCCTGCGGGTTCACGTCGCGGCCTTGCGCAAGGCGTTGGGCGACGGGGAGGACGGCGCGCGATACATCCTCACCCTGGCGGGGCGCGGCTATTGCTTTGTGGCCCCGGTCACCGTCGTCGCCGACGGCGCGCCGAGCCCCGCCCGGTCAGTTGAGCCGGCGCCCGATGCGCTTCTTCCCGCCCGGCTGAGGCGCATGGTGGGGCGGGACAGCAGCATCCGGACCCTGGCGGCCCTCCTGTCCGACTCGCGGTTCGTGACGATCGTCGGCACCGGTGGCGTGGGGAAGACGACGCTCGCGATTGCCGTCGCACACGACCTGCTGGAATCCTTCGGGGGCGACGTGTTCTTCGTCGACCTCGGCGCCCTGAGCGACCCCGCCCTGGTCGCGCCGTCCGTGGCTTCGCTCCTCAGGCTGTCGGTGCAATCGGACGACCCCACGCCGAGCCTGCTCGCCTTCCTGCGCGACAAGCGGATGCTGCTCGTCCTCGACAATTGCGAGCACCTGATCGAGACCGCCGCGGCGCTGGCCATGCGGATCTACCTGGCGGCGCCGCACGTGCATATTCTCGCGACGAGCCGCGAAGCGCTGAGAGTCGAGGGCGAGCAGCTCTACAAGCTGATGCCGCTCACCGTGCCACCCGACGATCTTACTCTGACGGCGAAGAGCGCACTCACCTACTCGGCCGTCCAATTGTTCATCGAACGCGTGTCGGCCAGCGGCACGCACTTCGAACTGACGGACCACGATGCCGTCACGATCGCGACCATCTGCCGGAAGCTGGACGGGCTGGCGCTGGCGATCGAGCTCGCGGCGGCCCGCGTGGGAACCTACGGCCTGCAGCGGACTCTTGCGCTGCTCGATCAGCGGCTGACGATGCTGTGGCTCGGCCAGCGCACGGCGCCGCCGCGGCAGAAGACGCTGCGCGCCATGCTGGACTGGAGTTACGAGCTTCTGTCCGAAACCGAGCGGGTGGTGCTTCGCCGGCTCGCCGTCTTCGTCGGCCCCTTCACGGTCGAGGCGGCCCTCGCGGTCGTCGCGAACGCCGCGACAGACGAAGAAACCGTGTTCGCCGCGATCGAGACCCTCATCGCGAAATCCATGGTCGTGGTTCAGCCCACGGGCGGAACGATGCGCTACCGCCTCTCGGAGACCACGCGGGCCTACGCCCTGGAGATCGCCATTCCGGACGCGGAGCGGGGCGACCTGGCGGCGCGGCACGCGAGTTATTTCCGCAGTTGGCTGCAGGACACCAGCGGCGCCTGGACGGCCCTCCCTCATCCTCCCAACCGGGTATCGCTCCTGGCCGACCTCGGAAACATCCGCGCGGCCCTGGAATGGTGCTTTTCGCCGGGGGGCCGCGCCGACATCGGCGTCCAGCTCGCCGCCGCGGCGGCGCCCCTCTTCCTGGCGCTGTCGCTGCTGACCGAGTGCCTGCGCTGGGCCGAGCGGGCGCTTCTCGTCCATCAGGATTCCGACGCCGAGGAGATGCGCCTCCAGGCCGCCTTGGGAATGTCGTGGATGTTCACGCGCGGCAACGGCGAGCCCGCGCACACGGCCCTGAAACGCAGTCTCGATCTCGCCACGCGGCGCGGCGACATTTCGGGCGAGCTGCGCTCGCTCAGCCTCCTCCACATGTACTATCGCCGCATCAGCGATTACCGGGCGACCTTGACATGCGCCGAGCGCGGGTCCGTCCTCGCGGCGATGACGGGCAGCACGCCGGCGATCGCGCTCGCGCATTCGCTGCTCGGCGTCTCGCTGTACCACGTCGGCGATCTCACGGGCGCCCGCACCGAGCTCGAATCCGCCCTGAAGCTCCAGCAGGGCACCGACTGGACGAGCATCTTTCTCCTGGGCTTCGATCACTACAACCTGTCCGGCAGCATCCTTGCCCGGACGCTCTGGCTTCAGGGCTTTCCCACGCAGGCGGTGGACGTCGCGCGGAGGAGCGTCAGGGAAGCGGTCCTGCTCGATCACCCGGTCACCATGTCGATCGCCCTGACATGGGCCCTCTCCGTCTTCATGTGGACGGGCGATCTAGGCGACGCGGAGGAGATGCTCGCGAAGTCGCTGACCCATGCCGAAGCCCATACGCTGACGCCGAACGTCATCCAGGGGCGCGGCTTCCGCGGCGCGCTCGCGCTGCGGCGTGGTGATCCGGACAGGGGCATTCGGGAGCTCAAGGAATGCCTGAGCGAGCTCCGCGCCACGCGTTACGGTCTGCTCGGGACGCCTTTCAGCATCGCGCTGGCGGACGGCCTCGTCCAGATGGGTCGCAGCGCCGAGGCCATCGCTGTCATCGACACCGCCGTCGAAGTCATCAAAGGCAGCGGAGAGCTCGTCTACATGCCGGAGCTGCTTCGGGCGAAGGGCAGCGCGCTCGCTGCTGCACCGGAAGCCGGGTCGCGGACCGCGGAGGTCTACTTCCTGCAGGCGCTCGACTGGAGCCGGCGCCATGGCTCCCTGTCCTGCGAACTTCGTGCGGCGATCGACTTCGCGACCTACCTCGCCGATCATGAGCGGATCGAGGAAGCGCGCGGTCTCCTGCAGCCGGTGCTCGACGCCTTCACGGAAGGACACCAGACGGAGGATCTCGTGACGGCGGCACGCCTGCTGTCGCGCCTCTCCTGACGGCGCGCTCTCCCGGACGGGGGACGCAACGTCGAACGTGCCGCCCGAGCGGAGTCCGTGAAGCATCGTTGCGATCCTGGCGCTCGCGCGGGAGCGCCCTCGGAACCGGTCGGGGACCGGCGGACGGGAGCGACGCAACCCTCGCTCAGCCGACCCGCGACGAGGCGGCTCTCATCGGCTCGCGCTTCGGTCGGCCGAAGGTCGACGCATCCTCCATGACCATGCGCAGGGAGTGCACGAGCAGGGCGAAGGATGCCGCCAGCAAAACGACGTCCTTCAGGAGGAACTGGCCCGGCATGGCCGACAAGGCCGGGAACCCGCCCGCGCTCGGTTCCGCGACGCCCGCCGTCGTGAGCATGAATGTCAGGGTCAGGCCGAAGGTGGTCATCGACATGAGCGAACCAAGCAGCGAGAGCGTCGGGCTCAGGGCGCCGGCCGCGAGTGCAAGGCAGGTCGTGAGCTCGAGGATGCCGATGGCGACGCTCGACCCGTGGACGCCGAGCTGGGCGTGCAGCCAGCCGAGGAAGGGCGAGGCGCTGGTGAAGGGTGCGATGCCTTGGGCCTCATAGGAGGTGAACTTCATGCCTCCGAACCAGAGAAAGATCAGCACCAGGCTCCAGCGCAGCGCGTTGGCAGCGAGGCTGTCGAGGTGTTCCAGGTCGGCTGCGATGGATCGTGTTCGCGCTGCTGCTTTCACGGTCGTGTCCTCGGATTGATGGTTGCGGCTCGAGCGAGAGACCTATCCTGAGGCACGCGACCCGTCGGGTATTGAGCGGAACCACCGGAATTTGTCGCAAACGCTCGCGCCGACGACGCTCCGGCCCGGGATCGGCTTGCCGGGGCCTCTTGCCTTGCAGACCTCCCGAGGAGGAGACCTATGGTCACCGCCCCTGAAGTTGCCGCGAACATTTACAGAGAGTTGAACCGCGC
Organism: Microvirga sp.; assembly: GCA_036263675.1. Lineage (GTDB taxonomy): Bacteria > Pseudomonadota > Alphaproteobacteria > Rhizobiales > Beijerinckiaceae > Microvirga. The sequence continues at coordinate 197,885 of DATAGO010000039.1, read as the reverse complement.
TCCGGCGGGCTTCAGCGCAGGAACGAAGCGCACGGATGTTTAGGTTGGATTCTAGGAATGCGACAAGCACGCTGCTCTGGAGGTGTCGGACGTAGCGGTTCACCACCTCGTCAGCGCCAACTGCGCGACACTTGGCCCCACGCTACCAGTAGAAGGCGACTGTTCTCACCGTTCCAAAGCGACAGGAGGCCTGTGCGACCCTGAGCGGCCGGCAGGGCCATGCTCGTTACATGAGGGCGGGAGACGACGCAGCCCTTACGAGATGCCGGACGGGGCGGAAAACGGGGAAGGCGCGCGGCAAAAATCATCAGCCTCGTGCTGGAGGCGCTCGATCTTGTCCTCTACGAGTTGGGCAAGCACGCTGTCCGGCGCTATGGCGCGCAAGTTCCGCAGGGCTTCCCTGAGTTCGTGCAAGTCGGCTAACTCGGTCAGGTGCTCTGGGACATCGGATGTCGCAATGTCGAAGATCATTGCTTGATTGCTCCATGCTCTCAACATCTCAGTTTGAAGCGGTCGACCGGGTTCCAGCGAGCGCGCCAGAAGGCAAGGCCCCGATAGGAGCCTGTCATTAGGTGTAAGCGCCTCTCCCGAACACGATGGCTGCCTATGCCTGCACACGGGCAGCGGCACAGGCGCAGGGTAGGCCCGTAGGTGACGGGCGCGACTGCGCGGTGACTGCCGCCGCAGCATGACAGCAGATTGCCGTCAGGACAGCGCGCGCTGTCATCTTCGAGGATAACCGTCGCCCTTGGTGCAAGGACGCGGCTGCTCCTGAATTAGCATCCCCGCTATCGAGGTCTGGCCAGCACCCGGAGGCCCACGCTCGCCTGACACTCCGCTCCGCCATTTTGGTCTGTCATGCCCTTCCCGAGTTAGGGCCTTGGCCTGTGCATAAAGGGAGAACCTAATCCTGCTCACCGATGATTTGCGCGTAAGTCTTTCCGTAGGGATAGAAGAGATCCTTCCTACCCTCCTGCCACGCGTTCTTCATCACTGGGGTACCGATGTCCCAGTCGGGTCGGCATTTCTTCAGAACTGCACGTAAATCCTGGCGCAGCTCTTCCATAGTAGGGCGGCCGAAGAACCAGTAACCCATATAAATCTTGTGTACGACCAGACCCGGCTCGAGCACAAGCGTGTACGAGATCATGGGGTTATGAGCAGGGTCAGTATACTCGGCGATATCGAGGTCCTTCTGCACCAAACGCCGGGTATCGGACAGAAAGGTCCAATGCGCTCCTACACCGGTGCGGAACTCGTTTGTTTCCGTGATGCTGTCGGTGCTGACGGTCACGAGGCGGCAGTAGCCCACCTCGAGCTCACGATGAAACTCGACGAGGTTTTCGTGCTGACGACGGTCCTTGGGACAGAACCCGCCGCGGCTGAGCACAAGGATCAATGGGTGTTGTCCCTGCAGTTCGGAAAGCCTTCGGCGCTTACCGGCATGATCTGAGAGATCATAGTCGGGGAACACGGCCCCTGGAACGATGTCAGATCGCATGGCGAAGCTCCTCTGGCGTGACATTCGCACGTCGAGCCGGCCATTCCGTGCATGTTCCCGCTCAGCGCCGGCCCCATTTGCGGCGGCAGGGTCGGCGCCCGGGAAGTCGGATGTTGGCCTGAAGCGGCTGCGACTCTAGTGGTGAGCCTTGAGATTGTGATCGGGCATGGTGAACGTCACCGTCGCGACCTGCCCGGGGAAGACGTTGTGATTGGGATCGACCAACTCGATCTTCACCTTGTGCGGGCCAGGCGGCAGCCCGGCGATATCGATGGTGTTGTTGCCGCTTGCATCCGCCCACCACCAGGGCAAGTCATCGACAGTGATGTGCAGGTGGCCGACGCGTGGGGAGGTGCTGAGAGCCCCTGCACCGAACACCGGCACAATCCGCAGGTTCTCCACACGGTACTGGATCCAGACGATGCCTTGGGTCAGCCCTTCAGGGATGGGCGGGTCGACGATTAGCTTCGGCGCAGGTTCGTTCTCGATTTCGACGTAAGGTGAGGCGCCGCTTACATCCCTTGCACTTTGGGCGAAGGCAGCGGTCGCGAGCATGGTGCCGGCCGCAACCGCAGCAAGCGTCCTGATGAGCGTGGTCATCGCAGTATTCCCTTTATCGCCGCCAGTGGCGTGACATGAATTCACATTTGACGGGCGAGACACAGCGTCCTCCCGCCTTTCCGTTTTCTTCGGACAGGGTGGAAGTTGGCAGATGGGGGGCCGGGCCGATTGTACGTTGCTGCCGGGATTTTCCGTATCGAACCACTTCGGTATCAGCGGTTCCTGGCAATGCGGCCGGCGCTGGCGCACATTTCCGGACCCGGCACCGCGTCGCGGTGACCGGGGTGATAGGGCGTCAGGTCGAGGCTTACACGCTCCAAGATAAACTTCGCCCGCGTGAGGGGATTGGCTATTCCACCCGGTATAGTTCTGAAGGCTTCGTCAATGTGCGGGGGCGAGATGTCCCGCATGGCTATACACAGGTCTTCAAAAATGGCTCAATAGAAGCTGTCAAAGCGGGTGTTCTCAAAGGTGAGAGAAATACGAGGCAGTACATACATGCCCGCCTTCTGCCAAAAACCGTGCTTACTCGACTTCCTCAGTATCTTGAAGCGACGCGTAGCATGAGCATTACGCCGCCTGTCATCGTCATAGTCTCAATTCAGGGCGTGCAGGGAAAGTCAGTGATCTATCAAGGCGCCGAAGCCTTCATGGAAGAGGGCGTTCCGCTCAAGCACGACACCATCTCGATGCCCGAAATTGTCATAGATCAGTTCGGATCTCCCGAGGATGTGCGCAAGGCCATGCGGCCGGCATTCGATGCCCTATGGAATGCGGCTGGCGCTGCCCACTCGACCGTTTTCGACGAAAATGGTCGCTGGATTGAGGCTCCCGACACAGCATAAGCAGCTCGCGCCACTCAGTCTCAATGACCGCCCCCTATCCTACCGCAACGCAGTAACCAGACGATCTGGACCGTCTCGCAATCGCGCCTCTAGTGCACACATTCTGTCACACACGCTCTGGAGTTCTAGGCCGTCCCGGCGCATTGGCCTTGCAGCCTAGCGCGTCCAATGCAACCTTTGCGAACTGTAACGGTATACCATTCAGATCAAAGACTTAAGGACCATCGGCACAGTCGGTGACTTCCCAGGTCTACGGCTTGGGAAGCGGACAGCGTTCCCAGCCCGCTCCCGGCTGGGCGCTTGGGCCGGAGCCGGATCGCTATCGCTCCGCTCAACCCTATCGCCATGCTCTGCCGCCTCTCCGGGGCGATGACGTGGGTACCGGCCGTGCGCCGTGGCGACGGTGCGCTGCGTCTGCTGCGCGGAATGGCTGCCGTGGCGGACTGCCCCTGACGGCCCGGCACCCGGACCTCGGCGGGCGGCCGCCGCGGCATTCCGGCGTTGCGGGCAGGCAGTCCGGTCCCGGCCTCAGGCCGGAGCCACGAGAGCGTTCACCGTGCAGACGAGGCCTGCGGGCTCGAAGGCGAGACGCACCGCTCCCCCGAGGTCCTGCGCCAGGCTGCGCTCGATCAGGCGCGTTCCGAAGCCGCGGCGGGACGGCGGCGCGACGGGCGGTCCTCCGCTCTCGGTCCAGGTGAAGCGAAGGCGGCTGCCGCCGGTCTCCGGCTCCACCTCCCACGCGATCCGGATTTCGCCCCGCTCGTTCGCGAGCGCGCCGTACTTCACGGCGTTCGTGGACAATTCGTGCAGGGCCATGGCGACGGCGAGCGCCGTCCCGGGCGGCAGGCGCACGTCCGGTCCCGCGGCATGCAGGCGCCGCTCGCCCTCGTGGCGGTAGGGCGCCATCGCCTGCGCGACGATGTCGGCGAGGCTCGCGCCTTCCCAGTTCTCCTGCGTCAGCACATCGTGCGCGCGGGAAAGGGCGAAGAGCCTGTCCTCCAGGGCATGGCGGGCCTCGCCCGCATTCTGCGCGTTGCGCAGGGTCTGGCTGGCGATGGACTGGACGGTCGCCAGCGTATTCTTCACCCGGTGGTTCAGTTCGTTGATGAGGAGCCGCTGGTGCTCCTCCCAACGCTTGCGCTCGGTAATGTCGCGGAAGGTCGCCGACACGCCCAGGACGCGCCCGCCTGCATCGGTCATGCGGGTGGCCGAGACCGAGACGGGCACCAGGCTGCCGTCCTTGCGGCGCCGCACCGTGTCGAGGCCGATCTGTCCCGTCCGCATCGCCAGGTCGTAGACCCCGGTCCGGTCTTCCGCCGCCGTGAGATGATCGTGCGAGACGATGAGGCTCACGGGTCCGCCGACGGCTTCCGCCTCCGTATAGCCGAACAGCGCCTCGGCGCCCCGGTTCCAGGTCAGCACCCGGCCGTCCTCCGCCGAGAACGAGACGATGGCGTCGGGCGACGAGGACACGATGGCGGCGAGCCGCGCATTCGCCTCCTCGGCCTGCCTGCGCTCCGTGATGTCCATGACGATGCCGCGGGAGCGGACCGGCCGGCCGGACGCGTCGCGGATGTATTCGCCGCGTCCGTTCACCCACCGGGTGCGGCCGTCCGGGAGGAGCAGGCGCGTGGTCCAGTCGAAGTGGCGGATCGACGGATCCTGGTTGCGCCGGCGGACGCGGCCGAAGATCTCCTCCACGTCCTCGGGGTGATAGCGGGCGCGGATGTCGTCGATGGTCGTCCGGTGGTCGGGCGGGTAGCCGTAGATCGCATTGAGGCGCGGCGAGGGCCGGATCTCGCCCGTGACGTGGTCGTAGTCGAAGATCGCGAGCGAGCCGGCATCGAGCGCCGCGCGCAGCTCCGCCTCCCGGCCCTGCAGTTCCTCCTCGTTGCGCCGGCTCTCCGTGACGTCGAGCAGGACGCCGACGGAGCGCCGCGGCGTCCCGTCCGGCCCGAGGTCCATCTCGGCGCGCAGGAGGAACCAGCGCAGCGACCCGTCCCGGCGATAGAAGCGGTACTCCGCTTCGAAGAAGCGCTCGCCCTTCCGGATCGCCTCGGTCGCGGCGGCGAGGAGGCGGTCGCGGTCGCCCGGGTAGTAGCGCGCGCGGATCTCCTTCACGTCGATCGATGCGTCCGGCGGGTAGCCCAGGAGGCGGTTCAGCTCCGGTGTAGTCGAGATCGTGTCGGTGGCGGCGTCGTGCTCCCAGACCGCCATGCGCCCGGCATCGACCGCGAGGCGAAGGCGGCTCGCGCTCGCCCGCAGCGCTCCCTCGGCACGCCCGCGCTCGACCGCATCCCAGGTGCGCTCGGCCGCATCCTGGACGAGCCGGATCTCGGCCTCCGTCCAGGCGCGCGCGACGCGGCTGTGGACGTAGAGCGCCGCCACCATGCGGCCGCCCTTGATGAGGGACACGGTCACGGCTGAGGCGACCTGAAGCGCCGCGAAGGCCGCGAGCGCCGCGGGTTCGGCGGTGCGGGGATCGGTGGCGACGTCGCGGACGACCAGCGGCTCGCCTTGCCGCAGCGCGGCGTGAACATCGGGGCCGAACGCCGCGAGGTCGTGGGTGCCGGTGTGGTGCGCGACGGTGCCGTCGGTCCAGTTGCGGTGCGTCGTGAAGAAGCGCTCCGTCTCGTCGACGTCGCCGTAGCCGACCCGGCTGGCGCCGAGATGCTCGCCCAGCATCCGCGCGGCCTCGCACGACACATCGAGCGGGTCGGTGAGCCCGCGCAGGCGGTCGGTCAGCCGGATCAGGAAGGCGAGGCGCTGCTCCGCCCGGACTTTGCCGGTTGTCTCCTGCAGCGCGCAGAGCGCGCCCGCCACCTCGCCGGACCGCCCCCGGACGGGCGTGTACGAAAAGGTGAAGCAGGTCTGCTCCGGCTCCCCGTGGCGGTGGAGGACCACCGGCAGGTCCTCGAAATAGGACGGCTCGCCCGCGAAGGCGCGGTCGACGACGGGCGCGATCAGGGCCCGCGCCTCCGACCAGACCTCGAACATGCCCCGCCCCAGCGCCCAGGGGTGCTTGCGGCCGAGCACCGGGATGTAGGCGTCGTTGTAGAGGAGGATGCGCTCCGGGCCCCACAGGAGAAACATCGGCGCCTTCGAGGCGAGCACGACCTCGACCAGGAAGGTCAGCCGGTCGGGCCAATCGGCCGTGGGCCCGAGGGGCGAGTCCGACCAGTCCGCGGCGGCGATGAGATCCTGCATCCGGCCGCCCGCGGCGACGCCGGCGTGCGCCGGCAGGCGGGGCTCAGCCGCGAGGGCAAAGGGCATCGTGCGTCCGCATCGTGCGGCGCTCCGGCTCGCGGAGGCGGCGGGCGGCCCGGACGATCCCGTCGGCGCCGTCAGACGAGGCGTCGGGCGCCGGCATGGGGAACACGGTACTGGTCTTGTGTGCGGTCATCGCAGGGGCTGGTGGCGGGCGGCCCAGGACAACGATCGGCAAACGGCCAAGTTCCGAGGCTCCGACTAATGGCGCACCGCCGGGCCTCGCGGCCAGTTCCAGGCCCACCGGCCGAACACCAGCGGAAGGCCTTCGGCACGACTTGAGGCGTGGGGCGCGCCCGGACGAAGCCGCTACGTCACGCCACATTGGGTGCAACCGGCCCGGTGTAGCGCGGCCGGACGGATTGTGGGACAGCTTCTGCTGAGGCGGGTCCGGTTCCAGGATGTTCCGCTTCGGGCGGGACGGAGCGATAGCATGAGCGACGAAACGGCACCGGCCATCCTCTCCGCGTCCGTGGACGGCACCGTGCTGGTGCTGAGGTACGACGAGGCGCTCGACCCCGACAACCTGCCTCCGACATCGGCCTTCGCGGTCACGGTCGAGAATCAGCCCGTGAGCGTGACCGAGGTCGCGGTCGACGGCGCAGCGGGAACCGTCACCCTGACGCTCGCGACGGCCGTGGAGTTCCTCGAGTCCGTGTCGGTCAGATACGCGGACCCGACCGGTGGTAACGACGCCTCCGCGATCCAGGACGTGGCCGGCAACGATGCCGCCGGCCTGAACGACTACACGGTCTCCAACGACACCTTCCCGCCGACGACGGACCTTTCCATTCTCGTCGAAGGCGCACCGGCGAACGCCGACCCGGGCACCGAGATCACCTACCGGATCACGGTCGCCAACAACGGTCCCGAGGAAGCCGCGAACGTGACCTGGACCGACGCTCTGCCGTCGGGTCTGACTTTCGTGAGCCTGACGCAGATCGACGGACCCGCGTTCGACGCCGAGACGCCGGCCGAGGGGGACAACGGCACCATCACGGCGACCCTCGCGGCCATGGCGTCCGGCGCGAGCGCAACCTTCGACCTCGTCGTCCTCATCGCCGACGCGGCCACCGAAGGCACCACGTTCACGAACATCGCCTCGGTCACCGCCGTCGGGCCCGTCGACGTCAACGAGGAGAACAACGCCTCGCCCGGCGTCACGACGGTGGGGACGCCCGCGATGGCGGATCTCAGCATCGTGGTCGGGGTCTCCGCCGAGCGTGCCGAGGCGGGGAACGAACTCACCTACACGATCACGGTCACAAACGGCGGTCCCGATGCCGCCGAGGACGTGATCTGGACCGACACGCTGCCGGGCGATCTCACCTTCGTGAGCTTCGAGCACGAGACAGGCCCGGCCTTCGATACGACGACGCCGATCGTTGGCGCCGGCGGCACGATCACATCCGAGATCGCGATGCTCGGAGCCGGCGCGACCTCGGTCTTCACGCTCGTGGTCCGAATTCCCGACGGCGCCTCGGAAGGCACCGAGTACCTCAATTCGGCGACCATCTCGACCAGGACCGTCGAGATCAACTCGGAGAACGACGCGTCGTCCGGCTACACCCTGATCGGCATTCCCCCGACGGTCGAGGGCGTCTCGTCGAGCACCCCCGACGGCACGTACAAGATCGGCGACACCATCGACCTCCAGGTGACCTTCAGCGAGCCCGTCAACGTGTCGGGCACGCCGCAATTGACGCTCGAGACCGGCGCCGAGCACCGCACCGCGGACTACCTGAGCGGGACGGGCACCTCCACCCTCACCTTCCGCTACTTCGTCCAGGCCGGCGACTCCTCGGCCGACCTCGACGCCTTCGGGACGGCGGCGCTGAGCGGCGGGATCAGCGACCTGACGGATTACGGGGCCGTCCTGACCCTGCCCGCGCCCGGAACGGCGGGCTCCCTCGGGGTCGGCAAGGCCCTCGTGATCGACGGCATCCGTCCGACGGTGACGATCGCCGTCTCGGACCCGGCCTTGACCGTCGGCGAGACCGCGACCGTGACGTTCACGTTCTCGGAGGCGCCGTCCGATTTCTCCCTCGCCGACGTGACGGCCGGGAGCGGCTCGCTTTCGGGCCTCCAGGTCTCGGGCTCCGACCCGAAGGTCTACACCGCCACCCTCACCCCTGCGGCGGACGTCGAGGAGGGCACCAACGTCGTCACGGTCGGAACCGGGTGGACCGATTCATCCGGCAACGCTCCGGCGGGCGACACCTCTTCGGCGAACTACGCGGTGGACACCTATCTCAACCCGCCCTCCGCGATCGGCGTCGCGGGCGGCGGCGTGCTGGCGGTCGACGAGTTCGCGGCGGCGGGCACGGCGGTGGGCACCCTCGCGACCCGGGACCCGGACAGCAGCACCTTCACCTACACCCTGCTCGACGATGCCGGCGGGCGCTTCGCGATCGATCCCGCCACGGGCCGGGTCACGGTCGCGAAGGGATGGCGGCTCGACTTCGAGCAGGATGAAACCCACACCATCCAGGTCCGGGCGGTCGATCCGGACGGGCTCTCGGTCGTCCAGACCCTCCCGGTCGCCGTCCGCAACCTGGATCCGGAAGACGTCACCGGCGACGGCGGGGACGACACTTTCGTGGGCGGGCCGCTGGCCGACATCCTCCGCGGCGAAGGCGGCGCCGATACGCTCCGGGGCGGCGAGGGCGACGACCTTCTCGACGGCGGCGCTGGTGCCGACCGGATGGCGGGCGAAGAGGGGGACGACGTCTACGTGGTCTCGGAGGCGGAGGATTCCGTCGTCGAGGCGCCCGATGCGGGCGAGGACAAGGTTCTCGCGCTGGTGGACTGGAGCCTCGGCGCCGACATCGAGGATCTCTCGCTCCTCGACGGCGCCGGAGACCTCGACGGGCAGGGCAACGGACTCGACAACCGCATCCGGGGCAACGACGGCTCGAACCGGCTCGACGGCCGCGGCGGCGACGACCTGCTCGTCGGCGGCGGGGGCGCGGACGACCTCCGGGGCGGCTCGGGCGCGGACGTGTTCCGGTTCAGCGCGATCGAGGCGGCGGGCCTCGGACGCGGACGCGACGAGATCCTCGACTTCGCCTCCGGCAAGGATCGCATCGGCCTGAGCCGCATCGACGCCGATGCGGACGCGCGCGGCGACCAGGACTTCGTCTGGGTCGACGAGCACGACCTGGCTGCACGGTTCACGGGCTCGGCCGGTCAGGTCCGCTTTGCGGACGGCGTGCTCCAGGGCGACACGGACGGGGACGGCAAGGCGGATTTCGAGATTGGGCTCACGGCCCGGCTCGCGGCGGGGGACGTCATCCTGTAGCTCCGCTCCGCGCCACGCAGCCGCCGCGGCGGGGCGCTCTCCGAAACCCGTTCGGGCCTTCGGGCCGGGGCGCCCGTCAGGGGGCGTCGCCCATGTCGAGCATGGGGCTGCCATAGGCCGGCGCGATGTAGCGCGAGGATGCCGAGGCCGTCCCGGTGAGCGCCCGCACGCCGCCGAGAAGCGCGCTCGCGAGGGCCAGGACGACGAGGCTCTGGCCGAGGATGCGGAGGGTGCGGGGGCGGATCATCGCGGCGGCTCCGACGGGATCACGACCGTGCAGGTGCACCGGTGAAGAAACGGTGTGCGTCCGCGGGCCTGCGGCCCCTGACCGGCGTTCCGCCCCGCGGGCCGGGAGACTTCGGTGCGGATCGGGGCCCGCCGGATTGGGAGCGGATCCGTAGGCTCGGTCGATCCGCACCGAAGTCGAGACCCACTCTATCGGCTCCGCCGGCATCCTCCGTGAGCGGGATCACGCAGAGCCGGGCGTGGCCCGTGCGCCGGCGCCGAGGATGAACGGCGGCTGACGATCCCGTTGGGCCAGCCTTCAACTGCCGCCGCGCATTCTCCGGTCCAATCGGCGGACGGCGTTGCGTCCGTCGTCTCTGGAGGGACCCATGCACCGTTGTGTGACGAAGTTCGTTCTCGGCGCCGCCGCGGCGCTCGCTCTCGGGGGCGCCGCCCAGGCCACCGAGGTCAACATCTCGATTTCCGCCGGCCGCCAGGTCGCCTCCTACGACGGCGACGGCTCCGGCTACAGCCAGGTCGGCTATTACGGCGACGGCTACGGCTATGGCGAGCGCCGCTACATCCAGGCCCCGAGCCGCTATGGCTACCACGACGGCGACCGCTATTACGGGCGCCCCGTCCCGGAGCGGCCCTCCTGGCACCGCCCCGTCGCCGGCCGTCCGCACTGGGCCCACGACGATTGCCGCCTCATCATCAAGAAGCGCGTGAACGCGTGGGGCGAGGTGACGGTGACGCGCATCCGGCGCTGCCACTGAAACCGCCTCCGATCCGACGCAGGCCCCCAAATCCGCGACAGCCGCTCCCCGGAGCGGCTGTTCCCGTTGCCGGGATCCATCCGGCGGCCGCGCGATGCCCTGTCGATCCATCACGCGTTGGTCGCATTTGGGGTGCAGGAATCGCTTCGACGCCGCAGCCGCAGAGCGATCGGGGACCTGCCATGACCGATGCCGACCGCATCGCCGATTTCCTGTTCCGCGCCGCCGGGACCGCCTATTGCGACGAGTGCCTGTCGCAGGAGCTGGCGATCCCGCTCGCACAGGTCCGCGAGCAGGCCGGGCTCCTCGCCGACGAGGGTTGGACCAAGCGGTCCGAGGAGACTTGCGCGGGCTGCGGGGGCAGGAAGCTCGTGATCCGGCGGCGGGTGAGCGCCTTCGCCTCCTAGACGGGACCCGCCCGCAGCCGCGATAGTCCGACGCGGAACAATCGCCAACCTTGGCTGTTGAATCGCACCCCACCGTCCGGAGATCGCATGTCCGGCCGTCTCCTCGCCTGTCCCGCTCCCCTGTGGTGCCCTGCCCTGCCTGCCGCGGGCGCGAACCCGACTGTCCGCGCCAGCCGTCCGACGTTCGGCACCGCCGGCGACCGCGGGATCGCCTGGGCGAAGGCCGCGGAATGAGGCTCCTCGCGCTCCTCCTCGGGCTCCTGATGCCGGCCCTCGCCGCAGCGGAGGAAGGCTTGGTCCGCATCGGTTTCCTCACGGCGGCGCGCCCGGCGGTGCAGCCGGTCTCGGCGCTCGACCGCCCGGCGGCCGACGAGGGGCTTGCGGGGGCGCGGCTCGGGCTCGCCGACACGGCGACGACGGGGCGGTTCACGGGGCAGCGTTTCGCGCTGGTCGAGCGGGTGATCGCGGCAGGCGAGGACCCGGCGGACGCCGCGCGGGCGCTCGCGGCGGAGGGGATCCGCTTTGCGGTCGCGGATCTCGACGGGCCGGCGCTCCTGAAGGCCGCGGAGGCCAGGGACCTCCTGATCCTCAATGCGCGGGCGCCCGACGACGCCCTGCGGGGTGAAACCTGCCGGTCCAATCTGGTCCATTCCGTGCCAAACCGGGCCATGCGGGCCGATGCGCTGGCCCAGTACCTCGCGGTGAAGCGCTGGCGGCGCTGGTTCCTGGTCTTCGGCCCGACCCCGGGCGACCGCCTGCTCGCGGACGCCTTCCGCCGCGCCGCCAGGCGCTTCGGGGCCGAGATCGTGGCCGAGCGGGAATGGACCTTCCGGGCCGGCCAGGGCCGGGCCGATACCGGGCATGTCGCCCTGCAGACCGAGATCCCGGTCGCCACGCAAGCGCCCGACCACGACGTGCTCGTGGTCGCCGACGAGGCGGACGAGTTCGGCGAATACCTGCCCGGGCGCACCGCGCGGCCGCGGCCGGTGGCAGGCACCCACGGGCTCGTCGCGACCGGGTTCGGCCCCGTCTCCGACCAATGGGGCGCGGCGCAGCTCCATGCCCGGTTCGAGAAGCTCGCCGGGCGGCGCATGGGCGCGGTCGACTACGCGGCCTGGGCAGCGGTGCGCGCGGTCGGCGAGGCAGCCGTGCGTTCGCGCAGCACGGATCCCGCGGCGATCGCGGCGTACCTGCGCGGACCCGATTTCCTGCTTGCCGGCTTCAAGGGCCAGGGCCAGAGCTTCCGCCCCTGGGACGGGCAGATGCGCCAGCCGATGCTGATCGTCGGCCCCCGGATGCTGGTCTCGGTCTCGCCGCAGGCGGGCTTCCTGCACCGGGGTTCGGAACTCGATACGCTGGGGTTCGACCGGGAGGAGAGCCGATGCAAGCTTTGAGGGGCCTCATCACGGCGCTCGCCGTTCTCGCGCAGCCGGCGTTCGCCGAGACCGCTTACGTCTCGAACGAGCAGGACAACACGGTGTCGGTGGTCGACGGCGCCTCCCTCTCGGTCGTCGCCACGATCCCGGTCGGCCGCCGCCCGCGCGGGATCGGGCTCAGCGTGGACGGGCGCAAGCTCTACGTGGCGGCCGGCGACGACAACCGCATCGACGTCGTCGACCTCGCGACCCGCACGGTGGAGAGGACGCTGCCGACCGGCGAGGATCCGGAGCTCTTCGTGCTCCACCCGGACGGGCGCCGCCTCTTCGTCGCCAACGAGACCGACAATCGGGTGGCGGTGATCGACCTCCCCTCGGGCAGGACCCTCGGCGAGGTCGAGGTCGGCGTCGAGCCCGAGGGGATGGGCGCGAGCCCGGACGGGCGCTTCGTGGTCAACACCTCGGAGACCACGAGCATGCTGCACGTGATCGACGCGCAGAGCCTGGAGCTCGCCGGCAACCTGCTCGTCGATACGCGCCCGCGGGTCGCGCAGGTCTCGGCCGACAGCCGCCGGATCTGGGTCTCCTCGGAGCTGCGCGGCTCGGTCGAGGTCTTCGACGCTGCGAACCTCGATTCCGTCGCCAAGATCGCCTTCGAGGTCCCGGGCGTGGCGCGCGAGCTCGTGCAGGCGGTCGGCATCCAGCTCACCCGCGACGGCACGCGCGCCTACGTGGCGCTGGGGCCGGCCAACAGGATCGCGGAGGTGGATGCGCAGAGCTTCAAGGTGCTGCGCACCTGGCTCGTCGGCCAGCGCGTGTGGCACATCGCGCTCTCGCCGGACGAGCGGCGTCTCTACAGCGCCAACGGCAATTCGGGCGACGTGTCGGTGATCGACCTCGCCCGCGGCGAGGTCGTGAAGTCGATCCCCGTCGGCCGCGCGCCCTGGGGCGTCGTGGTGGCGCCATGAGCGGTCCTTCGCGCGCCGTGGGGACGCTCGTCGCGAAGGCGGCGCCGTGAGCGATCATCCCCGTGCCGCCGGGACGCGCTTCGCGCGGGCAGCGCCGTGACGCAAGGCAGCGCGGATGTTCCGGCTTTGGCGGTCGAGGGCCTGAGCCACAGCTTCGGCCCCCGCCCGGCGCTCGATGGGGTGGCGTTCCGGATCGCGCCGGGCTCCTTCACAATCCTGCTCGGGCCGAACGGCGCCGGCAAGACCACGCTCGTCTCCCTCGCCACGGGCCTCTATGCGGCGCGGTCCGGCGAGGTCCGGATCTTCGGGCATCCGCTGCGGCGGGAGCCGCTCGCCGGCCTCGCGCGGCTCGGGGTGGTGTTCCAGGCCCCGACCCTCGACCTCGACCTCACGGTCGCCGAGAACCTCGCCTATCACGGCGCGCTCCACGGCCTGTCCCGCCGCGCGGCGCTCGAGCGGGCGCGCGAAGAGCTCGACCGCCTCGGCATCCTCGAGCGCCTGCCCGACCGGGCCCGCTGCCTCTCCGGGGGGCTGAGGCGCCGGGTCGAGATCGCCCGCGCGCTCCTGAGCCGGCCCGGCCTCCTCCTCGTCGACGAGGGCACGGCCGGGCTCGACGTCGCCGCCCGGCGCGCGCTCCTCGACCATGTGCGCTCCTTATGCCGGGACCGCGGCCTCGCCGTGCTCTGGGCGACCCACCTCCTCGACGAGGTCGAGCCCGGCGACCCTCTCCTCGTTTTGCACGAGGGCCGCATCCGCTTCGACGGTGCAGCCGGGAACTTGGCGGCGGGCGCCTCCTTGCGCGATGCGTTCCTCGGCCTCACGGGGGACGCCCTATGAAGCCGCGTCATGCACGCCAGCCCTATGCCGGCCTCACCGGGAATGCCGCATGAGCCCCCGCCATGCGCTGATCGCGCTCGCGGGAATCACCCGCCGCGAGTCCGCGCGCCTGCTGCGCCAGCACGGGCGGCTCGCAGCCGCGATCGTGCGCCCGCTCGTCTGGCTCGGCCTGTTCGCGGCGGGCTTCCGCGCGGTGCTCGGGCTCTCGATCATCCCGCCCTATGAGACCTACATCCTCTACGAGGTCTACATCGTGCCGGGCCTCTGCGCGATGATGCTGCTCTTCCACGGGCTCCAGAGCTCGCTCGCCATGGTCTACGACCGCGAGACGGGCTCCATGCGGGTGTTGCTCACCGCGCCGCTGCCGCGCTGGTGGCTGCTGACCGCGCGCCTGATCGCCAACACGCTCGCGGCGATCCCCCTCGTCCTCCTCTTCCTCCTCGTCGCCCGGCTCTGGGACGTGCGCCCCCCATGGCTCGGCTACCTCGCCGTGGTCCCGGCGCTGGCGCTCGCCGGCCTGATGCTCGGCGCCTTCGGGCTCGCCCTGTCCTCCCTGGTGCGCCAGCTCGAGAACTTCGCCGGCGTGATGAACTTCGTGATCTTCCCGGCCTTCTTCGCCTCGACCGCGCTCTACCCGCTCTGGCGCCTCGAGGAGGTGAGCCCGCCCCTCGCGCTGGCGGCACGGCTTAACCCGTTCACCCATGCCGTGGAGCTCGTCCGGTTCGCGCTGTACCTTCGCTTCGAGCCCCTCGCCTTCGCGGTTTGCCTTGCGGCGCTCGCCGGGTTCCTGGCGCTCGCAATCCTCGGCTACGACCCCGGCCGCGGCTTCTGGGTCCGGCGCGGCGCGCCCTAGCCGCCCGTTCCGGGCGGTCGCGAAAAGAACGTCTCCGTGCCGTGGAACATTGTCGAAACTCGGCAGTTTGAGTCGCACCGCAAATCCAGCGGCACACCGTTGCGTTCGGGGGAACACATCGTGGGTCGAGGTTCGATTGCCTGTGCGCTCGCCATCCTGCTGAGCGCGTCTCCGGCCTGGGCCCAGCAGCCGGCGCCGCCGCCCTTCGCGGCCACCCCCGAAGACGGGCAATGGACCCTCCCGCAGAAGAACTATGCCGGCACGCGCTACAGCGACCTCGGCGAGATCAATGCGGACAACGTCAAGAAGCTCCAGGTCGCCTTCACGTTCTCGACCGGCGTGAACCGCGGCCAGGAATCCGCGCCCCTCGTGGTGGGGAGCACGATGTACGTGCTCTCGCCCTACCCCAACATCCTCTACGCGCTCGACCTCTCGAAGGACGGCGCGCCGATGAAGTGGCAGTACAACCCCAATCCCGCCGCCGCGGCGCAGGGGGTGGCGTGCTGCGACGTGGTCAACCGCGGGCCCACCTACGCCAACGGGCGCGTCTACTACACCACCCTCGACGCCCACGTGGTGGCCGTGAACGCGGAGACTGGCGAGGAGGTCTGGAAGACCAAGCTCGGCGACATCAACCGCGGCGAGACCATGACGATGGCGCCGCTCGTCGCCAAGGGCAAGGTCTACGTCGGCATCTCGGGCGGCGAGTACGGGGTGCGCGGCTTCATCGAGGCCCTCAACGAGTCCGACGGCAAGAGCGCCTGGAAGGCCTACAACACGGGCCCGGACCGGGACGTGAAGATCGGGCCGAACTTCAAGCCGTTCTACGACAGCGAGAAGGGCAAGGACCTCGGCGTCACCACCTGGCCGGCGGACGCCTGGCAGCAGGGCGGCGGCTCGGTCTGGGGCTGGCTTTCCTTCGACCCCGACCTCAACCTGCTCTACCACGGCACCGGCAATCCCGGACCCTGGAACCCGAACCAGCGTCCCGGCGACAACAAGTGGACGGCCGGCATCTTCGCCCGCGATCCCGACACCGGCGAGGCGCGCTGGTTCTACCAGACGGCGCCGCACGACATCCACGACTGGGACACCGTCAACGAGATGATCCTGCTCGACATGGAGTGGGAGGGGCGCCCCCGGAAGGTCCTGGTCCATCCGGGCCGCACGGGCTTCGTCTACGTGATCGACCGGACCACCGGCGAGGTGCTCTCGGCCAAGCCCTACCACGCCCTGACCGCGGTGACGGGCTTCGACATGAAGACCGGGCGGATGCAGATCAACCCCGACAAGGAGCCGGTCAACAACCGCGTCGTCCGCGACATCTGCCCGACCGCGCCGGGCGCCAAGGACTGGAACCCGAGCGCCTTCTCGCACAAGACCGGCCTCCTCTACATCCCGCACATGAACATGTGCATGGACTGGCAGAGCTCGGAGGCGAACTACATCGCGGGAACCCCTTACGTCGGCGCCGAGGTGCGCATGTTCCCCGGGCCCGGCGGGCACATGGGCGAGTTCACGGCCTGGGACATCCGCGAGGGCAAGGAGCTCTGGACCATCAAGGAGCGCTTCCCGCTCTGGAGCGCCGCGCTCGCGACCGCGGGCGACGTGGTGTTCTACGGCAACATGGAGGGCTGGTTCAAAGCCGTGCATGCGCGCACCGGCGAGGAACTTTGGAAGTTCAAGACCGCCTCCGGGATCATCGGCCAGCCCACGACCTACCGCGGCCCCGACGGCAAGCAATACGTCGCGATCCTCTCCGGCGTCGGCGGCTGGGCCGGCGCCATCGTGTCGGGCGATCTCGACCCCCGCGACGCGACCGCCGCGCTCGGCTTCGTCAACGCCATGCGGGATCTCAAGAACGTCACCACGAAGGGGGGCACGCTCTATGTGTTCAAGCTCCCTTAAGGGGTGGATCCTGGCCGGCCTGCTGCTCGCAATCCCGGGCGGCGCCGGCGCACGCGAGTTGCGGGTCTGCGCCGACCCCAACAACCTGCCGTTCTCGAACGAGGCCGGCGAAGGCTTCGAGAACCGGCTCGCGGCGCTCGTCGCCGAAGAGCTCGGCGCCGAGCTGCGCATCACCTGGTGGGCGCAGCGCCGCGGCTTCCTGCGCAGCACCCTCAAGGCGGAGGCCTGCGACCTCGTCGCGGGCCTGCCCGCGAACCTGGAGGGCGTGCGCACCACCGCGCCCTATTACCGCTCCTCTTACGTCTTCGTGACCCGGGCGGACGGGCCCGAGATCGCCTCGCTCAACGATCCCGTCCTGCGGACGCTGACGATCGGCGTGCATCTCGTCGGCGACGACGGCTCCAACACGCCGCCCGCCCACGCGCTCGCCCGCCGCGGCCTCGTCGAGAACGTGCGCGGCTTCATGCTGACGGCCGACTACCGCGAGCCGAACCCCCCGGCCCGGATCCTCGAGGCGCTCGCGCGCGGCGAGATCGACGTGGCGGTCGTCTGGGGGCCGCTCGGGGGGTATTTCGCGGGCCGCGCGGCCGTGCCCCTGAAGGTGACGCCGGTGCGCCCGGCCTTCGACGGGCCGAAGCTCCCGATGGTGTTCGACATCTCGATGGCGGTGCGCAAGGACGACGAGGCCCTGCGCCACGAGGTCGACGCCGCGCTCCTCCGCCGCCGGGGCGACGTCGACCGGATCCTCGCGGAATTCGGCGTGCCGCGGCTCGACCATTCCCCCCAGCTCGCGGGCGCCGTCCGATGAGAACCCTGCCGTCCATCCCGGCGCGCCGACGCCTCCCGGCGGGAACCCTGCCGTCCCTGCCGGTGCGCCGATGCCTCCGGGCGGGAACCTTGCCGCTGATCCTGCTCGCCGCCGTCGCGCTCGCCTCGTGCCAGCGCGAGGACCGCGAATACCGCGCCAACCCGGTGACGGCGGAGACGCAGGAGAAGATCGCGCTCTCGCCGCTCTCCGCCGGCCCCTCGCCGCCGGTCGAGCGCCGCTCCGGCCTCGGCAAGCAATACGAGGAGAACGCCTTCCACGTCGCGCAGGGCAAGAAGCTCTACGTCTGGTTCAACTGCAACGGCTGCCACGCCAACGGCGGCGGCGGATCGGGCCCTCCCCTGATGGACGACCGCTGGTCCTATGGCGGGCAGATCGAGAACGTGGTGCAGACGATCCGCGAGGGGCGGCCGAACGGCATGCCCTCCTTCCGGGGCAAGATCCCGGACGACCAGATCTGGCAGATCGCGGCCTATGTCCGCTCCATGGGCCGCAACGTGCGCAAGGACGTGGCGCCGGGCCGCAACGACGACATGCACCCGGCGCCCGCCGAGCAGCGCCGCCCGCCCGGCCAGGTGATCGACGGAGGCCAGATCCCGCCCTCCGCCCAGATGCCGCAGTGAGGCCGCGATGACGCGCACCGCGCCGTCCTCCTGCCCTTCGCCGGGATACCGCAGCGAAGCCGCGATGACGCGGATCGCGCCGTCCTCCCGCCCCTCGCCCGGATGCCGCAGCGAAGCCGCGATGATGCGGATCGCGCCGTCCTCCCGCTCGGTCGCCGCAAGGGGCCGGCGATGACGCGGACCAGACCTGTCCGGGCGACAAGCGGCTATGCCGGAGCGGCGATGAGGCGGATCGCGCCCGTTCTCCTGCCGCTCCTCCTCACGGGGTGCCAGGGCTGGCAATCGACGCTCGACGCGCACGGGCCGGGGGCGCGCACGCTCGCCGCCATGTTCTGGATCTTCACGGCGGTGCTCGCGACCGTCTGGGTCCTCACCCTCGGGGCGATGCTCCTCGCGCTGCGCAAGCGGCGCGTGCCGGGGACCGATCCGCTCGCGACGGATCCCGGGACCGAGCGGCGCATGACGATCGTGGTCTCGACCGCGGTCGGGCTCACCCTCCTGACGGTCGTGACGCTCACCGGGATCAGCTTCGCCGGACAGAAGGTGCTCTTCGCCCACAAGGACGGCGCGATCAGCCTCCTGGTGACGGGCCGCCAATGGTGGTGGCAGGTCACCTACGAGGACCCGCAGCCGAACCGCGTCTTCACCACCGCGAACGAGATCCACATTCCCGTGGGCGTGCCGGTGCTGATCAAGCTCGAATCCGCCGACGTGATCCACTCGTTCTGGGTCCCGAACCTCACGGGCAAGATGGACGCCATCCCGGGGCGCCAGAACCAGATCGTGATCCAGGCCGACCGGCCGGGGGTCTATCGCGGCCAGTGCGCGGAGTTCTGCGGCCTCCAGCACGCCCATATGGGCCTGCTCGTGGTCGCGGAGCCTCGGGAAGAGTTCGAGCGCTGGCGCAACCGCCAGATCGCCTCGGCGACGCCTCCGGCCGACCCCGAGCGCCAGCGCGGCATGGAGATCTTCATGTCCAAGCCCTGCGTGATGTGCCACCAGATCCGCGGCACCGACGCGGGCGGCAAGATCGCGCCCGACCTCACCCACGTGGGCAGCCGCCGCTACATCGCGGCCGGGACGCTCGAGACCACGCGGGGCAACATCGCGGCCTGGATCGTCGATCCGCACGGGATCAAGCCCGGCGTCAACATGCCGACGATCCAGCTCGAGCCCGACGAGGTCCAGCCGCTGGCGAGCTATCTGGAGGGGCTGAGATGATGCGGTCCCAGGTCGCTGACGATCCGGAGGAGCTGCGATGACGCGTGGTCCCACGCATTCGGAGGGCCGCCGGTGACCCGCACCCTCGCGCCCCACGACGCCGCGCTCGACGCGGTCCCCGAGCCGTCGCGTCTCCTGACGGGGCAGCCCGGCGCCCTGCCCGGCACCGTGAGCGAGGCCGACGCGCCGCCGGATCCGCGCGAGCTGCGCGACGACCAGATCGACGGGCCCGAGCTCACCGCGCGCCTCGCCCGCACCTGGGGCACAGCGAAGGGGATCGTCGGCGCGCTCTCGACCGTCGACCACAAGATCATCGGCCGGCGCTACATCATCACGGCCTTCGTGTTCCTGTTCCTCGGGGGGCTCTCCGCGGTCGCCATGCGCGCGCAGCTCGCCCACCCCTCGAGCGGGCTCATCGGGCCGGATCTCTACAACCAGCTCTTCACGATGCACGGCATCACGATGATGTTCCTGTTCGGGGTGCCGATCGGGGAAGCCTTCGCGGTGTTCCTGCTGCCGCTCATGCTCGGCACCCGCAACATCGCGTTCGCGCGCCTCAACGCCTATTCCTACTACGTGTACCTGTTCGGCGGGGCGATGATCTGGATCGCCTTCATGCTCAACATCGGGCCGGACGTCGGCTGGTTCGCCTACGTGCCGCTCTCGGGGCCGGAATACTCGCCCGGCAAGCGCGTCGACTTCTGGGCCCAGATGATCACCTTCACGGAGGTGGCCGGCATCGCGGTCGCGGTCCAGATCGTCGTGACGGTGCTCAAGATGCGCGCGCCCGGCATGACGCTCGACCGCATCCCGCTCTTCGTCTGGGCCGAGCTCGTCAACGCCTTCATCATCATCTTCGCGCTGCCCGCCGTGGTGACGGCCTCCGTGATGCTCATCATGGACCGGTTGGTGGGCACCCACTTCTTCAACCCGGCCGAGGGCGGCGACGCGCTGCTCTACCAGCACCTGTTCTGGTTCTTCGGCCACCCGGAGGTCTACATCATCTTCATCCCGGCCACGGGCTGGGTCTCGGCCATCGTGGTGACGTTCTCGCGCCGCCAGGCCTTCGGCTACATCCCGCTCGTGCTCTCGATGGTCGCCACGGGATTCATGTCCTTCGGCCTGTGGGTGCACCACATGTTCACCACCGGCCTGCCGCAGCTCGGCGCAAGCTTCTTCACGGCGTCGAGCATGCTGATCGCGATCCCGAACGGCATCCAGATCTTCTGCTGGATCGCGACCCTGTGGGACGGGCGCCCGGTCTTCCGCACGCCGCTCCTGTTCGTGATCGGCTTCTTCTTCATCTTCGTGGCCGGCGGCCTATCCGGCATCATCCTGGCCTCGGTGCCGATCGACGCGCAGGTGCACGACACCTATTTCGTCGTGGCGCATTTCCACTACGTGCTCATCGGCGGCAACGTGTTCCCGCTGCTCGGCGCGGTCTATTACTGGTTCCCGAAATTCACCGGGCGCATGATGAGCGAGCGCCTCGGCAAGTGGCACTTCTGGCTCGCCTTCGTGGGCTTCAACGTCACCTTCTTCCCCATGCACATCACCGGCCTCATGGGTATGCCGCGGCGGGTCTACACCTACCTGCCGGAAATGGGCTGGGGCAACCTCAACCTCGTCTCGACGCTCGGCGCCCTGATGCTGTTCGCGAGCTTCGTGCTCTTCCTCTACAACGTCGTCGCCAGCGCCCGCCGCGGCGCGCTCGCGGGCCCGAACCCGTGGGACGCCGGCACCCTCGAATGGGCCGCCGCCTCCCCGCCCCTGCCGCAGAATTTCGACCGCATCCCCGTCGTGACCAACCGCGAGCCCCTCTGGGCCCACCGCGAGACCCTGCCGGTCGCGGCGGGCCTCAGCGTCGACAACCGGGAGGTCGTCGTCTCGACCGTCACGGCGGGCCGCGCGGACCTGCGCGAATCCTCGCCCGAGCCGTCGATCTGGCCCTTCCTCGCGGCCGTCGCGACCACGATCACCTTCGTGGGCTCGATCTTCACCCCCTGGGCCATCGTCTGGGGCGGCCTGCCCACGATGATCACGCTGGTGGGCTGGTTCTGGCCCAAGGGGATCAAGGAGGACGAGGCATGATGCGCCCGCGCCCGCACGAGGAGCCCGGCCTGCTGGCCTCAAGCCACCACGGCGCGCTTTCGGCGCCGTTGCAGCACCGCGTGGTCCTCAACCTGCGGCGGCTCCCGACCTACGGCCACGGCACGCGCAGCTCGCAGTGGTGGGGCATCATGGGCTTCTGCGCCGCGGAGGGCATCGGCTTCGTCCTCGCGTTCGGGGCCTATTTCTATCTCGTCTTCATCAACGGCGCCTGGCCGCTCTCCTCGAAGCCGCCGGACATCTACACCTCGACCCTCCACACGGCGCTGATGCTCGTCAGCCTGTGGCCGAACTACCTCGCCCGGAAGTACAGCGGGCGCGAGGACCTCCGCCGGGTCCGCCGGTACCTCGTGATCATGAGCGTGCTCGGCACGGGCCTTCTCGCCCTGCGCGCGCTCGAGATCTCCCTCCTCCACACCAAATGGGACCACAATGCCTACGGCTCGATCGTGTGGCTGCTGCTCGGCTTCCACACCCTCCATCTCCTGACCGACGTGGTCGACACGATCGTGCTCACGGTTCTGATGTTCACCCGCCACGGCCACGGCAAGCGCTTCGGAAACGTCGAGCAGAACTGCGACTACTGGACGTTCGTGGTCGCCTGGTGGATCCCGCTCTACGTCATCGTCTACCTGTTCCCGAGGTGGTGAGATGGGCATCATCGGACGCCCGGACGGCCGAACCGAAGCCCGCCGCCACGGAGCGTGCGTCGTGACGGGTTGGCTCTTCAAAGGCGTGCCTTCCGCGATGCGCGGGGGAGAGCGTCCATGACGGGCTGGTTCTCCAGAGGTCTGCCCTCCGCCGGCATCTATGCCGGCCCGACCGCGTGGCTCCTCGACACGCAGGCCAATTACGCGCTCGTTCCGTGGGTCTGCGCGCATCAGATCCAGGTCATTCCGGCGGTCGCCGCCGCGATGGCGGCCTTGAGCCTTCTGGGCGGCTTCCTGTCCTGGCGCGGCTACGTCGCGGCGGCGCCGGCACCGGAGCCGGATTCCACCGGAGCCGGCCGGCCGCACCGCTTCGTGGCGCTGATCGGGGTCGGCATGGCCCTGCTGTTCACGGCGATCATCATCCTCCACGGCGCCGCGGGCGTCGTCTTCCACGGATGCGAGCGGTGACGGCGCTCCTGCTCCCTGCTCCCCGATCGGGGGGACGAGCGGTGGCGGCGCTCCTGCTCGTCGCCGCCCTGCTGCTCCCGGGCCCGGCGCTGGCGCATGCGGGCCACGTGCATTGGAGCGAGTTCGGCACGACCTGGACCTGGGATCCCTGGGTCACGCTGCCGCTCGCGCTCTCCGGCGGGCTCTACGCCGCCGGGACCTTCCGCCTGTGGCGGCGCGCCGGATTCGGGCGCGGGGTGCGCCCCTGGCAGGCGGGCGCCTTCGCGCTCGGCTGGCTTCTGCTCGCGGGCGCGCTCGTCACCCCGCTGCACTGGCTCGGCGAGCGCCTGTTCGTGGCCCACATGATCGAGCACGAGATCCTCATGGCGCTGGCGGCCCCGCTCCTCATCGTGGGGCGGCCCGTGGGCGCGATGCTGTGGGCGCTGCCGCGCGGCGGACGCCGCACCCTCGGTGCGCTCGGACGGGTGCCGGCGCTCGCGGCTCTCTGGGCCGTCCTCACGATGGCTCCCGTCGCGACGCTCGTGCACGGGGCGGCGATCTGGGCCTGGCACGTGCCGGCGCTCTATCAGGCGGCCCTCGCCGATCCGTGGATCCACTGGCTCCAGCACCTGAGCTTCTTCGTCACGGCGATCCTGTTCTGGCGCGCCCTGCTGCAGGGGCCGGAGCGCGAGCGCGCCTACGGGGCCGCGGTGTTCTACCTGTTCGCGACCTCGCTCCACACCGGCTTCCTCGGCATCCTGCTCGCGGTCGCGCGCCAGCCGATCTACCCGGTCCAGACCGGCGCGGCGCCGGACTGGGGCCTGACGCCGCTCGAGGACCAGCAGCTCGCCGGGCTCGTGATGTGGATCCCGGCCGGCCTCGTCTATGCGGGCGCGGCGCTGGCGCTGGCAGGCCTGTGGATCGCCCGGTCCGCCTCGGACCTCAGGACGGGAGGCCGCCATGCGATCGCGCTGCGCTAGTGCCCCGGCGCGTCCGCGGACCGGAACGGGAGGCCACCATGCGGCTGCCGTGCGCTCGGGCTCCGGCGGGTCCGCCGATGAAATCGGGAGGCCATGATGCCGCTGCGGCACGCTAGGGTCCTGGCGCCCCTGGTGGCGACGCTCCTCGTGGGCGTCGCGGCTACGGCCCTCGGCGCCGGGCGCCGGGCGCCGATGCGGAGCCAGCCTCCGGTCTACGTCCCCGTCGAACCGCCGCCGCCCACCGGCATGCGCCGGCCCGGCCCGTCGCGGATCTGGCGCATGGGCGTGCTCGGCCTCCTCGCGCTCGTCCTCCTCGCGGCTGCCGGGATCTATGCGGGATATCGCGTGAAGAGCGCGAACGAGATGCGCCTGCGCGCGGTCGCACTCACCGCCGGCGACCCGGACCGGGGCCGCGCGCTCGCCCAGCGCTACGGCTGCGCCGGCTGCCACACGATTCCGGGCGTTCCGCGGGCGCAGGGCAAGGTCGGGCCCTCGCTCCAGGGCTTCGCGGCGCGGGTCTATATCGGCGGCGTCGCCGCCAACACGCCCGACAGCCTGATCCAGTGGATCGAGAACCCGCGCTCCCTCGACCCGAAGACCGCCATGCCGGTCACCGGCATCTCGCACCAGGACGCGCGCCACATCGCGGCTTATCTTTACACGCTGCGCTGACGTGCGGCCCATCGCGGCCTGTCCCGACAGGCTGCGCCGATCCGGCCCTTTGCGGGCCCGCAGGGCCGCTTCGCTGCGCGGGTCCAGAGCGACAGGCGGAGACAGGGAGGACGCGCTGCCGACGTCCCCTGCGGGACCGCCGGCACCGCCGCTCTCGCCTACTTGTTGGGCCTGAGCCCGCTCAGCGAATACCCGCCGACGCCCGCTCCGAGCTCGTGCGCGATGTCGGCCTCGTGGCCGGCGCATTTGACGTGCCCGAAGCCGCTCGCGCTCTTCCCGTCCGGACCGAGGTCGTAGATGATCGCGTCCTTCTGCGGCGTCTTGTCGAGGCCGAGCGCCTGACGCACCCGCCAGGCCACGTTGTGGTCCGCGCAGGAGGAATCCCCGCTGACCCCGAGGCCGCCGACGATGCCGTTGGCGTCGTAGAGCGCGAGCCCGCCGCCGAAGGCCACGACCCCGCCGATGCGCTTGCCGAGTGCCGGGTCGGACGGCGTTCCGAACTGCGCGCTGTCGCCCTGCATGGCCTCGGGCGAGGGCGGGCCCACCTGGATGATGCCGTAGAGGCTCTGGCCGGGCTGCGCCGGGGCGAAGAGATTGGCGGTCGACAGCGCCATCGGCTTCACGCTGAAGGCATTGGCGGTGTGGGCCTTGGCCATCGCGACCACCCGGCTCCCGGGCCATTGGTCGTCCGGCTTCGTCCCGCTGTAGGCCACCGCGCAGACCGTGCCGTCCCGGGTCACCACGCTGACCCATTGGTGCGTGTCGAAGCCGCCGTTGCTCGGCCCGCCGCTGGCCTTCACGCTGGCCTTGAGGGCGCTCGCCAACTGCTCGTGGCCGACGGGGCAATCCGCCGCCCGCGCGGCATTCGGCACGGCGAGGGAGAACGCCAGCAGGGCCAAGCCGAGGCCCGCGGCCTCACGCATTCTGCGATTGCACATCACGAAGGCTCCGGAACGATCCGACACCACAACGCCGCTCCCCCGGCCAAGGTTCGGCCATACCCTTCCGCGGGCGGGACGGTCGCCCGGCGCACGCCGATCCGCTTTCGGGCGTGCGCGGGAGAACCGGCCGTTCCGCCTTCGCCGCGCACAGGTGGCGGGCGCCGCGGACCCTGTCGGCTCACCGCCAGAAGGGGCTCAGCGGAATGCCGTACTCCTCCGACGTCCAGACCAGGATGCCTGTCGCCGCGGCGAACAGCAGGAGGAGGAGCACCAGGGTGACGAGAAACCCGGCATCGCCGAAGATCGCGAAATCCTGCCTCAGGGTGCTCTTGCGTGCCTTGGCCAATGATCCACTCCCTCGGTGGCGCAATGGAACAGATCAAACCACACCTGGGACGGGTTGTTCCAGCCGGTCGGACGGCAGGGGCCCTGTCGGGCGAGGCCGGGGACGTATCGTTCCGGCCTGGAGAGCGGCTTCGCGGGACCGGCCCGCGGCACGGTCCGGCCGCTCCCTATTCCGCCGCCTCCTCGAGGTGCTTCGTCCGCGGCGGCGCGGGCTTTCGGTGCCGGGCGTAGAGCTTCGTCAGAGGCGCCGCGGTGAGACCGTGCACCAAGATGGAGGTGAAGATCAGCGCGCTCGCGGCATGCCAGAACAGCGGGTCGCCCGTGTGCCCCTGCGCAAACACGGCATAGTAGATCGCGGCGATCCCGACCGGTCCGAACCAGCCGACATAAGCCACGTCGCGGCCGTTGAGGGAGCGGCGCAGGCCGGGCAGCAGAGCCGCGAACACGGGCGGGCGCCGCAGCAGGGGCAGGAGGAGCGCCAGCAGGAGGAGCGGCCAGCCGAGATTCTCCCATTCGCCGAACGGCAGCACGAGCCCGAAGACCACGAACATCGGCAGCATGAACAGCTTGGCGACCGCCTCCAGGACCGGCCCCTTCTGGTCCTTCTCCCGTCCCCGGATGCGCAGGTTGAACACGACTCCCGCCACGAAGACGGCGAAGAGCGCATCGGTGTGAAGGCGTTCCGCGACCCCGAGCGTGAACAGGGCGAGCGCGACCGCGAAGCTCAGGAGCGAGGTCTCCTCGATGATTCCGGAGCGGACGGCGAGATCGAGGAGCACGGCGGCGACATAGCCGGCGACGAGGCCGATGACGAAGGCCCCGCCGACGCCGACCAGGAGCGACTCGACGAGCCAGCGCGACCACGCCTCGTCCGCCGGATGCCCGATCATCAGCACCGGCAGCATCACGAGCAGATAGGCGAGGCCGTCGTTGGCGCCGGATTCGAACGAGATGGTGTCGCGCACGCGCAGGGGCAGGTGCTTCTTGGCGAAGGGGCCGCTGACGATCGAGTTCGTCACGATCGGATCCGTCGGCGTGACGACCGCCCCCAGGAGAAGGGCGGTCCAGAGCGGGAGCCCGAGGAGCCCGCCCGCCAGAGCCGAGGAGGCGAGCCACATGCCGACCATGCCGACCGTGACGAGGAGCGCGACCGGTCGCCAGAGGACCTTGACGGCGTGCGTCTCGAGCCGCAACGCGATGCCCATCAGGCTGACCGCCAGCGTCAGCCGGGTCGCCTGTTCGAGGATGGTGGTCTCGTCGCCCCAAGACTTCACGTCGAGCCAGCCGAGGCCGTAGGGTCCGACGGCGATGCCGACGAAAACCGCCGCCATGGGCTCCTGGAGCAGGCTCTTCTTGAGGAGGTTGGAGAGGAGGCCGATCGCGACGACCACGGCTCCGGTGACGGCGAGCGCGACGTTCAACTGCTCCATGGCACCTCCTCGGCCTCGACCGAGACCGGCCGGCCCGTGTCGCGAAACGGGGCTCCCCGATGCGGCAGGGCCTCGCCGCGCCGGGGTCTCGATCGGTCCGGTCCGCCATCCGCCCGTCGGACTCGGCGCGATCGGGCCCCTTGCCTCGGCGCCCGGGCCTGCCGGGCGGATTCTTCTCCAGACCGTGTGCCGCGAGGGGCGAACGGCCGGTCAGCAGGCGCTCCTGTCGCGAAGGCAGCGCCCGATCCCGACGAGGTGCGCGCGCCAGAGGCCCTGCGCTGCCTCCCGTTCGGGCGCCGGCGCCCTGAGGGCGCGCTCATAGGCATCCTGCCCGGCCTTGAAGCTCCGCCTCACACCGTCCGCATGCGCCGGGTCGGTCCCGGCGCGGCGCAACACGTCGCCCGGGACCGTGTCGACGGGGACATAGCATGCGCCGAGCAGGCAGACGGGGTCCTGGTCCGCCCCGATGTCGGCCGGCCGCTCCACCCGCTGGTAGACCGCAAAGACCCCGTCCCCGCTGGTGGTGAACAGAAAGCGCCCCGGGAACCGCCGCTCGAGGTCCGCCACGATCGCCGGCCGGTCCGCCCCGTCGCGGCCCGGGGCGGCGTGGGGCAAAAGGAGAGCCCCAAGCCCGATCACGACCCCCAGCCGCCGGTGCATGCCCCTACCCTGCTCCGCCCCATCGCCCGCATAGTTGTGGTGCGCCCGGACCGGACGTCCACCCGTCGGGAGGGCCTGACGCCGACTGACCCGCACGGCCGGATTGCTCCCGCCCCCGGTTTTCCGCTAAGGACAGCGCTTCAGCCCCGCGCGGGCCCGTAGCTCAATGGTTAGAGCCGGCCGCTCATAACGGTCTGGTTGCAGGTTCAAGTCCTGCCGGGCCCACCACTTTATATCCCTGATATATCTAGACTTTTTCTGCCGCTACGGCTTCGGTCTCGCGGCTGGGCGGACTTACGGTAACGCTAACGGTAGCGAAACGGTGGCCCCTGGAACGAAAAAACCCGCCAGCGGCCTTTCAGCCGGGCGGGTCAGGTGCCCTTTCGGGTGACGCGGGAGAGGAAGCGGCCTAGTAGCGCCGCGGTCCGTAATCGTAATCCGGGCGCCTTTGAGGGGGCCCGTCATCTTCCCAGCGGTCATAACCCCTGCGCTCGCCTCCCTCGCAAACGAGTTGCCCCCGCAGGTTGGCCAGCCCGCCTCGGCGGCAGGTCCGCGTGTCGATCCTCGTGGGAACGTATTGACCGCGTGTCCGACACAGCGCCCGAACGTAGGGGCCCTGCACCTCGATCTGAGTGCAACTCTGAGTGAAGCTCCCGTAGACCTGGGCCGAGGCGCCGGCGCTGGACAGGCCCAGCGCGAGCCCGCAGGCCGACAACAGCAGAAATGGTCTCGTCACAGCGTGCTCCTATTGCTTGGCTGTTACCACACATGGGACGCGCGCGATGAACGACCAGTGACTCGGCGCGGGGAGGAGACGCGCCCTTCTGCCGCCGCTAGGAGCTGTAAGGACGGGCATCGGCGGCAGCGTACCGAATGCAGCTACGAACTGCGCGCATCCACCACCGAAACATCATTAGATCAGCAACAAGAGCCAGACATGACACTACGAGCGCGGCATCATGAATGGCTGCGTCCCTGCTGATGGCAAGGGTCAGCCCCCAAGCTGAGGACGTGATGAGAAGCCACAGGCATCTGAAAAATGGCCATCCCATGCGCTCCAACACAAGCGCGGCATAAACACTGGCTGTGAGCCACCATACTGATCCTAGAAGCCATCCTGCCCACATAGACCGGCATGCCCCACCAAAAGCCAAGCTCTGACTAACTACGGCCGTGCTTGGCGGTTCCGCGGTCCGAAGGTCTAATCAGCGTGGCTGGCAAGGGCCTGCTAGAGGCTCGTGCAGATCAGAACGGCGCCCGCTGATGGGGGCATGGGTGAGGCGCCCAGATCTTGTTGCGTACCGATAGCGGGGCCGAGCGGGAATAACCCGCCGGCCCCGTTTCTCTCTCAGAGGGGCGGTCACCATGGGCGGGCGTAAGGGTCAGATGCTGGATTTCGTAGGCGCGGTTGTTTTCGCGGCGCTCGCGGGCTCCTGGGCTGGCTTGTGGTAGTCGCCAGGCGCTGCCACTTGCTGCTAGATCAGGGCCGGCCCTGAACCTGCTTCGTGAGGGCGTCGATGGCCTTTGCGAGGCGGTCGTTCTCCCGCTCGTTCTGAGCCTGGGTCGCCTCCCGGATCGCCGCGGCAACCTCGTGCAGGCCGGCCGCGATCTTGTCCCCGGCCGCGCCCAGTCTCTGGAACTCCTCGATGTAGAGCCTCGTCCCTTCGACTGAGGCGAGCGCGCCGGCAGCGCCGGCCAGGAGGCCCGCCTTCCCACCTTCCTTGATCTCGGCGTCCCGTTTGTTCTCCGTCCGCCGGTACATGAAGAAGGCGGCGATCGCCGGCAGCAGCACGCCCAGCAGCGGGGCGATGTCTCTAAGGATTTCCCGCATCCGACGTCCCCACCTTCGACCGTGCCTCTCTGATGTGGAGACTGTCTTGCCTGTGGACGTCCTCTCCGCCTCGCAGGCCGGCGAAGACCTCGAACGTGAAAGCCGTCACCGCGATCGCGAGCAGCATCGGCGGTCCGGCATCGCCCGGCATGGCCTCGTCGACCGCGAAAGCCAGCGTCAGGGCCACTGCCAGCGTGAGCCAGAACCCTCCCCCGACGCAGCACCCGCCGATGCGCCAGAGCGGCGTGTAGCGGTAGCCGCCGTTCTGGATGATCGCCCGCCACCGCAGCACGCCCACGAGAACCAGGATCCCCCCTCCCGGGCCCTCCGAGATCCATGCCTTCATAAGCGCGTAGTAGGGCAGGAGGAACGTCTCCCCCGGCCAGAGCAGGATGGTGCCGCACGTCACCATAAGGGTAGCGAGCATCATCTCGAGGGCGTGGGTCTTCACGGGCTCATGGAAGACCATGGTCAACGCTTTCCCGTGACCTTTGCCGCCACGGCCGCGACGACGCCCTGCCGCGGAACGCCGGTCGCCAAGGTCTCCTTGAACTTCGACGTGTCGCCGGCGATGTAGCCGTTCAGCCCGGCGAGGATGGCGAAGAACGGGATCGACGAGGTGAGGGCAGCCGTGACGACCTGGAGCGCAGTGGCGTCCGCCTTCCAGAGGTGCAGCACGAACGGCGGAAGCACCGCGATCGCCCAGAGCAGCGTGGCGTAGCCGATGAGATGACGCCAGTGGTACCAGGAAACGCCGGCCGTGACCTCCGCCCGCATGGTCTCGTTGATAGACGCGCTCTGGGCGCTCCGGTCGGCCGCGTTCGCCTCCGCCTCCCGCGCCATCGCATCCCAGCGTGCCGCGGCCTCGCTCTCGACGGACTGGATCGCCGCGACCGCCTCCGGCCGGACGTCGCCGGTCGGCGTCAGGACGGCACCCGCAATCGCCTCCGGCGTCGGCGCCGTGCCGAGCTGCCGCGCGAGGTAGGTGCCGGCCCATTCCCCGAGCAGCGCGCCGCCCGGGAACGGGATCGCGCCGCCGAGGATCTTGCCGAGGGTCGGCGCATAGGGTGCGAGCGACTGCGCCAGGGACTGCCAGTTCATGCTTGTCCTCCAATGAGTTCTTCGTTGAGCGCGGCGTAGGCCCGGGCGCGTTCCCGGTTGTGCGAACCCTTCCACCAGAAGAAGAGCGCAATGCCGATCAGGACGACGGCCAGGACGGCGAGCACCGGCCAGAGCTCGACGCCGTCCGGCAGCGTGTCGGGAGCCTGCTCAGGCGGCACAGTCGCCCCGGCCCCGGAACCCGCGCCCGCGGTCCCGGCCGTGCCGGCGACCTTCTCCTGACGGCTCGCCGTCTTGTCGGCCCCTGCCCGCTCGGCTTCGACCTTCGCCGCCATCGTGCCTTTCGACGCGCCCATGGCGGCGAGAGCCCAGGCGACGCCGACGGCCTCGATGCGCGCGACCCGGCGCGACCATCCCTTGCTGTAGGTCGACCACACCTTGAGGCTCCGCATGAAGCTGAGGCGCAGGGCACAGAGGCGCTTCACGGTCTCGGCATGGTTCTCGCTGCCGACCGCCTTCGGGAGGAGCTGCCGCACGCGGCCGACGCCGGAGTTCACGGCGAGGTCGAAGGCGGCGAGGTCGACGCCGGCGAAGAGGCGGTCGCAGCCGGCCGGGCCCCAATAGTCCCGCGCGTAGATCTCGGCGGCCTGCGCGAGCGTCAGGCGCGGGATGTCCAGATGGGGATAGCTGTTCGCGGCGATGCCGTACTTCGTGCCGAGCAGCCGGCCGGCGCCGACCTTGCCGCCGGTCCAGTTGCCCGGGTCGCGCTTGTCGTTGGTGAAGCCACCTTCATGGCCGAACACCTCCGCCAGCGCGCGCTGGAGGTTCTCTCGCATCGGATTGTCCTGTGGTGGGGAGGAAGGTGACGCTGCGGCATCCTCGGATCCGAGGATGCTGGAAAGAGCTTGCCTGACGGTGCGTCAGAGCCGCTAAGGCCCAGCTTCAGGTCTTTTGATGGGAGGGCGCGATGTCCCCGCAACTCGCGGTCGCAGTAGAACTCGCGATGGCACTCGTGATCTTCGCCGCCGGCTTTGGTGCCGGCTACTACGTTCGCCACGACATCTCACGCAGGAAGAGGCGTGAAGCCAGGCGGCACGGGCCCTGGTGATTCCGTTCACCCGAACGGCGACGCCGGCACGATCCGCTTGAGGCCGTGGGCGGCTGCAACTGCATCGAAGTGAGCGGAGGCGTCGAAGTCCTCGCCGGGCTGCACGAGATGAGCGTCCATGATGAGGCTGCCCGTCACGGCGTCGAGGTCGTCGGCGGTGAGGCCGAGAGCCTCCCAAGGGGCGTCGGGCCACTGACCCTGATGCGCCGCCAGGAGCGCATCGACGAACGCCTGCTGGGCCGCGGTGGAGCACCCGAAGGCTGTCGCCGGCTCCTGCCCGTCCTCTGACAGCGGCACACTGTAGGTCTTGCCGGGCCATACGTCGTAGCCAAGGGCGCAAGCGATCTTGTTGCCGGCCTCTTGCAGGTCTGCGCGAAGAATGAGCGCAAGACGGTGCCGGAACGCGCTCATAGCGTGACCCCATTCTCAGTCGCGAGATACTGCACCATGCGCGTACGATCCGTTGATCCGAGATCGGGCACGACGATGTAATCGTGCAAGCGCCCCGCGAAGGGGAACCCAGCGGCGTTGTACTGCCCGAACTGAAGTTGGACCCATGTGCTCAGATCGAGGCCGCGCACCTCCAAAATCTTCTTGGAACCGACCGGCATGGCATCGAGCAGAGCTTGGCGCGTTGCTGTTACGGCAACGCCGTTCACGGCGTATGTCGGGGAGCCGGCCCCCGCATGAGGGGAGGCCGCCGATGCCTGTGCCACCCCGAAGAACCGGGAAAGGCTGTTCGGGTCATTCCCTGCCATCCATACATCGTCGCCGGGCTGAAGTACGGCATAGACCGACAGCCCGGAGGGGAACGTCAGGACATCGGTGAACAGGGCGTCGTCAACCCCGTCGAAGGAGAGCCAGTTCGGGCTGCTGGTGGATCGGTAGAGCGGCTTCGCGGCCGAACTGCTCTGCCGCCAGTATCGCGCATTCGTGCTCTTGTCGGTGATGCGGCCCACGGGTTGACTGTCCGCAGTAAGCGGCGTGGTGCCGTCGCTGCCTTGCGTGAGCTTCGCGATGTCACGGGCGCTCCACCACGCCCAGGGAGACACATCGGCCGGTGTCCACACGGTCACCGTGACGGATGGCGCCAGCAGCACCGCAGGCGCTGAGAGGAGCGGCGCAACGAGGGCCACAGGCCCAGCCGAGACAGAAGGCACCAGAGCCACCGCAGCGGCGTCCAGCAACGGCGCTTCCACCGTCACCGTCCCCGGCTGCACAGACGGCGCCAGAGCCACCGCAGAGGCGTCGAGCAGGGGTGCGGCGATCTCCACCGGCCCGGGCTGCACGGACGGCGGCAGGACGGCCGCAGAGGCGTCCAGAAGGGGCATGTGCAGGGCCGCGGTTACAACCACCGCCGGCGCCAGCGCCCGCGCCGCACTCTTGAGCACGGGCGGGTAGAGCGTCCCTGCCTCCCGCTCCGTCGGCAGCCCGTCCGCATCGACGGCGAGCGTGACGACATCGGGACCGGGAACGACGACGAGCCTAGTCACGGTTCAGCCCTCCCGTGACCGTGATGTGGCCCGTGGCGTAGACGCG
The DNA here is from genome assembly GCA_036263675.1 of Microvirga sp. Lineage (GTDB taxonomy): Bacteria > Pseudomonadota > Alphaproteobacteria > Rhizobiales > Beijerinckiaceae > Microvirga. The sequence goes on along the minus strand of DATAGO010000039.1, from coordinate 164,619 downwards.
CTGGCCCGTGTCGGTGCGGCGCTCGAGCTCGTAGGTCGCGACCCTGCCGAGGGGCAGGAGCCTCGTCTGCGCGACCGTGTAGGCCCAGCGGACCACTCGCTCCCCCAGGTCGATCACCAACCCGCCCTCTTCCGAGGTGGCGCGCAGGGAGCCTCCCCGCCAAGAGACGGACAGTTCCCAGCCCACGTCCACGTCGAACGAAGGCGGGAACTCCCACTCCACCACGGGCTCATTGGTCCCGCGGTGCAGGCTGAAGTCGAGCACGGTCGCCATGATGGACCTCGCTTACAGGGAGACGATTCCGCCAGCATTCCAAGTGATGACGATGTCGCCGCCGTTAGGCTGGACCGGCAGGCCCGTGACGCCTGTGTCGAAGAAGGCCACCAGCCGCGATGTCGCCGCCGAGCCCGTGTCGATGAACAGGATCAGCGCCTCGCTCTGATCGCCCGTGACGGCCGTGAAGGTGACATCCGCGGCATCGAACAGGCCGTTCGTGAATGTCTTGCCCGTCAGGGCCGGCGAGGTCGCCACCCGCGCGCCCGCGGGAACGTCGGACAGGAACTCGTGCGCAGCCGAATAGGTGTAGTCGGCCAAATCGACGAGGAGCGCCTTCACGGTGCCCGAAACGAGGGAGGCGTTCGCGGCGTCGCCGTAGGCGGCCACTTTGTAGAGGGGATAGACTGCATTGGCCATTGTAGGCTCCATAGGTTCGCGACCCGAGGAGCGGGCGCGGGGCGAAGAGGTCGGGAGGGGGTGGGTGGCGGTGGGCTGCTACAGCGTCGCGGCGAGTCGCCAGAGATCGTCCAGGTTTGCGTCGGTCCAGCCGAGCGCAGCGGCGAGCGCAAGCGTCATCGGATGTCGGCGCTCGTAGGTCTGAGCCGAGCGCAGGAACATGACGGCCCTCTGCCGGGTCGCCTCGTCGGGAATCGCGGCAACGACCGCGGCGAGCTGTGCCGGGATCGCGCCGGTTGCGCCCCATTCCTCCGCCTCGGGCCACGGGATCTCGCCCATCTCGGCGAGCGCCTGGGCGAACTGACGATCGCTCACGGCGGCCGGGACGGGGTTGGCCGGAGCGTCCCCGCCCTCGCTCGTCGCAAACCGCTCCACGGCGCTCCCAGCGGCTTCCGCGAGGGCGAAGGTGCGGACGATCTCGCTCGCGAGGCCCATCGGGACCGCCCGGCAGCGGACGCCGCGGAACGTCGCCTCGGCCGGAAGCCCGAGGGCGTTGGCCGCCGCCTGGAGTTGCGCCGCGACGTCCTCGATGGACGCCGGCTCCTCGACGGCGAGGGAGACGACGAGGCCCATCACAGGAGCTCCACGATCTCGCTCGCCCAGGTGTGGGGCGCCTGCGATGCGTTGGCCTCGACGATCTCCGAGAGGGCCCGGAGACGGCCGTAGATCGTCCGTTTCGGGAGCATCACCGCGGTATCGTCGGGGTCGTAGATCGCGAGGAGGTTCCCGGAGATCCCGAGGGTGTCCATCATATCCTCGACGGATGGGTAGGCGCCGAACGCCTCGGCGTCGGTCAGCGCGTCGAGCGTGAAGCGCAGCGAGCGATATTTCGGCTTGGTGCCGAAATGCGACTGGCCGCCCGTGGTCCGGCTCTCGGTCGTGTCGTCATTCACCTTGATCGCGGCGCCGTAGCTCATATTGATCGAGGGCACGAAGGGCACCCCGGCCATGAAGCGGCCGACCTCGACGTAGTTGTCCGGGTTCAACGTGTCCGTAATGTCGATGAGAACGTATTGCCCGGAGACGGCCGCCGCTGCCCGGTACAGCGTCAGCCCCGCGTTCGCGCCGTCCGCGCCGACCGTCACGGTCTGGTCGAGGAGCGGCGCGGAGCCGTTCGAGGCGTTGGAGACGCGAATGCGGACCGTTGCCGCTGCGGTCAGGTTGTGACTGATCAGCGCAAAGATCTGGAAGCTCTGCGCCGATCCGTGGTCGAGCACGAACTTGGTCGAGCCCGTCGCGTCATCCGACGAACGGGCGACGGTCGTCCGCTGCTGGCTCTGGATGTTGGTCAGGGGCAGGCCCGAGAGCCACGATCCGACCGCCAGAAACGACCCGCTGTCGCTCGCGGGGCTGTAGAGGATGTGCAGGCGCGCCATGGTCTACCCCCAAATCCCAAGCTCGGTCTCGCCCAACTCGTGGATCTCCTCCATGTCGACGACGACGAAGTTCTTGCCGGAGGCCAGTCCGTACCGCGGGTGCGTGATGTTGATGACCTGCCCGATCTCAAGGCCCATCGTCTGCACGTTGAGCCGGACCCGGAAGAAGTCGCGCTTGACCTTGTAGAGATCGAGGAGCCGGGTCGCCTCGGTCGTGACGTAGGCGAGGTGGTCGATCACCCCGTCGAGATCGATCGGCGTCGCGAGCGGGTACGCCGTCAGGACGGAGCTGTCCTGCGCGACCACTTGGCGCCACTCGGTCTGGAAGTAGGTGCGGTCCGCCGCCGAGACCCCGCCCGCGATCTGGTCGGCCGTCAGCGGCGTCCAGTTGCGCTGATAGCGAAGGTTGACGAGATGCGTCGGGTCGGCGGTCTGTTCCCGCTTGATCGAGAGGATGTGCCGGGTGTCGTAGAACGCAACCGGCGAGGCCGGCGCGGTGATGCGCCCGACCGCGAGCTGCCCCGCCCGGTTGACCGTGTACCAGGTGCCCGACCCGTTCGCGATCCGGTCCATCACGTCGAGCCCGGTCCCGCCCTCGGGGAGCCAGATCCCGACGTTGTCGGCCAGGACGGCGTTGAGAGCGGCGTAGGCGGTCGCGTCGTAGGACGTGACCCCGAGCGTGTTCGCGATCCACTTCTGGACTTGCGCGACCGTGCCGTAGGCGGTGATGACCCAGGATGCCCCCGCCACGCCGACGCCGTTCGCGCCGACGACCGACATTGTCAGCGTCGAGCCGACGTAGCTCGTCACCGTCCCGGAGAACCAGTAGCCGTTCCAATTCGTCGCTGAGCGGACAATGACCCACGAGTTGACCGGGAAGTCCTTGCCGGAGCCGACCGTCAGGGCGATCGAAGCGCCGACCGCGGGCACGTTGAAGGCTTGGGAGAAGGCCGTGGATTCCAGCCCAAGCCCGATCACGTTGCAAGTAATCGGGCCCGTGATCGACCCGCCGAGTTCGATCGTGCCGTTCGCTACGTCGTGCCGGAACTGACCTGCCGCCGGGGTGCCGTCAACCGCACTAAGAGCTACTGCGGAAACATAAACAGCGTCGACGTTCGTCGTCCCCGTCGTCCCCGCGAGGCCGGATCCGACGTCGAAGATGTGCCGGCCGCCCGTGTTCTTCCCGAGATAGACCGGGGTGATGTTGCGGCAGAGCCCGAGCGCGATGGGCTTGAGCCGGTCCTTCATGTTGGCCGTGCCCTCGGCGCCTCCCGTGCCGGCGTAGCGGGCCGTCGAGATCAACCTGTCGAATTTCTCCTGCAAGTCGCGCAAAACGATCGTGAAGTAGTCGTCATCGTGCTCGAACCCCGCAGTCGTGCCGTCGAAGATCAGCACGAAATCGGAGAAGGCGAAGCCTGGCCCGCCCATGTAGACCCGCACCCGCCGCCCCGACCACGCATAGCCGGCGAGCGCGTCGAGCCCGCCATCCGCGTTGGACAGGCGCAATCGCCCGCCGCCGGGAAGGGTGGAGCCGGCAAGCCGACCCTCCTTGAACAACGCCCGCTTGATCGAGATCGCCGAGGACAGGCGCTCGGCGAACAGAGTGTGAGCGGGGCTGTCGGACGCCCCGCTCACGAAGCCATGCGAGGAGTAGTAGAGCGTCCGCGTGGCCGTAATCGCGGCGTCGTAGGGCTCCAAGATCACGAGGAACCGAATGTCCGGCTTGTCGGAGGCGAGGAGGTCGGTAAAGAGGCTCACCGCCGCCCTCCCTGCGCCCGCTGCTGCCCGGCCGGCTCACGATCGCCCGCCAGGGTTTCGGCTGCGACCGCAGACCTCACACCAGCTTTTGCGAGCGTCTCGATGACCTCGTTCAGCCGGCGGATCTCCTCGCGCGACTGCGCCTGCTCGGCCCGGAGGAGGCGCAACTCGTCGACCACGGGGCCCCAATCATCATGATTGTCGTTGCCGGCGCCTGCGCTCCCCGGCCAATGGCCGGAATTGATCGCCTCGAGCACGGGGGCCCATTGCTCGGCCTGCGATGCCCGGACGACGAACTCGCCGGCGCTCAGCCGCGCCGCGATGCTGTCCGAGGTGGATGAGCCTGGACCGCGGACCCACCCGCCGAGCGCGTAGGGCTGCGAGCCATCGTTGACGCCGCCCAGCGCGCCAGGGCCGTCGTTGTTCGCCCCGGGCGTGCTCGCGCTGCCCGGCGACCCGTCGAAGCCGCCGCTGTTGTAGGGCACGTCACCCAGATTGTGGGGCGTGTAGTTGTAGCTGTCGCGGTTCGAGTAGTTCGCCGTCCCATCCGCGTTGAAGCTCGCGCCGATCACGGCAGGGTCAGTGATGCCGAAGAGGGAGCCAGCTCCGATCTGGGCAGGCGTCAGCCCGGCATAGGCGGTCAGGCCGACGATGTCCTGCACCATCGCGCCGATGGACGCGAGCGACATGAAGCTCGCCTTGAGCGTGCCCTTCTTGAGGTCCTGTCGGATCTGATCAAGGATCGGGTTGACCGATGTGGGCATTGCCGGCGTGAGCTGCCCGGGGTGGAACGGCACCCCACGCCCGTTCCTTCCGAAGTAGCCGTTGTCGTCGATCTGGTCCGCGATCTCCTGCGGCGTCATGGTCCCGGTCTGCCCGAATCCGGGGTAGCCGCCCAATGGGAACCCCCCGTCCGCAATACCGTGCGGCATGCCGGGAATGCTGTGCGGCGCCCCTGACGTCGGCTGGTTCGGCGTGCCGAGGCCCGGCGGCCCGAACGTCCCGGTTCCGGTGCCGTAGACGCCGCCGAAGCCGCCGCCGGTCGTGAACGGGCCGCCGCCGAAGGTGCCGCCGGTCGTGTAGTCGCCGACGATCGGGCCGGGGTTCACCGGCTGGGCGTCAGGGTTGGGCCCGGGCGGCGTGCCCGGCACGTCGCGGTCGAGACCATGGTCGATGGGCCCCACGAAGCCGCCGCCGCCCGAGCCGGGCGTGGGTGCGCTGCCGGGCCCGGGCATGTAGCCACCGCCGCCTGAGCCGACACCGGGTGCAAGGCCGCCCGTCCCGGGAGGCGAGCCTCCTCCGATGGCGCCGCCGATGGAGCCACCGGACCCGGCGCCATCGCCCGGGAGCCAGTATTCGCCCAGGCTGCCCCAGAGAGTCGGCAGGAAACGGTTGCGCCGGCCAATGCCCGCGGAGCGCCGCAGGCGGCCGACGGGATCGGCGACACCCGTGTTCATAGCGACGAGCGTTGCCTCGTGCCTCGCCGCCGCCTGCGCGTTCACTACGAACTCGCCATCGCTCAGGAGCGCTGGAATCGCATCATCCTGCGGCCCACCGCGGCCGCGCACACGGCCGCCGCGCGCGAAGCCCGGCACGGCACCGATCTTGCCGAGCTGCGCCAGCACGTCGTTGAAGATCGCAGCATACTGCGGGCCCGAAGCAAACATGCCCTGTGAGGCCGAAAGGTACGCCTGCGCCACGCCCTGCAGGTTGCCGAGCGCCGCGGTATCGCCGCCCTGCGCCTTGGCGAGGGTGTCGCCGTAAGCCTTCTGAGCCGCCGCAAACTGATCGCCCGGTGAAAGCGCGCTCTGCGGCCCAAGCTTGAGGTCCAGCACAAAGTCGGCGATTGACTGCTTCAGGTTGTCGAGTTCGTCGGACACGGTCGAGCCGAGATCGGCGATCACGCTCGCCAGGTCCGGAAACTGACGCTGCAGGTCGGCGAGCGCCTCGGACGTGAGATCCGCACCCTCGATAATGTCGCGGACGGTCGCCTCGTAGGCATTCTGCACGAGAGACTTGTCGATCCCGACTGCCTTCGCATCCTTCAGATCAAGGCCGCGCTGGCGCTCGGCGTCGGCCAGATCGTTGAGGTACCCGTTGCCCTGCGCGTCGTTGATCCGGGCGGTGAGGCTGGCCTTAAAGTCACCACGCAGGGTCCGCAGGGCCTCGTTCAGCTCTCCGCGCACCGCCTTGCCCGCGTCCTCCGCCGACATACCGAGGTCGATCAGCACGTCCTTCAAGCCCGCGGCCGCGCCCTGGACCTCGGCGAGACGGCTCGCGAACTCACTCTGATCCTGCGGGTTGAGGAGGCCGAGCGCATAGGCGGCGCCAGCCTTCCGGACATCGCGGACGCTCTCGTTGGCGGTTTCGGCGTCGGAGACGAGGCCGGCGAGAGTCTTGCCGAGCTCGTCGATGGCGGCCGCAGCAGCCATAAAGGGTCCGCTCGGGCCGGCGCCGCTCTCCAGGGACGCGATCAGGCCATCGATGGTCGCTTTGAAGTCCTGAACGGTGTCCTTCCAGCCCTCACGGAATGCCTTCTGGATCTCGCGGGCCTCCCGAGGCATATCGGCCTCACGAGCGAGCTGCATCGCCTTGACCGCCGTGGCCTTGTTCTCGGCGCGCCACGCGGCGAGCGAGCCCATGCCCCCGTCGGTCATCTCGGCTTTCCAGGCTTCAATCGCGTCCTTCTGCTGATTCCACGCCTTCGTGGCCTGCCGCAGCTTCTCGGCAGCCGCGTCTGCCGCTCCCGTGATTCCACCGATCAGGCCGGCAATGCCGCCGATGACGGCGCCGGCCGCCGCCATTATGGGATTTCCTGTGGCGAGCCCGGCCCCAAGGCCGCCCATTGCGCCGCCAAGGGCGCCCATGAGCGGGCTCTGCGACTGGTACCCAGTCGAATAGCCTCCTAGGCCCGCCACGAGGCCCGTCATGCCGGCCTGGCCATAGGAGGCCCCGAACACCGGACCGTTGCCCTTCACGGACGACGCCAGCTTGTCCCAGCCAGCGGTGACGCCCTGAGTGCTGCCCGTCTTGATCGCGTCCGTGAGTGCCGTCAGGGTCGCAGTATTGTTGCCGCTCAGAAGCGGGCTGATGAGGTTCGTCTGTAGCCCCTGGAAGCCGACCCCCGAGAAACCCTTGCCGAGGCTTGTGAGGAACGTCCCGAGGCTCGCGCCGGCGGTCGTGAAGGCGTCCTGCAGGGCGTTCGTCAGGACCGACGCGACACTCTCGACCTGCTGCTTGAACCGATCGAGTTCGGCCCGGTTCGCGGCGATCTTCTGGGCGTTGTCGACGTACAGTTGACCCTCGCGGCTGCGCAGGGGCAGGCCGGCGTTGATGAGATCGTGCTCGGCACGCTTGGCAGCGAGAAGGCGCTCGACCTCGTCGGCACTCTTGCCGACGTTTGCCCGCTCGATCGCGAGGAGCTCGATCTCCTGCCCCTGCACGGTCAGCATGTCGGCCATCTGCCGGCGGGCGGCCTCTGTAACCTCGAGACGGCGCAGGGCAGCGCGCTCGACTGCAGCGTCTGCCGAGCTCATCTCCCGGGACGACTGCAGGAGTTCGAGCTCACCGGACAGACGCGCGCGATCGGCAGCCGTCCGCGCGTTCGATAGCTCGATCTGCTTCCGCGTGATCTCGTTCTCGCGCTGCTCCTCGCTGATGATACGGCCCTGAACGTCGAGGAGCCGCTGATCCGCCTCTTCCATGAGGCGGGTATTGCCCCTCGCCTTCTCGATTGCGGTGGCATGGGCCTGCAGCGCCTCATCCCACTTTGAGAGGTGGACGGGCTCGACACTGGAGATGTCGGACAGCGCCCTACGGAAGCTCTCCATATTGGCGAGGCTCGCTCGCGCTTTGGCGTCCAGCGCCTGAATGCCGTTGGCCGCGCCGAAAAGGCGGGCCTCAAGATATGCGGCGCGCTTCGTCGTTTCTAGGATCTCATTAGCAAGCTTCTTGACGGTCTGATCAGTGGTCGTGCGCTCGATCTGAGAAATCTCCTCCCGAAATTCCCGAATCTTCGGGGAGCCGGCGTCCAGGCTCGATTGCAGCCTTGCGATAGCCTCCTCAAAGGCGCGGTATTTAACCGTCGCTGCGCCGACCCCGTCAGCGAACTCCAGATCAATACCTGGAACTGGGGATATGCGCGTTGGGCCAGCTGTCGAGCGGTCAAGGAACTCCTTTGTAAGATCCTTCAGTTCGGCGGCGAGCCGCCTCGTCGTGCCCCTTAATTGGGATTCGATGACAGCGGCGCTATCACGTGCGTATTCCTCCGCCCCTTCCTTGGCGAGCCCGTAGGCATCGCGCAGGCTCTTGACGAGGTCGGCATGCCGCTTAATCCGGTTGTCGAGGGTCTCGACTTCTCCGCCGATGCTCATCAGCGCTTGGACAGCGGTCCCGCCGAGAGCGATTGCGCCGATGGAGACGAGTGTCATCGGAGAGAGGAGACCGAGAAACCCGGCGCCCACGCTCTTGAGGGCGCCCTTCACGCCCTTGTTTTCGCCGTCGAGCGCTAGGGCGAGCTGCGTTCCTTGCTGCATTGCGGTGATGAACGGGGACTGCCCGCTCGCGAGCATTACCGCGACGTCCTGAAACTGGGCCGTGATGTTGCCGGTGTTCGTCCACACCCGCTGCGACGCCTGGGCGACACCGTTAAGGCCAGCGACCTGCGCGGCATAACCGGCCCGCGCGCGGTCGAGCGCCTCCGCCCACTGGACGGTCGTAAGCGCCCCTGCCCGGGAGAGCTGTGCGATCTCCGCAAGCTGGCTCTTGTAGCTCTCCTGGGCCGCGAAGAGCGGGACGTACTTCGCCTTGAGATGGTCGAGCGAGCCAGCGAGGTTGTCGTTCGCTCCGCCAGCCCCCAGTGCAGCCCGGGCAGCGTCATCCGTCATCTTAACGAACCGCCCCTGAGCATCGCGCAGGCGGCCCGTGGCGCTCTCGACGCTCCCGAGCGCGAGAGCTTCAGCCTGAAGCGATCGGTTCAAGGCGTCAACGGCCTGCTGCAACCCGCCGTTCATGCGGGTGGCCTGTTCCGTCTGCCGCCTCAACTGCTCGGCAGCCTCCGCAAGCGTCGTGGTCCGTCGCGATGATCTCTCAGCCGTGGCACCAAAGCTGCCGGTCGCCCGATCGAGTTTCTCGACGCTTTGCTCCGTTGCGACGGCAGCCGCCTTCACCCCCTCCAGCGCACGCTTCGCCTCGGCGCCGCCGGCTACGGCCGGGGCGGGGTCGATCTTGATGGAAAGAGAGCTTTCAGTCATGGAAGGCTCCTTTCGATGTGAGAGAGCGCAATGGAGCTCCTGGTCATCATTGTCGTCTGGCTCGTCTTGGCTGCTCTGGTCGGCGTAGCCGCCGAGGCCCGTGGACGCGACAAGTTCGGCTGGATGGCGATAGCTGCATTCGCCTCGCCGCTATTCGCTGGATTGATCTTGGCCATCATGCCTTCATTGAAGCCAATGCAAGTAACTCTGGCGGATCCTGCGCAAAATTCATCCCGACCTATAGCTGGCGGATTGAAGAAATGCCCAGACTGCGCAGAACTTGTTCAAGCTGAAGCCAGAATATGTCGCTTCTGCCGTCATGAGTTCGATCCCGCAACAATCGCAAGACCATCAACCACGCCATTTGAAGAAGAATACAAAGGTATCCGCTATACAGTTCTTGATAACGAAACCGTACAGGCTGACATTGGTGGCCGGATACAATCCTGGAGTAGCGAAGTCGATTTCTTTGAGTGGGTAGATGTCGGCGGAGCAAGTGAAAGTATAATTCCATCAAACCCTTATCGGGGAGTTCCGTTCACTGAATTGAGAAACGGAATGATCGAAGCCCGCTTCAACGGACGCGCGCGAATGTGGGACAATTTTGAAGATTTCCGAAAATACGTTGACCGAAACGTTCGATTCTAAGTCACCTGTTGTCCGAAGGGCGCCCATCGCAGTGCGCCCCCTCCCCTCGACTTCCTGCCTAGGTTGTGCTGCTCTTCTGCCCGCAGCGGAGAGCCGTCGGCATGACCCAATGGGACCCTACACTTCCCGGAAAGGCGAAGGAGGCCATCCGCAAAGCCTCACAGGCCGAGCAGGAGAGCGCTCTTAAGGCCGCCACCGCTTTCATCGACGGGCTTCCCTTCAAGGGCGAGCGGGCAAGCCCGACACAGACCCTATCGTGGCCACGCATCGGGGTGCTTCGCGACGATGGCGCCCCGATCACGGGCGTCCCGCCAGAGATCAAGGAAGCGACGAGCCTTGTCGCAGGCTTCATCCTCGCTGATGTGCCCTTCGGACCGCCTGCCGTGGCTTGGATCTTCAAGATCATCGACCATCTTCTCGAAGGTGGCGCCGAGTTCATCGACAGTCACGTAGGTTGGCGTCGTCGCACTCATTGATCGCGCCCTTTCTCGGCATCTTCTTCCGCAGCCTTACGAGCCATCGTTCGAAGGCGGCTTTGTCCAAGAGGGTGGTGGTCATCTCTCGAGCAAGTCGCCGTTTCCCCCGCCTCTCGTGCGGTAGCCCCTCCTTCCGAGCGACGGCGCGCCTGAGGATCAGTTGATCCGGCAGCGGGCGGTGGCAGGCGAGACGATCGAATATGGCCACCTGAGCCCTCACCTCTTCTTCACCTTCCTCTTGTCCCGCTGCTTTGCCCGCTCGGCCTCGTGGTCGAGGTAGGCTCGATCCATGGCGCCCAGCAGCCGCTTGAAGCGATCGAACGCATCGGGGTCGTCGATACCATGCCGGGCCGCGTAGCGGTCGATCGACGACCAGGGGATACGCCCTGCTCCGCCCATGGCTCCAAAGGGGCGGTCGGACGAGAGGTCGTTGAAGGCATCCCAGACCCACGCGAGATGCGGCCAGATTTCGGGCTGTTCGAGGAGGGCACGGGGCGGCTCGCCCTCCTCGGCTAGTTTCTGCAACCAGTCGAGTTTTTCGCCCCAGCGGAGGCGCCACTCTAAGCCGCTTGCGAGTTTCCCTGGTCTGCCTCCAGGTCGGCCGCCTGGGCTTCGCCGACCGCGACGGCAGCCCAGATAACGGCATCGCGGAAGCGGCGGTATCGCGGATCGCTCAGGAGCTCGCGCGCCTTCTCCCGACTGAACGGGATCGAGCCGTCCTGGTCTTCGAAGTTCTCCCACCCGAGCAGCACGGTGGCGACGAGGCACTGGTTTGTGACGCGATCCTGCTCATCTGGATCGACACGACCGCCCTGACGCTTCGCGCGCGGCACGGCGTCCAACAGCTTGGTTTGCATGCGCCGGTAGTCAGCGTTGTTGATCCCCCGGACATGAAGGCGAAGGTCGCCCATTTCCGGAATGTCGCCGATCCAAGCGCCGGCCTCGATTTTCACCGCGTCGACGGTGATGTCATTGAGCTTCATCGTTCTGTTCTCCTGTGAATGGGTTGCAGGGGCGGCACGTGATGAATGGCTTTCACAACAACCTTGGCCGCCCCTGCTTCACGGCTCACGCCGTGTCTCGATTAGGTGGCGGGGGCGACACCGCTTCCAAGGGTTTCAATGGGCCTATGGTCGCTCCCCGCCTTCCTCCACTCGCTCCAGAGCAAGCGAAGGAATCTCTTTTCCACATACCTCTGCGCCCGATTGTGCGCGTGGCCCTTCGTCTCGCCCCGCGGCATCTCGTATTCTTTCCTGGCGTCGTACACCGACTTCAGCGGCCCGCCCGCTTTGACGATGCACGCGCCCACGTTCCACATCACCGACCGGCGCGCCGGGCTATACCCATGCTCCAGCGCCGCCACCCCTGAGGTTCGTCGTTGGCGCCCATCCGGCATGACAGCGAGACCTAGGCGCTTCCACAACTTCGCAGGATTGCCGTAGCCGCCTAGATCCCCCGCCTCCCCGACGATCGCCGCGAGGCTGAGAAGCCCAACCCCACGGACGCTCTCGACCCATGTTGCGACGGGCAACTCCTTCGCAAGCTTCGTGAGGCGTTTCTCGACTGCCTTCCTGTGGCGCTCGATCCCGTCGCGGGCTTCGACTAGGGGGAGCATCGCCGCGAGGGCGATCTCCGCCATGGGGTGTTGCCCCTTTCCAAGAGCGGCGGAGTAGATAACATCGGCTTCCTTTTTATCCCCACCTTCGGCGAGGCGTCGGCACAAAGCCTTCGCCTGCAAGGTCAGGGACTTCTCCGCCCTGTGCCATGACTGGCGACGGCGCCACTGCTCTCGGATCTCGGCGATGGTGTTGGCGAGGGCGGCACGAACCCTTTGGAGATCATCACCCCATTGGCCGCCCTCGCCTTCCTGGTTGCCCAGGATCTTGGAATAGGGTGCGGCGGGCGACAGTTGTCGATGGGGATCCAGACGTTTACTGGTCGCCTCGCCGCTCGTGACGACAGTCCCCGATAGGGTGTCCTGACGGCCGTGGTCGTCACGAATTGGTGCGGCGGGCGACACATCTGCATCGGTGCCCACGAGGAGTTTGGTCGCCTCGCCGCGCGGGGACACACCCCGCATCTCTAACAATGGATCGGCGGGCGACAGATCTTGTTTGGGCATCGCCAGGACAATGGTCGCCTCGCCGCGCTCGGATACACCGAGCATCTGAATGTCATCCCTCACGAGCGGCCTCCTGCAGTTCGCGCAGCCGCTCGTCCGTCAAAATCTCCTGCACCTTCCTGTTCGGTGGCACCGACTGCCCTATCAGCTGCAGCCACCGCGCCTTCACCGCCATGTCGCCGGCCTGTCGACTATAGAACTCCGCCGCCTCCGTGATGTCTTCTCGAGTGGCCTCGCCCAGGCGCTTGCCGCCTGGCAGGGGGAACATGAGGAGCGTCCCGCTCGCGAGCTGCACCACCCTCTCGGCGCCGGCCGCGGCGTCCGCGACCCGCTTCGCCGGCGGCGGGCTCCATACCGTCTTGCGCTCCGTCCTAACCTGCCCGCGAATGGCGTCGTAGCAAGCCTGGGCGATGAAGGGTTCGGTCAGAGCATCCCTGAGACTACGACTGCGACGCACGGCCTCCTCGAGCATTGCGGTCGCCACCTTCACGTTGCCCTCGCTGTCCTGCCAGGCGAGGCGGGCAGCCTCGGCGACGGGGTCCTTCTCCCTTTTCTCTGCCGCCGCCATCACGCCCTCCCCGCCGCGGTCAGAAACGCCAGGATCTGCTTCAGCAGCATGCCCGAGAGACCCTCCCCGTCCCCGTCGATCGTGCTGCCCTCGCCTTCATGGGCGAGGAGCCGTGCCTTGACGGCGATTCCGTCGATCGTGCGGGCAGGCAGCTCGGCGATCTGGAGAGCGACCCTGTGTGCCTCCGCCTGGAGAGCGTCTGCCCGCTCCTCAGCCGCGGTGTAGCCGCTGTCGTGCTCGACCTGCTTCTTCGCGGCGTCCCAGGCGTCCGACGCCTCCACGATCTCAAGTGCGCGGCGCAGAGCCCGGTCCCGGGCGTGCTGATTGAGGTAGCCCGAAGCCCGATAGCCCCGCAGCAGATCGATCTCGTCCTTGAAGTGCCAGGCGCGACGGCCTGCGGGATCGCGCCAGCGCGGCGGCGACAGCGGCTCAGGATCGCTCGGGTGCCACAACAGGACCTCGGGCATGGCAGGCTCGTGCTGCTGGCACCTCTTGTACGCCCGGTGCGCCTCGTCATCGGCTGCATCGCAGGCTAGCCTCAGCGCCTCCCAACGGTGGCCGAGGGCCTGAAGGGCAGCGTCGGAATCCGCGAGAGCGGCGAGCGCCGTTCCTGAAACGGTCCCGCCGAGAATTGCGGCGGCAGCGCCTGTGAAGGCAGAACGCCGGGTGATATGTGAATGGGTAGCCATGGAATCCCTCGCTCGGGTTTCGGTGGTTAGGCCCGGCTCGGTGTTACCAGCACCGTGTCGGGCCGCTTGCTTTGTAACGACAGTGACGATACTGTGGCTCCACAAATCCAATGTCAAGCCACTGGCGTTACATTTTATGCCCGAGCAGCGAAAAAAGACCGCCACACTGAACCTGCGGATCAGCCCAGCCCTCAAAGAGGTGGCCGAGAAGGCTGCCGCGGATGACCATCGATCGCTTACCTCGCTGGTCGAAAAGCTCCTTAGTGAACACCTCAAATCAAAGGGCTACTTGGTGAGCCAAGGTAACCCAGAAAGATCGTAACCCCTCTGGATGAGATGGAACCGAAGAAATAAGAGACGCGCAGTTCACAGCGCCTGCTACACAGGCACCCTGGTCTTCTTCGGCTGGCTGATGGTCGTCAGCGCACCTCAGCTGTTCTGGTAGTGCTGCCGTTTCTGAGCGCCTGAAGCTCAATGGCTACTGCCCGACTTAACCACAGGACCATTTGCTACGATGATCACCGAGTACCGCGGATACAGCCTGACTTCATTTCGCTCTTATGAAGGCTGGACTGTCTTGATCTCGCATAGGCTCAAGACCCACAGCGTTTTCGTGTCCGAAGTTGACCACGACAGCTCGCTCTTGCGGGCTCAGGAACTGGTTGACCGACGTCTTCTTTCCGATCCGCCACCAGCAATCTGACCGAAACGGGGTCGCTCTATGCTCCTCACCGACCACCTTCGCGAGAAGGGTTATCTGAAGTGATCTCCCGCTCTCCCGTGCCGCGCGCCATCCTGCCTACCCATCGGGTGCTCTCGGCCTGCCTAGTGATGGGGGAGCCCAGGCTTGAAGAGATCCTGTCGGAGCCCATTGTCCTCTTGAGGATGAAGGCGGCGGGGGTGACGGCGCAGGAGTTGCGCGAGCTCTGCGAGAGCGTTCGAGAGAGGCTTATTTCGAGAGCGCAGAGCCAATGACCCCCGAGCCGCTTGTCACTGAAGCCTCCGAATACCGCGGGTACAGGCTGACGGCTTTCCAATCCTACGACGGCTGGACCGTCATGATCACGGGGGACATCAAGTCCAAGAGCACCTTCGTTTCCGACGATACGTACGAAGCAGTCGTGCAGCGCGCGAAGGATCTCATCGACCGCAGGCTCCCCTCTGAGCCTCCTCCGTCCCGCTGAAGCCAATAAGGAACCTCGTGTGCCGGACTTCCGAAAGATCAGAGGCAACCTCAACATCGTCCTGAACCGCCTGGTGCGGGACGGCGTGATTGCCGACTTCAGGACCAACTTCGGCGACGAAGACAAATCCGGCACGCCTCTCGTAACCGTGACCGCCCCGCCAGGGCAGGATCTGGCCGCCGTACAGTCGCTCGTGCTGAATGCCCTCACGGAAGTGGCGATCGGGATCGACGTCGCTGTCGAGCCCTTCTCGCCGAGCATCTGAAGGCGGAGGAGCGACATACACATGAGCGACGCGCTGGCAGGCAAGATTGGCAGGTCCCGTGCCGACAGCATGGGCTGGGAGTACATCCTCGCTATCGGGCCGATTGGCGGCTCGCATTATCTGATCTCCGAGATCAAGGATGACGGCACCTCTGGAAGCTTCGGCTCCAAGGTCGTTTCCCTCCAACGCCTGGAGCCCTACGACTTCTACGACAACATCGAGATCGCGAAGGGTAAGCGTCCACCAGCCAGGTGAGACCAACCACTCCGACCACCTGAAAGCCAAGGGCTATCTGCCCCGATGACCATCCTCCGCCGCCTTCTCTCCGCCCTTGCCCAGATGTGGCCGGTGGGCCGTCCGCGCCGCTATCCGCATACCTCCGCAGTCGAGGCGGCTCTGAAGGACTGGATCCCAGCCTCTGGCGGGATGCGAGAGGCCGCCAACGAGAACCATCGTTCCAAGGCTGCCGCCCCGTGACCTACCGCCAATCCCTCCTCATGCTCCTCTTCGTCTTCGCGGTCGTCGGCTGCGTCTATGGCGCGGCGTTGGAGGTGGTAGGGTAGAGCACGTGAGGGCGAAGAGACTCCTGAAGCCATTTTCTCTGCAGCGGCACCTCTCATCAGTTAGGTAGCCCAATCAGGGGCTTCAGCATCAGCGCCTGGAATTAAGCGGCCTCGAGAAGCACTGCCTCGTACTCGCGATCAACGATCCATTCTTCACTGCGTACTACGGCCTGCCCGACAACTCCGTACCTCTCTGCGATCGCGTCTCGCAATTCAATCACAATAGGGGACCGTTCCGGGGCAAGGCGCTGATATAGTTTATGTGTGTCAGGTGATTTGCTCGCCGCAGCAGCATGAAAGAGCAGGACATTCGACACGCCGAACTCTAAGATATCTTGGGCGCCTTCCCCTAATATCTGCACGGCCTCATCGAAACGCCTCGCTCGCAATTTTTCGCTGGCAAGAGCGTTCCGCATGATCCTTCTGGTCTTCTCAAAGGGCGAGCGCGCAATCCCAGCAGTAAAATGCCCAACAGCCCGATCCACTTGTCCAGACTTAAGCCATATCATTCCTCGAATATGGAATGCGATCCAGTCATCCTCCGTCCGGGGCGCCACATGTACTAACAACTGTTCGGCCTCTCCAAAGCGCCCCAAAACTGTGAGCAGCGCTGCTTTTGCATTTCTTGCTGCTGCATAATCAGACCACTGCTGCAAGACTGCACTGTAAGCATCAAGCGCGTCGCTATAATTGCCTAGGCGCTTCAGGATATTCGCTCGACCGAGTTTGCTTATCAGATCAAATGGGAAGCGTTGCGTATTTGTGTCATAAAGCGACAAAGCTTTAGGAAAATCACCGCATTCCTTGACTACATTTGCAAACCCGTTGGCAACAAGAGGTTCATCAGGGAACATCGCACATGCGTGTGCGTATGCGTCCATTGCCCCCTGTAGGTCACCGAGATCTCGAAGTGACTCAGCTAAGCCACTGTAAGCGACCGATATATGAGGAAAATCTTTCTTGATAGCCGCATACTCGTCGCGAGCTAGTGTGTACTGACCCATCAGGCGGCGAACTTCGGCGCCGCCGCATCTAGCAACACTGTCAGACGGGAACAATTCGACAATTCTTTGATACTCGGAAAGCGCTTCTTCCAAATTTCCCATTTTCCGAAGGACTGTAGCCCTACCGTTGAGCGCGACAACTTGATTACCAAACCGGTCAAGAACATGATCGTAAGCTGCGATCGCGGCGTCCATCTGGCCCAAATCCAGCAATACCGCTGCTCGGCCACAAGCCACACTCGGCTCATCAGGAAATTTCTTTGCTGCTTGCTCATAAACAGCAAGAGC
Source organism: Microvirga sp. (assembly GCA_036263675.1). Classification (GTDB taxonomy): domain Bacteria; phylum Pseudomonadota; class Alphaproteobacteria; order Rhizobiales; family Beijerinckiaceae; genus Microvirga. The sequence goes on along the minus strand of DATAGO010000039.1, from coordinate 147,694 downwards.
CTCCCTGAATCTCCACATATCTCGGAGAGTCTCTGCTGCTCCACGCCAAGCGAACACGACTTCCGCATGGCTTGAATGCTCATCAATTACACTCTGGAATGCTGAAAGCGCTTCAGATAGACGATTTTGTATGCGCAATATGCGCGCCCGCCCGTTCTTAGCAAAAACTACATCTCCGAGGGTCTCTGCAGTTTCCAGCTCCCTCGTGGCTTCATCGAGCCTAAAACATTGGATTAGTGCATCAGCAGCATGTCCGTGCGCCCATGCATCCTCCGGGTAAATATCGGCTGCACGCTGCGCCCATTCCAACTGTACTGAGTGCAGGCCAATTCGCTTTGCTTCCTGTGCCATGCGGCAGAGAGATTTGGCGGCGAACTCCGGCCCACTCTGCGAAAGCTGCGATACAACCAGTTCATCAGCAAACCGTTTCGCAAGCGTAATGTTGCCGTCGCGTAGGCGCTGCTTGATGACTTCCTGCTGCTGAATGGCACTCTCGAATGCTTGTCTGCTACCAATCTGCGGCTTCTCGCGCTTGTGGTTAAAGGCTCTTGAGTCGTATGTCTCTTGTTCGTATGCAACGTCGAAAGTTGCTCTAGATTTGGCTTGTAAAAATTTCTGAGTCCAAGCCGATATTATCGGCCTATGGTTTGGAAGGTCCCGCAAACGCTTGTAACATTCGAATACAGCGAGGTTTGTCTGTTGTGTTCCTTCGCCCGCCTCGACCAAAACCATAAAAGCGCCCCTATTGATACAGTGCTCTAGGAACGCTTGTCGTTGCTCCTGTGTGTCGAATAGTTCGTCCGGTATGAGGCCCCACGCGTCATGATACCTTGCAATTGTCGCCTGGCTCTTGAGGAGGCTCTCAAAAATTCCCCGCAAGTGTTCATATTCAACAAAGTAGTTAGATGATCTTATAATTAGGTCCGGGTTTGGCAACGGCGCCCAAGCAAACTGACTTTTGACGCTCTTTCGAACTTCGCTATCCTCCAAGAGTGGCTCTAAGTACAGAGCCGCCTCTTGTCTTGTTTCCGGATATTCCTCAGTGTCGAGCACAATCAGTGCCAATCGGGTGGCTCTATCCGTTGACCATGCCTGATTAAGAGCCTTCTCGACCGCCTGCCGGCTTGTTGATTTGACGGCTAGCAAATCGCTGCAGCCAACGAAAATTCGATGCAAGGCAGCAAAGGAGGACGGCTCCCACGCCTGGCGAGAGCTGGACCGCATAAGCGAGACGCTATTGCCTTCAATAATAGCCGCCACGCCTGCCTGCCCAGAGACAAGCGCATCCATTAAACATACTCCTCCACGGCGGCACCAAGCCTACGCAACTCCTTCACCACGCTCCGCCATATGGGCAAATCTGGGCCACCTTTGGGCCTGCGTCCAATCACCTTTTCGATCGCCTGCCTGTGGATCGGTCCATAGATGTGAGCTTCGATAAACTCTCCATCACCCGTGTGCGTCCCTTGCGTCACAAGAATATCTGCATATTCATCAGGTTTCGTGCCGCTAGAAATATGCGAATGTAGTTTCGCCATCGCAAGTAAATTGCGCTCTTTCCATACCGCTCTGTAGCCGAGCGGAGCTTCTTGACCAGCGGTTATTCTTTGCTTCTGGCAGAAATTGAACGGGTTCTCTTCAAAAACGGAGGTTCTATGTGCGATCAAATTTTCACGGAGAGTTATATGGTAATCCCCATATGCCCTAACACCTACGCCGTTGAGACTTAATCCTGCAAAACTAATGTCTTTATAGAAAAATGGATTCACGGTGCTCTCTGCTGCATCTCTGCCGCGATCCCATTTATTGTCTTCTGGCAATCGAGATCCAGATCTTACTTGGCTGTGATAAGTAACATATAATACGTTGTCGCTTTTCACTAGCGACTGGAGAACGCCAATATCTCGCGCCACAACACACTTCGATCCTGCCACGGCTAGTCCAAAATCGCTGAGCACTGAGAGTGCATTTTTGGCGCCAGCCGAGGTGATAGCGTTCTGGACCCGCGCGTTGAGCGCGGTCCGCTCCTCGGTACGATCTGCAAATCGCACGTTTGGGAACCCAACATCGGAGCCGCAAGCAGCGCAATGCCGCTCCGAGGGCCGGACCGCAGTATTACAGTTTGAGCAGTGCGTTAGCGGCATTCTTGGAGCTATCGGGACGATCCAGCAACACACGAGTTAGCAGTTGCAAATGGATTCGTCACCTTCGCTTTGGTTGCGCCTCCCATCCTTTGACCGCCACGCTCCCTCACGCTATGGCGCCCGTCCCCATAGACGGAGGGATCGTTGAAGAGGCTGTTTCTCAAGAGTGAAGGCAGGCTGAGCATCCTCGGCTGGATCGTCTTGCTGCTGTTGACCATCATCCCGCCCACTATGCTGTCCGACACTATTGACGTCCCGGAGTGGGTCGACTTCGCGATCTTCATCGTGTGGTTCATCATCGTGTCGTACGTGGCGCGGCGAGCTTGGGGAGTGCGGGTTTGAGGGGGGCCGGGCTCTCACCCCACCCCGATCATCTCGGCCCAGCCCAAGTGGCCCGGCTCCCCGCTCGCTGCTAGGCTCCCCGCGTGGAGGGTGTGGCGATGAGAAAGCTAGCGAAGAGCGTCGGCGCAGTCGTCATCGCCCTCATGGCGACCGCGGTCGGTCTCTTCGTTCTCCTCGTCGTCTATCTGGCGCTCTGGCAGCAGAAGCCAGCCATGCCCTTGCGCGGACCAACGCCGACATGGGGCGGAGATTGGCCGGGCTGGAACGAGAGAACCTCGCGCCTTTGACTTGACCGACCTGAAACTTGGTCTGGTGCATGGGATCAGTCCGCCCCCTACACACTTACTCTACCCCGATCATCTCGGCTTGGGTTGAAGAGCGCCTCAAAGGCGCCCTCCCCCGCCTTACAGGATGAAGTCACCTTTCCCGAGATCGACGAGCCCTTCGAGCTTGATCGTGAACTCGGCCTGCCTGTCGCCGTCGAGGTCCACTTGCACGAAGGTGTCGCCCTTCTTCTGCTCGAAGCGCAGCTCGTCGCCCGAGCCCTTGAAGCTCTTCTCGCCCCGCCACTTCAAGCTTCCCAGCCCGCTCAGGTCGATCTGATCTCCCTCAGCTTGAGAGAAGTCCAGGATCCGGTCGAACCCATTGGACGGGCTGTCCTTCGCGTTGGAGAACACGAACCGGTCCGCGCCTTCGCCCCCGAGCAGCACGTCGGCCCCGAGGCCGCCCTTCAGGATGTTGTCGCCCGATCCCCCCGAGAGTTGATCTTTGCCGCGACCGCCTATGTCGGGCAGATCGCCGATCGCGAGGGTAAACGCCTGCGAGGTGGCGGAGAGTCCGTCCTCATCGCTCGCCTTCACCTGCACGGCATAGGAGTTCTTCGTCTCGAAGTCGGCTCCACCCCTGAACCACAGCTCGGTGCCACGGATCTCGAACGAGCCCGCGTCCGATCCCACGAGGGAGAGGGTCTCGGTGCCGAGATCGTCGTCCGCGACAGTTACGTCCGCAACCTTCACGGCAGCCCCACCCTCGATCGCGGTGGTCACCTGGATACCCAGGGTCACGGCTGTGGGAGCATCGTTGACCCGCGTGTCGATGGTGTAGTTCGGCGAAGCGGTGGTGCGCCTTCCAGCATTTCCGAAGCCGTCGCTGACGCCACTCAGCGCGAGGGTGATCGCATTCGTGGCATCTGTGAAGTCGACCGCAGGCGTGAAGGTCCCCGTCCAGGTGACCCCGCCGTCATTGGAGGCCACACTCGAGAGCGTGCCGCCTTCAACAGTCAGGTCGGCATTGTTGAACCCCGTCACGGCTTCCGAGAAAGTGAACGTGACGAGCGAAGTTTCGCCTGCCGTGAGCGACGTGTCGGAGAGTTCGATAGCCACTGTCGGCGCCGTGCTGTCGACTGTCCAAGTGTAGGTGGCCGGTGTCGTATCGACATTGCCGGCCCTGTCTTTGGCTCGGACTACCAGCGTATGTTCCCCATCTGGCACGCCCGTAAGCGGCAGAGAGGAACCCGTAGTCACAAACTTGCTGCCATCGAGAGACACTTCGAAGGCAATGCCGTCTCCAGTTCCGAACTCGAACGTGGCGTCGGTGCTGTTCGTCAGGGCGGCTGGTCCGCTGATGATGGTGGTATCAGGTGCCGATGTGTCGATGACGAGGTCCTTGTTGGCGCCGAGCGAGCCCGCTGTCCCGGGTGCAGGCAGCGTCAGGTCTGCATCGTTGCCTGAGCCGTCCTGGATCGAGCCGCCGTTGAGCGACAATGCGTCAGTGCCGACGTAGTCGAGATCGGCGGAGGTATCGCCCTCCTGAACCGTGTAGATAAAGGTCAGGGTGCTGCCCGATGCGCTTGAGAGATTCAGCACGCGGTCGACGGTACCGGTCTCCAAGGTCAGCTGAGGCGCGCCTGCGACGGTAACATCGCCGTTGAAGTTGACCTGAACGGAAATGACATCTCCTGCTTTCAGAGAGGCGTCAGGGCGGCTCGAGCTAACGCTCGTCACAGCCAGCGGAGGCAGGGCGAGAGCAAGCATCGACCCTGTTCCTTCTTGGTAAGACGCAGGCGATCCTGCTCCTGCTGTCGGTATTGCTAGGCTTTCCCCGCTGCCTCCATGCCCAATATCGTCAGTAAAGTGGAACGTCCCAGCCATTGTGCCCCCAAACCTTTGCCCATTCGTGGGCTTGAGCGGCAGCCCTACAAAATCGCTATGTTGCACACAACTTGCCTAGCATCGGGCCTATTGCCGCGCCTCCGCTCCTACACCCGGACGTCCGGGAGGTTGAGGGGCCCGCCCTCACCTCTTTGGCTTCTGGGCTGACGGCTCGACTACGGAAGCGGGCGCCTCGGCCGGCGCGGGAGAGGGCTTCTCTCGCGCATGTCCCTTCTCGATGAGGAGATCGGCGTAGGCGACCGCGATCTCGACCTCCTCGCCCTTGGCGAACGAGCGCCGCTTGCCGTTCGGATAGCCCGTGAAAGCTTCGCTGATCACGACGGTCTTCATGATGGTGCTCCTTGCTCCGGTGGGGCCTCGGCGCGCCGATCAGGCGACCGCGCGCGTGATCTTCAGGGTGCAGGCCTCCGTGGCGTCGTAGACGCCCTGGAACGGGATCATGACCATGATGTCATCGTCGTTCCCGCCGGCCGTGACGTCGCCGTCGCCGAGAACCGCCTTCGGGATCAGGAAGGTGTACTTCTCGCCCGTGTCGACGCCGACCGTGAAGGAGATCGCGGCGCTGCCGTGATCGAGCACCGCCTGGTACAGGTCGTTGCTCTCAAAATAGCACTCCAGCGTGCCGGAGAGCTCGAACCGGCCCTCCCCGAACTCGGCCGAGAACTTCGAGCCGACCTCGGGACGCTCCCGCAGGTTGTTCGTCGTGTCAAACCGGATCCGGCGGACCCGAGGCGCCGGCGTGATGGACCCGACCGTCATGCTCGCCACGTTCGCCGAGGCAGTCGAGACGGGGTTGTCGTTCATGGCCGGGTAGGTTGCCCCGGTGATCGCCGCCGTGGCGAGCGTCTCCTTCTGGCCCAGGAGACTGATCGACCCCGTGACGCGCTCCTGGGCGCCGATGTCGAGCGAGAAGCCGTTGACCATGCAGCCGGTGAAGCGGCGGAACGAATCCGTGGCGCCGAGCTCGATGGTCTCCTCGACCGTGAATGACTTGCGCGTGACGCCGTTCTTCAGGACGTTGGTCGACCAGGAGCCGAACAGAGCGCCTTCCAGGAGATCGTCCCAGGTCGCGTAGGTCAGCTCGAACGAGTAGGACCCGCTGGCGCCCAGGCCGAGGAGGAACTGATCCCGGACGTTGCGGTCGGGCTGCCGTTCGGCGGACGTGCCGGTGCGCTTGTTAGTGCGCATGCCGCCGTCGGTCGTGCGCAGCGACTTGAGGGTCGGCGTGGCAGGGGTGGTGCCGTAGGTTGCTTCCGCGATGTATGCGACGCGGATCCCTGCGCCTGAAGCGAAGGCCATGGTGTGCTCCTGTGAGGTTAGAGAGGCGAGCGGATCTAAAACAGCTCGTCGCGGTGGAAGGGGACGATGATCGTCATGACGAGCCAGGGAGATTCCTGGCCAGTGTTCGAGACGTAGGGGGTGTCGCAGGTGATGTTCGCGAACTGCGCGCCCTGGAACACGGCGAGGGCGTGATCCGCGAGGACGCGGGCGGCCTGGGTCCCCTGTCCTCCCGGGGTGTAGATCTCCACGAAGATCACGCCGACGTGCCGGTGCAGGTTCGAGCCGGGGGAGCCGGTCGACACGCGCCGGGCCTCGCCGTTCCGGATCGTCAGGCGGCACCAGGCGGCGTTCTTCGGCGGGTCGAAGGAATGGCCCTCATAGGCTGTGCGGGTCCTGTTGTTCCAGGACGTCTCCCACCGCCCCTCGATCGCCTCCCGCTCGCTCGCGTAGCCCATCAGAGGCTCCGGAAATGGGTGTTGAGCTCGGCGATCGTCACGGCGACGATACCCATCGGAGCCTGCTTGCTGTGGCCGTTCTCAAGCGGGTCGGCGTAGGGCAGGTTGTTGACAAGATAGATGGCTACCTTGTCGGTCAGACCCGCAATGACGGCTGATCCGGCGGCGATCGTGGCTTGCCCCGAAGGGTCGACAGCATCGATCACGCCTGCCGGCCGTGAACCTATGCCGACTTGCCAGTTCGCTCGGAACCTGCCGCCGACGTAGCCCTTGCCGACCGCCAGCGGGATCTGCTTCTTCATGGAAGCGGTGCTCGTCGCCTTGCGACGCCGCCCGGGGTTCGCCCGGTTGTATGCCTCGTTCTCGCCAGCGGTCACCGCCCTCTTGAGGTGAACAACCTGGTTGGGCCGCCACAGGTCGGGGTTGCCGACCGGCGACTTCATCACGACGCGATGCAGGGCCTCCAGGGCAATGAATCGCGTCACCTCTACGACCTTGTCCTCAACGAGCTCCTTAGACAGAGCGTCGAGGTGAAGGCCGAACTCGCGGGCGTTGGCCATCAGACCGGCCTCACGATGGCGGCCGAGAGGCCGCCGGCCCGCAGGAGGTCCCTGCCTCGGACCACAGCGAAGACGGTGCCCGAAACGGTCATGCGGTCATTCTCGACCGGGATGAGGGAGAAGCCCTCGAGGTAGACGAGGTCCTCGTTCTGGCTCGCCACATAGCCCGGGAAGGGATCGGCGGCCGATCCAAGCTGCTCGGTCGCGAAAAGGACGCGCCCGGAGGCGGTCTGAGGGGCCGTAGCGACGTACTGGCCTGTCGCCGCATTGTAGGTGTCGGAGCCCGCGGCCCGGCTGAGCGTGCCCGTCTTGATTACGTCGGGCAACTCCGCGGCCGCGGCGTCGAAGGCCTCCTTGGCGATGGCGGCGACGGAGGTGCTCATCACACCCTCACGGCCGTGCCGACGAAGTTCGAGGTGGCGTCGATCAGGCCTACCAGGAGCCCGTCCACACGCGAGAAGCGGGGCGAGCGGGCCGGGAGCGCGTACTCCGTCTCGGTCTCGACAGGACCCGCCTTAACCCGCTTCCGGGAGACGGCCGCCGTCTGGTCCGGCCGGGTGTCGAGGCTGGCGCCCTCCAGGATCGCGATCGCGACCTCGATGGTGGCGTGCTTCACGGCCCGAGGCACGGAAGTGGAGGCTATGGAGAAGCCTTCGGGGTCCACAGCGCCGACACGAGGCCACGCCAGGCCCTGCAGGGCCGTCGCACGGCGCCCTTTCCAGCGGCCGTGGTAGGTCGCCTCGATCCAGGCCGTGGCGCGCCGCAAGGCCCGCTCCTGGGCCGCGAGATCGACAGCCTCGGCCGGCGCGTTCCGCGCGACGTCATAGGCGTCCATCTCCTCGACCGAGGCGTAGCTCTCGGCGAGGTCCATTCCGGTACCGTCTTCGACGATCAGCGCCATCCGTCAGGCCTTGCTCGCGTCTTCGATAATGTCGCGCTGGGCGACCGTCAGAGCGCCGACGAGCTCCATGAAGCTGTGCTCAGCGCTCCACCGGTTCCCGACTTCGCGACCCTCTTCCATGGTCACGATGCAGACGGCCCGCATGCGACCCGCCTCCGCGATGGCGAGAGCCTCCCGGAGGAGCTCGGCGCACTTGGCCGAGGCTTCCTCCGGGACCGTCACGAGGTGGACCGTCCTGGTCACGCCTGGCCGCGCCGCTCGAGCTCTGCCTCGATCGCCTTGTCAGCGTCGTCACCATTCCGGACCGGACCGTCCGACACCTGCGAGGCGAGCGAACGCTTCTGCTGCCAGGGCAGTTCCCGCCAGTTCTCGGGGATGTTCACGACGCCGGAATCTGTGCCCGTGCCGCCCGACGTGGCCGCCTCGCGGATCGCAGCAGCGGCAGCCTCGGCATTCGCCACGGCATCGGCGACCTCGGGCTTGATGCCGCCCGGCCGGTCTTCCATGCCTCGAGCCTCGCGCATCTGGGCGGCCGACTTGTCCACGAAGGCGCCGAGGTTGTTCTCGAACTCGGTCGCCTGCTTGTCGGGGTAGCGGACGTCGGTCGGCGTCGGCTCGCTGTAGGTGCCGCTTGGGTTCTTCACGGATGCGGTCGCGTCGAGGCCCGCTCCGCCGGTCTGACCGAAGTTGCCGGCGACCTTCCGCTTCGCGTCGAGCTCGGCGTAGAGCTTGCGCTCCTCGTCGGTCAGGCCGTCGTTGCCGGCGGCTTCCTTGGCCTCGGCGTCGAAGGGGGTGTGCTGCTTCGGGTCGAAGTCCGACTTGTTGATGATGGCGAAGCTGTCGCCGCTCTTGATGCGGATGGTTTCCACCTGGCTCATGGCCGGTCCTTTCGAGATGCAAAGAGAGGGATGACGCGGCGAAGACCGCGCCAGATCGATGCGGCCGCGATCAACCCATCAGGATCGCGATGTGCTCCGACTTCACGACGCCGACGCCCCAGGCGAGGCCGACCTCCCACCGCATGCGGCGGTACTCGGCGTACTGGCGGACCTCGAAGACGATGCCGGATGCGGGATCGGTGACGAGCTGCGCGTCGATCGCGGAATCGCCGCCCTCCGGAGCCGCCGGAGCGCGGGCCGCCAGCACCATGGCGTCCTGGGTGAAGGCGAGGTTGGCGGTGTAGTTGTTGCCGACCGTAATGGCGGTGTTGTCCGCCGCTGCGACGAGCAGGCCCGGGCGGTTGAGCGCCAGAGCGCTGCCGGTGAGCCCGGCGCTGACGTACTTGTTGGTGTCGCCCGCGAAGGTGACCACGTCGCCCGCCGCCACCGTGCCGGTCCCGGTGTCGACCACGATGGAGGTGTCGCCGACGGCCTCCCCAGAGACGTTGTTCACGAGGTAGCCGGTGCCGGTGCCCTTGGTGTGGAGCGGCACGCCCGCGCTGTAGCCCAGCCGGAAGCCCATGACCTGGTTGAGCACGCGCTGGCGCAGCAGATCGTCCGTCGCGGCCTCGTTGGCCTTGAACAGGATGGACTGCTTGCCCTCCAGGTTAAAGCGCGCGGCCGAGCCGACGACGAGGGTACGTCCCGCCTGCGGCGCGCCGTTCTCGTCGAGGATGCGGTTCACGCCCGCGAAGTCAGTCAGGTCGCCTGCCGTGCCGAAGGGCGCGGTGCCAGCCGTGCCATAGGCACGCGAGGCGGCCTTGTAGCCTGCAGCCACAAGATCGACCTCGACCTGATTGGCGATCCAGCGGAAGGCCTGGGCGAACTGGTCGGCCAGCACGCGATTGTACTGACCGCCGGGGCCGAGCGCGCGCTGCTCCTCGCCGTTCCAGCGAACGGGCGAGTACTTGGACTTCGTGATCGCGACGGCTTGCGTTCCGAGCACGACGTCGCCGTCGTCCGGCGGAACGGAGGCCGGGGTGATGTTGCCGCCGGTGGCGGCCGGCACCACGGGGACGGTCACGGTCTGGCCGACCGCGGCGCGCTCCATGGTGGCGTCGCGCTGGACGGCCGGGATCATCCCGATCAGTTCGCGGGAGACGACGTTCAGGCCGGCGAAGATGCTCGGCATGATGGCAGTGATGTTGTTCGCCATAGGGCGCCCTTTCTGAATGGTTGGATCGTGCGGAATGGGTCATCCGACCCGAGCGCCTTCCCCCATCCAGGGTCTGGCCAGTCGCGCTTGGTGAGCCGGGTCGCGCGGCCGGCAGCGGGTCAGGTCAGTCGACGACCTGGATCTGGTCGACCGTCATCGCCTTCATCTGAGCGGAGGGGTCGAGCTGATTGAACTGCGCGCGGGTCATCGTCTTGGAGCCGGTGCCGCCCCCTCCCCCGCTTGGGCGCGAGCCGCCGCCGTTGCCTCCCGAGCCCTTCAGGATGGCGTCGCGATGGGGGTAGGCGTCGACCAGGATCTCCAGCGCCTCATCGAACTCGGCGATCTCGCCGGGCTTGGCGCGGGAGTAGACCTTGGAGCCGTTCGGGTCGTAGGCGACGATCTTGCCCTCTTCGACCTTGAAGCGGTTGCCGAACTGGGCCTGCAGGAGGTCGGCCGGGATGGCGACCTTGTCGGAGATGAACTTGCTGCGCGAAAACGCGCCGCCGACCTTCTCGGAATAGAGCTGCCCGGTGACCTTCTCGAGGTCGGTCTCGAGCGTCTTGATCTTCTCCCCGCTGGCCTTGGCGGCCTGAGCGACCTGATCCTCGGCAGCCTTCTTCGCCGCGGCCTTGATCTCCTCGACCTTGCCGGCGGTGACGAGGTCCCCGTCCTTGAGGTTCTTGACCGTCTCCAGGGCCTTCCTGGCGGCCTCGGCATCCTCAATCCCTTCGAAGGCCTTCAGCTGCGCCTCGGCGGCCTCCTTGGCCTCACGGTGGCCCTTGGCCTCACCGTTCAGGCGGGAGATGGTCGCGACGGTGGCGGGTGCGTCGAACGCCACCTCCTTACCGTCGGCATGGACGTAGACGGGCTTGTCGCCGTCGACCTCGGCATAGGTCTTGCCGTTCACCTCGACTGTCTTGAGTTTCATGGTGGGGGTCCTTCGGGCATCCGCCCCGGCTATGAGCCTTCCGGCCCGGGCGCCGCTGCCCTTCCAGGCGCGCGGCCGTGATCGCCCGGGCCGTGGGCGCCGAGCGAAAGAGTGGCAGGCGGTGGCCTGCGGTCAGTTCGGGTGTCGTTCCTCGAGCTGCTTCAGCGTCAGGGGCCGGCCGCTCTGGTCGATGAGGTCAGCGAGATCGATCCGCCCCTCCCGCCAGAGCCGCGCCTTGCCGGCGCCGAGGAGGTCGTCCTGGAAGGCAGCCGGCTTCGTCTTGAGCCAGTCCGCGAAAGAGATGTCAGCGGGCACTTGGCCGTCCATGGAAGCCCGGGTCGAGGCCGGCACGTCCGGAACGTTGATCCCGATCTCCCGGAAGCTCTTGAGCTGCGGCACCATCACGGTGCGGCAGTTCGGGTGGTAAGGAGGCCCGCCGAGGAACGGCACCTTGTGGCCGATCGGCTTGCCCTCGAGCGTGTACCGCAGGCCCGAGCGGGCGATGCAGGTGGAGCTCGTCCGCCCGTCCAGGGTCACGAGGGTCACGAGCGCCTTCACCAGATCGCCGTTCGCCCGGTAGGTGTCGATCTGGGCCCGGTTCGCCACCGCCTGGACAGAGGAGCGGACCAGCGTCTCGGCGTTCCGCCGGGCGATCTCCATCACACCCCTGACCGGCTCTCCGCCTTTCGTGCCGCCACGGATACGACGCACGATATCGCTGTTCGTCTCCCCTGCCGCCATGCCCTGCCGGACCTGGTCCTTGAACCGGTTGAGGACGTCCCCTGCCTGCCGGCTCCACCACTCCCGCGTTGGCGCCCCGTCGATCAGCACGTCGCTCGCGATGGCCTGGACCTGGACGGCCGACAGCGAGACAGTATCGAAGGCGGCTGTCACCCCTTTGCGGAGCGCCGCGGCGGTGAACCGCGTCTCCGATTCCGCCAGCGGAGCGAGCTCGTTCCGGAGCAGGCCGTCGGCCTCGTTGTAGGCCGAGGAGATGCTCGCCCTCACGTGCTCGAGCATCTCCTGCAGGCGCACCGTGGTCGCCGACGAGAGCGGCGCCTCGAGCTCGCTCTGGATGAGCTGCCGAACCAGGTCCCTTTCCAGCTCGATCAGGACGCCGAGGATCTCCCGGCGCACCTGCGCGTCGAACCGCATCAGGTCGATGGCATGGGCCCTGACCTCGTCCGCAACGATGTCCGCCGCGGACGTCCTCTGGTCCATCATGCGGCCGCGGACCCGCTATTATCCGGCAGGGTGCCGCCAGGGCCCAGCGGCAAGGGTTGGCCCGTCAGGTCCGCCGGTTCGGTCCTGAGCCTCTCCCCCTCTGCCTCCGGATCGAACTCCGGCCCGAGCTTCCCGCGGCGCTGCAGCTCGCTCCAGTAGGTTGGCCGCGAGATCTCGCCGGCGACGCGCGCCTTCAGCAGCTCCGGCAGGTCGCCGTCGGCGTTCACGTCCACCGCGAAATCGGTGTGCACCTTCGCCGTGGTGGTGTCCGAGAGGCCGAGCCACTTCGACGTCAGGGCGAGACAGCGATCGAGGGTGTCCTTGAAGAGGATGGCCCACGCCTGGACCGCAGACGAGGCCTTCTGCGACAGGTTCGCGGTGGTGACCACCGTGAGGTTGGCCGCGAGCAACGGCTGCATGCCGAGGTCGCGCATCTCCTGCCGGAACGCGGCGAGGTCCTCCTTGAGGAACTTGAGCGATTCCGCGCTCGGCTCGACGAATTTCCAATCGCCGTGATTACCGGTCGGGTCGGGCGGTGCGAACAGCACCGAGCTCGGCCCGATCGGTATCTTCATGTCCCTGGTCTTCCCGGTCTCCGGGTCGGTGACCGTGGGCTGCACGCCAATGGCTGCCAGCATCGGAAAGGCCGTGAGGGTCTTCACCTCCTTGAGGTTCGATTCCTGCTGAAATTCCTCGAGCTGCATATGAGCAAGGTCGCGAAGAGGAGGGTCGACCACGAACGAGGTGCCATGCCGCTTGCCTGGGATGAAAGGCACGAGCGGAATGACGCCGATTGAGTAGGAGCCCGTCCCGATGCTCACCCAGGTCTTGCGCGCGGTCGTCTTGTCCTCTTGTTCCTCGAACAAGTTCCAGACGGCGGGCCCCAGGGCAACCGGGCGCCCATCTGCGGCCTCCGCCGTCACGGGCCTGTCGATCACGCGGACCCGCTTCTTGACGACCTCCCTATAGCCGTCGCGGACAACCGCATCCTCGGCGATGCGTGCATGGGTGAGGACCTCGACCCCGCCGACGAACGTGCTGTAGACCGCCAGAAGGCGTTCGCAGGGCACATGGACCCAGTAGGGGCGCAGGCCCTGCTCCCGCTCCTCGGCCTTCGTCAACGGGCGGCCGCCCGGGTTCGGCCGGGCCGGCGTGTGGTCGACGAAGATCCAGGAAATCCCCTTGTCGATCCCAGCCTTGAACGCGTCGGAGGCGAAGACGTGCAGGCTGTTGCCCTGTCCGTCGATATCGTCGACCAGACCGCCGGTGCGGAGCTTCGTCTGCTCGTTCAGCTTGCCGGCCAGCACCTCGGGAGCATCGTCGCTGATGTCCACCGTCTTGCTGAATGGCTTGCTCGCCAGGTTCCGGCTGATGTCGGCATACAGATTTGTAAGGGGCGCGTTCTTGCATCGCAGGCTGTAGAGGTCAGGGTTCTCCTCGACGAACTTCGGGAGGTAAACCGACGCCCGAAGGCGCATGCGCTCCACACCGGCCAGGATGTCGCTGACGAGCTCCCAGAAGCCGCTCATCGCCTTGTAGTCGGCGGAGGTCGTTGCCGGAGTGGCATCTTCCGGAATCATCGATACCTGCCAAACACGGGAGCCGCGGTGTGCTTCACGATCGGATGCCGGTAGGCGACCGGATAGGTCGCCGCGTCGATGACGTGATCGAGCCCGGAGGCTTTGTCGGGCTCGCCGTTCTTGTCGTAGGCCTGACGCTCCAGGGCCTCGGCCAGCCCGGGGCAGCCGTCAACGCTCACGAAGAGGCGGCCCGCCTTCAGGAGGGCATTGGTGGCGAGCACCCTGTCCTTCACGGCAGGGTTGGAGGGGTGCACGAGGACGTGGAATCCGGCCTGCTTCAGGAGTGCAATGTCCGAGACACTGGCGTCGTTCGAGCGGCGGCCTTTGCCCGAGGCGTCGGGGTAGACGAAGATCGAGTGGCCGGCGTGCCGGGCCTTGATGAGACCGATCATGGCCGGGGTGTCGAACACGTCGAGGTGCTCCTGGACGGCATGCGGCCACCCTCCCCTGAGGACGTAGACGACAGCCGCCATCCGCGTGACGTTGAAATCCATGCCGATGTGAAGGGGCTCGTTGCCCTGGATCCGCTCATCGGTGTTGTGGGCCTGCCGATCGTACTCGGGGTAGACCGACCCGAAGTTCAGGTTGACGAACTCGCCATCGAGGTAGGCCGCCAGGAGCGCCGAAGGGTAGCTGTCGCGCAGTGACTGGATGTAGCCCTCGGGCAGGTTCCTGGCGTTGCTCATCGTCGACGCCTTGATGAGGCGGTACCCAGGCGCGGGGTTCTTGCGCCACCGCTCGTAGACGAAGCGGAAGCCCTCAGGCGTGGTGGCCACCCCCACCGTGTTCAGGCTGCCGTCCGGCTTCTTCTGCCGGTTGCGCGAGATGATCTTGTTCCAGACGTCCCGGGCCTTGTCGGTCGGCAGGGTGTCGAGCTCGTCGACGAGGCTGTCGGCCACCTCATAGGCGACGATCCGCTCCGGCGTGTCCATGGTCCGGAAGATCACCTGCCCGAACCGCCCGACCTCGATCACGGCATCGCTCTTGTTGAGCGTGAACGGGATCTGCATCGCCTGCAGCATGTCGGTGACCCGCGGAAACCCCGTACGCTTCACCAGGTCGTACGTCGGCAGGTAATAGGCGACGTCCTGTCCGGGGTACTGAAGCTTGCGAGCCAGGATCCTGGCCACGCCGGCGTGGGTCTTACCGCTGCCGAACCCGCCGACGAACGCGGGAAACTGCTCCTCTGCCGTCACGATGTCGTGCTGCGGCCCACTAAGCCGGATCTGCATCTCGAACGAACTGGATCACCGGCGGAGCGAGAGGCGTGCCGTTGGGGCCCGTCAGTTCGTTCGCGACCCGATCCTTGAACTTCTCCGGCCGGCGCCCCTTCAGCATGAAGATCATCAACGTGTCGCTGAACTCCTGGACCTCACCGACCTTTCGACCCTGCTGGTAGACCGGCTTCGTCGTGCCCTGAACGGCCCGGCGATACGCCTCGTCCTCCATGCGGTCGGTGCCCTCCTCGACCGCTTCGTCCCACGCCTTGGCGAAAGCCTCGTCCTCGGTGCGCCACTGGTAGGCCCGCGAACGGGTCAAGCCTGCATCGACGCAAGCGGCGGACACGGACTTGCCGTCCCTGAGCGCATCAAGGAACGCGGCCTCTTTTTTAGGTGTCCTAGTTGTCCTGTTTGCCATCGCTCGACCCATGATGCTCGGCGATGTGGCAGGCCTCGCACAAAGTGATCCCGTTACCGACTATGATCCGCGCGGCAGGTTCATCCGACCAGCGCAGGATGTGATGTGCTTGAAGGCGCTCTGTTGCACCGCAGTGAACACAGGCATGACCGTCCCGGTCCAGCACAGCCTGCCGCCAGGCTCTAACCTCGGGCGCATTCCGATCGAGGATCGGCCCGAGCACCTCCGGTACGGCGTTTGCCCGCCACTCCGGGAGGAGGTAGTCAAGGATCTGTCCGCAGGCAGCCCTTTGCCACCACTGTTGGCCCGGGAGGACCAACCCGATCATCGCGAGGACAACGTACTCGGTGTAGGCCTCTGGGCTGATCTGGTGCCGCAAGCTAGACGAAAGACGCTCGGTCATTCCGAGGTGGCGCGCGAGATCCCGCAAGGCGCCAAGCTTCTCGGCATAGAACCGATCCTCAACGAACCGGCGCTGCTTGTCCGTGAGCGCCATGGTGATTCCTCTGCGTGACCTTGTGTATCTATATTGACTAGCTTGAATATTCAGGCGCAGTGTAGGGGTCTGTTGACCTAACTGCGCGCGAAGACAAATTCGCCGATGCTTAGCTTTCGCGATATGGAGAAATAAATTGGCAAGAGCGAATGAAATAGAAGACTTGATCTTTCAAGTTGCCGACACCGGCGAGGGTGGCACATTTATTTTCGAGGGCGAGCGGTTTAAGGTCAAAATCAATGATTCCTTCGAAACTGATGCTGGAGTCGTAGCGATCAAGTTGAAAATTGTCGCTGAGCCTTGGATCGCACACAAAACTGAGCGTTCTCTAAACACGCTCAATCACAGATATGACGGCCCTGAATCATCGAGCAATCCCGATATCAGATTCAATGACAAAAACCCCGATTCTTTCAAAGTAACTGACACGTTCGGGATCATCATCTATAAAAACAGCGCCGACTTCTTCGATCTCTAAACAATCATCCATTCGTCGCGCAGCTGCCTGACTTCCCTTCAGAGGCTCGGTCAGCCTGGCTGCGTGAGGCGATGTCTCTACGGAAGCGCCCCACACGGCCGCCTATCTCCGCCTCAGCCCCTCACCCCACCATCACGCCCAGCGCGAAGCCCACGGCTCCGGCGACGATGGAGCACAGGAGGGCGAGGACGAGGGGGCGGCCGTCGAAGTCGTCGGGCATGGGCGTGCTCCGAACGTGACGAAGCCCCGGCGATGCGATCGCTCGGGGCGCAGTTACCCTGTTGCCTCGGTGGTGCCGTGGGCCGGTGCGGGATGACAACCGGGCGTCAACCCGGTGCTCCAAGGGCGGCTTCGAACAATGAAGCGGCCAATCCCGTAAACCTGACACAAAGCCTGCCCACAGGACCGGAATCCTGTCAAGCGGCCTCGACCTGAGACGCCTCCAATTCCACAGGAGTAACGCGACCGAAGATGGACACGCCGACCTTGTAGCGACCGGTGCGTTCGTCGGCGTCCTCGACCACGCCAGGGAATGACGCGAACGGCCCGTCGATCACGCGCACCTCGGCACCGATCGCGAGCAGGGCTCCCACCAATTCCGCTTCCGTCATGGCCTCGCCCGTAACGAGATCGCAGAACCGCTGCAGCTCCGCGGGGGGAATGCGCATCACCGCCCCATCCGGCCGACGGAGGATGCGATCGAGGCCCGGGTGAGATTCTGCCTTCGCGCGCTCGTCGGCGCTCTCCACGCCCACGAACACGACCCTGCGCAGGATCGGCACGCGCATGTCCACGATCCGGCCACGCCGCTCGACCCTGACTTCTTCCGACGCCTCGAAGCAGGGAATCCCTGCTTTCGCGAGGTCCTGCATCATGCGCCGGGCCCACCGCGGCCGCGCACGCAGCAGGTGCCAGGATCGCTGATCGTCAACCTTGAACCGATCGAGGCGGACGCGGATCCGCTGAACCGCCTTCTTGCGCGCCTCACGGGCCCGGTTCTGTTTCCTCTTGGGTGGGCCCTTCGGCCTCTTCTTCGCCATTGCCTTACCCCTCCACTCGGACGACCTCAGACCCCGGCCAGGCGCGCTTCACGGCCAACAAAGCCCTCAGGCCCTCCACCCCGCCCAGCAGCTCCGCGACCTCGTCAGGGGAGATCCAAACAGCCCCTGTCTCCCCTGCCCGCTCCGCGGCGGCCTTCTGATGACCGATGGCCAGCACCACCCCGGTCTTCGAACACCTCCCCACGAAGTAGGCGTCGTCCCCCGCCCCGCTCGCTTCCATGCACTCCGCAGCCTTACGGTACCCCCTGACCAGCGCCGCCCCCTGAATCTCGATGTCGTCCTCGTCACCTTCGACGGAGGCCCGATGCCAGAGATCGAGCTGCTCGTTCAGGCGGTGCGCTAGATCCGGATCGACCCTCTTTAGTGCGCTCATCGTCCACCGACTCTCGAAGGTCGTCGCCGCCTCCGTGATCTCCTGGACGAGCTTTCTCAGCCGGCGCTCGAACCGCTCTATGCCTCGCGTCACACGATCAGCCTGCATGGCGCCCTCCGAGACAGAAGCCTCGGCCCCCGAAGTCTCGCCCTCCCCACTCCCACCCCCGGGGGATGCGGGGCCACGCCCCACTTCCTCGCGCGCGCGTATTCCCCGCTCCTATAGACATACTCTTTTATCCTTCTTGTTGAGGTTTTCTGAGAGAACTAAAAAGAAGTGTTGAAGTGTTGCGCTAGAGGCTAAGCCATTGACGGACAAGCCGAATTGGCGCAACACTTGCGCAACAGATGCGGGGGCGGCAACACACCGAAGTGTGACCCCAATTTTCGCGCGCAACACTTCGGTCTGTTGCCGCCACACTTCTGTGGCGTGAAGTGTTGCGGGATGTGTGGCGAGGTCAGAGGCGGGGTTAGAATCGTGGTTTCGCATCGCGCAGACCTCCCTGCCGAAGCGGAGCTTTCTCCTCCCCACTTCCCGCCCCCTTCTCCGAGCGGCGGTTCACGCCCTCCTGGGTCTGCGCAAGGCCTGCGCAGCCGTTCTTGAGGGGGGCGTCAGAGTGCTCCTGCCAATAACGAAGGCCTGCGCTCGTCAGCCTGATCCCCGTCACGAAGCGCTCGCCTGCATGCCCCTGATAGCCGTCCACGTCGGCCCAAGGCGCCACGGAGCGGAGGAGAGGCGTGAACTTGTGGGCGCCGAGCGCGCGCGCGTCATGCCCCTGCTCCTCAAGCTGCCAGCCGTTGAAGGAGCAGCGAAGGTCCTTGCGCGACACCATGGATTCAGGGTCGGGCTGTACGGCGACGCGCGCCCAGGCCGAGATCGGGCTGTTGTCGTCCTTGAAGCGGTCGATCGCCTGCAGGATGCTTGCCGGCAGGAGGTAGCGGCCGCGGGCGCGCAGGCGGTCCAGGCCCTCGATCGCCCAGTTCAGGATGCCGGGCCCCTCGAGCTCGACCAGCGTCTCCGCGAGGCCCGCGGTGCCCGTGACTCCCAGCTCCCGCCTGAGCTCTTCGACCTGGTGCTCCTCAACGACGTTCGTCATGTCGATCACGATGGAGCGGTTGTAGATCGCCTCCGTGGCGTCCCGGGCCCGCGGCATGACGTTCGTGGTCAGGAGGACGGGAATCTCGAAGGAGGTTCGCAAATAGGTCCGGCCCTTCCGGTTCACGTCGAGCGGCTCGCCCGTCACCACGTTCTTGAAGCGGGCGCCGTCGATTTCGTCGTTCTCGTTCACGGCGTCGTCGCGGACCCAGGCGCGCGCGCCATGCAGGGTCTGGAGGCCGAACTCCTTCGAGATGTCGACGATGGAAGGGGAAGCGATTGGGTCGCCGATCAGCCGCCGCAGGATCGTGGCGAGCTGCGTCTTGCCGGTCCGAGAGGGGCCTTTGAGAAACAAGGCTTTCCGCTGCTCGCGCGCGAGCACCCGGATCGCCAGGGCGGCACCGAAGCACTCCTGGATCACGGCGACGATCTCGCGGCGCTCGAGGTCCGAGCGGTCCCTGAAGCAGATCTCCAGGAAGCGCAGGGTGCGGGGACATTGAGCCCCGGCCTCGAACGACACGCCGACCTTGCTGCGCGCGAAGTGGGACGGATCGTGAGGAGAGAAGGCTCGGGACCGGAGGTCGACCATGCCGTTGCCGGCCGCGATCACGTCGCCGCCGTTCCACCGCACCTCGCGGAGGTAGAGGTCGGGATGCTCGTTCAGCCGCTTCCAGGCTGCGTTCGCGACCTTGCTGTCGCCAGCGCGCCCCATGGCGTCGCAGCCGCGCTGCACGAGCGTGCGCAGCCATTGCTCGTCGGAGGGCGACAGGGCGGTCCAGACCCCGTCGCGGTACATCCAGATCTCGCCCTCGGCGAGCAGGATGTCGCCGCCGTCCCGGCGGATCGTTTCGACCACCCCGTCGGCGACGATCACCGGGATGGCGTCGGGGGAGGAGGTTTCTTTCTTGACCTTCTTCTTGCGCCTCTCCTCGAGGTGCACCACGGTGCCGGTGCCGGTGGCAAAAACAGAAGAGGCTGAAGCAGCAGAGGCCTCCCCCGCCTCTCCGTGCACGGTCTCGTCGCCACGGTGCGCTCGCGTCACCTCTCTGGGTTTTTGCGTGGGGTTCTTCCTCTGCCAGTCCTCGCACATCCGCCGGATGGCGCGCTCTTCGCGTGTCCAGTTCCAGTTGCGGCCGTCGGCGCCGGCTGCGGCACGGGTGGCAGCCAGGACGGTGTCGACCACCTGCTCCAGGCCTACCCCCTTCGTCAGCAGGGAGGCCGTCACCGAAAGCTGGGTAGAGTGAATGCTCGTCTCCCCCACCCCCTGATAGGCCATGGCGGAGAGACGCTGCTCGACGTCGATCGGCGGCTTGAAGCCGAGGCGGGCCGCCACCTCCAGGAAGGGGTTGGCAGCAACAGAAGGGGCGGAGAGGCCTTGGGCGCCCTCCTTAATTTTTCTTCTGACGACCGGTGAAACGTAGGAGAGCATCTCCTCGATCTCGCCAAGCTCGTAACGGGCATCCCAATGAGCGGAGAGGACCGCCACTTCCTTCCACGCCCCATCCTTCGTGTTGTGCGTGCCGGGGAGCCGCATCAGCGCCGCGGGATGGGCGACGGCGAGGTCGCCCCCCACCAGGTCGGCGAGGAGGCGAAGGGCGGCCTCGACGCGGGAGACAACCTCTTCATTTGCCTCCAGCCCTTCGTTCAAGAGCCAGTACAGGTGCAGGCCGTTGCCGGAAGCAACCAGAACTGAAGGGGGCAAGGGGAGGGTGGAGACCTTCGCGGAGATCTCCTCGAGGGTGGCTTCGACACTCTTCAGGTCCACGTCGGCGTGGAGGAGGGAGATCTCCGAGACGTTCACCTTGCTCCTCGGCGAGCCTCCCGCCCTCTCCGGCCGGGCGTCGGGGCGGAGGGTGGAGACGCAGAAGAAGAGGCCCCGGTCCTTCCGATCCCATTTGCTGACGAACAGATCGACGGTCTCGAGATCCCTCGTCTCGATGCGCTTCTCGCCCGGCTCCCGGTCCCGAGCGTCGGCATTGGCCAGCGACGACAGGTAGACAGGGTTCACCGTGCCGGGTCCGAAGACCTGGCGGATGAAGGAGGCGGAGGCCGAGAGGGGTGGCATGTTGCGGTTGGCGCCTGTCTACGATCTGTTGTGGTGCCGGGAGGGGTCTGCTCACCCCTCCCGGCAGATGCGCTTCAGAACCGCGTCTCGGCGGCCGCGGCCTTGCTGCGGCCGCTAGCCCTCGAAGTGGCGGGCTTCGGATCCTCGAACGGGATCTCGGGGCCTTCGTCCGCCTCCCCGCCCCCTTCTCCGGAAGCCTCGTCGGCCGCGGCGAGCGCCTCCACGAAGGCTTCCTTCCCGACCCAGCCGACTACGTCGAACTTCGGAGTGAAGATCTTCCCGTAGGCCTTGTTGGGATGCTTGTAGGAATCGACGTTGAGCGCGATCACCGGGAACTGGTCCGGACGCTGGCGCATGTGCTTGCCGAAGATCCCGGCAAGCTTGCCGATCGCGTTGAGCCCACCCTTTGAGGAGGTCGCGAAGGTGAAGAGGTCGTCGCTATCCGTCGCCTTCAGGATGAGGTAGTTCGTGAGCTGCCAGGGGTCGCGCGGCTGACCCTGATCGACCTCCCACTCGTCCTCGTCGGTGTCGCCGAGCTCGGCGCGCTTGGGCGGCACATAGCCCTCAGCGACCCGCCCCATGATCATGTCGACGGGCTTGCTGTCCTCCCACTTCACCCAGCCGATCATCAGCTCGTCCATGTTGGCGACGAGCTGGGTGCCTTCCTCGACCTCGTCGCCGTTCTGACCGGCCGTGTACTCGCCCTTCGAGAACTTCAGGAGGTCGCCGACGATGCGATTCCGAGAGGTAGATTCCGCATACGCCTCGAAGGCGTTCTTGGAAGAGCCGGCGGCCAGATCGGTGCCGGTGGAGCGCGTTGTCATCTGGTTCATCGTTTTCTCGCTTCTCGCTTTGCTATGCGGCCACAGCCGCAGGGATCCCGGCAGAGGCCGGAATGGGGGTGGAAAGGCAGGACGAAGGGGCGCTGCTGTTTGCCCCCTCCCCTTCGCTGATCGTGATCACCAGGCGGTCCGTAGGATCGCCGACGGTCTCGAACCGAGAGAGATCCACGCCGGCGGCGGCGGCCGCCTCACGGATGCCCTTCATGTCGTAGGCGGGCCGGCCCTTGACGGGTGACCATGTGACGGAGACGCCAGGGGCCGAGAGACGACGGGTACCGGAGGCCGCCAGGAGATCGCGGATTTGGTGCTCGAGTTCGCGAGCGTCCTGCTCCAGGGCGGCCGCGGAGGTCTTGAGCTCCTTCGCGTCGCGCGCCATGGCGGCGATCTGGTCGGCGAGGGCGCGGTCGACGGTGGAGGACGCCTCCGGAACCCTCGCGGCCCTCTGTCTTCCGCACGCCGTCGTGAAGGGGCAGAACTCGCACTCACGCCCTCCTGCGATCACGCCCTCAGGGCGGATGGAGGAGACGTCTGTGGCCGTCATGATCGAGACGGCGCGAGCCTGAGCGGCGGAGAAGATGGCCGGGTCGAACTTGACCGGGAACTCCCTCACTTCGTCCCAGAACGAGGTGTCGGTGTAGGACAGAAGGGCATAGGAGGGCCGGTGTGAGGTCCGCGCCCTCACCAATCCCATCTGCACCTGCACCTGGTACACGTGCTCTGGTTTCGCCTCGTCGAGGCGGGTGCGCGGGTCCGCGGTTTTGCACTCGACCAACAAACAGTCGGAGAGGATGTCTTCCACCCCCGTGTGCCGGAGGACGTCCCGCTCCAGGCCCACGATCAGCCCGTCCGGCGTGGCGGACAGGAAGCCATCAACAAAGGTGCGCTGGTCTGCCCCCGCGAAAAGGAGGCGGTCCCCGAACTCGCGCCGAAGCGCCGGCTCCCACCAGTGGTTCTCGTAGACGGAGCCGCGCACGCGGGCGCCCCAGCGGTCGGAGAAGTCGCCGTCGCGCGCGCGGCCATAGACGTGATCTCCCTCGTTCTTGGCGAAGAACGTCTTGCGGGCGCACTGCCCGATCTCGGACGCGCCGATCGTCTGGGAGCGGTCGGTCTCCCACTCGCGGGCGGAGGCGAGAGCATAGGTGTTCAGAGCGTCGCGGATCATGACAACAGGCCCTCCGAAGAGACGCGATGACCATTCACGCGCTGCAGCTTCTTCGGTTTGCGCCACTGCACTGAGTTGCCGGCGCGCCGCCACAGAGCGACAGGGCGACGAACCGTGAGAAGGGGTGCGAGCTCAGCCCAGGAATACGCGGCCGCTGCAGGCGGGCCGGCGAGAGCCCCGACGGGGTAGTCAGGCAGCCCCCGAGGTGCCATTCCGAGCAGCAGAACCTGGACATCGCGCCAGTGCGCAACGGCCTTTGCGAACTCCGGCAGGCGAGCCATTTCCCCATCGGGCTCTGCCGGCTTCACTTCGACGAAGACCGGGCACAGGGGCGTCCTGATGACGAAGTCCGGACACCACCCTTCGAGGTCCAGGGGCTCGTAGTCCCAGGTCCATCCGCACAGGTCGAAGAACGCCGCCCAGCGAGCTTCCAGGCGCGAGCGGAAGCGCGTGCCGCCGTAGGTGGTGGGGATTGCCTTGATTAGCATCACCTCACCCCCATCAAATCTTTGATCTGGAAGAAGGCCTTAGGCTCCTCGCCGGGAAGATCGTCGTCGAAGGGTGGGAGCCCCTCGCGGAGGCGGAGGAGGGTGATAAGGCGGCTGATCTCCTGGAGGAGATCGAACCGAGCGTCCAAGGGCATTGCCTGAATCCAGGTCGCCTGCTCCACGAGGCGGATCAGGGCGGGGGCTGAGGAGAGCGTCATGGTGCGGACGAACCCCAACAGGCCTTTCACCTCACGACCGAAGGACCCGGTGAGGAGGTCCTCCACCTTTTGTCGCCGCCATCTTCTGTACAGGCGGCCGAGCTTCTCCTCGTCGCGCAGCTCCTTCTCGGCTTCGGCGGCGCGGGAAGCACGGGCCTCGGCAGCCTTCAGCCGCTGTTTGACGGGCGCGACGATCTGGGTGTCCGCCAGCGCCTCGAAGGGATTCGGGATGGGGGCGTGAGCGTTCATAGCCCCATCCCCCGTCCGGCTTCGCCGCGCAGGCGCGCCGCTTCATGGGCTTCCGTCATCGACGGATAGAAGGCGCGCTCGAGGACGAGGAGCGCTTCGGAAGGATCGCGGCGCCGCAGCAGGGATATCGCCTCCTCGACAGCGTCATGCAGCGGGTGCATGTCCATCTCGAGATGGTCGACGACGATCTCGCTTGCTTCCCACTTCGTGAGGACACTCAGGAGCTCGGTTATGACGTCACCGGTCCGCTCGACGGGGACCGCATTGCACAGGGCTTGGAGGGACGACCTGGCGATGACGCTCCCGTCATCGTCAAGGACGTCGACGGTTTCGGACAGGTCGGTCACAGAGGTGTTCTTCTGCTCACTCATGCTCGCCCGCCCTCCGCGGCCGCTGCATCGGCTGGGGATGGTCTGCCGCCGCAAAGTGCCGGCACGCAGACGCGCCGTGAGGCACGTTCCCGCCGCGCTGATGCGTGAGCTGCTGATAGCGGGCGCAGGGCGCAGGGCGTGGCCCGCCGCCGTTCTTGCCGCCTTCCGCGAACCAGGTGCTCGTCTTCATCCAGAAGACGCACTCCCGGCAGGTGCGGCCTGCGGGACCTGTACCGGCGAAGTGGGCCATGCCGACGTGCGTGCCGCGGGCCCGGCGGATCACGTCCTCCTGACCTTCGCGGTTCAGCCCATGGGTGACCTGGAACAGGGACATCAGCGGCCCCCTGTCATCATACGACGGTGAATGTCGCGGGCGCGCTGACGCTCGGCGTCTTCCGCGGCGCGTGCTGCGCGCTTCGCACGCTCGGTCGCCCAGTAATCCTTCTGAGCCTGCGTGACGCGCGGGTTCGCCTCACAGGCTGGGTTGTCGCAAGCGGGTGCAGCGTGAGGGTAGCCGCAGGCCGGGCAGGTGATGTTGCGTTCGCTCATCGTCAGAACCCCGTCGCCAATTCGGCGTTGGAGCGGACCCGCGCCCTCTTCGGCGGCAGACCCCAGGCCTCGAAGGCGGCCTTGGCCTCTTCCAAACTCTCGACCTCGGCGACGTCGAACCCGTCGGCACGAAGGTCGCGGATGTAGGCGATCTGGCGATAGCTGTAGGTGCCGCCCGGCCGCTTCACCTCCATGAAGTAGGCGCGCCCCTGGCAGTAGATGCTGAGGTCCGGATGGCCTGCCTCCACGCCCTCCCGCTTGAAGCGGATCGCCTCGACCGCGGCCCTGCGGCCGCCATTGGCGGCGTGGTGGATCTTCCCGGCGTAGGTCCGTCGGTAGAAGACCACGATGGAAGTCTGGATCTCCGACTCCCTGTAGCTGCGGCGGCCTGCCATCACGCCCCCTCCCCGCAGGTCCGGAGCCCCATGGAGCGCAACGCGTGCAGGATCGTCGTGTGGTCGCGACCGAACTGCTGGGCGAGCCACGGCAGGCTGCGGTGCGGGAAAGCGAGCCGGACTTCCCTGATCGCCTCCCAGCGCGCCGTCTTCACGGGCCGACAACGGGAGGGGCCCAGAAGGGTGGAGGCCGTCATGCCGTGCCGAGCGGCGACTGTGGCAATGATCTGCCGGGGTGTCGGCTTGTCGCCGACGGTCGCGCGGTACTGCTCGAGCTGCTCCTGGAAAATCTGCTCGTCCAAACTAACGAGGGCGGGGGCGGGCTCTTCGGCCGGGATGGGCTTCGGGCCCGGGGCCGGAGCCCTCTTCCCGCGCTCGAACTCCTGGCCCGCACGCACCATGCGGGCACGGGCGGCGCGGAAGCGCGCGTTCATCTCCTCGAGGGTCCGGGGCTCGGGGGTCATGAAGCCCTCCCGGTCCGCAGGCCGACGACGTTGGCGGGCTGGGCGCCGAGGTCGTTTTCCAGTTCGGCTACGTCCGTGGCGACGTTGCGAGCCCGGGCGACGATGCGCTGTACCTCAGCAGGATCGGTCCGTCCGTCGGCCGCGGCCTTCATGAGCTCGGTCTGCAGGGCGGAGACCGATTCCGTGATGTCGATCGCGTGGTTGAGGAGCGCCGCGCCGTTCTCAACCGGCTCGGCCGCAGGCACCATACGATTGCCCGAGCAGTGCACCAGGAGCTGCAGGAGCCGCGACTCCCCTCCCCGGCGGCGGAGCTGCAGGATCGAATCCAGGATCACATCGGCCGGGACCTGGTGACCTTTGTTCTCCTCGCTGATGTTCGTGCAGCGCGAGATGCGGGCCGCGTCGAGCCGGGTGCGCCGGGCGAATGCCGTGACGCCGCCGAGCTGCTCGACGTCCTCGTCGAAGGCCGCCTTGATGGCCTTCTCCAGATCGGTGTTCTCGTCCCAGGGGGTCATGCAACGTTCTCGAACTGAATTGACGTGACGGGTGGTCAGGCGGTCGGCACGGTGCTGGCGTGGAAGACGTGCTCAACGAGAGGACCGGAATGCGCGGGTCGGGCGGCGACGATGGCTGGGGCATGCCCAACCCGCGCACCTCCGCTCGGCCCCAGGGGGAAAGGGACGAGGGAAGGCATCAGGCGGCCTCGCCTTGCCGCGGGGCCGGATAGATGTCGGGGCGAAGTTCGTGGCGGGGGATGCCAGTCAGGCGTTCCAGGTCCAGCACGCGCTCGACCGGGATGCGCTGCTTTGCGCGCCATTCTGAAACGGCGTTTCTGCTGATCCCGAGGCGGCGGGCGAGCGCCGCTCCACCCCCGTAAGCCTCGATAGCGCGATCGACGACGTTCATGCTCCAACCTCTCAGTCCCGCCGTTTGTAATTTATCACTTAGCAATCTGTCAAGTGATACTCATGCTGACGGCTGTCAAGGACCGCTTTACAAAATCGCTATGGAGACGTTTGGCGAACGGTTGGAATGGGCGCTAGCCCAGCGTGAGTGGAAGCAGTCACGGCTTGCACGGGAGCTAGGCGTCACGCGCACGGCAATCAGCCAGTGGGTGACTGGGAAGAGCGACCCGTCCTCCGCGAACCTGCGAGCGGCCGCGAGCGTGCTTGAGGTCAGCTCGGAATGGCTCGGCACAGGTCGAGGCGAACCTCGCCCAAGCGGTTCAGCGGCGAAAGTTCGGGATGTCGGCGACCTAGAACCAATGCCGCGGCAGCTCGGCATGGTGCGAGTGGACGGCAGGGTTCAGGCCGGTAGCTTCGTAGAGAAGCACATGCTCGATCCGCTGCCTGACGACTACGTGTCCGCGCCCAAGGATCCCGACTTTCCCTTCGCGCGCCAGATTGCCTTCCGGGTTGGCGGGGATTCGATGAATCGCGCCAGACCGAAGCCAATCATCGAAGGCGACGTGATCGTATGCGTTCTGTGGGAGGATCTCGGAATCGAGATCACAGATGGCATGAACGTCGTGGTTCAACGGGAGATGGACGGCGGCCACCTCGTTGAGCGATCTGTGAAAGAAGTCCGGGTCACGGAAGGGGGATACGAGTTCCTGCCGCGGTCTAGCAACTCCGCATATCAGCCGTTCCGGGTCGCCCATGACCTCTCAGCCGATGACGGAAAGCAGGTCTTGGTACTGGCACTGGTGCGGTTTGTTTTTGATCACCAACCGCTGCCAGTGACGGTGAGGCGGCTGACGAAGGCGCAGTGACCAGCAAGCCGCCCCGGGCGGCGAAGGGAGATCCGCCGCGTCATGTGGGCCGCTTTCCGTCTCTAGGCCACACGTCGGATTGACTCCCCTGCCGAGTTTCACAACCTTGGCGCTCAGACGACGGGGGGATGTCGATGGAAGTTACCCTTGCTTTGGGGGCGGCTGCGGCGGTGCTGTTCGCGATCGCGGCTTACTTTGTCATCCTTCTCATCCGGCAGCGGAAGGCTCATCGCGCAGAGCGGGTCGCATTCGATGCGAAGATCCAGAGCTTCGGCGAGCGCCTGAAACCTATCACCAGCATGGATGAAGAGGTCGCGCGGCTTCAGGCCGAAATCCGGCAGCATCAGTCCAGCATTGAGGGGCTTCGCTCTTCCTACTACGAGAAGAAAGCCGTCTACGATCGTCTGATCAAAGAGGTCGCGATCTTCGATGAGAAGCTCGCGTTTGCCGAGATGGGGGTCTACGAACCTCACTTCGACTTTACAGACAGCGAGAAATACAAAGACGCAATCGCTGCCGTCCGTGAACAGCAGAAGCTCATGGTGTCGCTGAAGACGGCCGTCATCTGCACGGCGACCTGGGCGGTCGATGGCAGTGCCTCCAAAGGCCAAACCATGACCAACAGGAACATTCGCCTGACGCTCCGTGCCTTCAACAACGAATGCGAAGCCGCCATAGCCAACACACGCTGGAATAACGTTAACGCGATGGAGAAGCGCATCACCAATGCACAGGTGCAGATCGACAAGCTGAATGAGTCGAATCACATCTTCATCACGAACGACTACCTGAAGCTCAAGCTCAAGGAACTGTACCTCACGCACGAATACCGCGAGAAACTGAAAGCGGAACGCGAGGAGAAGGCTGAAGCCGCCCGGGCGGCGCGCGAGGAGCAGAAGTTCGTCCGCGACCTGGAGCGCGCTGAGGAAGAGGAGGCGCGCTATCAGCGCATGCTCGAAAAGGCAAAGGCGGCGGCTGCGAAGAGCGTTGGCGCTCAGCTCGAGGCTTACTCGGGTCAGGTGGCCCTACTCGAAAAGGAGCTAGAGGACGCCCACGCCAAGGTGCTCCGGGCACAGGCAATGGCGGAGAAGACACGCTCTGGCTACGTCTACATTATCTCCAACGTGGGCTCGTTCGGGGACGAAGTGATCAAGATCGGGCTCACACGTCGCCTGGATCCTGCCGACCGCGTGCGGGAGCTCGGGGACGCCAGCGTCCCCTTCGTGTTCGATACCCATGCGATCATCTACAGCGACGACGCGCCGGCCCTGGAGAAGGCGCTCCACAATGCCTTTGAACCAACCCGCGTGAACGCTCGCAACTATCGCAAAGAGTTCTTCCGAGCGAAGATCGACGAGGTCGAAGCCGCTGTGAAGCGACTGGCGCCAGGTGCCCCGTTCTTCAAGGACATCGAGGCCCAGGAATATCGGGAGACCTTGGCGAAGCGGAATGCCACCTTGCTGGCGATGGAGGCTCGACCGGTCGCGTTTCCCGCGGCAATCTGAGCCCCTATACCGCTAACCCCACACTCCAAGAGCAGGAAACAGCACGTATGATGAGGCTAGTGATCATACTGGCCGGCGCGACCCTCTTCCTCGCCGGGCCAGTCGCGGCTGACGGCCCATTCGGCGTCACAATGGGAAGCAATCCGCTAGACTACCCGACGTGTAAGGCGGCCGAGGGCGTGACAGGGGCATACGACTGCTCTGGTCTCCCACGGTCCCATCCAGATATGAGAGTGTACAATCTAATTTCATCGTCAGAAACTGGTGTTTGCCTGCTTCGCGGGTCGACTGATATTCTAGAGACAAGCTCGTTTGGTAGTGAGTTGCGGATGAAAACTGAAGAGTTGAAGGATCAAGTATCTTCAGTTTACGGACCAAGTAATAAGTTCGACTTTATAATGCCAAGAAGCATATGGATCGACCCATCATACTGGATGATGGCCATCGTCAAGAATGATAGGCATTATGCTTATGCATGGAATAAGGATTCTAAAGCTCGTCTCAAGGACAACATCAAGAACATCGTTCTTTCGGCGAAGGCTATAGATGCCACAAGGGGATACGTTCAAATCGAGTACGTCTTCGAAAACCACGCTAAGTGCCAGGAAGAGCATAAGAAGGCGCGTGCCAAGGCGTTTTGACCCCGCACTCCAAGGGCAAGGGATGAGGTGAGAGAGATTTTGTAGCGCGCGTAGGGGATAGGCCGCGGCACGTGGCAGAGTGAAGGGCAAAAATCTGTGGCAGAGTATACCGTTCCCACGATCACCGATTTGCGGGCGAGTGAGGGGTACCAACATTATGTTTATCTCGATTGGACGTTTTCATCTATCTACGATGTAGAATTTAAGATTTATAGATTTGCCGAGGCTGAGCCTTCACATCTGGTCGGCTCGCTTTATGTGGGCGCATCTGCTGGGGCAACCTCGCATGTCTTCGGACATTCTGACTTTGAAAACACATCTGGAGACACGAAGGTCTATAGTTATTACGTGGTTCCTATAGTCTTTGTTAAACCTCCTGGGACGCTTGCTGCAGCGCCTGCTGCCGGGACGATGAGCAACATCGATACGGGGTATGTTATGGCGGGCGGCAACGACGCCGATAACACCATATTCGGTGGGCCATCGGATAATACCGTCGTGGGGAATGATGGCAGCGACCGTCTTTTCGGCTTGGGTGACAGGGACGTTCTGTATGGAGGGAAGGGCGCCGATCATCTCGACGGCGGCGAAGGCAACGATCGGCTGTCCGGCGACCAAGGCCACGATACGTTAATTGGCGGACCCGGCGCGGATCGCTTCGTCTACGGGCTCGAAGAGGAAGCCGGCAAAGATGCAGACGGCGATACCGTTTACTTCGTACGGAGCGAAGGCGACCTGATCGATCTCCGCTACGTGGATGCTACGCTGAAGACCAAGGACGGGAACAAGAGTTTCGAGTGGGTGGATGATGAGCACATCGGGGCCGCGTTCACAGGCGAGCCGGGCCAACTCCGCTACAAGGGACATGTTCTTGAAGCGGATCGAGACGGGGACGGCCGAGCAGATTTCTCGATCAGGATCATCGGCAAGCTCACTGCTGACGACGTGCTTCTGTAACCCCACACTCCAAGAGCAGGGGATGAGAGGCATGCGCGGGATGTCGGCAGGAACACGGCTGGCGGCCGCTCTGCTCCTGGTCTGGCCGCTCTCGGTGGCAGCTCAACCGGGGCTGCCCGCATCAGGGGCGCGTGCCCTCATCGGCGAAGCCCTCAGGCAGCAAATGGGCCGGCAGGAGTACACCTTCGACCTCCGGCTGAACTCGTGCACAGCCTCGTCCTGTGCAATCGCGCCCGATCAGAACGTGACGGGGGAGATTCGCAGCGACGAGCAGGGCATCAGGTCCGCGGCGGTCTCTCGCCGCCTCCTCAACCCGGGAGACGATCTGGGCCGAAACCGCTTTCTCGCGACCTGTAACGTGCTCATCGGTGCCCTTGCAGGAGGCATGAACCTGGAACTGGGCCGGTTTGTCGAACGACTGCAAGAGGATGCTGCGGACAACAGCCGGCGCAGCGGTCGTGAAGGCACAAGCGAGCGTCGGGTCGGCCAAGCGCGCGTCGTGTTCACCGCACAGAAGAACCTGGAGCGCTGTGAAGTTTCGAGAGGCAGCCGTTAGGGTCGGCGGCAGACCTTGCCGGCCCGGCACAGATGATCGGCACCGTGTTGTGCGGTAGGAAAGCGCTCCAAGAGCAGGGGATGAGGTGATGAAGCCGACGACTTTCATCTTCCTTCACGCGGTCGGCGTTGCTGCTGGCGCAGCGGCGCTCTGGTGGTTCGTCTTTCCATCGAGCCTGGGCGAAGCGGTGGCCGACGCGGTTACAGCCGGAGCTGTCGCCAGCTACGTGGAGCTGGTCGCGATGCGTCGGGGGCTATAGGTCGGGAGCAGGGGATGAGGTGATGCCGCTCCCGATTGAAAGCATCGACGTCGGCAAGTGCTACCTAGCCGATCGGCGGCAACGCCCTCAGGTATGGCGCGTGGAGAGGATCTTTCCCGACGGGCGGCTGGACTACATGAATCGGCCAGTGGACCCTTCTCTGAAGCAGGTGTGGCGATCGGGTATGACCACGCTCGCCTTCTTCGCAGGGGTCGTTTCATGCGAGGTCCCCTGCGACTGGATCCCAGAAAACGACGGTTGAGCCCACCCGCATGGTCTAGCTTTGGCCGCCGGCTCAACCTAAAGTCCGAGGATCCTGATTTGGGGGATCCGATGGACACCCTTCACCTTCTCCTCGCACTGGCGACCGCTTTCCTCGCGCTCTTCGCGACGGTGGCCGGCGTCATGACCATCGTGTCCCGGTTCGCGAAGGCTCGGGAACGCGAGAGGCTCGCCGAGCTCATCGTGCAGGCCACAGGCAGGGGGTGAGGTGAGCCCTCCCCTGCGACTGGGCGCCGGAGGGAGGTGGGTGAGGTGGGACCGGGAGCGGCCTTCGTGACGCCGCCTTTTCGCCAGGGCTACTGTCCATTAAGGGGTAATGGAGAGGCTCGTGGAGAGCCGAGGGCAAGGTGATGAGTTGGCAGTCTGCGCATGAGGCACACGCTATCGAGCGTGTAGCCCTCACATTTCAGCTGGCAGAGATGGTGCCGTCTAAGCCGTGGGCATCTCTGCTAAAGGATGCAACGACTCGGCTCGTTCCGGAAGGGTTTCGCGTTGTAAACGAGGTGGAAATCGCGCCTCCTATGGTAGCCGCGGGCGGCCCTCAAAGGGGGGTTGCCCAATTCATGATCGGTCCAGGCGGCGTCGTTCTTGGATCTGGAGCTGCGGCTGGTCCGACTGGGGTTTCGTTCCAGATGGTAGAAGGGGCCGAAATCCGAGAGGAAATTGGCGCTCACCAAAGCAGGTTTGTCTACGCTACTACTCGATACGCAGGCTGGGACGTTTTCCGATCTCGAGTTGAAAACATAATATTCCCGTGGCTTAACTCAGTTCTTCCGATTGTAAATCTGCAGATGATGAAACTGGAATATTGGGACCGTTTCGTGTTTGACGGACCGGCGCATGATGTCGATTACGGATCTTTGCTCAACAGCGCATCGGGCCATCTACCTAAATTCGGGTTTGAGACAAAGGGCCTGTGGCATTCTCACGTTGGCTACTTCGCAGAACCAGGGCTGTCCTCCCGCCGGCTGATCAATCTGAACATCGACGCCTTCGACGTCTCCAGAAGCATAGGCGCTCCTTTGGAGGCACCGGAACAGCTGCGCTCTGTCGGCATTTATTCCATGGTACAGGATGACCAAGGCCATCGGTCGCTGGCGTCCGGTAGCGACACGGTCTCGTCATTGGAGGAGATGCACACTATATTGAAACTGCTGCTTGCGGACGTTATCACTCGGCAGGCGGCCGAACGAATCTCCCTCAACGCTGGAAATATGTCGTGATTGCAACCTCTTCGCCAGCAATGCACTTGGCAGCCTATTTGGCGTCTGCCGAGCTTCTGGCATCGACAAGCGCGACGACAACGCGAGCCTCGATCATAGATCAAGAGCTCGTCCAGCGTTCATATGTCGGCTCTCCTAGATGGGAAGGTGGCAGCAATGGCCTTGGATCCTTCAGGATTGTTCAGACGGCCATGTCCGACCGAGCCCCGATAATTATCGGAGCTGAAAGAGCCGAAGATCCAGCCGTTGCGGAGCTTAACAGTCTTTTGGAGCTTGGTGCTGGATGGGACGGCGAGGATGCCGCTCCTCCACATAAAGCTGCCATTCAAGATGCGATCCATTTCTTGTATGCCGCCGGATCACTAGCGACGAACTTGTCGCCAACCTTGCATGTGGACGGTTCGGTGCTCCTTGAGCTAGACGATGGATCAGCCGGGTCTCTCCGCTTTCGCGGCAATGGAACTATCGGGTATGCGGTACGCGGTATTGGGTTCGGTTCGGTCCCGTTTGATGGGGCGACGATCCCCCCTGAACTCAGGCACGCACTCGAAGCCTAGTCGTGACTGAACAGGATGTTATGTGCGAGCATTGCCGCGAAAGCATTGCCGCGATTGAGCACGCAAACCCAGGTTTTCGTGCCAATGATCTTGACCAAGCAGAGCCTTTGTGTCGGTGTCAGCATGTCTCCGTTAGCGAGTACTCCTCTGGTCCCGTGAAGGATACGGAGGTTTTAGTTCGTGTTCTAGTCGCGCCCCAGCACATGACTGGCAAACGCCAACCTCGCGCTGCTGCGCTCACTGATGCAGAGCGAAACGGCCTTTCTCTCCTGCGTGAGCATGAGGCAACGGACGAAGACATACGGAAAGTTGCGGAAGGTCTAGTTGCTCGTGCGCGCAACCACCACGGTAATAAGGCAGGTGTTTTTGGAGTCCTTCGCATACATTGTGGCACAGTTCGAAACTGCGTGCCTGAATGCGATGATGCGCCCTGCTATTGTGTCTACGATACGGCCCTTTCTGAACTTAGGCCGCATACCGAGACTTTTCAGCGGGTCGCTGGAGTTGAAGATGGCATACGCGAGCTCCGCCGCGCTACATTATTCTCGGTGTTGAAAACGAGTTTTGTAAGTGTCGGCGAGTTCCGAGGCGGCTTGCTGTTAGATCTGGCTCCTCAGCAATAGACGCCAATTGGAGTTATTCCTCAGTCTTGTCCCGCATATATCTTGCAACTTCTTTCTCATGTTCAGTCGGTGCGAAAGGGAGGCGCTCACCTTCTCCCAAGCCCCCTCCCCACTCGGTCTCTAATGCGTACCTGCCAGAGACCTCTTCAGCTTTACGGAAGGAGCGCCGTTAGCTCGGCCGCCAGGAACCCGCCCGCCCTTCAGGCGTTCACCTGGTTCTTCATCGACACTCCTTCTCAGAACGGCTCCTGGCGTACTTCAGGGGCCGTTTCTGCTATGAGAGCCGAGCACATGAGCCCTCGAGGAAGTCGCCATGAGGAACGGCTGGACGTGGGGGGACGTGGCCCAGCTCGTGGTAACGATTGTCTTCGCCTTGGCGTTTGTTTCAGCCATCCTCTTCTGGCCGGAGATGGAGTGAGGATGCCGACCTGCGGCTGCCCTCCCCAGCATCTCCATCACCGCCCAGGCCCTGAGAGAGTGCGAGGGTCGTCAGGATCCCGCACGATCCCCCGCGGATACCGCGCATTGTGCTCGAGGAGCCGTTCGTAAGCCTCAACCACACGCCGGCCGGCGGCGCCTCGGCTGTCCTCGTGTCCGTGGATGTCGAAGGGCACCTTCCCCGTGGTGCTGTGAGCGAACATCGACCAATGCCAGCGGCCCACGTTCGCGCTGTGGTGCTCGATGCAGGCCCGGCCGATGCTCTCCCCTGTCGCCTCGTCGAAGGCGATGAAGTCCTGATCGGGGGCGAGTTCCGGGTGCACCTCGTGATGAGGGCGCCAGTAGACGGCGACGGCCTCAGAACCCGTCCTGGCTCGGGACATCGCCGTGCTCGGCCAGGATGATCGGATCGTCAAAGACGCCCGTGTCCATGTCGCCGATGCGCTTGAAGGCGATGGCACCGGCTTTCGTGGTGGCGAGCGTCTGTGCCATGCGCACGGCGGCCGCCTCGGACGTGGCGATGCGCGGTTGCTCGGCCGCGAGGCCCCTGCCCTTCTTCACGAAGGTCTGAACGCCGTAATAGGTTGTGGTCATGGTGGGGATCCTTTGGGGCAGGGCTACCAGGTAGCGAACTCGTCGTTCTCAGGCGGAGGCGTGCCGTATTCGGCCAGGACTGTCGGCTCCTCGAACTCGCCCAGCTGTGTGTCGCCCGTGCGGGAGAAGGCGATCACGTAGGTGCGCATGGTGGCGAGGACGGCGGCGCGGGCTTG
Organism: Microvirga sp.; assembly: GCA_036263675.1. GTDB lineage: Bacteria > Pseudomonadota > Alphaproteobacteria > Rhizobiales > Beijerinckiaceae > Microvirga. The sequence goes on along the minus strand of DATAGO010000039.1, from coordinate 112,488 downwards.
GACCACGCCCGCCGTCTGGCCGGACCAGGGCTCGTCGGCGATCCAGCCTTCCTCCGTCCGCTGGTAGGCTTGGACGACGTGATAGGTGAGGCGGTCGTGGTCAGCCATGGCGAGCTCCTCATTCGGCAAAGAGCCGCCGCGGCGGGAGTGGCAGCTTGTCGGCCACCTTCGAAGACGTAGCGCCGTCCTCTCCCGCCACCCTGAACCCCGCGATCGCCTCCGGCCTCACGCCAGCGAACTCTGCGAACGCCACAACTCTCGCATCCTCGTCGAGGATGTAATCGAGCAACGCTTCCTGGAAGGCCGGCGACTCTGCCTCCTCGCGTAGGCTCGTCAGATCGTGCCCGGTCACGCCGACGAAGTGGCTGAAGCGGTCGTCATCGGCGGCGAGGAAGCTCAGCATGGTTGCGGTGAGCTCCACGCCGCGGGGCAGGCCTGTTGTCTCTTTCAGCATGTTGGATTTCCAAGCTTACGCAACGTCGCTTGCCTCTGACGCAGTCGGAACGTACTCGACCTCTCCGACCACGATTGCCGCTTCACACCCACACCGCTCGCAAGCGTATTCGATTTGGCCCAATGCGCCACTTTCATAGAAATCCGTTGCGGTGGCGGGATCGTCGACTTCGTCGAACAATCTTATTGTTAGTTCCTCGACGTGGGAGCAGTCCGCGCACCGAAGATGTAGCCGGAAATTACGCTCCTGAACTAAACCGAGGGCAGCAAATCCACGGGTAGCGGTAGGAGGGAGAAGGACGGCCATGACGGGCTCCGGCTGTGGGATGTTGCCATTTTGTTCTCATTTCCCTAGGAGTCAAGTTGCCGCACCCGCCCCTGAAACGGCCGTCCCCGAAATCCACAAGGTGTCTTTGGAGTGACGCCGCTTCACAAAAATCGCGACTGCGCTTGACATATTGCTAAGTGATAAATTACAACAAGCCATCCGCCCGCACCGGATGGCCCTCATGCCTTACCCTTCCCGCCGAGACTTCGAAGACCGCTTCCACGTCGTCCGCCGGCGTGACGCCTTCCACTGCCTGGAGGTAGCGGCTCAACACCGCCGCCAGGCGATCAGGGAGGCAGCCCTCAACGGCGGCTTTGCGCCCTCCGTCTTCATCAAGCTGGCCTCCGACGCCCTTCGGAACGCGCGCCGCTACGACCAGGAGGCCCGCGTGTTCGGGCTGCGGCTGCCGGGTGAAGAGGAGGGATGGGAGGATCTGATGGACCTCCCCTCCCCCTCCGACCTTGACCTCGCGGCCGAAGCCGCCCTGCAGGCGGAGGCGGCGTGATGCTGACCTTCAAGCGCCACATCGCTCCGAACGGCCTTCCCGGCTTCCGCGTCTTCGCCGGAGCCGCCTGCCTCGGCACGATCTTCAACCCCGGGCGCGTCAACGACGTCGGCCCCATGAACGGCATGGCCTGGCAGGGCGTCGCGCCCGACGGGACGCGGTTCGGGGCGACCTCGCGTCCGAAGCTCGCACAGAAGCTGCAGATCCATGCGGCCGCTCAGCGGGAAGCCCGCTGACATGCGCTGCACGTCATCTTTCCTAGCCTTCATCGACGCCGTTCTCAGCACCACCCCAATCGAGCAGCGCCGGGACTACCTCCTGAGCGAGCTCGAGAAGCTCGAAGCGCGCGAGCGGACGTACGGCGGGGGCTTCCCTGACGCCAAGGCCGGCCTGCAACAGCGCATCGAACGCGAGGCCCGCGCCTGGATCGCACAGCACGAAGCCGCACCATCGTTCGCACACTCCGGGAGGGCTTTCTGATGCGCCCCATCACCACTGCCGGTTACGCCGGCATCACGACCCCGACCGACGTCGGCCCTGCGGCCGTCCTGCAGTGGCTCAAGATCTCCGACCTGGTGGTCGATCCTTCCTACCAGCGCGAGATCCAGAGCGCCGGTCGGTCCAACGTGCGCCGGATCGCATCGGCCTTCTCCTGGGCCAAGTTCGCACCCGTGATCGTGTCGCCCGTGGAGGGCGGCAAGTTCGCGATCGTGGACGGCCAGCACCGTACCACCGCGGCTGCGCTCTGCGGCCTCGAGCAGGTTCCGTGCGCCGTCATCATGGTGGACCGATCCGGCCAGGCCGCGGCCTTCAAGGCGATCAACGGCGCCACCACGAAGGTGAGTCCGATGGCAATGTTCCATGCGGCCGTCACCGCCGGCGACCCCGAGGCGCTCGCCCTCAAGGAGGTCTGCGACTGCGCCGGCGTCCGGATCCTGCGTTACCCGATTCAGACCGATGCCCAGGAGCCGGGCGACACCATGGCGGCATCGGCGATCGAGCGCCTGCTCAAGCGCCATGGCCGGGCCACCATGATCACGGCTCTGCAGTGCGTCACGCAAACCAGCGAAGGCAATCCCGGCCTCTTGGTTGCGCCAGTCATCGCCGCGATCGCCGACGTGCTGGCAGAGGAGCCCGCTTGGCGGGACGCCGGGTCCAAGCTCCTCGATGTATTCGACGCGATCGACCTCGACACCGAGCTCGACGCGGCCCGCGTGACGGCTGCCAAGCGCCCGAACATCAGCATCGCCGTCGCCCTGGCGAACCGCCTGCGTGACCGCCTCTCCAAGAGCATTCCCGTCGCGGAGGCCGCCTGATGCGCTTCGCCCATCGCATGGACCGGACGGCCCGCTACACCGACGAGGACGTCGCGCGGAAGCTGGCCAACCTCGAGCACCACACGCTGAGGAATGCCGCAGGCGTGATCGACGAGGACGCTGTCGCAAGCGCCGTCATCGATGCGGGCGTTCATCCGCTCTCCTGGGATTCCACCAACTGGCGTGACGTCGCCTTGCAGGCGCTCGAGCTCCGGAGGGACGGCCGATGAGCACCCTCACCGCCCTCATCGTCGCCGCCGTGTTCTGCATGGCCCTCGCCCTTTTCCTCGGGATCACAGGCGCCTTCAAGGCCAGCCCGAAGCAGGAGCCCTCCCCTCGCGACCTCGAGCCTTGGGGCGACTGGCCGCATCGCGGGGATGAGCTGTGAGCATCTCTCTCCGGCCTGTCACCCGGGATGAGGCCGATCGCTTCATTTCCGAGCATCACCGCCACCACCGGCCGCCGGTCGGGGCCCTCTGGCGGCACGGCGCTCACGACAGCGAGGGCTACCTTGTCGCCGTCGCTGTGGTCGGACGGCCCGTGGCGCGCGAGCTCGACGACGGCCTGACGGTCGAGGTCACCCGCATGTGCTCGGACGGTGAGCCCAACGTGTGCAGCATGCTCTACGCCGCGGCTCGCCGCGCGGCCGATGCCAAGGGCTACCGGCGCGGGCTGACCTACATCCTGCGCAGCGAATGGGATCGGTTCGACCCGGCCACCGGGCGCCGCATCGGCGGCGCTAGCATACGAGCTGCCGGCTATGAGTTCCTGTGGGAGGTGCGCGGTCGCAGCTGGGATGCGCCTTCGCGCCCTCGGACCGACAAGCACCCAACCGAGGACAAGGTGGCTCTCGGATGGGGCGCCTGGCCCCAGCTTACCGCGAGGGCCGCCGCATGATCTGCCCCCGCTGCGGCTCCGACACCCGCGTCATTGAAACCCGAGAGGTCGAAGGCAAGCCGGTGATCCGCCGGCGGAGACGGTGCGCTGAAGGCCACCGCTTCGACACCTACGAGAGCCGGGAGAAGCCGACCCACCTTGTCGAGCGCCCGCCGGGGTACCAGGCCGCTCTGATGCGGAAACGCCGAGCCCAGGACCGGGAGCGGGATCAGCGTGACCGCCTGCGCGAGATCGCCCGCCAGGAGCACAAGCAGACCGGCGAGCCCCTCGAGCAAGTCTACGCCCGCTTCGGCGTCGCCTGACCTCCCTCCCAGGATCACCCCGATGACACAGACCCAGACAGACCGTGAGGGCGAGCTTGAGGCCGAGCGCGAGGTTGCAGATCATCTCTCGCAACGATGCCAAGTCCTGCGGGCCGAGAAGGATGCGCTACAGCGGAACTACGACGCGGTATGCGCTCTCCTCGATGATGCGCGCGAGCAATGGGCCGAGGCGAAGGCGGGCAGGGATGAGTGGCGCCAGCAATCCGAGCGCCACGCCGCCGAGGTTCAGACGCTCACCAAGGAGCGGGACGAGGCGCGGGAGGAACTCGCTTCAATGCGAGCGGAGGGCGGTTGGCTTGCGGATCGTACCATCGACGCGCTCATGGCGAAAGCCGACCGGACAGGCGCCGCAGAGAAGGCCCTAGCCGACACGCGGGAGGCGTTGGAGCGGCTAGAGGCCGCGAACGACCGGCTCGCCAGTCTCCGGACCCAAGACGAATACAACGCCATGGTCAGCAAGCCGGCCGTTTGTGAGGCGCTGGTCGCGCTGGACTTCGCCCGCCGTGATGCACGCGAGATCCTTGCCGCCGCCCGAGCCGCCACAGGCGACCAGACCCCGATCCAATCTCAGGAAGGAACGGACCATGCCGATTGATCCCCTCTCCCCGGAGACGGCCCGCGAGGTCGAGGCTGATGTGCGGCCAACCATATACATCGCGAGCAAGACTACCCACGCAGCCCGTTGGCGCGACCTTCGGAGTGCCGGCTTGCCGATCATCTCGACTTGGATTGACGAGGCCGGGAAGGGCGAGACGGCGTGCTTCGCTGATCTGTGGCGACGCTGCGTTTCCGAGGCTGCGAGCGCAGATGCGCTGATCGTCTACCGGGAGCCCGGCGAAGTCCTCAAGGGCGCTTTCGTGGAAGTCGGCGCGGCGCTCGCCAGCGGCAAGCCGGTCTACGCTGTCGGATGCGACGAGTTCTCGTTCGTGAACCACCGGCTCGTCCGATCTGCGCCGACGCTTGACGCCGCCATCTCCGCTCTCGACCAGTCCCGCGCCGCATCCGAGACCCGAAGCGCAGACGGCGGGAGGGGCCTGACGCGCATCAAGCAGCTAGAGGCCGACTATGCGGACTGCAACCGGGAGCGAGAGCGGTGGAAGGACGAGGCCATGCGACTACGAGCCGATCTGGCGACGTGGGCGGGTATCGACGCCGAGATCATGGCCGAAGATGAGCAGATCGCAGCAGCATCTCCCCCGCCCAGCGAGACGGGAGGGCGGGAGTGATGGAGCACTTCCCAACACCCCAGGAGCGCGCCGAGGCAGAGCGCGCATGGCGGCGCCTCTTGCAGTGGGCCGCCCGACGCGCGCGAGAGGCGCGCGAAGCCCCGGCCCGCCCCACCCCCTCCCCACAGCCCGAAGGACAGGCCGATGGCTGAGAAGCTGACAGAGGCGCAAATGAGCGAGAACGTAGCTGTTGGTCGCCTTGTATCAGTCGGCTGGTTCCGACCGGAGGAGGGGCAGGAAATTCCCGAGGGCGAGGGAGCCCTTGAGGTTCGCATCCTGATCGCGCCGGCAGACATCCCGAAATGGCCGTTTAACGCGGTGTGGGATCGTCGCCATGTGCAACTCACTCTGCTGCCGCCCGCCGGCCGCTCCGCCCTGATGCAGACAGACGGAGGGGAGCGGTGAGCAAGCCAGGGACGACGTTCGTATCCTACTTCCACGCCGATCAGGACAGGGGCGCCTTCGGCTTCGGGTGGGCAACGATCAACATCAAGATCGAGACCCGCGAAGATGTTGAAGCGGCTCACGAAGCCATCGCGCGGGAGCGCCCCCACCTGAAGGGGTTCAACATCATTAGTTGGCAGGAACTCCCCTCCGCCCCCATCCGTCAGGAGCCCCAGCCGTGAGCCCGATGGAAAGCGAGAGGCTGATCGAGGAGATGACCGGCGCCTACAACGCCGTGTGGGCCGCGTGGCCGAACCTGGACGCCACAAGCGTTGATGCCTGCCGCAGGGCCGCACTCTCTGCCGCCCTCGCCCTCGCCCGCCCGGCCATCCTGGAGGAGGCCGCGAAGGTGGCGGAAGGGTGGGCCACGAAGTTCCGGGAGGGCTCAAGCGGCAAAGTCTACACATCTACCGTCGTGGTCATCTGCGGCAGCATCGCGGAGGATATTCGCTCCCTCTCCCCTCAGAGCCAGCCCGCCTCCGCCCCGTCGATGGGAGAGAAGCCGTGAGCGCCGACCCTGAGCAGATCGAGGCCGAGTTCGCCGCCCTTGTAGCGCAAGGATGGCCGAAGCTGCCCCCGCGCGCCAAGACGCCCGGCCTCACCGAGTTGCTGGCCGGCCATCATGCGTCGATCGCGACGCAGCTCGTGGACAGCGAGCTTCCGAGCACGCGCCGGTTCTGGCGGGCAAAGTTGGGGTGGCCGGAGCTCGCCGACGACCCGCGGCCGATGAGCGAATTGCTGTTCCCGGGAGGGAGAGGATGACAAGGGTCGCCCCACGCCGTGAGGAGATCGCGGAGGACACGCCCCTCAGGCTGGACATGGCAGCCCAGCTAGCGTTCCCTGACGGCTCCATTACCGTGTCGAGCCTGCGGCGGGAGGCGGCTCGCGGGCGGCTCCAAGTGTGGCGCATCGCGGGGAAGCAGATGACGACCCTCGCCGCCCTTCGGAGAATGATGGACCAATGCCTCGAAAAGCGCAGCCCGCCCGCCTCTGGCTCCGACCAGCCGAGGGAGACCGCGGTTCCATCTGGACCATTGTCGATCAGGGACGGCGCTACAGCACAGGATGCGGCCCGGATGCGCGCCGAGAAGCTGAAGCAAAGCTACGGGAATACCTCGCCCAGAAACACGAACCCGTCGCCCAGCGCACCCGTCATCCCTCTCAAGTCCCGATAGGGGACGTGCTCTCGGTCTATCTGGATGAAGTCGTGCCGAAGCAGGCGAGCCCTGCACGGGTCGCCGCTAGGATTACCCGGCTCATAGATTGGTGGGGCGCCAAGCTGCTGTCTGAGGTCACTCCGGCAACCTGCCGAGCCTATGCGGCCGAGCGCAAGCGGGGCGGCTCACGGCGAGACCTTGAGGACTTGAGGGCCGCCATCAACCACCACGCAAAGCGCGAACTTCACACCGGCTATATTGAGGTCGAGCTACCAGCCAAGGGCGAGGCCCGATCCGCTTGGCTCACCCGTGATGAGGCCGCCCGCCTTCTCTGGGCTTGCTGGCGCCACGGTCGGACGGTGCGCCTGCCTCGCGGCCGTGAGAAGGGCAAGGTCGTGGAGTCGGAGTGGCACGACCTCCGGCACATCGCCCGCTTCATTCTGATGGGGCTTTATACCGGCTCGCGTTCAGGAGCGATCTTCTCAGCCTCGATCTATGCCGGCGCCAATCGCAGCTTCGTGGATCTTGATAGCGGGATCTTCTACCGGCTAGCGGAGGGCAAGGCCGAGACGAACAAGCGCCAACCTCCGGCCCCCATCCCTGGCCGCCTCTTGGCGCACCTACGGCGGTGGAAGGCCAAGGGCATCATCGCTCAGTATGTGGTCGAGTGGGACGGGAAGCCGATCAAATCCGTCAAGGTTGGCTGGAAGAGAGCCGTGCAGGCGGCCGGCCTGACCCACAAGCGGGTTACGCCTCACACCCTACGCCACACCGCCGCGACATGGCTTATGCAGCAAGGCGTCGATCCCTGGGAAGCTGCCGGCTACCTTGGGATGTCCGAACAGATGCTCCGCGATACCTACGGGCACCATCACCCAGCATTCATGCGGAACGCTGCCGAGCGGATTACACGGAAGCGGTCCCGCTGATGCTACGGGACCGAAACGGTACTGAAACCCCGTGAACAAACGAGCACAGACGCCGCTGCCGTTGCGACAAAACCCTTATACTCCAAGGATGACAGGGCGCACCCTGGCGCTCATAACGGTCTGGTTGCAGGTTCGAGTCCTGCCGGGCCCACCAATCACCCTCCTGCCCTCACCGCCCCGGCCGGAACACCGCGACCGGTTCGGCGAAGCCTTCCACCGCGTGCTCGCCGAGGGGCTCCGTGTGGCCCCAGAGGTGGTCCACGAAGGGGCGCGACATCAGCAGCGGTTCGGCGAGGACCTTGTTGAGCTTGGCGATGCGGCCCGCGAGGTTCACGTCGCGGCCGATCACCGTGAAGTCGAGCCGCTGGCCCGAGCCGACGTTGCCGTAGGCGGCCTCGCCGTGGTGGAGGGCCATGCCGGCCGCGACCGGAATCGGGAAGCGCCCCTCCGCGTTCGCGACCGCGATCCGCTCCAGGCCGCGCTCCGCGGCCGTGAGCGCCGACTGCGCCGCCCCGCCGGTGTCGTCGCCGCGGTCGCGGAAGATGGCGAGCAGGCCGTCGCCCATGTATTTCAGCACCTCGCCGCCCTCGTCCTCGATCGGCGGCACGAGGCAGTCGAAATAATCGTTGAGGAGTTCGACCGCGGCCTCGGGGCTGAGGTCGGAGGAGTGGCGGGTGTAGCTCCTCATGTCGGCGAACAGGATCGCGGAGCGGATGCGCGTCACCTGTCCGCGCAGGATCGCACCCGAGAGGATCGCCCGGTGGGGCTCGTCGCCCACATAGATCCGCAGCACGTCGTCGAGGCGCCGGTTGACCGTGCGCATCTCCATCACGGTCGCGAAGGTCGGGATGATCCCGCGCAGGATCGTCAAGCCCCGCTCGCCGAAGCCGTCGGGATCGCGGGTCGCGAACGAGATCCCGTTCTCGGCTCCCAGCGTGAAGCGGATCGGGATCGTGAGGTAGTGCAGGTAGCCCGCCGCCTTCATCTCCGGGATGATCGGGAAGGCCTCGTCCGGGGTCTCGCGCAGGTCGAGGAGGAGCCACTCGCCGGTGCGGTTCACATGCGCGAAGGGGCTCACCGCATAGACCGTGTCGCGGCGCTCGCCGTGCGGCAGGAGCCGCACGGAGGGCCCCTCCTCCCGGGTCCAGGACCGGCCGATTCCCGCATACTCGGTGTGCAGCGCCTCCATGGCGACGAAGATGCGGTCGACGGGACAGCCGAGGCCGATGAGCCGCTCCGCGAAGCCCGTCAGCAGCGCACTCGAATCCTTCATCTGCGCGGCCTCGCTGACGAGCCAGTCGCGGAACGCCGCGATGCCGGCGAGGAGCGCGACGTCGGGCTCCGACGCCGGGAGCGGCGCGGCGGGCGAGGCGAGGTCCGGGCGCTCCGCCGAAGTTGGGGCGGCGGACGGGGCGAGGTCGGGGGCGGAGGCCAGCATAGCGCCAAGGTGGTCACCGGCCGCGCCCGATGCAAGGCGCATCCGCCCCGCCCGGCGACGGTTGCGCGGCGCCTTTGACAGCGCGGGCCCGGCGGCGCTAATCCGGGCCATGCCCGTGCTCGATCCGCTCTTCGTCACCAAGGTCTACCGCGCCGAACTCGGCGAGGGCAAAGGCGCCCGGCTCAACGGCGAGATCGAGGCCGCCTGCCTCTCGATCGCCGGGGACGACACGGCCGGGCAGCGCTGGTGCGCCAGGAACGGCTACCCGGGCTACACCTCCTACGCCTCGCTCAACGACTTGCCCTGGCGGGTGCCGGTCTTCGGCGAGCTGAAGCGCCTCCTCGACAGCCATGTGGCGGCCTTCGCCAAGGAGCTCGACTACGACCTCGGCAGCACGAAGCTCCAGCTCGATTCGCTGTGGATCAACATCCTGCCGCCGGGCGGGGTGCACACCTCGCACATCCACCCGCATTCGGTGGTGAGCGGCACCTACTACGTGACGATCCCGGACGGCGCGAGCGCGCTCAAGCTCGAGGATCCCCGCCTCGGCTTCATGATGGCGGCGCCGCCGCGCAAGAAGAAGGCGAAGGCGGAGAACCGGCAGTTCGCCTACATGCAGCCGCAGCCCGGCACGGTCCTCCTGTGGGAAAGCTGGCTCCGCCACGAGGTGCCGGTCAACGAGGCGGAGTCCGAGCGCATCAGCGTCAGCTTCAATTACGGCTGGCGCTGATCAGCGCCGCGGCCGTTTTCCGCGCGGCAGGCGTTCCGCGGCGCGGTCCTCGGCCGCGAAGATCGGCGCCGGGTCCTTCACGGCGTCGGCCGTCTTGTCCTCCTCGCCCCAGACCTCGATGGTCTCGGTGCTGTCGGCGTCGCTGTGCTCCTCCTCGTGCACGGGGCGGAAGGTGATGGTCACCACGGGCACCACGTTCTCGTCGTCCTGCTGCCGGCGCTCGAACTGGAGCACGTCGTAATAGGCGCAGCGCGACCGGCCCGGATAGCCGCGGCACACGCCGGGCCGGGCGAGGTACACCGTGCAGCCCCGCGTGCGCTGGTCGAGGAAGGCGCAGGTCTCGGGGAAGATCGCGTCCTTGACGCGGTTGAGCACGCGCTCGCCGTCGTGGTCGTGGGTGTAGCGCCGGCGCGCCATCTCCTCGCTGACGCCGAAATGCTTCGCGAGCCGGGCGATGTCGCGCTTCGTCACCTTCACGCGCTCGTAGATCGAGCAGCAATAGGCCGGGCATTTGCTGCAGTTGAAATAGACCCGCGGCTCCTCGTCCTTGATGACCCGCTCGCCGGCTGTGCGCTTCGCCATGCTCCCTCCCGCCCTCGATTCGCCGAGCCTAAAGCGTTTTCGCGCGGGACGGATCCATCTCGCGCGCACAAAAACGTGGCCTTGCCGGTCGGAGCGCCGATTCGACGCCGGTCGCGAGAACTCCGGCACGGCGGCGGCGCACCTGCCGCGCGAGGCGGCGTCCGGCCGGTCCCATTCGTCGCAGGGCCGGAACCACGCCGAGTTCCAGCCATTGTCGTGGTCCCGTCATTCGCGATTTCCCGTTCGCGTCCGCATCCGCGTCCCCGCCATGGAGCCATCATGAAGGCCACTTTCCTCGCCCCGCGCCGTCTCTCCGCCCTGCTTCTGGCAGGCACCGCCCTGCCCCTCCTGGCGCTGGCCGCCGCGCCTGCGGGAGCCGCATCGGCTCGGGAGGGCACGCTCGTGGTCGCGCAGGCCGCGCCTGCGGCCGGCGAGGAGGCGCCGGGACAGCGGCGGCGCGAGCGCCAGGGAGGCGAGGCCGGCCAGGGTGCCGGCGGCCGCGGCGGCGCGGAGGGTGCGCAAGGCGCTCCGGGCCGCGGCAACGCCGAGGGCGGTCAAGGTGCCGGCGCACAAGGCCGTGGTAATGCGGAGGGCGGTCAGGGCGCCGGCGCACAGGGCCGTGGCAATGCGGAAGGCGCCCAAGGCCGCGGCAATGCCGAGGGCGCGCAGGGCGGCGCCCGCCGCGACCGGGCCGAGGAGCCTGCCCCGCGTCGGGGCGCCGGCGGCGCGCAGCCGGCCGAGCCCGCGACCCCGTCCCGTCCGGGGGCGGAGCCCGCCACGCCCGCACGACCCGCCGGCGCGGCGCCTGCCGAGCGCCCGGCGGAGCGCACGCCGTCGCGCACGGCGCCTGAGACGACGGCGCCCGGCCGCGGCGGGCCGGCCCGGCCCGATGCCGCGCGCAGCCCGTCCCCCGAAAGCCCGGCCGACACGGCACCGCGCGGCCGGCAGGACCGTCCCGCGGCCGGCACCGACCGCCCCCGCGCCAACGACAACCAGCCCGGCGCCGACCGCCCGCGCGCCAACGACGCCGCTCCCGGCGCCGACCGGCCCGACCGCGCGCGCGGTAACGAGGCGACGCCGGCCGGTCCCGCGCCCCAGACCCGGCCCGACCAGCGCGGCTCCGGAGATCAGACCGCACCGGGCAGAACCCAGCCCGCCGACGCACTCCAGCCCGGCCGCCCGGGCGCAGAGCCGAGCCGCCGGGGCGGCACGGAACCCGGCCGTCCGGGAGCGGAGCCCGGACGCGCGGGCGGAACCGAGCCGGGACGCCAGGGTGCGGATCCCGGACGCGCCGGCACCGAACCCGGGCGCCAGGGCGGCGAACCGGGCCGTCAGGGCGGCCAGGGGGCCGCGGAGCCCGGGCGCCAGGGCAACACCGAGCCTGCGCGCCAGGGCAACACCGAGCCTGCGCGCCAGGGCGCCGACCGCGAGCGCGACCGGGTCCGCGACCAGCGCTTCGCCCCGGGCCTCGCCACCGGCGAGCGCCGCGACGTGCGCGTCGAGGAATTGCGCTCGCTCCGTCGCGAGCGCAGCGAGGACGGCGGCCGCCGGGTGGTGATCGAGGAACCCGGCAACCGGATCATCGTGCGCGAGGGCAACCGGGTGGTGATCCGCCACGACGAGACCGAGCGCTTCCGCGAAAGCTACCGCAACGCGCAGGTCCGCACCGAGCGCCGCGGCACCGAGGAGGTCACGATCGTGCGCCGGGCCGACGGCGTCGAGATCGTCACCGTGCGCGACGCGCGCGGCAACCTGATCCGCCGCGTCCGGCGCGAGCCGGCGGGCCGCGAGGTGGTGCTGATCGAGAACGTCTCGCGGGGGCAGGGGCGCGCGCGCGCCACGGTGATCGAGGAGGTCGTGAATCTCGCCCCCGTCCGGGTGCAGATCCCGCGCGAGAAGTACATCGTCGAGGTCGAGCGGGCGAGCCAGGCCGACCTCGTCGAGGCCTTCACGGCTCCGCCTCTGGAGCGCATCGAGCGCCGCTACACCCTCGACGAGGTGCGCCAGAGCCAGTCCCTGCGCGAGCGCATGCGCCGGGTCGACCTCGACACGGTGACGTTCGCGTCCGGCTCCTGGACCCTGTCCGAGGACCAGGCCGGCGGCCTGGAAGGGATCGCGCAAGCCATCGAGCGGGCGCTGCGCCAGAGCCCGAACGAGATCTTCCTGATCGAGGGCCACACGGACCTGGTCGGCGACAATATCGACAACCTCACCCTCTCGGACCGCCGCGCCGAGACGGTGGCGCTGGTCCTCTCCGACCGGTTCAACATCCCGGCCGAGAACCTGACCACGCAGGGCTACGGCGAGGAAGATCCGAAGGTGAACACGGACGGCCCCGAACGCCAGAACCGCCGCGTCACCTTCCGGCGCATCACGCCGCTGCTGCAGCAGGAGGCGGCGCGCTAGAGGCCGAACGGCGAACGCACCGGGAGGGCTCACACCTCAGTCCCTAATCCCGTGTCCCGATGACCGGTAGCCAGGGACCGGGCAGCCGGCCCCTATGGCGGCAGGTTCGGTCTACCGGGACATGGTACAAGACGGAGAGCCGGCGCCCTTCGCGGGGCGCCGGCTTTGTTCCGCCGCCGCACGCCGCTGCCTTCGCTTGACGCTGCGGCGGTGCGCGCAGACACTGGGGCGAGCGGGATGCTCTGGAGGCCAAGCGAGATGGCTGGAAAGCGCGAGCTGATCGATACAGGCACCGACAAGCGCTACGTGCGCCGCGACGAGAACGGCCGGTTCAAGGAATCCGACGACGTCGGGCGGTCCCTGAGCCAGGATATCCGGCGCAAGGCAAAGGCGGACGCCGGGCCCGGGCAGGGAGACAAAGGCGACCGGAAGCGCTAGTAGCGCCGTCGGGCCGCTCCCGGGACCGGTCGAGCGGCTTACCTCAATTGTCGAGGAAGCTCCGCAGCTTCCGGCTTCGCGACGGGTGCTTGAGCTTCCTCAGCGCCTTCGCCTCGATCTGGCGGATGCGCTCGCGGGTGACCGAGAACTGCTGGCCGACCTCTTCGAGGGTGTGGTCGGTGTTCATGCCGATGCCGAAGCGCATGCGCAGGACGCGCTCCTCGCGCGGCGTCAGCGAAGCGAGCACCCGGGTGGTGGTCTCGCGCAGGTTCGACTGGATCGCCGCGTCGATGGGCAGGATCGCGTTCTTGTCCTCGATGAAGTCGCCGAGGTGGCTGTCCTCCTCGTCGCCGATCGGGGTCTCGAGCGAGATAGGCTCTTTCGCGATCTTGAGGACCTTGCGGACTTTTTCCAGCGGCATCGCGAGCTTTTCCGCGAGTTCCTCCGGGGTCGGCTCGCGGCCGATCTCGTGCAGCATCTGGCGGGACGTGCGGACGATCTTGTTGATCGTCTCGATCATGTGGACCGGGATGCGGATCGTGCGGGCCTGGTCGGCGATCGAGCGGGTGATCGCCTGCCGGATCCACCACGTCGCGTAGGTCGAGAACTTGTAGCCGCGGCGGTACTCGAACTTGTCGACCGCCTTCATGAGGCCGATGTTGCCCTCCTGGATCAGGTCCAGGAACTGCAGGCCGCGGTTGGTGTACTTCTTGGCGATCGAGATCACGAGGCGCAGGTTGGCCTCGATCATCTCCTTCTTGGCCTGCCGGGCCTCGCGCTCGCCCTTCTGGACCATCATGACGATGCGGCGGAATTCCTGGATCTCCAGGCCGGTCTCGCTCGCCAGGTTATGGATGTTCTCGCGCAGGTCGTGGATGCCGTCCTTGGCTTTGGCGACGAAGTCCTTCCAGCCGCGGCCGCCGAGCTTGGAGACGCGCAGCACCCATTTGGGATCGAGCTCCCAGCCCTGGTAATGGCGCAGGAACTCGTCGCGGGCGACGCCGTGGCTCTCGGCGAGGCGCATCAGGCGGCCCTCGTGCGAGATCAGCCGCTTGTTGATGTCGTAGAGCTGCTCGACCAGCGCCTCGATGCGGTTGTTGTTGAGCGACAGGGACTTCACGTCCCCGACGATCTCCTCCTTCAGCTTCTTGTACTTCCGCTCCTGGGCGGGCGTGAGCTGCTTGTTCTGCATCCGCTGCTCGACGTGCTCGACCTGGAGCCGGCGCAGCTTCTTGTAGTTGTCGGCGATGCGGTCGAAGGTCTCGAGCACGCGGGGCTTCAGCTCCGCCTCCATGGCGGAGAGGGAGACGTTGTTCTCCATGTCGTCATCGTCGAGGTCGCCGCCTTCCGGGGGCACGGGGGCGTCGCCCTCCTCGCCCTCGGCAGCCGGCTCCTCGCCGTCGGCGAGCGCCTCGGCCGGGGCGCCCTTGCCGTCGGGGCCGGCGTAGGTCGCCTCGAGGTCGATGATGTCGCGCAGCAGCACCCGGCCCTCGACGAGCTCGTCGCGCCAGATGATGATGGCCTGGAAGGTGAGCGGGCTCTCGCAGAGGCCCGCGATCATGGCCTCGCGGCCGGCCTCGATGCGCTTGGCGATCGCGATCTCGCCCTCGCGCGACAGGAGCTCGACCGAGCCCATCTCGCGCAGGTACATGCGGACCGGATCGTCCGTGCGGTCGGTCGGCTCCTTGGTGGTCTCGCGCACCACGACCGCGCGGGTCGGGGCCTGCTCGACCACCTCGCCGCCGCTCTCGGGCTCCTCGTCCTCCCCGTCCTGGGCGGCCGCCTCCGGGTTCTGGCCCTCTTCGGCCTCCTCGGACTCGACCACGTTGATGCCCATCTCGGAGAGCTGGCCGAGCACGTCCTCGATCTGCTCGGAGGAGAACTCCTCGGACGGGAGCACCTCGTTGAGCTCGTCGTAGGTGACGTAGCCGCGCTTCTTGGCGAGCTTGATCATCCGCCGGACGGCGGCATCCGTGAGATCGAGCAGCGGTCCGTCGCTCTGCTGCTCCGGAGCCGCCACTTCGCCTTCGTCCCGACCGGTCGTTTTGGTTGCCATGCTGCTCATCTTCCCCGCGCCGCCCGCCGGCTCCTTCCCAAGCCGGCCGGCCGCGACCCTATGCCTCTATGCCGGCCCGGCTCCGCGGGAGCCCTCCGGCCACGAATGCTCTCAAGGCCGGGCCCGCCCCTCCGCCGGTCCGGCCGAATGGTCTCGATCCCGGACCTGCCCCTCCGCGGGTCCGGCCGCCGCGCCCGGGCCGTTCAGGCCGACGGGACCCGCCGATGCGCAAAGGGGCGGCGGGGCGGCGTTCCGCCCGACCACCCTGTCGTTCCTGCCATCCAAGCCGACAATCGCTTGAGTAACCGTTAACCATCCCCCCGATGGGCCGTGCGGACCGCCCGGCGACCGTTCCGGCCGCCGGACTCCTCCCTTAGGAGAGCGGCCGGCGCCGGGTCGAGTCCCATTTAGGCGGGCCCCCGCGGCCGTCTACCCCTCGCGCCCGAGAAGGCCGGCTGTCGGTCCCGCCGGAGATCCGGGCGGTGTCCGGGTCAGCCCCGCCCCGGGAGGTCTGCGTCGGCATCCGCCTCGGTGCCCTCGAGGGAGGACAACTGGAGCTGGACCTCGCGCAGCCAGGCGAGATTGGCCTCGCTTGCCTCTTCGGCCAGGGCGCGTTCGGCGGCCCGAAGTTCCGTATGTAGCGTGTGGGAGCGGCGATGCAAGGTGATGGCCTGGCGCAAGGCGTCCACCAGGCGCAGGGGATCGGCATGCGGATCGAGCATCCAGCGGTCGCCGGGCACCACGAGCGAGGCCAGACGGTCCGCATCCTCGGCGAGGCCCGCCCGCTCCAGCGCGGCGCGCAACGCGGCCGGATCGTGCGAGGCGAGCCCGGCCGCGCTGTCGAGCAGGACGGTCCGGACCGAGCGGGCGCTCTGGCCCTCGAGCTCGATCTCCGCAAGGGTCTCGGCGTGATCCTGGAGCAGGTCCGGGTGCACCAGGAGGGTGCCGACGATGACGGCCTCCCGCGGGCTGCCCTCGGGCCGCGATTCCGTTCCGGGATCGGGCTGGCCGCCGAGGATCAGGCGCCGGCTCAGCTCCGGGCTGATGCTGATCCGGTATTGCGGCGGGAGCTGCGAGCCCTGCGGCCCTTTCAGGCGCATCGATGCCCGGCCGGCCGCGTAGCTCTTGCGCGGTTCGCCGCCGAGGTCGCCGATCCGCGTCCTGATCTCGGCGCGGTAGTACTTCTTCAGCGTCTCGTCGCGAATCACCTCGACGGCGTCGCGCAACCGGCGCTCGAACGCCGCCCTCCGCTCGGGCGTGTCGAGCGGCCCCGCTTCGAGCTCCCGCGCCCACAGCATGTCGACGAGGGGGCGGGCGGCGCCGAGCACCCGCTCGATCGCGGGCGCGCCGCCGGCCCGGACGAGGTCGTCCGGATCCTGGCCCTCGGGGAGGAGCGCGAAGCGCAGCGACTTGCCGGGCTGGAGCGCCGGCAGCGCGAGGTCGAGCGCCCGGTAGGCCGCCCGGCGCCCGGCCTTGTCGCCGTCGAAGCAGAGGATCGGTTCGTCGGCGAGGCGCCACAGCAGGGCGAGCTGGTCCTCCGTGAGCGCGGTCCCGAGCGGCGCCACCGCGTTCGGGAAACCCGCCGCCGAGAGCGCGATGGCGTCGACATAGCCCTCGACCGCGATGATCGTGCCCCGGTCGTGGGCCGGTCCGCGCGCGAGGTGGAGGTTGTAGAGGAGCCGCCCCTTCTGGAAGAGCGGCGTGTCGGGGGAGTTGAGGTACTTCGCCGGCACGTCGGCGCTGAGCGCCCGCCCCCCGAAGGCGACGACGCGGCCGCGCGGGTCGGTGATCGGGAACATCACCCGGTCGCGGAAGCGGTCGAACGGAACGTTCACGTCCTCGCCCGCCACGAGGAGGCCCGCCTCCACCATGGTCTCGACCGGGACGTCCTTGCCGGCCAGATGATCGCGGAGCGCGAAGCGGTCCGCCGGAGCGTAGCCGATGCGGAAGCGCGCCCGGATCTCCGGCGTCAGCGCGCGCCGGTCGAGGTAGTCCCGCGCCCTGGCGCCGACCCGGTCCCTGAGGCAGCTCTCGAAGAAGGCGGCGGCGAGCTCCATGACCTCGTGCAGGCTCCGCCGCCGGACCTCCTGGACCCGGTCCTCGGCGCTCGCCTTGGGCAGGTCGACGCCGGCCTCGGCGGCGAGCCGCTCCACGGCCTCGGGGAAGGACAGCCCTTCCGTCTCCATCAGGAAGGTGAAGATGTCGCCGTGCTTGCCGGACGAGAAGCAATGGTAGAACTGCTTCTGGTCGTTCACGTAGAAGGACGGCGTCTTCTCGGCGTTGAACGGCGACAGGCCCTTCCATTCGCGCCCGGCCTTCTTGAGGCGCACCTTGCGCCCGACCACCCCGGAGGCCGGCAGCCGGTTGCGGATCTCTTCGAGGACGGAGGGCGAGTAGCGCAAGGGTCAGGGAATCCTGTCCGGGACCGGAGAGGATAGCGCAAGCGCGGCCGCCGGCGAACCGCGGCGGCGCCTCCACCCCCGCAATCCACATCCATCGCCCCTCGAAACGGGCCGACGCAGTGCCCGGGCCGTGTCTCGGTTGAAGTCCTCTGCGGTTGACGTGCGGTCGCGTCTCAGCCCGCTCGGGTGTATGCTTGGCGCCAGGCACGAGCTTGGGCACCGTGAAACTCAACCCGTTTACCGAGCGCCCCGCCGTTATCCCGGTCACGACAGCCCCGTTCCGGTCGGGGTGGCGGTGGTGGGTCTACTCCTTCCTTTTCTTCACCGTCCTGCTGGGGGGCGCGCTCGCCCTCGAAAGAGCAGGGTTGTGGCCTGAGAGCTTTAAGACCGCCAAACAGCGATGGGAGCAAGCTCACCCCGGTCAGCGACCGCCGAGATCCCCCGGGAAGGAGTTCATCAGCGTCCCTAGGCTTTAGACGTGGCCTGTGCAGGAAGCGGGCGGCAATCCCCGCCCCATATTCAAGCGGGGACACCAACCCGCTCCCGCCGGGGGTGGTATTTTCCGGGCCGACGTCCTATATCAGGAGGGTCGGGGCAACCCGGCTATGATCGTAGAGGCAGAGCGGAATAAGCGTTCAGGACGCGGGTTCAATTCCCGCCGCCTCCACCACAAGCCCAGGGCTCCGGCCCCGGGCTTCTGAGGGGGGCGACTTGGGTTCGACTGGGCGTGGTAAAGGTTAGGCTGCGATTAGGCTGAGCTACGGCCTTAACAGTGCAAATTCACAAATGCCAACGACAACGTTGACATGGGTGCGGTTCGCCTCGCGGCGTAACCATCCGGGGCTCGGGAAAGCCTAGCAACAGAAACGGCGCCGCAAGGCGCCGTTCCCATTTGGGGCCCCGTTCGGGCCCGCCCCTATCCTTTGCCACAGCGCCGACTGCGCGCCCGTCGCACCGCCTAAGCGCTTCGTCCCCTCCCCCGCTCCGCCAGCCAGATCCCGCCGAGCACCAGCGCCAGCGCGGCGGCGTGGAAGAGGTGGAACGGCTCGCCCAGCAGCACCACGGCCAGGAACGCCCCGAAGACCGGCACGAGGTTGACGAAGAGGCCGGCGCGGCCGGGACCGATCAGCTCGACGCCGCGGATGAAGAAGATCTGCGACAGGAGCGAGGGGAAGAGCCCGACATAGAGCAGGATCGCCCAGCCCTTCGGGGTCGGCCACTGCACGTGCCCGGCCGCGATCTCCCAGGCGAGCAGCGGCAGCGTCGTCGCGAAGGCGACCGCCGCCATGGTGGCGAAGAAGGCGAGCCCGGGCACCTGCGGGCGGTTGCGCAGGCCCAGCGTGTAGGCGGAGTAGAACACGCAGGCGACGAGCATCCAGACGTCGCCGATGTTGAAATCGAGCCCGAGCAGCGTCGCGACCTCGCCCCGCGTCGCCACCACGGCGACGCCCGCGAAGGTCACCGCCATTCCCACCACCTGGAGCAGGCGGATGCGGGTGCCGTAGACGGCGAGCGCCCCGAGCAGCACCATCACGGGGATCGCGCCCTGGAAGATCGTCAGGTTGACCGCGCTCGTATGGTGGGCCGCGATGTAGAACAGGGCGTTGAAGGCCGTGAAGCCGAGAGCGCCCATCCAGAGGATCGAGCGCCAGCGCGGCATGAGCAGCGGCAGCGCGCCGATCACCTCCCGGCGCGCCACGAGGCCCATGACGATCGCGGCGATGACCCAGCGAAGGCTCGTGAGCGCCATCGGCGAGATCTCGCCGACGGCGAGCCGCCCCGCGATGGCGTTGCCGGCCCACATCATGGTCGTGAGCGTGAGGAGGAGATAGGGCCGCCCGAACAGCCAGCCGCGCAGCCCGCCGTGGCCTGGCGCTGGAACCGGCGCTCCCGGGGCGGGCGCGACGGCCGGGCCCGGCGGACGAGGCTCCGTCCGCGGCCCGTCGCGGCTTGGCCTTGGAGAGCGCGGTTCCATCCGTTACATCCGGGACCTCGGGGGTGAGGTCTCATGGCTCTAAGATTTCTGGTCGTCGAGGGCAATGCGCGGGACGCACGCCTGGCCTACCGGAGCGGCTTCGGCATGATGCCGTGCGAGTCCTACGCGGCGCTCCTGCAGGCGATCGAGCCCGGCGCCGTGTGCGACCTCGCCTTCCCGGCCGACGAGGGCGCGAACCTGCCCGACCGGGCCGGCCTCGAATCCTACGACGGCGTCGCGATCACGGGCTCGGCCCTCAACCTCTACGACCGCACGCCCGCGATCCTGCGCCAGATCGAGCTGATGCGCGCGGTCTATGCGTCCGGCACGCCGGCCTTCGGCTCGTGCTGGGGCCTGCAGGTCGGGGCGGCGGCGGCCGGCGGCGACGTCGCGCGCAACGGAAACGGGCGCGAGATCGGCTTTGCCCGCCGCATCACCGCGACGGAGGCCGGCCGCGCCCATCCGATGCTCGCCGGCCGCGCCCCGGCCTACGACGCGCCCGCCACCCACACCGACGTGGTCTCGGTCCTGCCGCCGGATTGCACGGTCCTGAGCTTCAACGCCAACTCGGCGATCCAGGCCGCCGAGATCCGCGCCGAGGGCGGCAGCCTCTGGGCCGTGCAGTACCACCCGGAATTCAGCCTCGCCGAGATCGCCTCGATCCTGGAGCGGCGCGCCGAAATCCTGGTGCGCGAGGGCTTCTGCTGGTCGCTCGAGGATGCGGCCGCTTACGTCGCCGATCTCCGGACCCTCGACGCCGAGCCCCACCGCGCCGACCTCGCCTGGCGCCACGGCCTCGACGCGGAGGTGCTGGACGCCGAGCGCCGCACGCGCGAGATCCGCAACTTCGTCGAGCAGCGGGTGAAGCCGGAAAAGAGCGCGCGGGGGCGGGCGTAGGCGGGGCCCTGAAAGCGACCCCACTTTGTCATCCCCTTCCCCTGCGCTCTCGCGCTCCGGCCGGGGATGACACTGAGGGTCTCCCCAACGTCGGGGCAGAGGGCCCCGGCCGGGGACGACATTGCGGGTCTCCCCGGCCCCCGATCGATCAGCTCCGCCCTTCGCTGAGCAGCGGCGACCAGGTCGGGTCCGAGGCGTAGGTCGGGGTCGGGACCGGCTGCTCGACGCGGCCCGTGATGTCGACCATGTAGAGCTTGCCGCCGCCCTGCCCGCCGGGATCGCGGAAGAACATGATGTACTGGCCGTTCGGGGCCCAGCTCGGGCTCTCGTTGTGGAAGCCCTCGGTGAGGATGCGCTCGCCCGAGCCGTCGGGCTTCATGATCCCGATCGCGAAGCCACCCTTGGAGCGCTTCGTGAAGGCGATGTAGTCGCCCCGCGGCGACCAGGTCGGCTGCGAGTAGGAGCCGTCGCCGAAGGAGATGCGGCGCGGGTTCGAGCCGTCCGCGCCCATGACGTAGATCTGCTGCTGGCCGCCGCGGTCGCTCTCGAACACGATCTCGCGCCCGTCCGGCGAGAACGAGGGCGAGGTGTCGATCGCGCCCGTCGAGGTGACCCGCGTCGTGGTGCGGGAGCCGAGGTCCATGAGGTAGATATTGGCGTTGCCGCCCTGCTGCAGGCTCATGACGATGCGCTGCCCGTCGGGCGAGAAGCGCGGCGAGGAGGTCATGTCGGGGAAGTTGCCGACCACTTGGCGCGAGCCGGTCTCGAGGTTGATGACGTGGACGCGGGGCTGCTGGCCCAGCGTCTGCGACATGTAGGTGATGTCCTGGCTCACGGGCGAGTAGCGCGGGGTCACGACCATGTTGTCGCCCTGCGTCAGGTAGCGCACGTTGGCCCCGTCCTGGTCCATGATGGCGAGGCGCTTGCGGCGGTTCTCCTTCGGGCCGGATTCGTCCACGAACACCACGCGGGTGTCGAAGAAGCCGCCGACGCCGGTGATCTTGGTGAAGACCGCGTCCGAGATGATGTGGCCGACCCGGCGCCAGTAGTTCGGATCGGTGAAGTACTGCTGCCCGGTGATCTGCTGGCCCGCATAGACGTCCCACAGGCGGAACTCCGCCTTGAGGCGCCCGGAGGGATCGCGCGTCACGCGGCCCGTGACGAGCGCCTGCGCGCCCGCCTGGCGCCAGGCGTCGAAGCGCGGCGCCGTGTCGAAGGCCGGCCGCTCGGGGAAGCGGCTGCGGTCGAGGGGCGCGAAATAGCCGGAGCGCTGCAGGTTGTTGGCGACGATCCCCGTGACCCGCTGCCCGAGATCGCCCTCGCCCGCGAAATCCGCGACCGCGATCGGCATCGGCTGGAACTGGCTGCCGGGACCGACGCGCAGAAACAGTTGCGCCGAAGCCGGCGAGAGCGCTGCCGCGGTAAGGAGAAAGCAGAATACCGCGAGCAGGACGCGAGCGGCAGGGCGGTTCGGCATGGCGGGTTCCAAGCTCATGTTAGCGATGCGGAGCGGGCAATATCAGGTCGGACTGACGTCGAACTCGACCGTGAGCTGCTTCCAATCCTGATAGTACGGCGCAAATCTGGCGGGGATGCGGTAGGGAGCGCAGCGCCGGACGGCTCGCAGGGCAGAGTCGGACACGACGCGGTCGATCTGCTTCGGGCCTGCCCGAAGCACCTTCGGCTCGGCGGCCAGGCTTCCGTCCGGGTTGAGGCGGACATCGAGCAAGGGGAGCACCACGTCCTTTGTGGCGGCGGCGCCGACCTGTTCCGGGTAGCAGGCCCTGATCTGCTCATCCAGGATGCCGATGAGGCTGGCGTGCATGCTCGGGTTGAGCTTCTGCGCCGTGCCCGTGGCCGTGCCGAGCGACGCCGTCTTGCTGACCTCGGCGCCGGTCGACCCCTGCGACTGGCTCTTTTCCTTCGATTGCAGAAGCTGCCGGATGTCGCCGGCATCGAACTTTTCGGCGAGTTCGGCCTGCTGCTTCGCCTTGGCCTCGCGCTCCGCCTTGGCCTTGGCCTCCGCCACGGCCTTCGCCTTTGCATCGGCTTCCGCCTTGGCCTTCGCCTTCGCGTCAGCCTCGGCGCGCGCCTTCGCCTCTGCGACCGCCTTGGCTTCCGCGTCCGCCTTGGCCTGGGCCTCGGCGCGGGCCTTCGCCTCGGCATCGGCCTTCGCCTTGGCCTCTGCGGCGCGGCGGGCCTGGGCGCGGGCCTCGGCGGCCTTGGCCTCGGCTTCCTCGCGGGCGCGCTCGATGGCTTCGGCCTCGGCCTTCGCCTGCGCGTCCGCCTTGGCCTGGGCCTCCGCTTTGGCCTGCGCGGCGGCGCGCTCCTTCACGGCGGCCTCGGCCTTCGCCTGCGCGGCAGCGCGCTCCTTCGCGGCGGCTTCCGCGGTGCGTTGCGCCTGCGCGGCCTCCTCGCGCTTCGCCTCGATCTGCGGGTCCGGGCGTGGCGGAGGCGGCGGCGCGGCCTCCTCGCGCTCCGCTACCTTCATCTCCGGCGGGCGGCGGGGCGGCGTGGGTGCGTCCTTGGCGTCCTCACCCGGCGGCTTCTCCTGGCGCACGTCGGCGACGCGCTCGGCGCGCGGCTTCGGCTGCTGGGCGGCCGCCTCGCGCTCGCCCTTGGTGATCTGCGAGAACTGGTTGTCGGTGATGACCTCGACCGGAATGCCTTCCTGCGCCTCCGGGAAGGACGGCGCCGTGAACGCGAAGATCGCCGCGCCCAGCATGGCGGCGTGCGCGGCGCCGGAGACCCACAGGCCCGGCTCGGATCGATCGAAATTCGGCTTCAATCGCACGGTGAGGCTGCCCCCTCGCGTGAACGCTTCGACGCTGCTCGGTGTCGCACGGTGAGGCTGCCCCCTCGCGAGCGCGTCAACGCTGGTCCGGCTCCGTCACGAGCGCAACGCGCTTGTAGCCCGCGCTCGTCACGATCGACATCACCTGCGCGACGCGGCCGTAATCGACCTTCTTGTCGCCGCGCACGAAGATGCGCTCCTCGAAGCCCTGCTTCGCGACCTCGCCGATCTTCGGCACGATGTCGGCGTCCCGGAGCTCCGCTTCCGCGAGGAACACCTGGCCGGTGGCCCTGATCGACAGCGTCACGGGCTTGGCGTCGACGTTGAGGGGCGCGGCCTTGGTCTGGGGCAGGTCGAGCGGCACGCCGACCGTCATGAGGGGCGCCGCGACCATGAAGATGATGAGGAGGACGAGCATGACGTCGATGAACGGCGTCATGTTGATCTCGTTGATGGCACCCGCGCGCCGGGCGCGGCGACGGCGCCCCGAGCCGGAGGAGAGACCCGATGCTCCTGCCATGCCGGTTCCCCTTAAGCCGCGAGCGCGATGCGCTGATGAATCAAGGCCATTGCCGTTTCCCCCCTATCGCTGCCGGACACCACGCCGCCTTCGCCCCTGCTCGTCACCGGTCAGGCCGCGAGCGCGATGCGCTCGTCGATCTGGCGCGACAGCACGGCGGAGAACTCGTCGGCAAAGCCTTCGAGGCGCGATTGGAGCTTCGAGACCTCGGCCTGGAGCTTGTTGTAGGCCAGCACAGCCGGGATCGCCGCGAAGAGGCCGATCGCGGTCGCGAACAGCGCTTCGGCGATGCCGGGCGCCACCACCGCGAGGCTCGTGTTCTTCGAGGCCGCGATCGAGGTGAAGGAGTTCATGATGCCCCAGACCGTGCCGAAGAGGCCGATATAGGGGCCGGCCGAGCCGATCGAGGCCAGCACCAGGAGCCGGCTCTCGAAGCGCTCGACCTCGCGCTGGATCGTGACGTCGAGCACCTTGTCGATGCGCTGGTTGAGGCTGGCGACCGAGCGGCCGGTGCCCTCGAAGGAGCGCTTCCACTCCCGCATGGCGGCGACGAACACCGCGGACAGGCCCGTGCCGGGGCGGGCTTCCAGGGACTTGTAGAGCTCCTCGAGCGACTGGCCCGACCAGAACACCTCCTCGAAGCGGTTCATGGCGCGCCGGGCGCGGGAGAACAGCAGGGTCTTGTCGACGATGATGGCCCAGCACCACACGGAGGCGCCGATCAGCCCCAGCATGACGAGCTTCACGACGATGTGGGCCTGCCAGAACAGGCTCCAGAGCGACATGTCGTGCGCGATCTGGCCGGCATCGGCTGGGTTCATGATCCGTCCTCATCTGCGGAGCCGCCGCTTTTTGCTGCGGCGGGCCCCCAACCCGCGTCCTGTGGCGGAGTCCCTTGTGCGTATCGGGTTCGTTCGCCCTCGAATCTGTCGAAAGTAAGGGCGCACCGGACCGGAGGGCCGCAGGGCTCCGCGATCCCGAGTTTAAGCGCCCGTTGTGGTTAAGGCTTGGTTACGATTGGTAAATCGAGGGGCCGGCGGGCGCCGCGGGAGGCTTGGGCCAGCCCGGCCGCAAGCCTAGCCGCTCCGCCCCCCGGCGGCCGCGCGGACGGCATCCGGAATCCGGGTCGCCCGCCCCCGCCTCGTCGCCGCCACCGTGACCTGCGCGGTGAGCAGGATCTCCCCTGCCCGCGCGATCTCCTGGGTCAGGATCATGCTGGCGCCGCGCATCTCCGCGAGCCGGGTCGCGACCACGAGCTCGTCGTCCATGCGGGCGGGCTTGAGGTATTCGAGCGCCATCCGCCTCACCACGAAGGCGAATCCCTCGTGCTCGTGAAGCTCGGCCTGCGAGATCCCCATGGCGCGGACGAGCTCGGTGCGGCCGCGCTCGAGGAAGCGGACATAGCTGCCGTGATAGGCGAAGCCGCTGAAATCCGTGTCCTCGAAGTAGACCCGGACGGTGAGGTGGTTGATCAATGCTGGCCGCTCCGCTGGCTGGCCGAGGGGCATAGCACGATGCCCCCGCGTCCGACGACGCCCCTGTCGGCAGCCGTTCGCGCGTCACGGAGCGTCACGTGATGTGCGAAAGCCACGCTTCCCGCCAAAGCATGTTCCACAGCCGGGCCGCGTGTTTCGGACCTGCGCGCCTGCGTTGTAGGTTCGAGCTTGCTAAGTGATTCGCGGAGCCGGCATGGAATCCGACGGCCCGGCCGGTCCGATCCCGGACGGAGCCATCGCGGTCGGGGGTTTGTCATGGCTGCGGCGCTCGTGATCGACGACGACTGGGGCATCCGGGAGACGGTCCGGATTCTCCTGGAACACCAGGGCCTCACGGTCATCAAGGCGGAGAGCGGCGCGATCGGCCTCCGGCGCTTCTTCCAGCAGCCGACGGACCTCGTGATCACCGATCTGGTGATGCCGGGCACGAGCGGCTTCGAGGTCATCCAGCAGGTCCGGCGGCACTCGCCTCCCACCCGGATCGTTGCCATGTCAGGTTGCAGGATCGGGCAGGACCTGCTCGGGATGGCGCAGGATCTCGGCGCCACCGGGGTGGTCCGGAAGCCGTTCCGCCGGGTGGAACTGCTCGCCGCCGCCGGCCTCGTGGCGGCGGATGCTCCGCGTTCGACCTACGCCTTCGAGAACGCCCTGCTCCATTAGGACGGCCCGACCGGGCGCCCCGCTCGTCCTGGCAAGCCCGCGAAGGGGGTCGCTCCCGGCGCGTCACTCGTCCTCGCCGGCGCCGAACAGCCCGAACTGGGTCGCCTCGCGGCTCGGCTCCGGCAGGCCGAGATGGCGGAAGGCGTGGGGGGTGAGCACGCGGCCGCGCGGCGTGCGCTGCACGAACCCGCGCTGGATCAGGAACGGCTCGATGATCTCCTCGATGGCGTCGCGGGGCTCCGAGAGCGCCGCCGCGATGGTCTCGATCCCCACGGGACCGCCGGAGAAGTTCGTCGCCACCATGGTGAGGTACTTTCGGTCCATGACGTCGAGCCCGACCGGGTCCACGTCGAGGAGGCGCAGCGCCCGGTCGGCGATCTCGCGGGTGACCTTGGAGGCGCCGCCCACGATCGCGAAGTCGCGCACCCGGCGCAGGAGCCTCCCTGCGATGCGCGGCGTGCCCCGCGACCGCTTGGCGATCTCGTTGGCGCCGTCGTCGCTCATGCCGATGCCCAGCACCCGGGCCCCGCGCTTCACGATGAGCTCGAGCTCGTCGACCTCGTAGAACTCGAGCCGGATCGGGATGCCGAAGCGGTCGCGCAACGGCGTCGTGAGCAGGCCCGCCCGGGTCGTGGCGCCGACCAGCGTGAACTTCGGCAGCTCGATCTTGACCGAGCGCGCCGCCGGTCCCTCTCCGATGATGAGGTCGAGCTGGTAATCCTCCATGGCGGGATAAAGGATCTCCTCCACGGCCGGGTTCAGGCGGTGGATCTCGTCGATGAAGAGGACGTCCCGCTCCTCGAGATTGGTGAGCTGGGCCGCGAGGTCGCCGGCCTTGGCGATGACGGGGCCCGACGTCGAGCGGAAGTTCACGCCGAGCTCGCGCGCGACGATCTGGGCGAGGGTGGTCTTGCCGAGGCCGGGCGGTCCGACGAAGAGGACATGGTCGAGGGCGTCGCCCCGGGTCTTTGCGGCGTCGATGAAGACCTGGAGATTGGCGCGCGCCGCGCGCTGGCCGGTGAAGTCCGCGAGCGAGAGCGGACGGATCGAGGCTTCGAGGTCGTCCTCGCGCTTCTCGGGGGTGACGAGGCGGGTCGGGGTGGCCATGGGTTTCATCCGGAAGGGTGAGGAATGCGCCTCGGTGGTGCCCAACCTGGGCACATGTGATAGTCAGGGGAGCCCGAAGGGATCAGCGCGATGAGCATTCAGCGGAGCGCGACGCCGGAACTCATGGACCTCGACGATTTCGAGGAGCACCTCGCCGACAAGCCGGCCCACGAGAAGTGGGAGCTGCTCGGCGGCCGCGTGATCCGAATGATGGTCGGCGCCCGCTGGAGCCACAACCGCATCGTCAACAACATAAACGTCGCCCTGTCCCAGCGCCTGCGCGGCACCGGTTGCTTTGTCTATGCCGAGACCTTCGCGCTCAAGGACAAGTTCCTGCGCCTGATGGCCTATCCGGACATTATGGTCCATTGCGGCCGTCCGGATCCCGACGACACCTCGGTCAGCGATCCCGTCGTGCTGTTCGAGGTCACCTCGCCCGGCGGCGAGGCCCGGGACCGGATCGTCAAGGCCGACCTCTACCGCCGGCTGCCGTCCCTGCGCCACTTCGTCCTGGTGGAGCGCGATGCAGCCCTCGTGACCGTCGACGATCTGGTGGGCGAGCGCACGTGGACCTTCGGTCAGGAGCTTCGCGGCCTCGATGCGGTTCTGCCGCTGCCGGCCCTCGGCGTCGCGCTGCCGTTGGCCGAAATCTACCGCGACGTGATCGAAGACGGCGCCGGGCAGGCCTGACGCGCTCACCGCGCCAGCTCCCGCAAACCCAGCCGGATCAGCGTCTTGGCTTCGGCGCCGTCGCCCGCATTCTTCATCGCGGCCGCGATGGCCGCCGAGGCCTGGATCTGCGGGTAGCCGAGATTGACCAGCGCCGAGACCGCGTCCGAGACCGGCTGCGGCGCCGAGCGGTCCTCGACCGCGCCGGAGAGGCGGATGAGGGCCGGGTCGACGGCCGCGAAGGCGGGCGCCTTGTCCTTCAGCTCCGCGACGATGCGGGCCGCGAGCTTCGGGCCGACGCCGGGCCCGCGGGCCACGCTCCCCTTGTCGCCGGTGGCGATCGCGGTGGCGAGCTGGCCGGGCTCCAGCACCGAGAGGATGCCGAGCGCCACCTTGGAGCCGACCCCCTGCACGGTCTGGAGCATGCGGAACCACTCGCGCTCCGCGTCCGAGCGGAAGCCGTAGAGGCGGATCATGTCCTCGCGGACGTGGGTCTCGATCGAGAGGGTCGTGGCCTCGCCGATGGCGGGCAGCTTCTGCAGGGTGCGGGAGGAGCAGTGCACCACGTAGCCGACGCCCTGCACGTCGAGGATCACGAAATCCTCGCTGTAGGAGTCCACCACCCCTTTCAACTTGCCGATCATGGCCGTTCCTGTTCGTCGTTGGGCCGGGCGGAGAATGCCGAGATGCGAGCCGTCCGTCGCATCGGGCGGGGGCTCGAACCTGTCCCGGGGCGGCCCGCGCGGGGAGCGCAGACCATAGGATTGTCTGCCTCCATATAGGATAATGCAGGTTCCGCCGCGAGCCTCGCGCGACGTGCCTTAGTGACGCAACAGGCCCCGGCGATCGCCCGTCAGGCGAGCACTCGCTGGCGCAGCATGGCGGCGCCCCGGTGGTGGGCGTGGGCGATCGCGATCGCGAGGGCGTCGGCGGCGTCGGCCGTCTTGGCGTCGGATTTCGGCAGCAGGATCCGGACCATGGCCTGGATCTGCGCCTTCTCGGCGTGACCCGCGCCCACGACCGACTTCTTGACCTGGTTGGCGCCGTATTCCGCCACCGGCAACCCGAGCAGCGCCGGCACCAGCAGCGACATGGCCCGGGCATGGCCGAGCTTGAGGGTCGCCTGCGCGTCCTTGTTGACGAAGGTCTCCTCGACCGCGACCTCGTCAGGGTCCCAGGCGGTCACGACCTCGGTGATGCGGTCGTGGAGCTGCTTTAGGCGCAGCGCCAGCGACAGGTCTCCATCCGAGGTCACCACCCCGCAGGCCACGTAGGACAGCTTCGTGCCCTCGCAGGTGATGACGCCCCAGCCGGTCTTCCGGAGGCCGGGGTCTAGGCCGAGGATGCGGACGCGGTGGGTCAAGGATGCTCCCGTGGATTCCCTCTCCCCGCCTGCGGGGAGAGGGCTAGGGTGAGGGGCCGGTCGGTGGAACGCAATGCCTCCTGAGCATCGCCTCCCCGCCTTGCAGGAAGGGACGAGCAGCGGAGGCGCGGAGCTCTTCCGACCGGCCCCTCACCCCAGCCCTCTCCCCGCAGGCGGGGAGAGGGAGAATCCTCACCCCGCCATCTTCTGCATCAGTGCCTCGGAGACCTCGAAGTTTCCGTAAACGTTCTGGACGTCGTCGTGGTCTTCCAGCGCCTCCATGAGGCGCATGAGCTTCTCGCCGGCTTCATCATCCACCGCGACGGTGTTCTGCGGCTTCCACACGAGAGCGGATTTCTTCGGCTCGCCGAAGCGGGCCTCAAGCGCCTTGGTGACGTCGCCGAGCGCGGTCTGGTCGCAATAGACCTCGTGACCGTCCTCACCGGAGACCACGTCGTCGGCGCCGGCCTCGATGGCGGCTTCCAGCATGGTGTCGGCGTCCCCGACCTTGGCGTCGAAGCCGACCACGCCGACCCGGTCGAACATGAAGGCGACCGCCCCGGTCTCGGCGAGGTTGCCGCCGCTCTTGGTGAAGGAGGAGCGGATGTCGGAAGCCGTGCGGTTGCGGTTGTCGGTCATGGCCTCGACGATGAGGGCCGCGCCGCCGGGGCCGTAGCCCTCGTAGCGGATCTCCTCGTAGGTCTCGGCGTCGTTGCCCGCGGCCTTGTTGATGGCGCGCTGGATATTGTCCTTGGGCATGTTCTCGGCCCGGGCCGCCAGGATGGCGGCGCGCAGGCGCGGGTTCATGTTGGGGTCGGGCATGCCCATCTTGGCCGCGACCGTGATCTCGCGGGCGAGCTTGGAGAACAGCTTGGAGCGCTGCGCGTCCACGCGCCCCTTGCGGTGCATGATGTTCTTGAACTGCGAATGTCCGGCCATCGGGGCCTCCCGAATTGGCAGTCCGCGTCCGACCGCCTGACGCGGGCGGGCACCGGCGGGCCGCCAAGGATTGCGAAGAATGTGCCGCGCTTATACGGCGCACCGCGCCGGAGGCAAAGGGTGTCGCAGGGGCACCTAGTCCCAGAAGCGGGGCCAGGTCTCCTCGAGCCCGGGCCCGAGCCGCACCGCCGCGACGCGAAGCGCGAGGCCCGTGCGGTCGTCGGTCTCGACCGCCACGCCCGACAGGGTCCCCTCCCCGCCGGCCGCCTCGAAGCGGGTGCCGGGGGTCTTCTGGAGGAAGCGGCGCAGGGGCTCCTCGCGCTGCATGCCGAGGACGGATTCGTAGTCGCCGCACATCCCGGCGTCGCTCATGTAGGCGGTGCCGGCGGGCAGGATCCGGTGGTCGGCGGTCGGGACATGGGTGTGGGTGCCGACGACGAGCGAGGCGCGGCCGTCGCAATGGTAGCCCATGGCCTGCTTCTCGCTCGTGGCCTCGGCATGGATGTCCACGACCACGGCATCGGCGACCTGGCCGAGCGGGCAGAGCTCGATCTCCCGGTCGACCGCCGCGAAGGGATCGTCGAGGGGATCCATGTAGACCCGGCCCATGGCGTTGACGACGAGGACGCGCCGGCCGGATGCCGTGTCGACGAGGTTCGCGCCCCGGCCCGGCGTGCCGGGGGGATAGTTCACGGGGCGGAGCAGGCGCGGCTGGCGCTCGATGAAGACGAGGGCCTCGCGCTGGTCGAAGGAGTGGTTGCCGAGCGTGATCGCATCCGCCCCCGCGGCGAGGATCTCGTCGCAGATCGCCTCCGTGATCCCGAAGCCTCCGGCCGCGTTCTCGCCGTTGATGACCACGCAGTCGAGCCGCCAGCGCTCGCGCAAGGCGGGCAGCCGCTCGATCACCGCATTGCGGCCGGGACGGCCCACGATGTCGCCGAGGAAGAGGAGGCGCATGACAATACCAGAGGCTGTGCGGCTGATGGAGCCGCCAGCCCTCATCCCACACAAAGCGCGGCCGCTCTAGTCCGGCGCCCGGATGGTCTCGGTCTCGGTCACCACGAAGTCGAGGCACTGGTCGTGGGCCTCGGTCGGGACCCGCTCGATCTCCTGGATCGCATAGGCGAGCCCGACCGTGAGGACGGGGTGGTGGCGGGACAGGTTCGCGATGGAGCGGTCGAAATGGCCCTTGCCGTAGCCGACCCGGTGGCAGCGGCGGTCGAAGGCGGCGAGCGGCACGAGGAGAGCGCGGGGGAAGCATTCCGGCGCGTCCGGGCCCGGCTCGCGCACCCCGAAGCCGCCCTTGATGAGCACGTCGCCCGGGCGCCATTCGCGCCAGCTCAGGTGAGGGTGGAGGATCTGGGACAGGGCCGCGATCTGGCCCCGCTTCACCAGCCCGCGCAGGATCGGGCGCGGATCGACCTCGCTGCGGATCGGCCAGTAGCCGCCGACAGGCTGGAGGTCGCGCAGTTCGACAAGGGCGAGGACCTGGGCCGCGATCCGGCGGGCGGCCCCCCGGCGCCACTCCTTGTCGAGGGCGTCCCGGCGCCCGAACGCCTCCGCGCGCAGCCGGTCCTTGAGGAGGGCTGGGGTCTCGGGAGGCGGAGGATCGGCCATGAAACGTGAGTGCGGAGCCACAAAAGCCGTCGGAGAAGCGATCCCGGGAACCTACAACGTAGGTGGGCGCCGTGTGTCCCGGTCCACGGACCGGGTCAGGTACAGCTCCCGTTGGGATCGATA
Source organism: Microvirga sp. (assembly GCA_036263675.1). Classification (GTDB taxonomy): domain Bacteria; phylum Pseudomonadota; class Alphaproteobacteria; order Rhizobiales; family Beijerinckiaceae; genus Microvirga. Next base: position 80,698 of record DATAGO010000039.1, on the reverse strand, counting down.
AGGCCCCGGGGAATATGAACTCCTAACGCGCCCCGCAGCCCCGCCTCCCCTATGTAGGGGTTCGGGAGGCGTTGGGGAAGGGGCCTGAGGCCCGCTTTCGCGTCCGGATCCGGGGTGGCGCCCCCGCCCGCCCGGGCCCTTCGTGCCGCGCTTTATTCCAGGGGCCGGCGCTGCTACAAGGCGCGCCATGCTCCTGGATGCCCGAGGCCTCCGCGCGCCCCTGCCGCGCGCCCTGCGAATTATCGGCCCGGCCTTCGCGTAGAGATCCGCGAAGGTCCGGGACCGCCGTCTTTCGCCCCTCACCACGCCTCCCGATGCGCCCCGAAAGCGGGCCGTCCCACGACCGATGCGAGCCATGAACGACCAGAACCCGAAAGGCGCCCCCGCGGGGCGCGACTATTCCGAGACCCTGTTCCTGCCCCAGACCGAGTTCCCCATGCGGGCCGGCCTGCCGCAGCGGGAGCCCGTGCTCCTGAAGCGCTGGGAGGAGGAGCGGCTCTACCAGCGCCAGCGCGAGGAGCAGCGCGGCCGGCCGCGCTTCATCCTCCACGACGGCCCCCCTTACGCCAACGGCAACATCCATATCGGGCACGCGCTCAACAAGATCCTGAAGGACCTCGTGGTTCGCTCGCAGGGGATGCTCGGCTTCGATTCCAACTACGTGCCGGGCTGGGACTGCCACGGCCTGCCGATCGAGTGGAAGATCGAGGAGCAGTACCGCGCGCAAGGGAAGGACAAGGACCAGGTCCCGGTGGTGGAGTTCCGCCGCGAGTGCCGGGCCTTCGCGGAGAAGTGGATCGACATCCAGCGCGAGGAGTTCAAGCGCCTCGGGGTCGGGGGCGACTGGGCGAACCCCTATTCCACCATGGCCTATGACGCGGAGGCGCAGATCGCCCGCGAGATCATGAGCTTCGCGATGACGGACCAGCTCTATCGCGGCTCGAAGCCCGTGATGTGGTCCTCGGTCGAGAAGACCGCGCTCGCCGAGGCCGAAGTCGAGTACCACGAGAAGACCTCGACCACGATCTGGGTGCGGTTCCCCGTCATCGACACCCTCGACGGCGACCTCGAGGGCGCCGCGGTGCTGATCTGGACAACCACGCCTTGGACGATCCCGGCGAACCGCGCCATCGCGTTCGGCTCCGAGATCGGTTACGGCCTCTACCGCGTCACCGACGCGCCCGCCGACAACTGGGCGAAGACGGGCGACCTCTACGTGATCGCCGACAAGCTCGCCGCCGACGTGTTCGCGGCCGCGCGCGTGACCGCGCACGAGCGCGTCAAGGACGTGCTGCCCGTGATGATCGCGCGCTGCGCGCATCCGTTCCGGGGGCTTTCCGGCGCGAACGGCTACTGGGACTTTCCCGTTCCGCTGCTGCCGGCCGACTACGTCACCGACGACGCCGGCACGGGCTTCGTCCACACGGCGCCGGGCCACGGCGCGGACGATTACAACACCTACGTCAAGAACCGCGCGGTCTTCGAATCCTGCGGCCTCACCGAGGTGCCCCACACGGTGGCGGAGGATTCCTCCTACTTCCCGCACGTGCCGGTCTTCGCGGGCGAGCGCATCTATGACGACAGGGGCAAGGACGCGGGCGCCAACGAGGCGGTGATCCGCAAGCTCGTGGAATCCGGCGCGCTCGTGGCGCGCGGACGACTCAAGCACCAGTATCCCCATTCCTGGCGCTCCAAGGCCCCGCTCCTGTTCCGCAACACGCCGCAATGGTTCATCGCCATGGACAAGCCGATCACCGGCGGGTCCGACAAGGTGGATTCGGCCGAGAACGGCGGCGCGGTCGGCACCGTGCTGTGGCCGCAGAACGAGCCCGCACCCGGCGACACCCTGCGCCACCGGGCGCTCACGGCCATCAAGACCGTGCAATGGGTGCCCGCGGTCGGCGAGAACCGCATCACCGGCATGATCGAGAACCGCCCCGACTGGGTGGTGTCGCGCCAGCGCGCCTGGGGCGTGCCGATCGCGGTCTTCGTCCGCAAGGGCACCAACGAAATCCTCAAGGACGAGCGCGTCAACGAGGCGATCGCGAAAGCCTTCGAGCAGGAGGGCGCGGATGCCTGGTACACGGACCGGGACGGGGCGCGCTTCCTCGCGCCCTTCGGCTACGATCCGGCGGGGTACGAGAAGGTCACCGACATCCTCGACGTGTGGTTCGATTCCGGCTCGACCCACGCCTTCGCGCTGGAGAAGCGCCCGGACCTCGCCGCCAGGCGCAAGGTCGACGGCGGGCCGGATGCCGTGATGTATCTCGAGGGCTCGGACCAGCACCGCGGCTGGTTCCACTCCTCGCTTCTCGAGAGCTGCGGCACCCGCGGCCGGGCGCCCTACGACGTGGTCCTGACTCACGGCTTCGTCCTGGACGAGCGGGGTCAGAAGATGTCGAAGTCGCTCGGCAACGTGACGGCGCCCCAGGACGTCATCAAGGATTCCGGCGCCGACATCCTGCGCCTGTGGGTGGCGGCCTCCGACTATTCGGACGACCTGCGCATCGGCCCGGAAATCCTCAAGACCTTCGTGGAGACCTACCGCAAGCTCCGCAACACGATCCGCTGGATGCTGGGCTCCCTGCACCACTTCCGGCCCGAGGACCGCGTCGCCGCGTCCGAGATGCCGGAGCTGGAGCGCTTCGTCCTGCATCGCCTCGCCGAACTCGACGGCGAGATCCGCGACGCCTATGCGGCCTTCGACTACAAGCGCGTGGTCGCGCTCCTGACCTCGTTCATGACGACGGATCTCTCGGCGTTCTACTTCGACGTCCGCAAGGACTCGCTCTACTGCGACCCGATCTCGAGCCCCGTTCGCCGAAGCGCGCTCAGCGTGATCGACCAGGTGTTCGGTTGCGTCGTGACCTGGATCGCTCCGATCCTCGCCTTCACGGCGGAGGAGGCCTGGCTCGCCCGCGGCCGCGAGGGCTCGGTCCACCTGCAGCTCTTCCCCGACGTGCCGCCGGCCTGGCGCGACGAGGCGCTGGCCGAGCGCTGGGGCCGGGTCCGCCGCGTGCGCCGGGTGGTGACGGGGGCGCTCGAGATCGAACGGGCCAGCAAGCGCATCGGCGCCAGCCTCGAGGCGGCCCCCCAGGTCTTCATCGCCGACGAGGCGCTCCTCGCGGCCGTCCAGGGCCTCGACTTCGCGGAGGTGTGCATCACGTCCGGGATCGAGGTGGTCCGCGGCGAGGGCCCGGCGGACGCCTTCCGGCTCGACGAGGTCAAGGGCGTCGCGGTGGCGCCCCGCAAGGCGGACGGGCGCAAATGCGCCCGCTCCTGGAAGGTCACGCAGGACGTCGGCTCCGACCCCGACTACCCGGACGTCACCGCCCGCGACGCGGCCGCCCTGCGCGAGTGGGACCGCGCGAGGGCGGCGGCGTGATGGTGAAGCTCCCCTGCCCTCCCCCCTCTGCGGGGGAAGGTGGCGAGCCGCGAGAGGGGCCGTGCTCGCGGGCCACTCCCTGGCCGATGTCGCGCCCTTCTCCCTCCCTTCAGGGGAGGGTGGCGCCCGCAGGGCGACGGGTGGGGTGTTCGAAGGCGAGCTCCCTGCGCAGCATCGAAGGATGCGCTTCGCGCAACACCCCGCCCCGCGCGGCTTGCGCCGCGTCGCCCTCCCCTGAGGGGAGGGAGGAGCGCTCCGTCCTGCGTCTCGATGCTCGACGTCGAGCAGCCCCTATGCCGACCCTCGCTGACGCGAGGGCCACCCTCTCCCGCAGAGGGCAGAAGGCATGATCGCCCCCGCCCGCCTCGGCTTCGCCCTGGCCGCCCTGACTCTCGTGGCCGATCAGGCCACGAAGCTCTACACCCTGTTCGTGTTCGACCTGCCGGTGCGGGAGCCCGTACGGCTCGCGCCCGTCCTCGACCTCATCGTGGTGTGGAACCGGGGCATCTCCTATGGGCTGTTCCAGCAGCACACGGAGCTCGGGCGCTGGCTCCTGACCCTGCTCTCGGTCGCGGCCGCCGTGGCGCTGTCGGTCTGGATCCGCCGTACGGCGAGCCGGTGGCTCGCCGCCTCGCTCGGCCTCATCGTCGGCGGCGCGCTCGGGAACGCGATCGATCGTGTCGCCTACGGCGCGGTTTTCGACTTCATTCACTTTCACGTCGGATCCTTCTCCTGGTACGTGTTCAACGTGGCCGACGCCGCCATCGTGGCGGGCGTGATCGGCCTCCTCTACGATTCCTTCGTGCTGGACCGGCGCCGCGCCGGCCCGGTCCGGGGACGGTAAGGGGCACGGCCGGAGCGGGAGTGAGGCGTCGCCGCAACAGGGGGCGCCGGCCGTGCGGGCCGGGGCAGCCTTGCCATAGGATCGCCCGAATTGGGGGAGCACCTCCCACGGGCCGGAGAAGGGGACCGCGCGGGAAACGCGCGCGACCTCTCGAAGACGCCAAGGGGACCGCGCGGCGAAGCCGCGCGAAAGACGAAGAACGGATCAGGTGGTGGGTCACATGGAAGCGAAGAGGATCATCCGGGCCGCGGTCATGGCGGCTTTGCTGGTCGCCGCCTCGGGCGCGTCGGCCCAGGAAGAAGGCGTCGCCATGAAGAGCATTCTCGGCTCCATGGGGATCATCCCGAAGGACCGCCCGCCGATCGAGTACCGCGAGCGGGCCCCCCTCGTCGTGCCGCCGAAGCTCGAATTGCGCGCTCCCCTCGATCACGGCAGCGTCGAGACCCGCGTCCCGAACTGGCCGAAGGATCCCGACGTCGTCGCCCGCCAGCGCGACGCCGCCGACTCCCGCAAGGCCGTGCGGGAAAATTCCCGGCTCTCGCCGGACGAGATCCAGTCCGGCCGCCGTGCCCAGACCGCCGGCCGGCCGATCGAGCGCCCGACCGAGAAGTCCACCCTGACCCCCGACGAGCTGCGCTCCATGGACCCGCGCACCTCCACGAAGCCCGTGCTCGCCGGCGTCGAGCCCGAGCGCCGGTCCCTCACGGAGCCGCCCTCGGGCTACCGCAAGCCGGCCTCCAACGCCCCCATGCGCGCGAGCGCCGACCCGGTCGAGCACGACCCGGACAGCCCCGGCGCCTTCCAGCGCGAGATGGAGCGGCGCCGGTAACGGCCCGCTTCGGACGCGAGGGCGGCCCACGGCGTCGCCCGCGGCCGGAGCCCTCTCCGACGCTGGTGACGACCTCAGTGTCATCCCCGGCCGGAGCGCGTGAGCGCGCAGGGGAAGGGGATCCAGCGCAAGGAAGCTGCTGCGAAGCAGCACCTTATGGAGTTCACAGAAGGAGCCGCTTCGCGGCCTCTTCATTGTGCTGGATCCGCTTCCCCTGCGCGCTCCGGCCGGGGACGACACCGTGGATGTCCCGCAACGCGAGGGCTCCGGCCGGGGATGACACGGCGGGTCAACCCGCGGACGCGGAGACCTTCGGCCGCGGGCGGCACCCCGGGTGCCCGCTCCCCTGCGCCACGACCGGCTCCGGCCTCCCATGCCGCAGCGGCCGCGTGTGCCATCGCGCTTGCGTGAGGCGCAAATTTGCCTATCTGCTGGGCGGGTTCCGGCCACCGGTCGCCCGCGCGAGATCCTAGAGCCCATGACCCACGCCACCGCCCAGGCCACTCTTCGCACCGACGCCCCGTCCTTCGGGCGTACGGAGGGCGGCGGCCCCGAGGTTTCGTCCTTCACCCTCGGCAACGGCCTCGAGGTCGTGGTGATCCCGGACCACCGGGTCCCGGTCGCGACCCACATGGTCTGGTACCGCAACGGCTCCGCGGACGATCCGCAGGGCCAGTCCGGCATCGCGCACTTCCTCGAGCACCTGATGTTCAAGGGCACCAAGCGCCATCCGGCGGGCGAGTTCTCCAAGGTGGTGTCGGGCTTAGGGGGCCAGGAGAACGCTTTCACGTCCTTCGACTACACGGCCTACTTCCAGCGCGTCGCCCGCGAGCACCTCGGCACCATGATGGAGTTCGAGGCCGACCGCATGGAGAACCTCCTCATCGACGAGGCCGTGGTGGCGCCCGAGCGCGACGTGGTTCTGGAGGAGCGCCGCATGCGGGTCGAGACCGATCCGGCCGCCCAGCTCTCCGAGGCCATGGCGGCCTCGCTCTTCCTCCACCACCCCTACGGCACGCCGATCATCGGCTGGATGCACGAGATCGAGGGGCTCTCCCGCGAGCACGCCCTTTCGTACTACCGCCACTTCTACACGCCCGAGAACGCCATCCTGGTGGTGGCCGGCGACGTGACCCCGGACGAGGTGCGCAGCCTCGCCGAGCGCACCTACGGCCGCATCGCCCCGCGCGGCAAGGCCCCGGCGCGCTTCCGGCCGCGGGAGCCCGAGCCCCGGGCCGCGCGCCACATCACGGTCGCGGACCCGAAGGTCGAGCAGCCGACCCTGCAGCGCCTCTACCTCGTGCCCTCCTGCCGCACGGCGCAGGGCGGCGACTGCTACGCCCTCGAACTGCTCGCCGAGGTGCTCGGCGGCGGGCCGACCTCCTACCTCTACCGCAAGCTCGTGCTCGAGACCGGCGTCGCCGTGAACGCGGGCGCCTGGTACATGGGCTCGGCGATCGAGGATTCCCGCTTCTCGGTCTATGCGGTGCCGGCGCAGGGGGTGACCCTCGAGGCGCTCGAGCAGGCCGTGGACGCCGCCCTCAAGGCGATCCCCGCGGACGCGCTCGACCCGGACGCGGTGGAGCGCGCCAAGACGCGGCTCGTCGCGGAGACGATCTATTCCACCGACAGCCAGTCCTCGCTCGCGCGCATCTACGGCTCGGCGCTCGCCATCGGCGAGACCATCGCGGACGTGCAGACCTGGCCCGCCCATATCGAGGCGATCGCCACGGCCGACCTCGCCGCCGTGGCCGAGCGCTACCTCGTGCCGCGTCGGTCGGTGACGGGCTATCTCCGCAAGGCCTGAGGCCTTTTTATCCCTCCCACCGGGAATCCCGCCGCATGGCCTCCGCCGCAACCGTCTCGACGTCGCCCGCCCAGGCGAAGGTGCTCGTCTCCCCGAAGGGCATCGAGGTCTGGCACGTCGAATCGCACGTGGTGCCCCTGATCGCTGTCGCCTTCACCTTCGAGGGCGGCGCCGCGCAGGACCCGCCAGGAAAGGCCGGCGTCGCCCAGATGCTCGCGCGCCTCCTCGACGAGGGTGCGGGCGAGCTCAACTCGGACGCCTTCCAGGAGCGGCTCGCCGCGCGGGCGATCGAGCTCTCCTTCAACGCCGGACCGGACGCCGTCGGGGGCTCGCTCAAGACCCTCCTCAAGCACGCCGACGAGGCCTTCGAGCTCATGCGCCTCGCCCTCGCCGAGCCGCGCTTCGACGCCGACGCCATCGAGCGCGTGCGGGCCCAGACGGTCGCGGGCCTGCGCTACCAGCAGAACGACCCGGGCGTGATGGCGACCCGCCGCTTCTTCGCGGAGGGCTTCGCGGGCCACCCCTACGGCCACCCGTCCTCGGGCACGATCGAGAGCGTCGAGGCGATCACCCGCGAGGACATCGTGGCGCTCCACCGCGCCATCGTGGCGCGCGGCCGTCTCAAGGTCGCGGTGGTGGGCGCCATCGATGCGGACCGGCTCTCCGCCCTCCTCGACCGGGTCTTCGGCGGTCTGCCCGAGGCGCCGGCGCTGAAGCCGGTCGCGCCGGTCGCGCTCCAGGCGCGCGGCTCCCGCGTGGTCGTCGACCTCGACGTGCCGCAATCGGTGATCCGCTTTGGCACCACCGGCATCCCGTGGCGCGACCCGGACTTCATCCCGGCCTACGTGCTCAACCACATCTTAGGCGGCGGCGCCTTCACCTCGCGCCTGTTCCAGGAGGTTCGCGAGAAGCGGGGCCTCGCCTACAGCGTCGGGACCTCGCTGGTCAGCTACCGCGCCGCCGCCATGACCTGGGGCTTCACGGCGACCAAGAACGAGCGCGTCGCCGAGTGCCTCGACGTGATCGCCGCCGAGATGGCGCGGCTCGAGACCGACGGCCCCTCGGACGAGGAGCTCCAGAAGGCCAAGGACTACCTCACCGGCTCCTACGCGCTCGGCTTCGACACCTCGACCAAGATCGCCCACCAACTCGCCCAGATCGCCTTCGAGGGCCTGGGCATCGACTACATCGCCCGCCGCAACGCGCTGGTCTCGGCGGTGACGCAAGCCGACATCCGCCGCGCCGCCACCCGCATCCTCGGCGACGGCAGCATGCTGGTGGTGATCGCGGGACGCCCGACGGGGCTGTGAGGCAGGTCGCGATCGCGGGTCCACCCTGAGTGTCATCCCCGGCCAGAACCTGCTTGCCTGACAGACCCCCGGTGTCATCCCCGGCCGGAGCCCGTCAGGGCGCACGGGAAGAGGATCCAGCACAGTGAATTTGCCGCGAAGCGGCTCCTTTCGATCCCTGCCTGCCAAGAGAGGGTGCTCGGGCACCGTTCAGCTCATCCGACCAGCCCCTCACCCCAGCCCTCTCCCCGCAGGCGGGGAGAGGGGGTATGCTGGATCCCCTTCCCCTCCGCACTTCGTGCTCTGGCCGGGGATGACACTGAGGGTGCTGGATGCCCTTCCCCTCGAGCGGCTGCGCCGCTTCCGGCCGGGGATGACACCAAGGTCCCGGATCGCCTTCCGCTGCGCCCGTCGTGCTGCGGCCGAGGAAGGATAACCCCGCCGAACCCTAGCCGCCCTCCCTCCCCTGCCCTATGGTCCGCTGCGCTTAGGGATGGAGACTAAAACCGCATGGCCCTGAACCTCACGATCGACCTCGCGATGGCCTCGACGATCGGCAGCGGGGGGCTGCCGCAGACCGCTGTGGACGCGGGCCTGTCCGGGATCGAAACCGCCATGAAGCGGCTGCGCGAGGACGACGAGACCGGACGGCTGCCGATTCTCCACATGCCGCGCACCACGGACGACCTCGCCGCGATCAAGGAGGCGGCCGCGTTCCTGCGCGACGACGCCACCGACGTGGTGATCCTCGGCGTCGGCGGGTCGAGCTTAGGGGGGCAGACGCTGGCCCAGCTCAAGGATTACGCGGTGCCCGGCGCCGGGCGCTTCGCGGACGGGCCGCGGATCCACTTCCTCGACAACCTCGACCCCGTGACCTTCGCGCACGTGCTCGACCGGCTGCCGTTGAGCTCCACGCGCTTCGTCGCGATCTCGAAGTCCGGCGGCACCGGCGAGACTCTGATGCAGACCATCGCGGTGCTGTCGTGCCTGCGCAAGGCCGGCCTCAAGCGCCAGCCCGGCGAGATGTTCCTCGGCCTGTCCGAGCCGCGGAAGAACGGCGGCCGGAACGCGTTGCGCGACCTCCTCGAGCCCGAGGGCGTGCGCTTCCTCGACCACCACACCGGCATCGGCGGTCGCTTCTCGGTGCTCACCAATGTGGGCCTGCTGCCCGCCGCCGTGCTCGGCCTCGACGTCGCCGCGATCCGCGCCGGCGCCGCGGACGCCTACGAGCCGATCCGCGCCGGCACGGCGGCCGCCGACGCCCCCGCCGCGCTCGCCGCCGCGACCTCGTTCGCGGCCGCCATGGAGGGCTGGGGGGTCGCGGTCACCATGGCGTATTCCGACCGGCTCGAGCGCTTCACGCGCTGGTGGGTGCAGCTCTGGGCCGAGAGCCTCGGCAAGGACGGCCGGGGCACGCAGCCCGTCGCCGCGATCGGCCCCGTCGACCAGCACAGCCAGCAGCAGCTCTATCTCGCGGGCCCCCGCGACAAGCTCTACACGGTGATCACCACCGGAGTCGCGGGCCTCGGGCCCGTCATGGACGAGGCGCTGTCGCGGCGCGCCGGCGAGCCCGATTTCGCCGGCCGCACCATCGGCGACCTCGTGGCCGCGCAAGGACGCGCCACCGCCGACACCCTGGCCCGCAACGGCCGCCCGACCCGGCGCATGCACATCGAACGCCTGGACGAGCGTACCCTGGGCGAGCTCCTCATGCACCACATGCTGGAGACGATCCTCACCGGCTACGCCATGGGGGTCGACCCGTTCGACCAGCCCGCCGTCGAGGAGGGCAAGATCCTGGCGAAGCGCTATCTCGCGGAGTCGCGAGGGTAATTCTGCCCCACTCGCTACCATTGGTGCGGGTGAAGGGTTTCCTATATGTTCTACAGGATCCGAGTTGCCACCTGGCAACTCGGGGCAACAGAACGAAGTTATGACCCGCGTCCGCCGCCTCGACCCGATCCTCGTCGACCGCATCGCCGCCGGCGAGGTGGTGGAGCGGCCGGCCGCGGCCGTGAAGGAGCTCGTCGAGAACGCGATCGATGCGGGGGCCGGCACGGTCGAGATCACGATCGAGGCCGGAGGGCGGCGCCTCATCCGGGTCGTGGACGACGGGCGCGGCATGAGCCCGGAGGACCTCGAACTCGCAGTCGACCGGCACGCGACCTCGAAGCTCCCGGACGGCGACCTGTTCTCGATCGCGACCCTCGGATTCCGCGGCGAGGCCCTGCCCTCGATCGGTGCGGTGGCGCGCCTCGCCATCACGACCCGCACCGCGGATGCCGACACGGGTTCCTCGATCCTGGTCGAGGCCGGCGTGAAGGGCCCGGTGCGGCCCGCCCCCGCCTCTCCCGGCACCCGCGTCGAGGTCACGGATCTGTTCGCGGCGACGCCGGCGCGGCTGAAGTTCCTGAAAAGCGACCGCTCCGAAGCGCAGGCCGTGGCCGAGATCGTGCGGCGGCTCGCTATCGCGCACCCGCAGATCCGCTTCGTGCTCGCGGGCGACCACCTGACGCCGATCGCCTATCCGCCGGAGCCGGAGGGCGGACTCGGCTTCCTGCGCCGCCTCTCCCGCGTGCTCGGCCCGGAATTCAACGACAACGCGATCCCGATCGAGGTCACCCGCGAGGGCGTGACCGTGTCGGGTTTCGCGGGCCTGCCGACGTTCCACCGCGGCGCCTCGACTCATATCCACTTTGTGGTCAACGGCCGGCCCGTGCGCGACAAGCTCCTGCTCGGGGCGGTGCGCGGGGCCTATGCCGACGTGATGCCCTCGGACCGCCACCCGGTGCTGGCGCTTCGCCTCGACCTCGACCCGCGCTCCGTCGACGTCAACGTGCACCCGGCCAAGACCGAGGTGCGCTTCCGCGACGCGGCCCTCGTGCGCGGCCTCGTGGTCGCGGCCCTGAAGGAGGCCATCACCCGCTCGGGCTTCCGCGCCGCCACGACCGGCGGCGCCCGCACTCTCGACGCGCTGCGCCCCGAAACCGCCCCGCCGCCGCGCCAGGCGCTGCTCGCCGGTCGCGCCTCCTCGTATCGTCATGCGCCCGCCCACGCCCCCGCCTTCGCGGGCTGGCAGGCGCCGCTGGAACCGGCACGCCAAGGGGGCTTCGGCGAAGCCGCGCAGGCTGCGTTCGCGGATGTCGTCCGTCCCTCGGCGGATGCGCGCGCCGGGCTCGAGGCGCCCGACACCGCATCCCTCGAGGCCCCGCTCGGCGCCGCCCGCGCCCAGGTCCACGCCACCTACATCGTGGCGCAGACCCAGGACGGCATCGTGATCGTCGACCAGCACGCGGCGCACGAGCGCCTCGTCTACGAGCGGCTGAAGCGCGAGCGCGCCACGGCCGGCATCGCGCGTCAGCTCCTTCTCATCCCGGAGGTCGTGGAGCTCGATCCCGTGGAGGCCGACCGGGTGCTGGCCGAAGCCGACACACTTGGTTCCCTCGGCCTCGTGGTCGAGGAGTTCGGCCCGGGCGCCATCCTGGTGCGCGAGGTACCCTCCGTCCTGGCCGGCGGACGCATCAAGGCCCTGGTCCAGGACGTCGCGGATGCGCTCGCCGAGTGGGGCGCGGGCGCCGGCGCGGTCGAGGAGCGCCTGGATGCCGTGCTCTCGCGCATGTCGTGCCACGGCTCGATCCGCGCCGGCCGGCGTATGAAGCCGGAGGAGATGAACGCGCTGCTGCGCGAGATGGAGGCGACGCCGCTCTCCGGCCAGTGCAACCACGGCCGGCCGACTTACGTCGAGCTCAAGCTCGCCGACATCGAGCGGCTGTTCGGGCGGCGGTAGGTTTCAGGTTCAACGTCCCGGAACCTACCTACGGGCACCGTCAGATCTCAGGTTCGGCCTCGCCGTACCGTCCGAACACCACCCGGGTCTCCCCGTAATCGCGCCGCTCGATCTCGGAAAAGCCCTCCGGCAGCGCGATCGCGGCGCCTTGCGCCTCCTCGACCACCACGAGCGCGCCCGGCACGAGCCAGCCGCCCTCGGCGCAGGAGCGGAGCGCCCTGGGCGCGAGGTCCTTGCCGTAGGGGGGATCGCAGAACACGAGCGAGAACGGCGGGTTCGGGGCGGCGGCGCCCATGCGGGTGGCGTCGCGGCGGAACAGGCGCGTGGCGCCGCCCAGCCCTAACGCCTCCACGTTCTCGCGGATAAGGCCCCGCGCCTGCGCGCCGTCGTCGACGAAGAGCGCGAAGGCGGCGCCGCGCGAGATCGCCTCGAGCCCCATGGCGCCGGTGCCGGCGAAGAGGTCGATCACGCGGGCGCCCTCGATCGGGTCGTCGTAGGAGTGCGCCAGAATGTTGAATATCGTCTCGCGCAGACGGTCCGAGGTCGGTCGGATCGCATCCGATTTCGGCCCCGCAAGCGCGCGCCCGCGCAGGCGCCCGCCCACGATCCTCACCGCACCGCCCCCGGCGCCACGATCAGCCCTGCGACGGGCTCACGACCGGCCGCGCGGGCCGCCGCGCCCGCCGGGACCGCTCCGGCCCCCGCCCTTCGCGCCGCCCTTCGAGCCTCCTTTGGCTCCCCCGCGTCCGGGAGGTCCGCCGCGCCCGGGCCCGTCCCCGCGCGGAGGACCGCGACGGGGACGATCGTCGGCGCCCCGTCCGGGAGCGTCGCCGCGCGGGGGACCGCGACGGGGCCGGTCGTCGGCGCCGCGCGGGCTGGGCTCGGCGTCGCGGCTGCGGAAGGGACGGTCCGATCCGGCCCCCTCGGGCTTGCGGGCGCGATACGGACGGTCCGATCCCGCGCCTTCGGGCTTGCCGCCGCGATAGGGACGGTCCGATCCGGCGCCTTCCGGCTTGCGCGCCCGATAGGGGCGCTCGGATCCCGGGCCGCCCGTGCGGGCGCGATAGGGGCGGTCCTCGGACGCGCCCTCGGGGCGCCGGGACCGCGCGGGGCGGTCGGAACCCGCACCCGCGGGCCTTTTCGCGCCGTAAGGCCGGTCACCCGAGGAGCGGGGCGCCTCGTCGCGGTCGGGACGGCGGGTCGGGCGGTCGGCACCGGCCGTGCGCGGACGCCGCGGGCGGTCGTCGGCCTCTGGGGCCGGCGCGCTCACGAGGCGCTCGACCAGGACCTTGCGGCCCTCCCCGGCCGTGATGGCGCCGACGCGCTCGTGCTCGCGCTCGGCGCTCTGAGCGCGTGCCTCGCGCGGGTCGGCGCCCCGGCGCGGCGTCTTGCGGGCGGGGCGAGGCTCGTCGCCCGGCGCGCGCCAGACGCTGCGCCGCGGCTCCAAGGGATCGCGCTTGACGCGTTCGGGCTCGGCCCGGCCGCGCGGGCTGCGCTCGTCCAGCCCGCGGGCCGGACGATCCTCGTCGCGGCCTCGTCCGCCGCGCGGGGCGTCGTCGCGGCCCCGGGCCGGCCGCTCCTCGCGGCGGCGCGGCGCCTCGTCCCGCTCCGGCTTCGTCCCGAAGGGGGCGATCGGCTCGCGCACCGCGCTCTCGAAATCGACCCCGGCCTCGGCGGCGAGCGCCTCGCCGAGCTGATCCCGCAGCACCCGCGTACGCACCTCCTCGACGAGGCCGGGTTCGATGTCGCCGAGCTGGAACGGCCCGAAGGAGAGCCGGATCAGCCGGTTTACGCTCAAGCCCAGATGATCGAGGATCCGCTTGACCTCTCGGTTCTTGCCCTCGCGCAGGCCGAGCGTGATCCACACGTTGTCGCCCTGCTCCCGGTCGAGGCGGGCCTCCACGGGCCCGTATTCCATTCCGTCCACGGTGACGCCGTCGCGCAGGCGGTCGAGATCGGCCTGCGTGACCTCGCCGTGCGCCCGCACGCGGTAGCGCCGGAGCCAGCCGGTGTCGGGATGGGCGATCACCTTGGCGAGCCCGCCGTCGTTGGTGAGGAGGAGGAGCCCTTCGGTGTTGATGTCGAGGCGCCCGACCGCCACCACCCGGGGCAGGTCCTCGGGCAGGTTGTCGAACACGGTCGGCCGCCCTTCCGGGTCCCGCGCCGTCGTCACGAGGCCGCGCGGCTTGTGGAAGAGCCACAGGCGCGTGCGCTCGCGGGCCGGCAGCGGCTCGCCGTCGACGGTGATGCGGTCGTCCTTGCCCACGTTCACGGCCGGCGAGGTCAGAACCTCGCCGTTGAGGGTCACGCGCCCGTCCGCGATCATCGCCTCGGCGTCGCGGCGGGAGGCGATCCCCGCGCGGGCGATCACCTTGGCGATCCGCTCCTCCGCGGGCTCGTCGGCGACCAGCCTGGCCTCCGCGGGCAGCACCTTCGGGGCACGCGCCTCGTCGTGCCGGGTCTCGTCGCGCGGGGCGCTGCGCGGCCGGGCGTCGTCGCGGCTGCGGAAGGGACGGTCGCCGCCCGCGCGGGGGGCACGGGCCGGGCCGTCGCCGTCGCGGCTGCGGAAGGGCCTGTCCCCGGCGGGACGCGCCGGACGATCCCCGTCGCGGCTCCGGAAGGGGCGGTCGCCGGCGGCACGGGCGGGACGATCGTCGCCACCGGCGCGGAAGGGACGATCGCCGGCGGGACGCGCGGGACGATCCCCGTCACGGCTGCGGAACGGACGGTCTCCCGCCGGGCGGGCCGGACGCGCCGGGCGCTCGCCGACGTCGCGGGTGCGGCGCGGGCCTTCGCCCGCATCGGCATCCTCGAAGGGCCGGCCGGCCCGGCGGGGCCCCTCGGGCCGCCAGCCCGTCTGCGGGGCATCGCGGTCCTCGAAGCGGCGCCCGCCGGAGGGACGGTCGTCGCCGCGCGCCTTGAACGGGCGGGCCCCGCCTTTGCCGGCCGGCCGGGGGCTGTCCTTGTCGCCGAAGCGAGGGCCGCCCTTGCCCGCGGAGCGGGAGGGACCCTTGCTGGCGGAGCGGGGGCCGCCCTTGGCGGCGCGGTCGCCGCCGGTGCGAGGGCGCTCGGCGCGCCCGCGCGGCGGGCGACCGGTGGTGTCGTCGTTGCTGTCGGTCATGGCGGCCTGATAGCAGAGCGGTGGCTGAGACGCGAGGGCAGTCCCGACCAGGGATGTAGCGCCCTTGGCGGTGCCGGCGAGCGGTCGCGAGGGCGGATATGACAGCGACGGACGGAACGGCGGGTTTGCGGCCGCCCGACCCCATGGGCGAGGCGCTCGCGGAGGCTTCCGCCGCCGCCGCGCGGGGCGAGGTGCCGGTCGGCGCCGTGATCGTGCGCGAGGGCCGGATCATCGCCCGCGCGGGCAACCGTCCCCGGGAGGCGCACGACCCGACCGCGCATGCCGAGATCCTCGCCATCCGCGCGGCCTGTGCGGCGCTTCAGGACGAGCGGCTCACCGATTGCGACCTCTACGTGACGCTCGAGCCCTGCGCCATGTGCGCGGCGGCGATCTCGTTCGCGCGGATCCGGCGGCTGTATTTCGGCGCCGCCGACCCGAAAGGCGGCGCGGTCGAGAGCGGCGTCCGCTTCTTCCACGCGCCCACCTGCCACCACGCGCCCGAAACCTACGGCGGCCTGCGGGAGAGCGAGGCGGGGGCGCTGCTGCGGGCGTTCTTCGCGGAGCGGCGGGGGTGAGGGGTTGGTCGCTCCCTCTCCCCGCTGGCGGGGAGAGGGAGAAAGGCTCACCCCTTCGGCAGCAGTTCCTTCACGAGGGCGCTCGCCCGGGCGAAGTCCATGCGGCCGGCGTACTGGCCGCGGAGGGCGCCGACGACCTTGCCCATGTCCTTCATGGAGGCCGCGCCGGTGTCGCGGATCGCGGCCTCGATCGCCGCCCGGGTTTCGGCCTCGTCCATCTGCTTCGGCAGGTAGGACGCGATCACCTCGGCCTCCTCGCGCTCCTGCTGCGCGAGCTCCGGCCGGCCGTTCTGGTCGTAGATGGCCATGGATTCCTGGCGCTGCTTGATCATCTTCTGCAGCAGGGCGAGGATCTCCTCGTCGGTGGCCTGGCCCTTGCCGGCGCCGCGCGCCTCGATGTCCTTGTCCTTGAGCGCGGCCTGGATCAGGCGGATCGTGCCGAGCTTGCGCTTGTCCCCGGCCTTCATGGCGTCCTTGAGCTCGGTCGTGAAGCGTTCGCGCATGCTGATCGTCTCCTGCTCGCCGGGCCGGCCGGCGTTGACGCGCCGGGGGGCGCTGATTAAGTCACCTGCATGAATGTCGAGGCCGCGTCCGCGGCCCGCCGCCGCGCGGCCTGTCGACCGCCGACTTAGTGAGATCAAAGCCATGCTGCAAGACAGTCACGCCGCCTCCGGCTGGGAGGAACCGCGGCCCACGGCCGTCCTCGTGCTCCAGGACGGCACCGTGCTCGAGGGCTTCGGCATCGGCGCGATCGGGGAGGCATCGGGCGAGGTCTGCTTCAACACCGCCATGACCGGGTACCAGGAGATCCTGACCGACCCGTCCTACGCGGGCCAGATCGTCACCTTCACGTTCCCCCACATCGGCAATGTCGGCACCAACGAGGAGGACGTCGAGAGCGTCAACGCGGCCTCGAACGCGGGCGTGCGCGGCGTGGTGCTCGCCGCCGCGGTCACCGACCCGTCGAACTGGCGCGCCTCGCGCGACCTCGACGCCTGGCTGAAAGCGCGCGGCATCGTCGGGATCACGGGCCTCGACACCCGGGCGCTCACCGCCCTCATTCGCGATCACGGCATGCCGAACGGCGTCGTGGCGCACGACCCCAACGGTCTGTTCGACCTCGAGGCCCTCAAAGTCCGCGCCGCCGGCCTCCCCTCGATGAACGGGCTCGACCTCGTGCCGCTGGTGGCGAGCCAGCAGCGCTTCGGCTGGGAGGAGACCACCTGGGAGCCGGGCCAGGGCTACGGCCGGCAGGGGGAGGCGCGCCATCACGTGGTCGCGATCGATTACGGCGTGAAGCGCAACATCCTGCGCCTCCTGGCGCAGGCCGGCTGCAAGGTCACGGTCGTGCCCGCCGACGCCTCCGCCGAGGACGTGCTGGCCCTGAACCCGGACGGCGTCTTCCTCTCGAACGGCCCCGGCGATCCGTCCGCGACGGGCGAATACGCGGTGCCGGTGATCCGGGAGCTCCTCGAGAGGCGCGTCCCGACCTTCGGGATCTGCCTCGGGCACCAGATGCTTGGCCTCGCGGTCGGCGGGCGCACGGTCAAGATGCACCAGGGCCACCACGGCGCGAACCACCCCGTCAAGGACAAGACCACCGGCAAGGTCGAGATCACCTCGATGAACCACGGCTTCGCGGTCGATCCCGGCAGCCTGCCCGCGAACGCGGTCGAGACCCACGTCTCGCTCTTCGACGGCTCGAATTGCGGCATCGCCCTTACCGACCGCCCGGCCTTCTCGGTGCAGTACCACCCCGAGGCATCCCCCGGCCCGAAGGACAGCCACTACCTCTTCGACCGCTTCGTGAAGCTCATCGAGGACAACAAGGCCAAGGTCTGAGGCCGGCTCCGACCCGGCGGTCCGGACTCCGGCCAGCAATGGTTAACGGTTTCCGGATCGCGCGACACTAACGGCCAAGCTTTGTCCGGCGCGAAGCAGGCATCCGGGCGTCAAGGGCCGAGTTTCATCGACCATGGGCGAAAGGCCGCGCAGTTGCGCTCCGCCCCCAATTTGCGGTAACCGTAGGGACAACATCAAAAAGATCCGACCGCAATCCGATCTTCGGGGGCTATCCGTGACCGTCAACGAGAACACCGCGGACGATTTCGTCCGCCTGCACCGGACGTTCTGCTTCCATCTCGGCGTCGCCGTCGCGCTCGCCTGGATCACGTCCCTCTACGCGGCCTTCTACGCCCCCTGGGTGCGCAACATCCGCCCGCTCCTCGACCCGACGAGCGTCGGCCAGGTGGAGAGCACCTGGGCGTTCCTGTTCGGCATGCCGGTGGTCCTCACCACAGCGTGGATCATGGTGCTGTTCGGCTCCGGAATCCTGCGCGAGCTGCGCCTGTTCAAGAACCAGGCGATCGAGTTCGGCATCGCGGGCGCCGTCGCCTTCACGCTCTTCTACCTCTCGATCGACCGCGCCGTCGCGGCGATGCGCCTCGGCTTCTGAGGCCAACGGCGATCCCTGCTGGCCCCTCGCCGCTGCGGGCGGGGGTGTGACGCCACGAATGTCATCCCCGGCCGGAGCCCGCCAGGGCGCAGGGGAAGGGGATCCAGCACAATCACCTGCTGCGAAGCAGCTCAATACGTCAGCTCATGAGGCGCCGCTTCGCGGCCTCATTGTTTTGCTGGATACCCTTCCCCTCCAGCGGCTGACGCCGCTTCCGGCTGGGGATGACACGGGGAGCGGTCGCGCTTCTGCCCTGCCCTCTCTCGCCCGCGGGGAGGGAATTGGGGCTACCGTCCGCCCCAGACAGCTTCATCGGGAGAACGCCATGGCCGCGGCCACGGAAGACGTGAAGCCGTCCGCCCCCGAGACCTTTACGTTTCCCGACGACGGCCTGATCCCGAACAATCCCCTGCCCCTGATCCTCCGCCGCGGCGCCATCACGCCCACTGCCGGCGACCCGGCCCGCGCGTTCGAGGAGACATTCCGCCGGAACGGCTGGTCCGGGACCTGGCGCAACGGGATCTACAGCTTCCACCACTACCATTCGACGGCGCACGAGGTGCTCGGCATCGCCGCAGGCTCTGCGGCGGTGCGCTTCGGCGGCGAAGGCGGCGCGACCGTGGCGGTGGGCGCCGGCGACGTGGTCGTGATTCCGGCCGGCGTCGGGCACAAGCGGATCGAGGCCAGCCCGGACCTCCTCGTCGTCGGAGCCTATCCCGGCGGCATGGCCTGCGACCTGATCCGCGCCGACCCCGCGGCCGTCGTCGAGGCGCGCCGGCGCATCGCCCGGGTGCCGCTGCCCGATGCCGACCCCGTCGACGGCGCCGGGGGGATGCTCGTCCGGCTGTGGCGAGCCTGAACGCCCGTTGACCGCCGCTTAACGCTGCCCCGCGATACTGCCGCGCGGGCCTCGAGCCCGAGGGACGAGGCCACGAACCGGCACTCAGACTGGAACCAGGAAGGAATACGGCCATGAACTGGCGCGAATACTGGAACCAGGACACACCGATCTATGCCAGCGAGCGCCACAAGGTGCTGCATTATGCCGGCATCGCCCGCGACATCGCCGCCCTGATCCCCTCCCCCGATGCGGTCGTGCTCGACCACGGCAGCGGCGAGGCGCTCTCCGCCGACCGGATCGCCGCACGCTGCGCCCGCCTCTACCTCCTCGACGCCGCTCCCCTCGTGCGCGAACGGCTCGAGCGGCGCTTCGGCGCCCATCCGAAGATCGCCGTGATCGCGCCCGAGGACCTCGAGGCCCTGCCCGACCGCTCGCTCGACCTCGTGGTCGCCAATTCCCTGCTGCAATATCTCGGGCTCGACGAGTTCCGCACGCTGCTCGCGCTCTGGCGCCGCAAGCTCAAGGCGGACGGGCGCCTGGTGCTCGCCGACGTGATCCCGCCGGAGGTGAGCCCGGTCACCGACGCCCGCGCGCTCCTCGCCTTCGCGTGGACGGGCGGCTTCGTGAAGCACGCGCTCATGAGCCTCGCGCGCACGGCCTTGTCCGACTACCGCAAGGTCCGCGACGAGCTCGGCCTGTCGCAATACGCCGAATCCGAGATGATCGAGATCCTGCGCGACGAGGGCTACCGGGCCGAGCGCCTCGCCCGCAACATCGGCCACAACCAGGCCCGCATGACGTTCTCGGCCCGGCCGCTCTGACGGCGCCCTGACCCGCCGCCGCGCCGGCCCTCGGCACAGCCGCCCTGCCGCGACCTTGATCCACCGGCGTGCCGGCCCTTGGCGCGGCGGGCGCATCCGGTGCACAACACGGCCTCGCCCCAGTCCCGCGAGGCCCCGATGGACGATCTTCCCCTTGCCGCCGAATTCCCCGCCGCGACCCGCGAGCGCTGGCTCGCGCTCGTCGAGGGTGTGCTGAAGGGCGCGGATTTCGAGAAGCGCCTGGTCTCGCGCACCCACGAGGGCATCCGGATCGAGCCGCTCTACCCGAAGGCGGAGGGGGCCGAGCCGATCCTGCGAACCGATCGCGCGCCCTGGCGCGTGTCGCAGCGCGTCGACCATCCGGACCCGGAGCAGGCGGCCGCGCTGGCGCTCGCCGACCTCGAAGGCGGCGCCGACGCCCTCGCGCTCGTCCTCGCCAAGGCGCCGGCGGCGCGCGGGTTCGGCCTGCGGGCCGAGACCGTCGACGACCTCGACCGGGCGCTCCAGGGCACGATGCTCGACCTCGTCCACCTTCGCCTGGATGCCGGCGGGCGCGGCCGGCAGGCGGCCGCGATGCTCGTGGCTCTCGCGGAGCGGCGCGAGCATCGCCTCGCCGACCTCCAGATCGACCTCGGCCTCGATCCCCTGGGCGCCATGGCGGCCATGGGGCTCCTCTCGGCCTCCTGGGACGTCGTCGCGGCGCGGTGCGCCGACACGCTCGCCGGGCTCGCCGAGCGCGGCTTTCAGGGGCACGCCTTCCTGGCCGACGGGCGCCCCTATCACGAGGCGGGCGCCGGCGAGGCGCAGGAACTCGCCGCGGTGCTCGCAACGGGCGCGGCCTATCTCCGGGCGCTCGAGGCCGGCGGCCATCCCCTCGACGCCGCGCGGCGCTCGTTGAGCTTCCTCCTCGTCGCCGATGCGGACGAGTTCCTCACCGTGGCGAAGTTCCGGGCGCTGCGGCGCCTCTGGGCCCGGGTCGAGGCGGCCTGCGGGCTCGACCCCGTTCCCGTGCGCCTGCACGCGGAAACCGCCTGGCGCATGACGACCCAGCGCGACCCCTGGGTGAACCTGCTGCGCACCACGCTGGCCGCCTTCTCGGCCGGAATCGGCGGCGCCGACGCCGTGACGGTGCTGCCCTTCACGGCGGCGCTCGGCCTCCCCGACGCCTTCGCGCGGCGCCTCGCCCGCAACACCCAGCACGTGCTCCTGGAGGAAGCGAATCTCTGGCGCGTCACCGACCCCGCGGCGGGCTCCGGCGCCTTCGAGGCGCTGACCAACGCCCTCTGCGAGCGGGCCTGGAGCGGGTTCCAGGAGATCGAGCGCGAGGGCGGCCTCGTCGGGAGCCTGCGCGGGGGAGCCTTGCAGGCGCGCATCGCCGCCGTGCGCGATGCGCGCGAGCGCGCGGTCGCGACCCGGCGCGACCCCATCACGGGCACGAGCGAATTCCCCCACATCCGCGAGGAGCCCATCTCCGTGCTGATGCCCTTCCCCGCGGGTGCTGCGGTCTCCGGCGCCGGAGCGCCGCCCTCCCCGCCTGCGGGCGCGGCCATGGTCGTGCCATTCTCGTCCCTCATCGAAGCTGCGGCGGGCGGTGCGTCGCTGCGGGACCTCGCGGCCGGAGCGTCCGGCGTCGAGCCGGTCGCGATCGCCGCGCTGCCCTCGAGGCGCGTCGCGGAGCCCTTCGAGCGCCTGCGCGACGCGGCGGATGCCCATCGCGACGCGGCGGGCGAGCGGCCCCGGGTGTTCCTGGCCAATCTCGGCCCGGTCGCTTCCTTTACGGCACGTGCGACTTTCGCAAAGAACTTCTATGAAGCTGCCGGAATAGAAGCGGTCAGCGGCGACGGATGTTCGAACATGGATGAATTGCGGCAAGCTTATCGGAAGGCTAACGCGAAGCTTGCGTGCATCTGCTCCTCAGACGAAGTCTATCAGGAACACGCCGTCGAAGCCCTCAGGGTCTTGCATGAAGAGGGTGCTTCGCGTATACACCTCGCAGGGCGCCCCCGAGACCTAGAACAAGAATTGGGGCGGTTGGGCATTAGCGCCTTCATCTTTATTGGCTGTGACACGCTCCGGGTTCTGGCGGAGGCTCTCGAGGCCGCCCGCGCATGATCCGGCGTCTCTCCTGACCCGTGGGAAGAAACTGAATCCATGCGCAAGACGACCCTCTTTTTCGCTGCCCTCGGGCTGGGCCTCACCTCCATGAGCGCCGCGTCGGCCGAGCCGAAGAGCTACAACGGCACCTGGAGCGTGCGCCTCGTGACCGAGGCGGGTGGCTGTGATTCCTCGTATTCCACCACCGTGGCGATCGCGGACGGTCAGGTCCGCGCCGTGTCGGGCGGCGCCTCGGTGTCGGGCGGGATCGGCCGCGACGGCAGCGTCGCGCTCGGCATCCAGCAGAGCATCGCCCGCGGCGACGCCTCGGGCCGCCTCGCGGACCGCTCCGGCTCCGGCACCTGGCGGGTCGCCATGCTGGGCTGCACCGGCCGCTGGACTGCCCAGCGCCTCACCCTCACCGCCGACAATCGCTAAGTCTCCCTTTTTCTTTCGCCGTGACGAGGAAGCCGCCGCATCCCTGATGCGGCGGCTTTGCCGTTCTGCGATAGCTGCACGGGCGGCGGCGGGTGATTCGCCTGGCGCCCGGCGCCCGTGCCTCCGGAACCGCCCTCCGAAGCTTTGCGTTAGCAGCGGGTTCGGGGCGGGCCGCCTTGAGGTCGCCTGCCCCCTCGACCGGCCGCCGGCTCCCCGGCGCCTCAGCACGGAGACGACAATGCGGCTCACTACCTGGTTCGGCGCGGCTCTGGCGGTGGGCTCCGGCTTCCTGGCTCTCGAAGCCCAGGCGCAGGCGAACAAGTTCGACGGCCGCTGGAGCGTCGAGGTCATTACCGAATCGGGCGGCTGCGACCGCGCCTACCGCTATTCGGTCATGATCGAGGACGGCAAAGCCCGCTACGGCGGCCAGGAGGCCTTCACGGTCACCGGCCAGGTCGTCGCAAGCGGCGCCGTGAACGCCACGATCAGCCACGGCCAGGATCGCGCCGAGGTGACGGGCCGCCTCGAGGGCAACCTCGGCACCGGCACCTGGAAGGCAGCCGGCACGAGCCGCACCTGCGCGGGGCGCTGGAACGCGGAGAAGCGCGGCTGATCCGCATCCCGGCCGGCCGCGGGACCCCTTTCCGACCGATCCCGGCAGCGCCGTAGCCTCGCGGCCTGATTCGCTCTAAAATTCTGGTTACGTTGATCTTTGACGCGCCCCCGCGCATTGACGGATCGCCATGACCAGAATCCCGGATTTCACGACCGTCGCCTGGGGCAACCCGACCGCCGCCACGCCTGCGCCGGCCGCCGAGCCCTGGCTTACGCCCGAGGGCATCGCCGTGAAGGGAGCCTACGGCTCGGGCGACCGCGCCGGGCTCGACTTCCTCGATACCTATCCGGGCCTGCCGCCTTACCTGCGCGGCCCCTATCCCACCATGTACGTCAACCAGCCCTGGACGGTCCGCCAGTACGCGGGCTTCTCCACGGCCGAGGATTCGAACGCCTTCTACCGGCGCAACCTGGCGGCCGGCCAGAAGGGCCTCTCCGTCGCCTTCGACCTCGCGACGCACCGGGGCTACGATTCCGACCACCCGCGCGTCGCCGGCGACGTCGGCATGGCGGGCGTCGCGATCGACTCGATCTACGACATGCGCACGCTCTTCGCCGGGATCCCCCTCGACCAGATGAGCGTGTCGATGACCATGAACGGCGCGGTGCTGCCCGTCATGGCGCTCTACATCGTGGCCGCCGAAGAGCAGGGCGTGCCGCACCACAAGCTCTCGGGCACGATCCAGAACGACATCCTCAAGGAGTTCATGGTCCGCAACACCTACATCTACCCGCCCTCGGGATCGATGCGGATCATCTCGGACATCTTCGGCTACACCTCCCAGCACATGCCGAAGTTCAACTCAATCTCGATCTCCGGCTACCACATGCAGGAGGCCGGGGCGACGCAGGACCTGGAACTCGCCTACACGCTCGCCGACGGTGTCGAATACATTCGCGCCGGTATCGCCGCCGGGCTCACGATCGACCAGTTCGCGCCGCGCCTGTCGTTCTTCTGGGCGGTCGGCATGAACTTCTTCATGGAAGTCGCGAAGCTGCGCGCGGCGCGCCTCCTGTGGGCGAAGCTCGTCAAGGGCTTCAACCCGCACACCACGAAGTCGCTGCCGCTTCGCACCCACTGCCAGACCTCGGGCTGGTCGCTCACCGCGCAGGACGTGTTCAACAACGTGGCCCGCACCTGCATCGAGGCCATGGCGGCGACGCAAGGGCACACGCAGTCGCTGCACACCAACGCGCTCGACGAGGCGCTGGCGCTGCCCACCGATTTCTCCGCCCGCATCGCCCGCAACACGCAGCTCTTCCTCCAGCAGGAGAGCGGCACCACGCGGATCATCGACCCCTGGGGCGGCTCCTACTACGTGGAACGCCTGACCCACGACCTCGCCGCCAAGGCGTGGGCGCACATCCAGGAGGTCGAGAGCTTAGGGGGCATGGCAAGGGCCATCGAGGCCGGCATCCCGAAGCTGAAGATCGAGGAGGCGGCGGCGCGCACGCAGGCGCGGATCGATTCCGGCCTCCAGAAGATCGTCGGCGTCAATTGCTTCAAGCCCGAGAACGAGGCCCCGCTCGAGATCCTGAAGGTCGACAACAGCCACGTGCGCCGGCACCAGATCGAGAAGCTGCGGCGCCTGAAGGCCGAGCGCGACGGGACGGGCGTCGAGGCGGCGCTGAACGCCCTGTCGGCCTGCGCGCAGAGCGGTGAAGGGAATCTGCTCGATCTTGCCGTGAAGGCCGCGCGCGCCAAGGCGACGGTGGGCGAGATCTCGGACGCGCTCGAGCGCGTGTGGGGCCGCCACCGGGCCGAGATCCGCGCCATCTCGGGCGTCTACAAGCAGGAGGTCGGGCGCATGTCGGATTCGGTCGAGCGCGTGCGGCGCCTCGTGGAGGCCTTCGAGCACGACGACGGCCGACGGCCGCGCATCCTCGTCGCCAAGATGGGCCAGGACGGGCACGACCGCGGCCAGAAGGTGATCGCCTCCGCCTTTGCGGATCTCGGCTTCGACGTCGACATCGGCCCGCTCTTCGCGACGCCTGCGGAAGCGGCGCGGCAGGCGATCGAGAACGACGTGCACATCATCGGCGTGTCCTCGCTCGCGGCCGGTCACCTCACGCTCGTGCCGGAGCTGAAGGCGGAGCTCGCGCGCTACCGCCGCGAGGACATCATGATCGTGGTGGGCGGCGTGATCCCGCCGCAGGACTTCGAGGCACTTTACGCCGCCGGCGCCTCCGCGATCTTCCCGCCCGGCACGGTCATCGCGGACGCGGCCGAGAAGCTCCTCCACGAGCTCAACCGGCGGCTCGGCTACGGGCCGCGGGCGGCGGCGGAGTAGCGCCATGGACGAGGCCGTCGCGCGGACCCTGGACCGGGCGAGCCTCGTCAAGCGCCTGCGCGAGCTCAAGCCGGAGTTCAGGAAGGCGGGCGTCACCCGCCTTGCGATCTTCGGCTCGCGTGCCCGGGGCGACAACCGCCCCGACAGCGACGTTGACGTGCTGATCGATGTGGACCCCGACCGCAAGTTCTCCCTGTTCGACCTCGTCGGCGTGTCGCACCTGATTCAGGATCACCTCGGACTCGAAAACCATGTCGAGATGCGTCGCAGTCTCGAGGAGGCGTTCGCCCGCGAGATCGAGCCGGACGTCGTCGAGATCTTCTGATGGATCGCAGGGCCATCACCCGCATCGGTCATGCGCTGAGCGCGATCGCGGACCTGCGGCTCCTGATGCAGGATCGCGACCGAGCCGCGCTCGACCGCGACCGCCTCGTGAGAGCGGCGTTCGAACGCTTCGTCGAGATCATCAGCGAGGCATCACGCCACATCCCTGAGCGATTGAAGGCCACGGAGCCGCAGATCCCCTGGCGCCAGATCGCAGACGCCGGCAACCAGATCCGTCACGCCTATCACAAGGTAGACGCGGCTGTTCTGTGGAACATCTACGAGACGCATCTCAGCCCGCTCGACAGCGCTTCAGCGGATCAAAGCGCTCGCCTCCGGCGAGCCCGAGGGGCGCTAGAGTGCCAGGCGCGGATGCGCTGCTCGAGCCCTCGTCAGCTCCCCGCCCGCTCGATCGCCCGCCGGACCACCTGCTGGACGTCCCCGTTCGACAGGAAGAGGTCGTGGTTGATGAAGCCGCCGGTGAATTCGGAGGCGTCGGCGACGCGCACCCCGAGCGCCTCGAGGCGCCCCCGGTCGACGGCGCCGGCGCGAACGCCGCCCGCGATCTGGCTCGACACCGCGAGCGCGCGGTCGTTCCGGGACGAGATCACGGTGATCTTGCGCGCGTCGGGGCCGAGCTTCTCCATGGAGCGGGCAAAGAGATCGAAATCCACGTCCGGCGCCGCCATCACAATCGAAGCGATGCGCGCCATCGCGGCGTCGCCGCCGCTCGCGCGCAGCATGCGCAGGGTCTCGAGCGTCAGGAGCGTGCCCATGGAATGGGCCACCACATGGATGCGCCCGCCGCTCGGCGAGTGGGCGAGCGCGAGGAGCAGCTCCTCCAACGCATCGCGCGACCACATCGCGGCTTCGCGGTCGCCGACGTAGTTGAAGGTCGAGCCGGCCGAAGGCCAGGTGAAGAGCGCGGTGGCGCCGTCGAACCCAATGCCGTGCGAGAGCTGCGCGGTGCTCAAGGCCGCGGTCTCGAAGCTCTCGCGGTAGCCGTGCACGTAGAGCAGCACGTCGCGCCCGAGCGCGGCCTGGGCGAAGGCCGCCGCGGCGCCGTCCTGCGCGAGATCAGCGACCCCCGCCACGGCCCAGTCGCCCCGCACCGCCGAGCTGATCCGCCCGGTGATCGAGGCTTCGGGCGGCGTGACCTGCGCCCGCGCGAAGACGAGTCCCTGCGCGCGCTGGGTGCCGAACCACGGCTTCTGGAGCGGGTCGCCGACGGGCCGGCGCGTCGTGGCGACGAGCAGCGTCGGGTCGTCCGCGACCGTGGCTCCCCGTGAGGCCACCGAGCCGGTCGTGCCGGATTCCGTCGTCCAGCAGCCCGCGAGGGCGAGGCCCAGGGCGGCGGCAAGGCAGGCAGGGCGCAGCGTCGATCGGAGCATGGAAAGCGGGGCCGTTGGGGAGCGGAGGCAGGCGGGGTCGGCTTCCTCGCCGCCGATCGTGGCGAGGGCAAGGCCGCGAAGTCGCAAGCGGCGGCAGTCAACCCCGCGTGAGCAGGAGGGGATGCGGCCGCAAGCGCCCTTGATCCCGCCGCGCGCAGGCCTCACGTCAAGGACGATGACCCTCCTCAGACGTATGCTCCTCCTGTTCCTGTTCGTCTTTCTCGTCCCGCTCGCCGCCCACGGCCTGTGGTGGGCGGCCCGCGAGGACGTGGCGCCGAACTGGCGCCGGGCCGACTGGTCCTCGGCCGACCTGCTGCCGCCGCCCGCGGGCGCGCCTCAGGCCATCGTCCACGTCTATGCCGCACGGGTGGGCCGCTGGCGCGGCATCTTCGCCCACCATTCCTGGATCGTGGTCAAGGAGGCGGGCGCCTCCCGCTACACCCGCTACGACAAGGTCGGCTGGGGCAGCCCGGTGCGCACGGACGGCTGGGCCCCGGACGCGCGCTGGTTCGGCAACGCGCCCAAGCTCATCGTCGCCATCGAAGGCGCGGAGGCCGAGCGCCTCATCCCGAAGGTCCGCGAGGCGGTCGCCGCCTACCCCTACCGCGGCTGGGGCGACTACCGGGCCTGGCCGGGTCCGAACTCCAACACCTTCGTGGCCCACGTGATGCGCCAGGTCCCGGAGCTCACCGCGGCCCTGCCCCCGACCGCGATCGGCAAGGACTGGCTCCCCACCGCCAGCATTCTGGCTCTGACCCCGAGCCGCACGGGGATCCAGCTCTCCTTCGGCGGCCTTGCCGGGCTGTCGCTCGGCTGGGTCGAGGGCGTGGAGATCAACCTCCTCGGCCTCGTCGCCGGGCTCGACGTCCGGCGGCCGGCGATCAAGCTGCCGGGCTGGGGCCGGATCGGGTTCGAGGCGGTGACCTGGTAGGGTCGCCCCGGTGTCATCCCCGGCCGGAAGCAGCGCAGAAGAATGAGGTCCAGGACCTGCGGTGTCATCCCCGGCCGGAGCCCGCCAGGGCGGAGGGGAAGGGGATCCAGCACAGCAAATTGCTGCGAAGCAGCTCCGCTTTCTTAAGATCATAAGGCGCCGCTTCGCGGCGTCATCGTTTCGCTGGATCCCCTTCCCCTCCAGCGGCAAGCCGCCTCCGGCCGGGGATGACAAAGAGGGTTCTCTTTGCTTCGGAGAAGGCTCCGCCCACGGATGACACGGAGTCCTACGCCCTGGGCTGCCCGTTGCGCGCCCGCCGGGATCCCGGCACAAGTCCGGCATGGATTCGCCGCGCCCGCCCAACCCCGTGACCGCCGAGGCCGTTGCGGCCGGGGACCGGGCGGCGCTGGCGCGGGCCATCACCCTGATGGAATCGCGCCGGGCCGACCACCGCGGCGAGGCGCGGGCCCTGCTCCAGGAGCTGATGCCCCGGACCGGCGGGGCGGTGCGGGTCGGGATCACCGGCGTGCCGGGCGTCGGCAAGTCCACGGCCATCGACACGCTGGGCAGCCGCCTCACCGCGAAAGGGCACCGGGTCGCGGTGCTCGCCGTCGATCCGTCCTCGACGCGCACCGGCGGCGCGATCCTCGGCGACAAGACCCGCATGGCGCGGCTCGCCGCGGACGCAAACGCCTTCATCCGCCCTTCCCCGTCGTCCGGAACGCTCGGCGGCGTGGCGGCGAAGACGCGCGAGACCATGCTGCTCTGCGAGGCGGCCGGGTTCGACGTCATCCTGGTCGAGACCGTGGGCGTCGGCCAGTCCGAAACCGCGGTCGCGGATCTGACCGACTTCTTCCTCGTCCTCATGCTGCCCGGCGCCGGCGACGAGTTGCAGGGCATCAAGAAGGGGATCCTGGAGCTCGCCGACATGATCGCGGTCAACAAGGCCGACGATGCCGGACCGCGCGCCACCGCGGCCGCCGCGGAATACCGCGCCGCGCTCCACATCCTCACGCCCGCATCGCCGGCCTGGACGCCGCCGGTCGTCACCGTCTCCGGTCTGACGGGCGCGGGCCTCGACGAACTCTGGGCCAAGGTCCTCGACCACCGCGGGCGGCTCGAGGCGACGGGCGAATTGCAGGCGAAGCGCCGCGCGCAGGACACGAAATGGATGTGGGCCCTCGTCCACGAGCGGATGCACGAGCGCCTCACCGGCGATCCGCGGGTGCGCGGGCGCGTCCCCGAGATCGAGCGCGCCGTTGCGGCCGGGACCCTGTCGCCCAATGCGGGGGCGGACGAGATCGCCGGGCTGATCGGCCTGTCCTGACGCCGCGACATTGAGGTCAAGATGACGAAAAATCGCCCGCCCCGCCTCCTCGTCACCGGCTTCGGCCCGTTCCCGGGAATTCCGAAGAACCCGAGCGAAGTCGCGGCGAGGCGGATCGCCCGCGACCCGCGCTGGCGGCGGCTCGGGATCGAGGTCGAGGCGCTGGCGCTCTCCACCACCTACGACGCGGTGGAGCGCGAATTGCGGCCGGCGCTCGCGCGCAGCCGGCCGGATGCGCTCCTGATGATCGGGGTAGCGGGACGCTCCCGCGAGGTGCGGGTCGAGACGAGGGGCCTCAACCGCGCCAGCATTCTCCTGCCCGACGCCGCGAAGGTGCGCCCCGTCCGGCTCCAGCTGGAGCGGGCGCCGCTCGCCCGGGTCACCCGGGCCAGGCCGCTCCGGCAGGTCGTGACCTTGAGGCGCCATGGCTTCCGCGCCCGCGCCTCGATCAATGCCGGCCACTATCTCTGCAACGCGTCCTATTTCGCGGCGCTGCCGCAGAGCCATCCGGTCCTGTTCGTCCACATCCCGAAACCGGGTCGCGCCGTGCGCAAGAGTCCGGGGGCACGCCGGGGCCGCTCCTGGCACGAGCGTCTCGCGGCCGCCCTGGGCGAGGTGGGGCTCGACCTGCTGCGCCAGGCGCGGCAGGCCTGACCGCCTCGGTCCAAGGGACCTTCAGGCAGACGCGCCAAGCCTGACTGCCTCAGGCCAGGGGGCGGGCCGGCAGACGCAGGTGGTCCGGCCGCCTCAGGCCAGGGGACCTGCGGGCCTGATGGCCCCGACCTCGATCCCGTTCCAGTTCCGCAGCACCGGGCGCGCCATGCGCTCGACCGAGAGGCGCGCCTCGCCCTCGACCGGGAGGAGCCGCAGGATCAAGGCCGCCATCACGGCCTCCGCGGCGCGGGTGCCGCCGTCGTCCATCTTGAGGGCGATGCCGTAGCCGAGTTCCGGCAGAGCGCCGCAATAGACCGCCTCCGCCCCGGTCTTCACGAAGGCGCGCTCCTTCAGGACCTCCATGAGCCGGGTGTCGAAACGGCCCGTCCCCGCCACCATGAAGGGGTGACGCGCCACCGCCTGGCGGATCCGCCGCGCGGCTTGCGCGCAGCCCCGGGAGATCCCGATCCCGGCCCCGAACTTGGCGAAGCCGAAGGCGAGCGCGTCGAGGGGCACCGCGTAGGTCGGGATCGAGCAGCCGTCGACGCCACGGGTCTCGGGAGTATGCGAGGCGCCGGTGAGATCCTCCAGCGCGGCCCGGACCGTCTCCTGGACCCGGTGCCCGGGCGTCACGTAGCCCTTCGGATCCTCGTCGAGACCACAGGCGAGGCAGACGAAGCCCGCATGTTTGCCCGAGCAGTTGTTGTGGAGCGGGCCCGGCGTCCCGCCCGCCGCGGCGAGCGCGCGGGACGCGGCCTCGCCGAGCGGCCAATGGGCGCCGCATTCGAGGCAGGCCTCGACTTGGCCGGCCTTGGCCAGCATGGCGGCGGCGGCCGCGACATGCTCGGGCTCGCCCGAATGGGACGCGCAGGCGAGCGCGATCTCGGCATCCGTGAGCCCGTAGCGGTCTGCGAGACCGCTCTCGAGAAGCGGCAGCGCCTGTAGGGCCTTCACGGCCGAGCGGGGGAAGACCGGACGCTCGCCGTCGCCGGTCGCGAGCACCGTCGCGCCTTCCGCGTCGACCACCTGCACGGCGCCGCGATGGCGCGACTCCACCCGCGACCCGCGGGTCACCTCGACGAGAACCGGATTGTCCATGAAACGACTCGTTTGAAGGGAGGCGGACTTGTGGAGAGGCGGGGTGCGGATGTCAAAGGCCTGTACTCCGGGCCGAGGCGTCCCGTCCGGCTGCTCCGGGGAGCGTGCCTTCGCGATGCTGCCGCAGCCGGCACCAGTTCCCTCGGCCCGGAAAATGTGCTCCGGGCCGGGGCCGTCGAGAGGGACGTCCCACGGCTGTGGAACCATCGGCTGCGGCGGCGCTTGTAAATCCGCAAAGCTTGGGCGCCACCGCAAGGCGGCCGGGCCGGCCGATGGGGATAGGCGTCATCTGGGGAGAGCGTCGATGCGCGTAGCGATGATTGGTTCGGGGTATGTGGGTCTGGTGTCGGGGGCGTGCTTTGCCGATTTCGGCCACGACGTGTGCTGCGTCGACAAGGATCCCGCCAAGATCCACGCTCTGAACGCCGGACAGATCCCCATCTTCGAGCCGGGGCTCGCCGACCTCGTCGCGAAGAGCACCCGCGAGCGACGCCTCTCCTTCACCACCGACATCGCCGAAGCGGTCCGCAGCGCCGAGGCCGTATTCATCGCGGTCGGCACCCCCTCCCGCCGCGGCGACGGACACGCCGACCTCTCCTACGTCCACCAGGCCGCGCGCGAGATCGCTCAGGTCATGGGCGGCTACACCGTCGTGGTGACCAAATCCACCGTGCCCGTGGGCACCGGAGACGAGGTCGAGCGCATCATCCGCGAGACCCGGCCCGACGCCGAGTTCGCGGTGGTCTCCAACCCCGAGTTCCTGCGCGAGGGCGCGGCCATCGCCGACTTCAAGCGCCCCGACCGCATCGTCATCGGCTCCGAGGACGAGCGCGGCACCGAGGTCATGCGCGAGCTCTACCGGCCGCTCTACCTCAACCAGGCCCCCATCCTCGTGACCTCCCGCCGCACCGCCGAGCTCACGAAGTATGCCGCGAACGCGTTCCTGGCCACCAAGATCACCTTCATCAACGAGATTGCGGATCTCTGCGAGCAGGTGGGCGCCAACGTGCAGGACGTGGCCCGCGGCATCGGGCTCGACAACCGCATCGGCGGCAAGTTCCTGCATGCGGGTCCGGGCTACGGCGGCTCGTGCTTTCCCAAGGACACGCTGGCCTTGATCAAGACCGCGCAGGACCACGCCGCGCCGATCCGGATCGTCGAGACGGTGGCGGCCGTCAACGAGCAGCGCAAGCGCGCCATGGGGCGGAAAGTGGTGCAGGCCTGCGGGGGCTCCGTGCGGGGCAAGACGATTGCGGTGCTGGGTCTGACCTTCAAGCCGAACACCGACGACATGCGCGACGCGCCGTCGCTGTCGATCGTCACGGCGCTGCAGGACGCGGGCGCGAAGGTCAGGGCCTACGATCCGGAAGGGATGGCGGCGGCCAAGGCGCTTCTGCCGGAGGTGGAGTATGCGGGCGACGCCTATGCCTGCGCGACGGGGGCTGACGCGCTCGTGATCGTGACCGAGTGGGACATCTTCCGGGCGCTGGACCTGAAGCGGCTCAAGGGTCAGCTCGCCGCGCCCGTGGTGGTGGACCTGCGCAACGTATATCGTCCCGAGGAGATGAAGAAGCACGGCTTCACCTACGTCTCCATCGGGCGGCCCACCCTCCAGACCGAAGAGGAGGCCGCGGCCGAGCCGGAGAGCGACACAGGGCCCGAGATCATCCCCTTCCCGATCCAGCCGCGCACCGGCCTGAAGGCCACCGGCACGGACGATTCCGACTGAGGCCAGTCGGGCCGGGACCCCGCAAGCCCCGCGTGGTCCCGGGCCAGGATTGAGCCGAGCCGCCATCGGCCCTATGCCTGCACCGGAGGTACTGGCAGGGCAGGTTCGATGGGCGTGATGGATTACGAGGCCGAGTACAACAACCGAGCCCGGGTGCCGGAGCATCCCGGCATCATCCGGACCTGGGTCCGCGACGCGGCCGCCTATCGCGAGGCGGCCCGTGCCCGCTTCTCCACTCTCCCCTACGGCGCAAGCGAGCGCCAGGCGATCGACCTCTTCGAGCCGGACGAACCCCGCGGCGGCACGGTCCTGTTCGTCCATGGCGGCTACTGGCAGGCTCTCGAGCGCTCCGCCTTCAGCCACCTCGCACGCGGCCTCAACGCGCACGGGATCGCGGTGGCGCTGCCGGGCTACGATCTCAGCCCCGCGGTGCGGGTCGGCGACATCGTCGACCAGGTCCGCGCCGCGTGCCGGGCGCTCGCCGGGCGCGGTCCGCTCGTGGTGGCGGGCCATTCCGCCGGAGGGCACCTGGCGGCCTGTATGCTCGCCACCGACTGGGCGGCGCTCGGCGCGCCGGCCGGGCTCGTGCCGGCGGCCTATGCGATCTCGGGGCTCTTCGACCTTAAGCCGCTCGTCTCCACCTCGGTCAACACGGCGCTCGGTATGGACGAGGCGGAGGCCGGGCGCCTGAGCCCGCTCCTCTGGACCCCACCCGCGGGCACGCGCCTCGATGCGGTGGTGGGCGGCGACGAGAGCAAGGAGTACCTGCGACAGAGCCGCGTCATCGCGGAACGCTGGGGCGCGGCGGGCGTCGCCACGCGCTATGAGGCGATCCCCGGCGCCAACCACTTCACCATGATCGCGCCGCTGGCGAATCCCGATTCCGCCATGACGCGCCGGGTGGCCGACCTCGTCCGCGCCTGACGCGAACCCGCCAGCCCGGTTCGGGCGCGACGAGGCTTGGCAGCCTCCGCCCGCTGCCGCTATGACGGGGCATCACCAGTTCCGGAGCGCCCGATGCAGACCTTCTTCGTCGAGATCAAGTGCAAGCTCGGCAAGACCTACGCGGTCGCGAGCGCCCTCGCGGACCGGGAGATCGCGTCCGAGATCTACTCCACGGCGGGCAATTACGACATCCTCGCCAAGTTCCACCTCGACGACGGCGTCGACATCGGCCATTTCGTGGCCGAGCACGTGCAGACGATCCCCGAGATCGCCGACACGCACACGATCATCACCTTCAAGGCCTTCTGATCCCTCGGGCGCGGGCACCGCTCGATCGGCTGGCCGCATCGCGGCCGCCCCCGACGGGCTCGTCGGAACGCCTCAGGCCCGCGAGCTCCGCTCGATCAGCCGGCCGATGAAGGCCTCGCATTTCGCGAGTTCCTCGGCCGCGATCCACTCGTCGGCCTTGTGGGCCTGGTCGATGTGGCCCGGCCCGATCACCACCGTCGGCACCTCCGCGATGGTCTGGAACAGGCCGGCCTCGGTGCCGTAGGCCACCTTGGCGTGGTCGTTGCGGCCGGCGAGCGCCTTGGCGAAGGTGACGATTTCGGCCTCCGGCGCAGTGTCGAGACCGGGAAAGCCCGCATAGACCTCGACGTCGATCCCCGTCGCCGGGCCGACCGCCCGCATGCGCGGCTCGAGCTCCGTGCGGGCGTAGCGCTCCACCTCCGCCACGAGGGCGTCCGGGTCCTCGCCCCCGATGGTGCGGACCTCGAACACGATCTCGCAGGCCTCCGGCACGATGTTGAGGGCGGTCCCGCCGTGCAGGATGCCCACATGGGCGGTCGAGACCGGCACATCGTAGAGGGCGTCGCTCGGCCCCCGGGTCGCCAGGCGCTCCGCCATGCGGTTGAGGAAGACCACGATCTCGGCGCCGTAGGCGACCGCGTTGACGCCCTGCGGGGCGAGCGAGGAATGGCACGTCAGGCCGCGCACCCGCACCCGGACGCTGCGCTTGCTCTTGTGGCCGATCACCACCTGCATGCCGGTCGGCTCGCCCACGAAACAGGCCTCCGGCCGCACGGGCCTGGTCCGCAGGCGCTCCACGAGCCCCCGCGCGCCGACGCAGCCCACCTCCTCGTCATAGGAGAAGGCGAGGTGGATCGGCCGGGCGAGGTCGGCTTCCCTCATGCGTTCCGCGGCGGAGAGGCAGCAGGCCAGGAAACCCTTCATGTCGCAGGCGCCGCGGCCGTAGAGGCGCCCATCGTCCTCGCGCAAGGCGAACGGGTCCGAGGACCAGGCCTGGCCGTCCACAGGGACCACGTCGGTGTGGCCGGAGAGGATGTAGCCCGGTGCGTCCGCGGGACCGATCGTGGCGAAGAGGTTGGCCTTTTGCCCCGTGGCGTCCGGAATCCGCTCGCTCGCGAAGCCCAGCGCCGCCAGGTGGGCCTCGACCCAGTCGATCAGGGCGAGGTTCGAGTTGCGGCTCGTGGTGTCGAAGGCGACGAGCCGCTGCAGGATCTCGACGGTGCGGCGCGACGCCATGGTGGCTCCTCCGGGGCGGCAGGGTGCCCATGGATAGCGCGTCCCGGCCGTGAAGGCGAACCCGGGCGACACTCCCTCCGACCGGAGACGCCTTGGAGCGGTTTCGGCCTGGAGCGGGTCGCTCGTGGCTCCATTCTTGCGTCGGAAGGCCATTCGTCGTTCACTGCCGCTCAATCCGGGCGGGGAGAGGGTCCCCGGTCCGGGCGACAATCCAAGGCGGAGACCACATCCGCCGCCAATGCCAGAGGAGAACGAGAGATGAAAATCGAGATGAGGCTTCTCGCGACCGCGAGCCTGCCGCTCGCCCTGTTCGCCGCCGCGCCGCTCGCCGCGCAGGAGCTGAAGATCGGCGTCGCCTCCGAGGTCACGTCGATCGACCCGCACTTCCACAACGTCGGCCCGAACAACTCGCTGCGCCGGCACATCTTCCAGGGTCTCGTCTCCACCGACGAGGCCCAGAAGCTTACCCCTGAGCTCGCTGCCTCCTGGCGCCCGGTCGACGAGAAGACCTGGGAGTTCAAGCTGCGCCCGGGCGTGAAGTTCTCGAACGGCACCGACTTCACGGCGAAGGACGTGGTCTACACCCTGTGCCGCATCCCGACCGTCGAGAACTCGCCCTCGCCCTTCACGGTGTACACCCGCGGCTTCGAGGCGATCGAGACGCCCGATCCGCTCACCGTCGTGTTCAAGACCGCGAACCCGACCCCGCTCCTGCCCAACAACCTGTCGACGCTCGGCATCCTCTCGGCGGCGGCCTACGGCGGCGGCGACGTGAAATGGGGCGCGGGCGGCTGCCAGAACCTCGGCACCGCGCCGAAATCCGCCGAGTTCAACGAGCCCGGCAAGGCGGTCGGCACCGGGCCCTACAAGCTCGCCAACTACACCCGCGGCACCCACGTGATCCTGGAGCGCAACGACGCCTATTGGGGCGACAAGCCCCATTGGCAGAAGGTGACGTGGCGGCCCGTCACCAGCGAGGGCCCGCGCGTCGCGGCGCTGCTCGCCGGCGACGTGGACGTGATCGAGAACCCGCCGATCCAGGACTTCGACAAGATCAAGGGCGCGGGCTTCCAGGTCGTCCAGGGCATCTCGAACCGCATCATCTACCTCCACATGGATCAGCATAACGATCCGGCGTGGAAGACCCCCGGGATCAAGGGCACCGACAAGAACCCCTTCCTCGACAAGCGCGTGCGCGAGGCGGTCTCGAAGGCGATCAACCGCCAGGCGATCGTGGAACGCATCATGGGCGGCGTCGCGGTCGCGGCGGGCGAGCTCCTGCCGACCCCGCTCTTCGGCACCTCGCCCGACATGAAGCCCGTCGCGTACGATCCCGAGGGCGCCAAGAAGCTCCTCGCGGAAGCCGGCTATCCCAACGGGTTCGAGGTCACCCTCGGCACGCCGAACGACCGCTACATCAACGACGAGAAGGTCGCTCAGGCCGCGGCCCAGATGCTGACCCGTATCGGGATCAAGACCAACGTCGACGCCATGACGGCCTCGACCTTCTTCTCGCGCCGCAACAAGTACGAGTTCTCGCTCTACCTGGCGGGCTGGGGCGCGGATTCGGGCGAGATGCTGAACCCGCTCGTGGCGCTCGTCGCCACCATGGACGCGAAGACCGGCATGGGCCACACCAATCGCGGCCGCTACTCGAGCCCCGAACTCGATGCGCTCGTCAAGCAGGCGAGCCAGACGGTGGACGAGAAGAAGCGCGAGGAGGTGCTGCGCCAGGCCTCGAAGCTCGCCATGAGCGACTATCCCATCATCCCGCTGCACTTCGAGGTCACCCCCTGGGCGCTCAAGAAGGGGATCACCTACAAGGCCCGTGTCGACCAGTACACGCTGGCGACCGAGATCCGCCCGGGGTCGTAAGGCTGCGCCCCCTCTCCCCGCCTGCGGGCTCCCTCTCCCCGTTCACGGGGAGAGGGTTGGGGTGAGGAGCGGGTCGGTGGGGCGTGATATCTCCATGCTTCTGCCCTCCCCTTGCGGGGAGGGTGGGCCCCGTCAGGCGACCGGGTGGGGGTTGGTGCAGGAGGCACCCGAGCGCCTCATTCTGCACCGACACCCACCCTCAACCCCTCCCCGCAAGGGGGAGGAGAGTTTTCCTGGAGGCGCTCAGCCTTGCCGACCGGCCCCTCACCCCAGCCCTCTCCCCGCTTGCGGGGAGAGGGAGTAAGAGTGCCCCATGCTCGTCTATCTCATCCGCCGCCTGGGTCAGTCGCTCCTCGTCATGGCCGTCATGGCGACGCTCGTGTTCCTCGGCGTCTATGCGGTCGGCGACCCGATCGACATCCTGGCGAACCCGAACGCCGACCAGCAGGAGCGCGCCGATATCGCCCGCACGCTCGGGCTCGACCGGCCGCTCTGGGAGCAGTTCGGCGTCTTCGTGGCGAACGCCCTCCAGGGCGATCTCGGCCGCTCCTTCGTCTACAACGTGCCGGCCGTGGAGGTGATCGCGCAGCGCCTGCCCGCAACCCTCGAGCTCGCCCTCGTCGGCCTCGTGTTCTCCATCCTGTTCGGCGTGCCGCTCGGCGTCGCAGCCGGCCTCAAGCCCGAATCGTGGTTCGGCCGCACCATCATGTCGGGCTCGATCCTCGGCTTTTCGCTGCCGAACTTCTGGATCGGCCTGATGCTCATCCTGCTCTTCGCCGTGGAACTGCGCCTCCTGCCGGCGAGCGGGCGCGGCACGACCACGAGCGTGTTCGGAATCGAGCTGGCGCTGTTCACGTGGGACGGCCTGCGCCACCTCCTGCTGCCGGCTCTGACGCTCGCGCTCTACAAATCGGCGCTGGTGATCCGCATCGCGCAGGCCGGCACGCGGGAAGTGATGATGCAGGACTATATCCGCTTCGCCCGCGCCAAGGGGCTGCCGCGCTCCCGCATCGTCGGCGTACACGTGCTCAAGAACATCCTGATCCCGGTCGTGACGGTGCTCGGCCTCGAGCTCGGCTCGATGATCGCCTTCGCGGTCGTGACCGAGACGGTGTTCGCCTATCCCGGCATGGGCAAGCTGCTGATCGATTCCATCAACCGCCTCGATCGGCCGATCATCGTAGCCTACCTCATGATGACGGTGCTGATCTTCGTTCTCATCAACCTTGCGGTCGATCTCCTCTATGCCGCGATCGACCCGCGCGTGCGCCTGAGCGAGGCGAAAGGCTAGCCTCATGGCCGAACTCACCGAAAGCCCCGCGGCTCTCGCCGACGTCGCGGCCGCGCCGCCCGCCGAGCGCGGCGAGAGCCTGCTGCGCCGGCACGTCTCGACCTTCGTCCAGAGCCCCGGCGCCGTGCTGGGCCTCGTGGTGCTGGTCGCGCTCGTGGGACTGGCGGTCTGCGCGCCCTGGGTCGCGCCGCAGAACCCCTA
Source organism: Microvirga sp. (assembly GCA_036263675.1). Lineage (GTDB taxonomy): Bacteria > Pseudomonadota > Alphaproteobacteria > Rhizobiales > Beijerinckiaceae > Microvirga. Next base: position 42,195 of record DATAGO010000039.1, on the reverse strand, counting down.
CGATCTGTCGCAGCTCGACATCATGGACAACATGCTGCCGCCGGGCGAGACGCTCGCGACCGGCATGAAGGCCTGGCTCGGCACCGACGACCAGGGCCGCGACATGCTCTCGGCAATTCTCTATGGACTGCGCATCTCGCTCATGGTCGGCGGCCTGTCGGTGCTGATCGGCAGCATCATCGGGGCCTCGGTCGGCGTGCTCGCGGCCTATCTCGGCGGACGCTTCGAGGCGATCGTGATGCGGGTCGTCGACCTGCAGCTCTCGTTCCCGGCGATTCTCGTCGCGCTCATCCTGCTCGCGGTGTTCGGCCGCGGCGTCGACAAGGTGATCATCGCCCTCGTGATCGTGCAATGGGCCTATTACGCCCGCACGGTGCGCGGCTCGGCGCTGGTCGAGACCCGGCGCGAGTACATCGAGGCCGCGCGCTGCCTGGCGCTGCCGCGCTCGCGCATCGTGTTCAAGCACCTGCTGCCGAACTGCATGCCGCCGCTGATCGTGGTCGCGACCGTGCACATCGCCAACGCGATCGCGCTCGAATCCACCCTCTCGTTCCTCGGTGTCGGCGTCCCCGTGACGGAGCCCTCGCTCGGCATGCTGATCGCCACCGGCTACGACTACCTCCTCTCCGGCAAGTACTGGGTCTCCACCTTCCCGGGCGTCGCGCTCGTAATCGCGATCGTCGCCATCAACCTCGTGGGCGACCGCCTGCGCGAGGTCCTGAACCCGAGGCTGGCGAAATGACGGGTCCTGTGCTCTCGGTCCAGGATCTCGTCGTCACCTTCGCGACCCGCGAGGGCACGGTGACGGCGGTGAACGGCGTGTCGTTCGAGGTCCGCCGCGGCGAGGTGCTCGGGCTCGTGGGCGAATCGGGCTCGGGCAAATCCGTCACGGGGCTCGCCGTCCTCGGCCTCATCGATGCGCCGGGCCGCATCGCCCGGGGCTCGATCCGCCTCGACGGCGAGGAGCTCGTCGGCCTGCCCGAGGAGAAGCTGCGGGCCATGCGGGGCAGGCGGCTTGCGATGATCTTCCAGGACCCGATGAACACCCTCAATCCGGTCCTGCGCATCGATACCCAGATGATGGAAGCCGTGCAGGCGCACGAACGCGTCTCCGACCGTGCGGCCCGGGCGCGGGCCGCGGAGGCACTGGCCCGCGTCGGCATTCCCTCGCCGGAGGAGCGGCTCAATGCCTATCCGCACCAGTTCTCGGGCGGCATGCGCCAGCGCGTCGCCATCGCGACCGCCCTTCTCCACCGCCCGGCCCTCCTCGTCGCCGACGAACCCACGACGGCCCTCGACGTGACGATCCAGGCCCAGATCCTGGCCGAGGTCCAGACGCTCGCGGCCGAGAGCGGCACCGCGATGGTGTGGATCACCCACGACCTCTCGGTGATCGCCGGCCTCGCCGACCGGATCGCCGTGATGTATGCCGGACGTATCGTCGAGACCGGGGACGTGGCCGACACCCTGGAGCGGCCGATCCACCCGTACACGGCCGGCCTCATCGGCTCCGTCCCGAGCCGCAACCGGCGCGGCGTGCCGCTCGCCCAGATCCCGGGCATGACGCCCTCGCTCGCCCGGCTCCCGCCCGGCTGCCCCTTCGCGCCGCGCTGCCCGCGCGCCACCGCGATCTGTCGCAGCGACATGCCGGAGGCGACGCCGTACGGACCCGGGCGCGCCGCGCGCTGCCACCACCCGCTCCTCGATCCCGCCCCGGTCGCGGCATGAAACCGTCGATGAATTCCTTGCCCGCTCCGCCCGCGGCTGCCGCGCCGATCATCACGCTCGAGGGCGTGTCCAAGCGCTTCGTGAAGCCGCTCGACGCCGCCGAGAAGGTCGCGAACCTGTTCGGCGCCGGCTTGCGGGAGCAGGTGGTCCGCGCGGTCGACGACGTGCACCTCGACGTCGCGGAGGGAGAGGTCGTCGGGCTTGTGGGCGAATCGGGCTGCGGCAAGTCCACGCTCGGGCGCGTGATCTCCGGCATCCTCGATCCGAGCGCCGGCACGGTGCGTTTCCGGGGCCGCGACGTGGCGGGGCTCGGCGGGGCGGACCGGCGCGCCGCGGATCTCGCGATCCAGATGATCTTCCAGGATCCGATGGGCTCCCTCAACCCGCGCCGCCGCGTGGTCGAGATCATCGGCGAGGCGCCCGTGGTGCACGGGATCGTCCCGGCCGCCGAGATGGAGGCCTACGTGGTCGAGACGATGGCCAAGGTCGGCCTCGACCCCTCAACGCGCCGGCGCTACCCGCATCAGTTCTCGGGCGGCCAGCGCGCCCGCATCGGCATCGCCCGCGCGCTCGCCGTGAAGCCGAAGGTGCTGGTCTGCGACGAGTCGACGGCGGCCCTCGACGTGTCGATCCAGGCCCAGGTCCTGAACCTGTTCCTGCGCCTGCGCGAGGAGTTCGGCCTCACCTACGTCTTCGTGAGCCACGACCTCGGCGTCGTGGAGCATATCGCCGACCGGGTCGCGGTGATGTATCTCGGGCGGATCGTGGAGCTCGCGCCGGCGGACGAGCTGTTCCGGGGGGCGAATCACCCCTACACTCAGGCCCTCCTCGACGAGGTGCCGCGGCTCGAGGCGCGGAAGCGCCGGTTCTCGGCCCTCAAGGGCGAGATCCCCTCGCCGCTCCATCCGCCGAGCGGGTGCCATTTCCACCCTCGCTGCCCGCACGCCTTCGCGCGCTGCAGGGCGGAGCGGCCGCCCCTCAAGGCGATCGCCCCGGGGCGGTTCTCGGCCTGCCACCTCAACGACGGACCGGAGCCCCGGCCGGGCAAGGTCTTCAGCGACGGGGCGGTGCTGGCCTCGTAGAGACCTTTCCAGCCGGTATCCCCTGGTCTCGTGAGCGCGTGGTTTTCCCCACGGGGCGAGACCGCTCGAGCGTCCGAGCGGGACGAAGCCCCTACGGCTCCGGGGTGGCCGCCGCTTCGAGGATGATCTTCGGGCGCTCGTTGGTGTGCGCGACCTTGTCGTAGAAGTTCAGGCGGCGGACGATCTTGCTGTCGATGCGGTCGTAGAGCTCCGACACGGTGACGGAGCGGCGCTTCTTGCCGGCCTTCTCGCTGAAGAGGCCGGCATTCGCCTTGGCGGCGCGCGGAAAGAGGCGGGTCGCCGAGGCGTCCGGGTTCTCGTCGAGGGCGGCGAGGAAGCGGATCGCGCTCGAGGCGCCGAAGAAATGCGCGAGATAGAGCTCGGCTTCCGTAAGCTCACGCTCGCCGTTGGCCTGGAGCTCGCGGGCGATGTCGCGGATGAGCTCGCCCGCCATGAGGGCGGAGAGGTAGGGGTCGCGCTTGAGGCCGAGGATCCAGGAGCGCTGGCTCTCGTCCACCAGCACAGGATCGTCGTCGACCATCTTGATCGCGGCGGCCGCGGCCGTGAAGCCGTGCGTCGCCCCGTGCATGTAGAGCACTTCGAGCCAGGTGCGGTCGATGAACTGGTAGAGCCCCGCGGCCGAGGAGGTCGGCGCCTTCGCGCCGGGCAGGAGGCTCGATTCCACGTCCGCCAGGGTCATCATGTAGACCGGATCGACCCCGGTCTTCTCGGACGCCTTGAGGATCGTCTCCACGAGCCAGCGCGGTGCGCGACGGGCACCGAACTGCATCATCTCGTCGGGGTCCTGCATCTGGACGGAGCCGGTCGTGACCGGGTCGGCCGGGCGGGGCGGAAAGGCCTCCGCGAGAATGGCCTGAAACAGGGCGGGATCGCGCTGGGGCACCAGCCCGGCGGTCGGAGCGACGGCGGCGAGGCGGGTGGCGAGGAGAGCCGGCGGCAGGGTCGCGACCGCGGCAGGGCCCGGGGTCAGGGCCTGAAGGCCGGCCGCCAGGGCGAGCGCCGCGCAGACCTTCGCGGCGGTACGAGGAAACGATTTCTTAAACGACGGGCTGTTAGCTTCGCTGTGAGCTGCCGGGTTCGCTGTGCCATGCACGGGCGTATCGGCGGTGGCGCGAAGCGCCAACGTCATTCTCGTCATGCTGGTCCCATCCCTGCGGCCCGTCCGGCGACCGGCCGCCCCTGGTGCTTATGGGGAGTCCGGCTGGTTCCACATGCGTGGTCCGTCCGGTCCCGCGTTGCTTGGTCTGCAGCCTTGCGGGGCGGGTGTGGCGAGAATCTGTCAGCGTGGCCGCAAAAGTTGAGGAAGCGTTAAGTTTCCCGGCCTGTGTGGCATTCGAGCCACCTTGATGTGAAGATTGTCTCCCAAAGGCGCGGATTTTCAGCCGAATCGGTGCTTCAACTCCGCAGACTCCGGCTGCTCCTGCGGCGTTTCGGCATGGGCTGCGCGCTCGAACCGGCGTCTGCCGGTGCCGGAGGGCGGCTTGGCCGCCTCATTCCGTCGCGACGGGCCAGCGCCAGAAATCCTGCCCGTCCGATTCGAGGTTGCGGTGGAGCACCATGCGGTGAACCTCGTCGGCGCCGTCGACGAGCCGCGCCTGCCGGGCGTAGCGGTAGATCCATTCCAGCACCGTGTCCTTGGAGTAGCCCCGGGCCCCATTGATCTGGATCGCGATGTCGGCCGCCTCGTGCAGGACGTTGGCGACCTGGACCTTGGCCATCGAGACCTCCTTACGGGCGAAGCCGCCGCGGTCGAGCTCCCAGGCGGCCTTCATGACGAGGAGGCGCCCGATCTCGATGTTCATGGCGAGCCGCCCGAGCATGAGCTGGATGCTCTCGCGGTCGGCAAGGCGTACCCCGAAGCCGTGCCGCTCGGACGCATAGGCGCGCGCGATCTCGACGCAGCGCTTGGAAAGCCCAAGCCAGCGCATGCAATGGGTGAGGCGCGCCGGCCCTAAGCGGATCTGCGTGACCTTCAGCCCCTGCCCTTCGCCGAGGAGCACGTTCTCGGCCGGGATTTCGAGACCGTCGAATTCGAGCTCGCAATGGCCGCCATGCTCCTCCGGCCCCATGATCGGGATGCGCCTGAGAATCCGCCAGCCGGGCTGGTCGCGGTGGAACAGGAAGGCGGTGAGCCCGTAGCGCGGATCGTCGGAGGTGCGCGCGATCAGGATGAAATGGGCGGCCTCGCCCGCGCCGGTGATGAACCATTTGCGGCCGCGGACCACATAGGTGTCGCCGCGCTTCTCGGCGCGGGTCTGGATCATGGACGGGTCCGAGCCGCCGCCGGGATGCGGCTCCGTCATCACGAAGGCGGAGCGGACCTCGCCGCGCACGATCGGCTGGAGCCAGCGCTCCTTCTGGGCCGGCGTGGCGATCGCCTCCAGCACCATCATGTTGCCGTCGTCGGGCGCGGCGGAATTGAACGTGACGGGCCCGAAGATCGAACGGTTCATGGCCTCGTAGGCCACCGCCATGCCGACCTTGCCGAAGCCGAGGCCGCCCGTCTCGGGCTTGAGCTGGACGCACCACAGCCCCTCCGCGCGAGCCTTGGCGCGCAAGGCATCGAGGCGGTCGAGACTGATGTTCTCGTGCGCGTCGTAAGCGGACGGGTCGCCCTCCACGGGCAGGATCTCGCGCTCCACGAAAGCCGCGATGCGGCTGCGCACGTCTTCGATCCGGGGCGAAATGCGGAAATCCATGGCGATCCTGCGGGAGGCTGGGGGCGTGCCGCTACAGCGACGAGACGAGGTGGCCGCCGTCCACGGTGACCGAGGTCCCAGTCATCCAGGCGGAGGCGTCGGTGGCGAGCAGCAGGAAGGCGCCGTCGAGGTCGCCGGGCCGCCCGAGGCGGCGCATGGGGATGCGGCGGATCATCTGCTGGCCGGGCTCGCTCTCGAAGAACGAGGCGTTGATGTCGGTCGCGATGTAGCCGGGGCAGAGCGCGTTGATCCGGATGCCGTAGCGCGCCCATTCGAGCGCCAGCACCTCGGTCATCTGCACGACGCCGGCCTTGGAGACCACGTAAGGCGCGGTGCCGCCGACGACGCGGTGGCCGAGGATCGACGCGATGTTGACGATGGCGCCGCCACGCTTCGCGTCCCGCCATCGGCGCGCCGCGCCGCCCGCCATCAGCCACACGCCGCGCAGGTTCGTGGCGATCACCCGGTCGAACTCCTCTGCGGGCGTGTCGATCGCGGCGCCGGTGCCGGCAATGCCCGCATTGTTGACGAGCACGTCGAGGGCAGGCGCACCGTCCGCAAGCGCCGCGGCGAAGGCGGCCTCGACGGAAGCCTCATCCGCGACGTCGAGGTCGACCGCGCGCGCATGCGGCGCGCCGGCCGCGCGCAGGTCGTGGACGAGCGCGTCGAGCCGCTCGCGCCGACGCGCTCCGACCGTGACGGCGGCGCCGAGGGAGGCGCAGAGCCGGGCGAAATGCTCGCCCAAGCCTCCCGACGCACCCGTGACAAGGACGTGCCGACCCTTCAAGCGTGCTCCGAGATCCATTCCCGCCTCGATCCTTCTTGGTCCGGCAAGCTCGTCCTCGTCCTGCGCGGGGTCAAGGGGCACCGACAGGCTCGACCCCCAATACGGCGCCGTTGCGCCAGCCGAAGACGCGGCGCGCGCGGCCGTCCTCGAAGGGCGCGTCGTACACGTCCACGGCTTGAGGCGGGACCGCGAAACCCTGCGCCCGCGCGGCCTCGAAGGTGGCGTCGTCGACGAGCGCCAGGGTTCCGAGGGTCTTGTTGACCTTCTCGAGCTTCACGGCCTGGTTGACCGCGTCGCCCACCACGGTGAATTCGAGCCGGTCGCCGTCGCCGACCGTCCCGCACAGGACGTCGCCGCTCACCACCGCGAAGCCGAGGCGCACCGGCTCGCCGAAGCGCTCGGCGGCCGCGCGCGAGAAGGCTTCCGCCTCCCGGCAGAGATCGACGAGCGCCGCGACCGCGTCGGCGGCCGGGCGGTGCGAGTGCGAGGCGCAGCCGAAGGTCGCGAGGATGCCGTCGCCCAGGAACTTGTCGACCGTGCCGTTGTGGCGCTTGATCACCGGGCTCATGCGGCGCTGGTAGTCGACGAGGAGCCCGACGAGGTCGGCGGGCGCCCGTCTGGTCGCGAGCGCGGTGAAGCCGCGGATGTCGGAGACCAGCACCGCGCCGCTCCTCATCTCGCCGAAACCAGGCCGCAGCAGACGATCCTCGGCGGTGATGCGGGCGGCGACCTCGGGCGCGAAGAACCGCGCGAGGTCGTCGCGCTCGGTCGTCCCCCGCACCGCCATCACGAGGGCGCGGCGGCCGAACAGGAGCGCCAGCATGAGCACGCCCGTGACGAGCAGGATCGCGATGATCTTCTCGACCTCCGCGCCGATCAGCACCGCGTTGCCGGTCATGTAGTCGATGAAGTCGCGGGTGACCGGCCCGCCCGCGGAGACCGCGTAGGCCGTCATGAGCGTCCAGCCGGCTGCGGCGGTGAGGCCGGTGGTCAGGACGGCGAGCGGCTCGAACCGGAGCGCGCGCACCGCGATCAACAGGAACACGAACAGAAAGGTCGGCGCCTTGAGGTAGAAGGCGGGCGGCTGCGCGTACTGGATGTGAAAGCTCCAGATCAGCGCGAACAGCAGGCCGACGTCGGTGAGGATGAAGACCGTCTGAGCGAAGCCGCTCAGGGGCGCGCGCCAGGCGAGCCTCAGGCGCAGGAGGCTCAAGGACAGGAACAGCCCCACGACCCACGGCACCGGCCGGAACGCGGTCGCCGCGTCAGGCGCCTTCGGGGAGGCGAGGTAGACGGTGCCGAGGAAGAGCGCGACGAGAAGGCCGACCAGCGCGCCCAGGATGTCGGCCCGGCGCAGCTCGGCGTCGACGAGCACCTGCACGCGGGGCGGCAGGCAGTAGATCTCCCGCATCGCGGCGCGGGAGCGGCGCCAGAGCGATCCGGGCGAGGACCCGACCGTGCCGGCGGCCGCCTCGGGCCGGGTCTGCGACGCGGCCTGAACCGGATCCGCCATGGATCATGACCTCAGCTGCGCGAGCTGGGCGTTCGTGCGTTCGAGGCGATTGGCGAGCTCGCGCATCACCGCGATCGCCATCTGGGGAAACTGGGCCAGGAGTTCGAGGAAGACGCGCTTGTCGATGCGCAGGGCCGTCGTGGGCTGCGCCGCCATGATGGTGGCCGAGCGCGGGCTGTCGCCGAGGATGCCCATTTCGCCCACGAGCGCGTTGCGCCCGAGCTCCGCGACCCGGATCTCGCCGGACGGCGTATTGAGCAGGACCTCCGCCTTTCCGTCGAGGATTACGTAGGCCGCATCGCTGGGGTCGCCCTGCGAGAAGAAGCGTTGCCGCTCGGCGAACTGCACCCGCTCGCTCGTAAAGGCGAGCAGCTTCAACCGCGCCGGGTCGATGTCCCGGAACATCGGCACCTGCCTCAAGGATTGCACCTCGGTGTCGAGCGTCATGCGATCTTTCCTATACTCGGTGGCGGACGGCGTCCGGCTGGGCCGGGGCATGGTCCGTGTCCTGCACGCTGTTCGGCCGCCTGCGGTTCAGGCGAGGCCCCTGCGATCCGGCCGAGAGCCGCGACCGGTACGCCCCTCCCGCCGTTCGCGTCATGCGACGGCTCCCGCGACCCGGCGCGGCGAATCCTCTGCCGGGTCGGCTGCGCCCGCGACGGGCTCGATCCGCGCCGTGCCGCCCGCGAAGCGCATCACCGCGTCGAACTCGTCGACGTAGCGGTCGTTCGGCAGCACCACGAAGAGGGCGCGCTCCTTCGAGCTCTCGAGGAGGAGCCGCAGGAGGTCCCGGGCGCGCGCCTCGTCGTAGGGAGCGAGCGCCCCGTCGACCACCAGCACGTCGGGCTGCTTCACGAGGCAGCGCACCAGGTTGACGCTCGCCCGCTGCTGCGCGGTGAGGAGGCGCCCGGCCGGACCGACCTGATGATCGAGGCCGATGCGCTCGATGGCGTCGCGCAGGCCCATCTCGGTCACGACCGAGCTGATCGCCTCGGTCACCCGCGCCTGCGCGTTGGCGACGCTGTAGCTCACGCGGCCGAAGAGGAGGTTGTCCTTCAGCGGCGCGGCCGGCGTCACCCGCTCGGCGTCGTAGAAATGGATGCCCGGGTCGCCCGAACGCTCCAGCGTCGCGCGCACCGAAGCGCGCGCCGCCACGAGCCGCGCCGTCAGGGCCTCGTCGAGGAGGCCGAGGCGGTGCCGGGGCTCCACATAGGCAAGCGGCAGCGACAGAAGCCGGACGCCGTCGTCCTTGGTGAGGCCGCGGCCGCTGCGGCGGCGGAGAATCGCCTCGAAATCCTGCAGCTCGTCGGCGCCGATGAAGGAGAACTGCTCGAACAGGGAATGACCCGGCGGCAGGCCGCGGAAGATTTCCGTCATGGTCTCCGCGATGCGCACGCCCATCTCGATCAGGTCGGCGCTGAGGCCCTCCCGCTCGAGGGTCTCGCGGAACTCGGCATGCTCGGCGAGGCTGCGTCCCATGAGGGCGCGCGAGGTCGGCACGCCGAACAGGAGGTTCTCGGCCACCGTGGCCTGATTGTTGTAGCGGTCGGGCGCGAACGGCTCCACGAGGTCCGCCATCCCGGCGGCCCGGAAGGTCTCGCGCAGACGGGCGCGGGCCTCGACGATCTGCTCGGCGAGTTCCGGCTGGCGTGCCGGATCGACCATGCCGGACAGGCCGAAGCGGTAGATGTCGTCCTGCATCCCCACGGCGCGCAGGAATCCGAGCATGATCCCGTCGAGTTCCGCCTCGTCGCGGGCGCCCACGAGTTCGCAGTCGATCCAGCGGTCGGACACGCTCTCGACCGGATTGCCGGTGCGCCGCGCCTCCGAAATCCGCCGCGCCGCGTGGCGGTCGTTCTCGTCCGCGCGGTCGAGCGCGCGATGGCGCAGGCCGTACACCAGGTTGTCGCGGATCGACCCCGGGAACAGCACCGGCTCCACGCCCGCATAGGACATGCGCCGGCCCACCACGACAGCGGGGAGCTGCGCGACGTCCTGTTCGCCGATCATGATCCGTCCGCTGAACTGGTCGGTCCGGCGCGCGAGGATCTTGGCCAGGAGGCCCGCCGCCGGTCCGCCGTCGGAGACGAGCGCGACGCGGGACGGTTCGGGGAAGCTGAAGGAGAGCCCGTCGAGGACCGTGCCGCCATGCGAGTCGGAGACGCGCAGCTCCTCCGCGACGATCGGGCCGGCGAGCCGCAGGTCCGGCGGAACCTCCACGGCCTCCTCGACCGGCAGGAGGCGGTCGGGCGAGAAGCCCTGCACGACCTGGTCGTACTTCACCTGCACGTCGAGCCGCTGCTGGTCCCAGTCGATCAGCTCCTTGAGAGGCGGCGGCAGCTCCCGGTAGGCGCCGATGACGGCGACGAGCTGACCGATGTCGAGATTGCCGTTGAGGGCGAAGTAGCCGCCGACAGCGTAGAACAGGAACGGGGTGAGCTGCGCCAGCAGGTTGTTCAGGAATTTCACCATGAACTTGCGGCGGTAGATCTTGAAGCGGATGTCGAACAGCTCGAACAGCCGGTGTCCGATTTCCGTGCGCTCCCAGGCATGCGCGCTGTGCACGTGCACGGCCTCGATCCCGTCCACGACCTCGGCGACGCGGCCGGCGAGGCGTCGGGAGGCGACCTGCCGCATCTTGCCGAGGCGCAGGAGTTCGCGCCGCATGCGGGGGATCACCGTGAACTGAATCGCGATCACCCCGAGCGCCAGGAGCCCGAGCCAGACGTTCTGGACCATGATGAAGGCGAGCGCGGTCAGGGCCTGGGTGCCGAGAAACGCCGGCGTGATGAAGGCATCGCCGATGAAGCCGCCGATCGGCTCCACCTCGTCCTTGACCATCGTTGCAACTTCCGAGGACTTGACGTTGCGGAAGGTCTCGGGCGTGAAGCGCAGGATGAGCGAGAACAGGTCGAAGCGCATGCGCCGGAGCATGCGCTCGCCCAGCGCGCCCTTGGAGACGTTGATCCAGTACTTGAAGCCGCCGTTCACCAGGACGAAGAACAGGAAGATCCCGGAGAGCCCGAACAGGAGGGTCACGCGGTCGACCTGGAAGCCGCCGAAGATCGGGTACGACCCGCCGCCCAGGAAGCCGGGCAGGCCGATCGTGATGTTCATGAAGGTCGTGGTCGTCCGGCCGTTCTCGAAGGCGCGACCCTGGATCGCCTCGTTGACGATCCGGCGCGGCAGGTCGAGCGACGCGAAATAGAACGGCAGGGAGGCCAGCACCACCGCGCAGATGATGAGCTGGTCGCGCCGGGAGTGGCGCCAGATGTAGCGGAACAGGCTCTTGTCCATCGTGTTGCACGATAGCATCCCCGATCCGCGACGCGATACCCCGATCGCGATTCCCGGTTTCCCCGGCCGATTTCCCCCGCTATCGTGCCGGCACAGGCTGGCCACCAGCCGCCGCGTCGGGCCCGCATATCCAGGACGGACGGCCTTTATGGCAGACGAGATCACCCCCGCCCGGAAGCGCGCCCGTCCGGCTCGCGGAACCCTGCTGACCCGGGCCGACCCGGCCCGGGTCCTGATCTACAGCCACGACACCTTCGGGCTCGGGCACCTGCGGCGCTCGCGGGCCATCGCGAACGCCCTCGTGGAGGGCTGGCCGGGCATCTCGGTGGTGATCATCTCGGGCTCGCCCGTGATCGGGAATTTCGAGTTCGGGTCCGGGGTCGACTACGTCCGCATCCCCGGGGTCACCAAGCTGCCGGAGGGCGATTACCGCAGCCTCAACCTCAACGTCAGCCTCGACGATGCGGTCGGACTGCGCCAGGCCCTCATCATGCAGACGGCGGAATCCTTCCGGCCCGACGTCTTCATCGTCGACAAGGAGCCGACGGGCTTTCGCGGCGAGGTGATGCCGGCGCTCGAGCACCTCCAGGGCCAGGGCTGCCGCCTCGTGCTCGGCATCCGCGACGTCATGGACGAGCCCGCGCTCCTCGTTCCCGAATGGGAGCGCAAGGGGGCGCTGGACGCGCTCGCGCGCTATTACGACGAGATCTGGGTCTATGGCCTGCGCGAGGTCTACGAGCCGCTGGCGGCCCTCGGCCTCGACGCGCCGCTGGAGAAGCGCATCACCTATACGGGCTATCTGCGCCGCGACCTGCCGCAGGAATCGGGCCTCGCGCGCTACCCGAAGATCACCCGCCAGCCCTTCATCCTCGTCACCACGGGCGGCGGCGGTGACGGCGAGGACCTCATCGACTGGGTGATCTCGGCCTACGAGGAGGACCCCGCCCTCGAACTGCCTGCGCTGATCGTCTTCGGCCCCTTCATCAACCGCGACCGGCGCCGCTCCTTCCTGGAGCGGGTCGCCCGCCACCCGAAGCTCGACGCCCTCTCCTTCGAGACCAAGCTCGAGGTGCTGATGCAGAAGGCGGCCGCGGTCGTCGCCATGGGGGGCTACAACACGTTCTGCGAGATCCTATCCCTCGACAAGCGCGCGCTGATCGTGCCGCGCACCCGCCCCCGCCTCGAGCAGCACATCCGAGCCGTCGAGGCCGAGCGCCTCGGCCTCACCCGGACGCTGAGCGAGGAGGACGGGGCGCGAGACCCGATGAGGATGGCCGCCGCGCTCCGCGGCCTTGCGACGCAGCCCCGGCCCTCGCAGGTGGTGGTGCCCGGGCTGATGGACGGGCTCGAGCGCATCCGCGATCGCTTCGCGGCTCTGCTGGAGGCCCCCCTGCGCCGCCCGGCGCTCAGTCAGGCCGCCGAGTAGCGGCAGCGCGGATGCTCCTCCCCCGTCATCGCCGGGCCTGCCGCCCGGCCCGGGCGTAATCCGCCATGCCGGCAGGGAAGGAGCCCGCACGGCCGGACGCGCTGTCCGAGGCCATGCCCCCCGCCCGCGTCGCGGTCGTGGTCAAGGGCTACCCGCGCCTGTCCGAGACGTTCATCGCCCAGGAGATCCTGGCGCTCGAAGAGCGCGGCCTGCCGCTCGCGATCTGGTCCCTCCGCCACCCGAGCGAGAAGGCCCTGCACCCGATGCACCGCCGCATCCGCGCGCGGGTTACCTATCTGCCGGAATACCTCTACCAGGAGCCGCTCCGGGTGCTGCGCGGCGCGCTCTGGTCGTGCAGCCGGCCCGGGTTCGGCGCGCTCCTGCGGGCCTTCTGGCGCGACCTGCGGCGGGACCCGACCGCGAACCGCGGGCGGCGTCTCGGCCAAGCCTTCGTGATGGCGCGCGAGCTCCCGGCGGAGATCCGGCACCTCCATGTGCATTATCTCCACACCCCGGCCTCGGTGGTCCGCTACGCAGCGCTCCTCACCGGCCAGACCTGGACCTTCTCGGCCCACGCCAAGGACATCTGGACGACCCCGGATTGGGAGAAGCGCGAGAAGATCGCGCAAGCCCGCTGGGGCGTGACCTGCACGGCGGAAGGCGCCCGTCACCTCCGGGGCCTCGCGCCGGAGCCGGACCGGGTGACCCTCGTCTATCACGGGCTCGACCTCGCCCGTTTTCCCGCCCCCCCCGAGAGCCGGCCGGCGCGGGACGGCTCCGACCCCGCCGATCCCGTGCGCATCGTCAGCGTCGGGCGCGCGGTCGAGAAGAAGGGCTTCGACGACCTCCTAAGGGCGCTTGCGGCGCTGCCGCCGGACCTGCACTGGCGCTTCGCCCATGTGGGCGGCGGCGAGCTCATGGACCGGCTGAAGGTTCAGGCCGCCGAGGCCGGCATCGCCGAGCGCTGCGCCTTCCTGGGCTCCAAGACCCAGCCCGACGTGATCGCGCTCCTGCGCGAGGCCGATCTCTTTGCCCTGCCCGCCAAGGAAGCGGCCTCCGGCGATCGGGACGGGCTCCCGAACGTCCTCATGGAGGCCGCGAGCCAGGGCCTCGCGATCGTGGCCACCGATTTCGCCGGCATCCCGGAATTCGTCCGCGACGGGAGCGAGGGCCGCCTCGTACGGCCCGGCGACTGGGAGGGTCTGTCGAACGCGGTCAATCTCCTCGTCCGCGACCCTCAGGAGCGGGCCCGCCTCGGCGCCGCCGCCTTCGCGCGGCTGCGGCGCGACTTCTCCATGGAGGGCGGGATCGACCTGCTCGCCGAGCGCTTTGGCGCGGTGATGTCGTGAGCGCGGCGGTCCGGCTGGCGTTCTGCACCGCGGTGGCGCCGTGACCGGCGCGATCCCGGTGGCGTTCTACGCGCCGCTGAAGAGCCCGAATCACCCCTCCCCCTCGGGCGACCGCACCATGGCGCGACTCCTCCTCGAGGCGCTGACGGCAGCGGGCTTCGCGCCGGCGCTGGCAAGCGAGATCCGAACCCTCGACACGGCCGGACATGGAGAGGTGCAAGCGGAGATCCGCGCGCGCTCCGAAGCCGAGGCCGCGCGGCTGGTCGAAACCTATCGCGCGCTCCCGCCGGCGCAGCGCCCGCGGCTCTGGTTCACCTACCACGTCTATTACAAGGCTCCGGACTGGATCGGCCCGGTGGTCGCGGATGCCCTCGGCATCCCCTATGCGGTCGCCGAGGGGTCGCGCGCCGCGAAGAGGGCGTCGGGGCCCTGGGCACTCGGACACCGGGGCGCCGAGGCCGCCCTCGACCGGGCCGACGCCCTCTTCGTCATGACCGCAAAGGACCGGGTCGCGCTCAAACGCGACCGCCGTCCCGGCCAGATCCTCGTGGACCTGCCGCCGTTCCTCGACGAGGAGGGGTGGATTTCCTCCCTCCCCGCCATGGGAAGATGCCCCGAAGGGGCGGGTGGGGTGGAAGCACGTGCCGTGCAGGAGGCGCACTTCCCTCCCCCCGCTTGCGGCGGGGAGGGGTCAGCGGTGGGGGGTGCTGGGGCAGCGCTGGGATTCTCCGAACCTGCATCGCGTCAGCCTTTCCTCCAGCACACGGGCAGCGGCACCGCCCCCCACCCTTTATCCCTCCCCGCCGCGAGCGGGGGAAGGGAGAAGCGTTCGACCCAGCAGCAACGAGCTTCCATCCCACCCGATCTCGCCGATGCAGGGCCGCCCTCCCTTGGCAGGGAGAGTGGGGAGCCCCGCCTCCTCACGGTCGCGATGATGCGGCGGGGCGACAAGCTCGCCTCCTACCGCATCCTCGCGGAGGCGCTCGGGCTCCTGCGCGATCGCCCCTGGACCCTCACGGTCGCGGGCGACGGCGAGGCTCGAGCCGAAGTCGAGGCCCTGTTCGTGTCCTTCGAGAATCGCGTCACCTTTCTGGGCCAGGTCGACGATCGTGCCCGCCTCGCCGCCCTCTACCGGGAGGCCGACCTCCTGCTGTGGCCGGCCGTCAACGAGGCCTACGGCATGGTGCTGCTCGAGGCCCAGGCGATGGGGTGCCCCGTGGTCGCAGGCGATTTCGGCGGCGTCGCGAGCGTCGTCGAGCACGGGCGCACCGGACATCTCGCCCTGCCCGGCGATGCCGCGGCCTTTGCGGCGGCAATCCGGGGGCTCCTCGACGACCCGGCGCGAATCGCATCCCTGTCCGAGGCCGCCTTCCGTTTCGTCCGGGAGGAGCGCAGCCTCGGCGCGGCGGCGCTGCGTCTCGGCGCCGGTCTCGCACCCCTGCTCGCGGGAGGGCGGGGGTGAGCCTGCGGGTCCTGATCGCGGTCACGCATCTCCTCGGCGCCGGTCATTTCACTCGCGCGGCCGCGCTCGCCCGCGCCTTCGCGCGCGCCGGCCACGTCGCGACGCTCGTCTCGGGCGGCATGCCGGTCCCGCTCGTCTCCCTCGACGGCGTGCGCCTCGTCCCATTGCCGCCGGTCCGCACCCGCGGCACCGACTTCCGCACGCTCCTCGACGCGGACGGGCAGCCGGTTACGCCGGAAGCCCTCGCGGAGCGGCGCGAGACCCTGCTCGCCGCCTTCCGCGAGGCGCGGCCCGACGTCCTGATCACGGAGCTGTTCCCGTTCGGCCGGCGCGTCCTCGCCGACGAGTTCCTGGCGCTCCTCGACGCAGCACGCGCCGCGACGCCGCGGCCGCTCGTCGCCGCCTCGATCCGCGACGTCCTCGTGGCGCCGAAGCGCCAGGACCGGATCGCGGAGGCCCATGCGCGATTCGCCCGTTTCTACGACCTCGTCCTGGTGCACGGCGATCCGCACCTCGTGCCGCTTGAGGCCTCCTGGCCGGTCGACGACGCCATCCGCCCTGCCCTGCGATACACCGGCTATGTCGACGAAGGCGCGGAGGTCGCGCCCGCGCCGGAGCGCGGCGGCGTCATCGTCTCGGGCGGGTCGAGCGCGGCCGCCATGCCGCTCTACCGCACCGCGCTCGAAGCGGCCGCGCTCGTGCCGGAGGAACCCTGGCGCGTCCTCGTCGGCAACGGCGTGCCCGAGACCGATTTCGAGTCCTTACGCGTTGCCGCCCCCGGCCACGCCACGGTCGAGCGCGCCCGACGCGACTTCCGCGCCCTGCTCACCCGCGCCTCCGCCTCCGTGAGCCAGTGCGGCTACAACACCGCCGTCGATCTCCTGCGCGCCGGCGTTCCGGCCGTGCTCGTGCCGTTCGAAGCCGGGCAGGAGACGGAGCAGCGCCTGCGCGCGGAATGTCTTCGGGCCCGCGGCCTCGCCCAGGTGGTGCCGGAAGCGGAGCTGTCCGCACCCCGCCTCGCCGCCGCGCTCCGCGCCGCGCTGGGTCAGGTCCGACATGCGGTGCGGATCGACCTCGATGGCGCGGGGCGCACGGTCGCGCTCGTGGAAGAGATTGTCGAAGGGCATGCCCGTGCCGCGCCCGTGCTCGCGCCCTCCCTCCCCTGGCGCTCGCTCGACGAGGCGCTGGCGCGCGCCGCGGATGCGGGGCGCGTCCCGGCTTTCTGGTGGCGCGACGACGATGCGGTGGCCGCGACGCCCGCCCTCGACCGCCTCCTCGCGATGGCGCGCCGCTGCCGGGCTCCGGTCGCGCTTGCCGCAATCCCCGCGCGGGCCGAGCCGTCCCTGCGCGAGCGCCTTGCGGACGAGCCCCTGATCCAGGTCCTGGTGCACGGCCTCCGGCACGCGAATCATGCGCCGGACCTCGCGAAGAAGGCCGAGTTCGGCCCCCACCGCCCGCTCGCGCGCCTCGCCGACGACGCCGCGCGCGCGTTGGAAGAGGCCGGGGCGCGGCTCGGGCCCGGCTGGCTTCCGGTCTTCGTGCCGCCCTGGAACCGCGTCGCGCCGGATCTCGTGCCCCTGTTGCCGCGGCTCGGCTTTTGCGGCCTCTCCGCCTTCAAGGACCGCAAGGCTGCCTCCCCGGCGCCGGGGCTCGTGCAGGCCAACGCGCATCTCGATCCGATCGACTGGCACGGCGGCGGTTCCCTGCGCGATCCGGCCCATGTGGTCGCCGAGCTCTCGCGCGCGATCCTCGCCCGCCTCGACGGCGGCGCGGACGCGGCGGAGCCGATCGGCATCCTGACGCATCATCTCGTCCACGACCCGGCGGTGTGGCACTTCTGCGAAAGCTTGGCCGACCGCTTGGCGGGCCGCGCAGGACTTCGTTATCTGTTTGCCACCGAAGTGTTTTCCGCTAACTCCCGTTGAGTCGCCATCGAACCCGCGGGGCGTTATGCTGTTGACCTGATGCGGCTCGGCGGCCTCAGGCCGGCGGGGGGGGAAGGCGGGAGGCCCGTCCGCGGTTATACTGGTGTCCTGATGTCGATCGATCGCCCGGAGGGGCCTATGGATGCGCCGCTTTTGTCGATCCGCAACTTGGCGGTCGATTTCCGCACGGAGACGGGCGACTTCCGGGCCGTGGACGGCCTGTCCTTCGACATCCCGCGCGGCAAGACCGTGGCGCTCGTCGGCGAATCCGGCTCCGGCAAGTCGGTGACCGCGCAGGCGATCCTGCAGATTCTCCCGAAGGCGGCGCGCATCTCCGGCGGCTCGATCCTGTTCGACGATCCGGCCGAACCGGGACCCGCGACCGACATCGTGCGCTTAGGGTCCGAAAGCGACGCGATGCACGAGCTTCGCGGCGGTCGCATCGCGATGATCTTCCAGGAGCCCATGACCTCGCTCTCCCCGCTCCACACGGTGGGCGACCAGGTCGGCGAGGCCCTGATGCTCCACGCCAGGGCCGGCAAGGAGGAGGCGCGGGAACGCTCCATCGAGGTGTTCCGGAAGGTGGGCTTCCCTGACCCCAAACGCGCCTACACGACCTATCCGTTCGAGCTGTCGGGCGGCCTGCGCCAGCGCGCCATGATCGCGATGGCGCTGATCACCAAGCCCGCCCTCCTGATCGCGGACGAGCCCACGACCGCGCTCGACGTCACCACCCAGGCTCAGATCCTCGACCTCATCAACGAGCTCCAGGCCGAGACCGGCATGTCGGTGCTCCTCATCACCCACGACCTCGGCGTCGTCGCGAACGTCGCCGACGACGTGGTCGTGATGTACCGCGGGCGCGTCATGGAATCGGGCTCGCGCGAAGAGATCTTCCGCCAGGCGCAGCACCCCTACCTGCGCGCCCTCATGCGCGCGGTGCCGCGCTTCGCCATGGAGCCGGGCGAGCGCCTGACGCCGATCCGCGAGATCAAGAGTTCCGCCCTCGCCAAGGTGCGGGCGGCGGAGCGCCCCGCGCCGAAAGGCCCGATCCTGAAGGCCGAGGGGCTGTGCAAGTCCTACACGCTGCGTGCGGGCTGGTTCTCGGGCAAGACTCGCAAGGTCCACGCCGTCAACGGCGTCGACCTCGCGCTCCCGGCCGGAACGACGCTCGGGCTCGTCGGCGAATCGGGCTGCGGCAAGACCACCGTGTCCAAGATGATCATGCGCGCGATCGCGCCCGACCAGGGCCGCGTGCTCTTCGACGACGGCACGGGCCCGAAGGACGTGCACGGGCTCGAAGGCGATGCGCTCACGGCCTACCGGCGCTCGGTGCAGTTCGTGTTCCAGGACCCGTTCTCGTCCCTGAACCCGCGCATGACGGTGTACGAGATCCTGACCGAGCCCTTGCGCATCCACGACATCGGCACGCCGGACGAGCGCTACGAGCGCGCCAAGCAGCTCCTCGACATGGTGGGGCTCGACCAGCGTTCGCTGCGCCGCTATCCGCATTCCTTCTCGGGGGGGCAGCGCCAGCGCCTCGGCATCGCCCGCGCGCTCGCGCTCGAGCCCCGCGTGCTCCTCTGCGACGAGCCGGTCTCGGCCCTCGACGTCTCGGTGCAGGCCCAGGTGCTCAACCTCCTGAAGGACCTGCAGAGCGCGCTCGGGCTCTCCTATCTCTTCGTATCCCACAACCTCGCGGTCGTGGACTACATCGCCGACACGATCGCCGTGATGTGCCGCGGCTACATCGTCGAGGAAGCCCCGAAGGCGTCGCTGTTCCGCAATCCGGTCCATCCCTACACGCAGGCGCTCCTCGCCGCCGTGCCGGATCCGGACATCGACCGGCCCCTCGACTTCCATAAGCTGAAGACCGACCGCTTCTCCGATCCCTCCCTCTGGCCCGAACCCTACCGGCTCGGCGAGGGCGAGGTCGGGGCCATGGTCGAAATCGAGCCGGGCCACAAGGTGCGCCTCCTGCGCGCGCCGGCTCAAGCCGCCGCGTAAGGGAAGGAGCCCCCATGAAACCCCTCCACTCGCTCGCTCTGCTCGGGCTCCTCGCCGCGCCGCTGCACGCGCAGACCTATGTCGAGCCGCCCGCCTTCGCCGCGCAGGTCTCGGGCGGGCAGCTCCCCGCCATGGCGGAGCGGCTGCCGCGCACCCCGATCGTCGTCGATCCCGCCGCGGCTGGCGGAGTGGTCGGCCAGTACGGCGGCCAGATCGTGACGCTCGTGCCCCGCGCCCGCGACATCCGCTACATCTCCACCTACGCCTACACGCGCCTCGTCGGCTACGACCGCGCGCTCAAGCTCCAGCCCGACATCCTCGAGCGCGCCGACGTCGAGGGCGAGCGGGTCTTCACCTTCACGCTGCGCGAAGGCCACCGCTGGTCGGACGGGCATCCCTTCACGGCCGAGGATTTCCGCTACTTCTGGGAGGACGTGGCCCAGAGCAAGGATCTGAGCCCGGCGGGCGTGCCGGAGTTCATGCTCGTCGACGGCAAGCCGCCGAAATTCGAGATCCTGAACGAGCGCACGGTGCGCTACACCTGGGAAAAGCCGAACCCGCGCTTCCTGCCCCAGCTCGCCGGCGCCCGCGATCCCTACATCTACCGCGCCGCCCATTACCTCAAGCGCTTCCACGCCAAGTACGCCGACAAGGCGGCGTTGGACGAGGAGGCCAAGAAGCAGAAGCTCAAGTCCTGGGCCGCGCTGCACAATCGGCTCGACGACATGAACGAGCAGTCGAACCCGGCTCTGCCGACGCTCCAGGCCTGGCGCGTCATGAACGCGGCGCCGGCCAACCGCTTCACCTTCGAGCGCAACCCCTATTACCACCGCATCGACACGGCCGGTCAGCAATTGCCGTACGTCGACCGCATCGTCATGGACGTGGCGGCGAGCGGGCTCCTCGCGGCGAAAGCCAATGCGGGCGAGACCGACCTCCTGTTCCGCGGCCTGTCGGTCTCCGACGTGCCGATCCTCAAGGAGGGCGAGCGCGCCAAGGGCTACAAGACGCTCCTGTGGCCGAACGCCCGCGGCACGGAGCTCGCGCTCTATCCGAACCTCAACGTCTCAGACCCGGTCTGGCGCGCCCTGAACCGCGACGTCCGCTTCCGCCGGGCGCTGTCGCTGTCGATCGACCGCAAGACCCTCAACAAGGCGCTGCTGTTCGGGCTCGGCACCGAGGGCAACAACACCGTGATGCAGGAGAGCCCGCTCTTCTCGCCGGAGCTTCGCACCGCGAACGCGACCTACGATCCGAAGAAGGCGTCGCAGCTCCTCGACGAGATCGGGCTGACGAAGCGCAACGGCGCCGGCATCCGCCTGCTGCCGGACGGACGCGAACTCGAGATCATCGTCGAGACCGACGGCGAGAGCGGGCTCATCGTCGACGGGCTGACCCTGATCACCGAGTTCTGGCGCGAGGTCGGAATCCGGCTCTTCGTCAAGCCGCAGGACCGCACCGTGCTGCGCAACCGCTCGTTCGCGGGGCTCACCGTCATGGTGGCGGCGCAGGGGCTCGACAACGCCATCCCGACCGCCATCATGCCCCCGACCGAACTCGCGCCCATGCGCCAGGAGAACTACGCCTGGCCGAAATGGGGCCAGTACGTCGAGACCAAGGCCAAGAACGGCGAAGCCGTCGACATGCCGGAGGCCAAGCGCCTGCTCGACCTCTACGCCGCCTGGATGACGACGGGCGACAAGGCCGCGCAGGAGCAGGCCTGGCGCGACATGCTCAAGAACCATGCCGAGAACCAGTGGATCATCGGCACGGTCGCGGGCTCGCTGCAGCCGATCGTGATGAAGCACGGCCTCAGGAACCTGCCCGCCAAGGCGCTCTACAGCTGGGAGCCGACCGCGATGCTCGGCATCTATCGCGCCGACGAGATCTTCTGGGACCGCTCGCTGCTCAAGCAGGCCGAGGGCGGTCCCGCGGCCGAGCCGGTCACGACCGGCAGCACGGGAGCGAAGGCGCCATGAGGCCCATCGACCGGCAGCGTAAGAGCAAGCGCGCCATGAGGCTCATCACTCGACAGCACAGGAGCGGAGGCGCCATGAGCCTCATGCCGATCGGGTCCGGACGGGCGGGTACGGGGACGCTGCTGCGATGATCATGTTCCTGCTGCGCCGGACCGTCACCATGGCGGTGACGCTCCTCATCATCTCGGCCCTGGTGTTCTTCATCATCAAGCTGCCCCCGGGCGACTTCCTGACCAACCAGATCTCGGAATTGCGGGCGCAGGGCGAGGCCGCCGCCGCCGCAAAGGCCGAGTTCCTGATCAAGCAATACGGCCTCGACCGGCCGGCCTGGGAACAATACCTCGTCTGGCTCGGGGTCTGGCCCGGCCCGAGCGGCTATTCCGGCCTGCTCCAGGGTGACTGGGGCTGGTCGTTCGAGTTCGACAAGCCCGTCACGGACGTGGTGGGCGACGCCCTGTGGCTGACCCTCCTCGTCAACCTCGCGGTCGTAATCTTCATCCACGTGATCTCGATTCCGATCGCGATCTATTCCGCGACCCGGCAATATTCGGTCGGCGACTATTTCGCGACCTTCATCGGCTATATCGGGCTCGCCACACCGAGCTTCCTGCTCGCGCTGGTGCTGCTCTACTACTCGAACCGCTGGTTCGGGGTCTCGATCGGCGGCCTCTACGATCCGCAATACGCCAACCAGCCCTGGACCTGGCCCAAGATCCAGTCGCTCCTCTCCCACCTTGTGGTGCCGACCCTGGTGATCGGCCTCTCCGGCACCGCGGCCATGATCCGGCGCATGCGGGCGAACCTCCTCGACGAGCTCGGCAAGCAGTATTTCGTGACCGCCAAAGCCAAGGGCCTGCCGGCGCGCCGGGCCCTGCTCAAGTATCCGTTCCGGATGTCGTTGAACCCGTTCATCGCCGACATCGGCAACCTGCTGCCGCATCTGATCTCGGGCTCGGTGCTGGTCTCGCTCGTGCTCAGCTTGCCGACGGTCGGGCCAATTTTGCTCTCGGCCCTCAAGAGCCAGGACCAGTTCCTCGCCGGCTTCATCCTGATGTTCGTGGCCCTCCTGACCGTGATCGGCATGCTGGTCTCGGACCTGCTCCTCGCGTGGCTCGACCCGCGCATCCGCATGGGAGGCAACGCGCGATGAGAATGGGTAACACCGTCGTCCGGAGTGCGGCCCCATGAACGTGGAAGCGCTCCCGCGCCGCCAGCACTACGTCAACCCTGCGCCGTTCGATCCCGGCGCCATGGAGCCGGTCGGCGCCGAGAACGAGAGCTTCTACCGCGCCTCGTCCTGGCGGCTGATGTGGTGGAAATTCCGCCGCCACAAGGTCGCGGTGGCCTCGGCCTTCGTGCTGCTGTTCTTCTACGCGCTCATCCCGTTCGTCGAGGTGATCGCGCCCTACAGCCAGACCAAGCGCAACGGCGACTTCCTGTATGCGCCGCCGCAGGGGATCCACCTCTTCCACGAGGGCAGCCTGCGCCGGCCCTTCGTGTACCCTTACGAGTTCACCTTCAACCTCGAGAGCTTCCAGCGCGAGTACAAGGTCGACACCTCGAAGCCGCAGGCCATCCGCTTCTTCTGCCGCGGCGACGAGTACGACTTCTGGGGCCTGTGGACCATGGACGTCCACCTCGTCTGCCCCCCTGAAGACGGCACCATGTTCCTCCTCGGGACCGACCGGCTCGGACGCGACCTGTTCTCGCGCATCATCTACGGCGCGCGGATCTCGCTCACCATCGGGCTCGTCGGCATCGCGGTGTCGTTCACCCTCGGGCTCTTCTTCGGCGGGCTCGCCGGCTACATGGGCGGCTGGGTCGACTACGTCGTGCAGCGCGTGATCGAGATCCTGCGCTCGCTCCCCGAACTGCCCCTCTGGCTTGCGCTCTCGGCGGCGCTGCCGGCGAACTGGAGCCCGCTCCTCGTCTTCTTCGGCATCACGATCATCCTCGGGCTCCTCGATTGGCCGGGTCTGGCGCGCGCCGTGCGCTCGAAGCTCCTATCGCTCCGGGAGGAGGATTTCGTGCGTGCCGCGGAGCTCATGGGGGCATCGAAACGGCGCATCATCGCGCGCCACCTGATCCCTAACTTCATGAGCCACCTCATCGCCTCGGCGACGCTGTCGATCCCCTCGATGATCCTCGGCGAGACCGCCCTGTCGTTCTTGGGTCTCGGCCTGCGCCCGCCCGTGACGAGCTGGGGCGTGCTCCTCAACGAGGCCCAGAACCTCGCCGCGCTGCAGCTCCACCCCTGGCTCCTGTTCCCGATCCTCCCCGTGGTGATCGTGGTGCTCGCCTTCAACTTCATGGGCGACGGGTTGCGCGACGCGGCGGACCCGTATCATTGAGACAAGCGCCAAGGGGGGTAGGCAGGATGGAGGCTCGTAGCTTCAGGAGGCACCGCGTCCCCTCCCCCGCTTGCGGCGGGGAGGGAGGCGGGTTTCCTGCACGGCTCGCACTTCCACCCTCTCCCTTCGCGTGACCTCCTGGCGTGAGGACGCAAGAAAAATGGCCGGGTCGATGACCCGGCCATTTTCATTCTCGAACCTGTCGACGCCTCAGCGCTGCCACGGGCCCTTGTCGAGCCAGGCGAGTTGCATGCCGTCGTTGCCGCCCTCCGCACGCCGGGGTGAGGAAGACGACGCCGGCTTGGGCCGCTGACCCTGCCGCTGGCCCTGCGGAGCCTGCGGGTGGCCGGCGGGCTTGGCCCCCCCGCCCCCGCCGCCGCCACGACGGCGCTGCTGGCCGCGCTGGGCCTGCGCATCACCGGAGCGAGGCGCGTTCTGGCCCCTGTTGCCGCCGCGCGCATGCGGGGCGGGCTGGCGGCGGACGGGCTCCGGAGCCTCCTGGCCGAGCGGCCCGGCCGAGAAGCCTTCCGGCAGCGGCGCCACCGGCACCTTCAGCCGCGTGAGCTTCTCGATGTCGCGCAGATACGCCCGCTCCTCGTCGTTGCAGAACGCGATCGCGACGCCGGCCGCACCCGCGCGGGCCGTACGGCCGATGCGGTGGACATAGGATTCCGGCACGTTCGGCAGGTCGTAGTTGACCACGTGCGAGACGCCCTCGACGTCGATGCCGCGCGCCGCGATGTCGGTCGCGATCAGCACCCGGCACGAGCCGTCGCGGAAGGCGGCAAGCGCCCGCTCGCGCTGCGGCTGCGACTTGTTGCCGTGGATCGCCGCCGAGACGATGCCGTCCTTGTCGAGGCTGCGCACCACCTTGTCGGCGCCGTGCTTGGTCCGCGTGAACACGAGCACCCGGTCGACGCCCTCGTCGCCCAGGATGCGGGCGAGGAGCGCGGGCTTGCGGCTCGTCGCCACGAACATCACGCTCTGGTCCACGCGCTCGGCGGTGGTCGCCACCGGGGCGACCGCGACCTTGGCGGGATTGCGCAGGAAGGTGTCGGCGAGGTCCGCGATCGTCTTCGGCATCGTGGCCGAGAAGAACAGGGTCTGCCGGTCCTTCGGAAGCATGGTGACGATGCGTTTCAGCGCGTGGATGAAGCCGAGGTCGAGCATCTGGTCGGCCTCGTCGAGCACCAGGATCTCGACGTCGCGCAGGGACAAGGCCCGGCGGTCGATGAGGTCGAGGAGGCGACCGGGGGTGGCGACGAGCACGTCGACGCCGAAGCCGAGCTGGCGCTCCTGCTTGCCGATCGGCACGCCGCCGAACACCACGGCCGTGGTGAGCTTCAGGTTGCGCCCGTAGACGCGGAAGCTTTCCGCGATCTGGCTCGCGAGCTCGCGAGTCGGGCTCAGCACCAGCACGCGGCAGCTCTTGCGCTGCGGCGCATCCGTGCTCTGCGACAGGCGGTGCAGGATCGGCAGCGCGAAGGCTGCGGTCTTGCCGGTGCCGGTCTGGGCAATGCCGCAGAGGTCGCGGCCGTCCATGACGTAGGGAATGGCCTGGGCCTGGATCGGCGTCGGGGCCGTATAGCCCTCGGTCGCGAGCGCCTTCAGGATCGGCGCGCTCAGGCC
This sequence comes from Microvirga sp., assembly GCA_036263675.1. Lineage (GTDB taxonomy): Bacteria > Pseudomonadota > Alphaproteobacteria > Rhizobiales > Beijerinckiaceae > Microvirga. Next base: position 16,940 of record DATAGO010000039.1, on the reverse strand, counting down.
GAAATCGGTGAATTGGGACAAGGTTGGTCTGCTTTCGAATCGCACGAATGCGGGGAGCCGACCGTCGCGACTGAGGCGCCGGCGCTCGTGGCAACAACCCGCGTGATGGGGCAGTCTGGGGAGGCGAGCGATTGAAGAAGGAGGCCCTGGATTCCGCACGGTGGCGGATCGCTGTCACGCTGCCTCGCTCAAGCCACCCGGAAAAGCGGGCGCCGACGCTCTGATGGGGATATGGGGGTGCGGACCGGGAATGTCAAACGGCGATCGCGGGGCCGGTCCTCGCCGACCCGACCGCGGCGCAGGGCCCACCGTCTCGAATGGCATTTGCCGCCGGCGCCGGAGCCTGACAGTTTCGTCGGCAAAATTCGGCATTCCGGTGCGGACCAGAGCCGGACCGGGCTTCGGATGACCCTGGTGTCGGCACCTTCCCCCTCCTACCCCACACAGATGCCCTGGGGCTTCGTCGCGTCCCTGTCCCTGGCCCAGCTCGTCTCCTGGGGTTCGGTGTTCTATGCCTTCGCTCTGTTCATGACACCGATGGCGGACGAACTCGGCTGGACGAAGCCCGAGCTCACGGCGGCCTATTCCCTCGGCCTCATGGCCTCGGGCGTCTGCGCCGTCCCGGCCGGCCGCCTGATCGATCTTGGCTATGGGCGCCTCGTCATGACCGGCGGGTCGCTCTTGGCGGCCGCGCTCCTCGCTCTGTGGTCCCAAATCGAGAGCCTCGGGTGGTTCCTCGTGCTCTGGATCGGCCTCGGCGCCGCCATGAGCGCGATCCTCTACGAGCCGGGCTTCGCGGTGCTCACCTTCCGCCTCGGACCCCTGTCGCGGCGGGCCATCACCTTCATGACGCTGGTCGGCGGCCTCGCCAGCACCGTGTTCATCCCCCTCACCCATCTCCTGATCGAGGCCTTCGGCTGGCGCGGCGCGCTGCTGGCGCTGGCGGCCGTCAATCTCGGGATCTGCGTCGTCATCCACGCCTTCATGATCCCGCCGCAGGCGCGGCCGCAGGGGACCGCGAGGGTGCCGGCGCCGCCCTCGGGCGCACGGCGCGTGCTGCGTCAGGCGGCCTTCTGGGGCTTCGTCGGTACCTGCGTGCTCCAGGGCGTGATCTCGACCGGTATCCCGATCCACCTCATTCCGCTGCTCGTGGAGCACGGCATCGGCCTCGACGGCGCGGTCCTGGTCTATGCGCTGATCGGCCCGGCCCAGGTCGCGGCCCGCTTCGGCATCGCGCTCGGCGGGCAAAGGCTGAACCTGAAGCTCGCCGGGATCGTCACCATGGCGCTCACGGTGCTGGCTGTCGCCCTGCTGCCGTGGCTCGCCGGCGGCTGGGCCGTCGCCGCGGGCGCTGCGGTCGTCTGGGGCGCCTCGAACGGGCTGATGACGATCCTGCGTGCCCTTCTGCCGCCGGAGCTGTTCGGGCGCGAGGATTACGGCGCGATCCAGGGGCTGATCAGCATGCCGGTCACCTTCGCGAAGGCCACGGCGCCCTTCGCCTTCGGGGCCCTGTGGGCGTGGTCGGGGAGCTACGAGGCGGTTGTCACGGTTTGGATCGCGCTCGCGCTCGGTGCCGCAGCGTGCTTTGCCGCGACATTGCTGGCCGCGCGCCGGGGCTCCAGAGCCCGGATCTGAGCCCTAAATACGCTTCAAATCCCCTTGCCTTGAGCCTGCAAAGAATTTCATCTGCTGCGGTCGGGCCTGCTCGAGGCGGCCCGGCGGAGGACAACGCTCCCGTGACCAACCCATTCGATCTCCTGATCGTCGGCGGCGGCATCAACGGCGCCGGGATCGCCCGCGATGCCGCCGGCCGCGGCCTGTCGGTGCTGCTCTGCGAGCAGGATGACCTCGCGGGCTACACCTCCTCGGCCTCGACCAAGCTGATCCACGGGGGGCTGCGCTACCTCGAGTATTACGAGTTCCGTCTCGTCCGCGAGGCCCTGTTCGAGCGCGAGCGCCTGCTCGCTTCCGCGCCCCACATCATCTGGCCCCTGCGTTTCATCCTCCCCCACGAGCGCGGCATCCGCCCGGCGTGGTTCGTGCGCATCGGTCTCTTTCTGTACGACAACCTCGCGCCGCGAAGGAAGCTGCCCGGCACCGAGACCATCAATCTTACCCGGCACCCCACGGGGCAGGCGCTCAAGCCCGGCTTCGACACCGCCTTCATGTATTCCGACTGCTGGGTCGAGGACAGCCGCCTCGTCTCCCTCAACGCGCTCGATGCCGCCGAGCGCGGCGCCGAGATCCGCGTGCGCACCGAAGTCGTGTCGGCCCGCCGCGACGGCTCCACCTGGCTCGCCGCGATCCGCGACAAGGCCACGGGCGAGACCCGCGAGGTGCGCGCCCGCGCCCTCGTCAACGCGGCCGGTCCCTGGGTCGCGGAGGTGCTGAACGGCAAGCTCGGGCTCAACACGCAAAAGAGCGTGCGCCTCGTGAAGGGCAGCCACATCATCGTCCCGAAGCTCTTCGAGGGCGACCACGCCTTCATCCTGCAGAACCGGGACAAGCGCATCATCTTCGCGATCCCCTACCAGGGCCGGTTCACGCTGGTCGGCACCACCGACGTGCCGGTCGAGACCGGGCCCGGCAAGGCCGAGATCAGCGACGAGGAGGTGCGCTACCTCTGCGACGCCATCAACCACGTCTTCAGGCGCGAGATCGCGCCGTCCGACGTGGTCTGGACCTATTCCGGCGTACGCCCGCTTTACGACGACGGCTCGGCGAACGCCTCCGCGGTTACGCGCGACTACGTGTTCGACCTCGACGCGCCGGGCGGATCGGCGCCCGTGCTGTCGATCTTCGGCGGCAAGATCACGACCTTCCGCAAGCTCGCCGAGCATGCGCTGGACGAGCTCAGGCCCTTCTTCCCCGGCCTGAAGCCGTCCTGGACCGAGACCGCCAAGCTGCCCGGCGGCGATATGCCGGATGCGGATTTCGAGCGCTTCCTCGCCGACCTCCTGCGCCGGCGCCCGTTCCTGCCCGAGGGCCAGGCCCGCCGCATGGGCCGCGCCTACGGGACGCGGATCGACGAGCTTCTCGGCGACGCACGATCCTGGGCCGATCTCGGCGAGGATTTCGGCGGCGGGCTGACGGCCGCGGAGCTGGATTACCTCGTGCGGCGCGAATGGGCGCGCTCGGCCGAGGACGTCCTGTGGCGCCGCTCCAAGCTCGGGCTCCACGTGCCGGCGGGCGCGGCGGAGCGGATCGACGCCTATCTCGCATCCAAGGCACCGGCCGCCGTCGCGGCCCAATAGGCGCTTCGCTGCAAGGGGGACAGGCCATGGCGGATTATGTCGGCGCCATCGACCAGGGCACGACAAGCTCGCGCTTCATCGTCTTCGACCGGTCGGGCCGGATCGTTTCGGTCGGCCAGAAGGAGCACGAGCAGATCTACCCCAGACCGGGATACGTGGAGCACGACCCGCTCGAGATCTGGCGCAACACGCAGAGCGTCATCGAAACGGCGCTGGCCAAGGGCGGTCTCTCGCCCCGGGATCTCGCGGCGGTCGGCATCACCAACCAGCGCGAGACCACGCTGCTGTGGGACCGCCGCACCGGCGAGCCGCTCCACAACGCCCTCGTCTGGCAGGACACGAGAGTCGACCCGTTGGTCGAGGACTTCGCCCGGGAGGGCGGGCGCGACCGCCTGCGCCCTAAGACCGGTCTGCCCCTCGCGAGCTACTTCTCGGGCCTGAAGCTGCGCTGGCTCCTCGAGAACGTCCCCGGCGCGCGGGCGAAGGCGGAAAGCGGCGACGCGCTTTTCGGCACCGTCGATTCCTGGCTCGTCTGGAACCTCACCGGCGGCGTCGACGGCGGGCGGCACATCACGGACGTCACCAACGCCAGCCGCACCCAGCTCATGGATCTCGCGACCCTGCAATGGGACGACGATATCTTGAGGCTCTTCCACATCCCCCGCGCCTGCCTGCCCGAGATCCGCTCCTCGAGCGAGGTCTACGGCGAGGCAGGCGGGGTGCTCGCCGGCGTCCCGATCGCCGGCATCCTCGGCGACCAGCAGGCCGCGCTCGTCGGCCAGGCCTGTTTCCAGCCCGGCGAGGCCAAGAACACCTACGGGACTGGCTGCTTCATGCTCATGAACACCGGCCAGGCCCCCTACCCCTCGACCTGCGGCCTCCTCACCACCGTGGGCTACCGCTTCGGGACGGGTCCGACCGTCTACGCCCTCGAGGGCTCCATCGCGATCGCTGGCGCGCTGGTGCAATGGCTGCGCGACAATCTCGGCATCATCGGCTCGAGCCCGGAGATCGAGGCGCTCGCGCGCTCGGTGCCGGACAACGGCGGCGTCACGGTGGTGCCGGCCTTCTCGGGCCTGTACGCGCCGCACTGGAACGCCGGTGCGCGCGGCCTCATCGGCGGGCTGACGCGCTACGCCACCAAGGCCCACATCGCCCGCGCGGCCCTGGAGGCGACCGCCTTCCAGACCCGCGAGGTGCTGGACGCCATGACGAAGGACACCGGAATCGCGGTCCGCGAGCTGCGCACGGACGGCGGCATGGTGGTCAACGAGCTCCTGATGCAGTTCCAGGCCGACATCCTCGACGTGCCGGTGGTGCGCCCGAAGGTGATCGAGACCACGGCGCTGGGCGCTGCCTATGCGGCCGGCCTCGCCACCGGCGTCTGGCCCGGCACGGACGAACTCGTGCGGAACTGGGTCGCCGACAAGCGCTGGCATCCCGCGATGGAGGGGGCGGAGCGGACGCGGCTCTATGCTGAATGGGGGAAGGCCGTCGGGCGGTCGCTGGACTGGATGTAGGGCGGAGCCCGGCTCTCCACGCGGCACACCCCCTCTCCCCGTTCACGGGGAGAGGGGGTTCGCAGGCGGGTCGAGGGAGCCCATCACCCTTCCGTCAGAGCGGCTCGCAGCTTCTCCGCATTCGCAGCCAGAACCTCCGGCTTCTCCATCTGACCCGTATGCGGCCGCAGCGACACGCCTTCGAAGCGCGGGATGACGTGGAAATGCAGGTGGAACACCACTTGGCCGCCGGCGCTCTCGTTGAACTGCTGCACCGTGATCCCGTCTGCCCCGAAGGCGCGCTTGGAGGCCTGCGCGACCGTCTGGACCACCTGGATGAGGTCGGCGAGGTCGCCAGGCTGGATGTCGAGAATGTTGCGCGCCTTGACCTTGGGGATCACCAGCGCGTGCCCGTCGGCGCGAGGCATGATGTCCATGAAGGCCAAGGCTCTCCCGGTCTCGAGGATCCTATGGGCCGGCAGCTCGCCGCGGAGGATCCGCGCGAAGATGTTGCTGTCGTCGTAGCTCATGCTGGCTCCTGCGCTGGGATCATGGCCTTCCATAGCGCAGGATTTCAGCGCGAGGGAACCACCGCAGTCGCCTCGATCTCGACCCGCGCGGCGCGCTCCACGAGCCGCACCACCTGGACGAGCGCCATGGCGGGGTAATGCGCGCCCAGCACCTCCCGGTAGGCGCGGCCGAGGTCCTTGAGGTTCGCGAGGTATTCCTCGATGTCGACCACGTACCAGGTGAGCCGGACGAGATGCTCCGGACCCGCGCCGCCTTCACTGAGGATGGCGCGGATGTTGAGGAGCGTCTGCCGCGTCTGGGCGACGAGCCCATCCGGGAAAGTCTCGCTCTCGTCCCAGCCCACGACACCGCCCGTGACCAGGATGCTCCCCTCCGCCATCATGCCGTTGGCGTAGCCCTTCGGCGTCGGCCAGCCCTTCGGCTGGAGCACGACCGGCCCTTGGCCCGAGTCCCGCAGCGCCCGTGCGATGTCCATGCCGGCCTCCGTCACGCCGCCGCCGTGGCGCCCTTGGGCGCCGCACTGACCTCGACTGCCATGGGGGGCGGCACCGGCTCGGACGCGATGCGCCGCAACTCGAAGCGCTGGAGCTTGCCGGTCTGGGTGCGAGGCAGCGCCTCCACAAACTCGATCGCACGCGGATATTTGTAGGGCGCAATCTCGGCCTTCACGTGCTCCTGGAGGACCTTGGTGAGATCGGCGCCCGCCGCGTGGCCGGGATGAAGCACCACATAGGCCTTCACGATCATGCCGCGCTCGGGGCACGGCGCGCCGACCACGCCGCATTCGGCGACCGCGGGATGGGTGAGGAGCGCCGCCTCGACCTCGGGGCCGGCGATGTTGTAGCCCGACGAGACGATCATGTCGTCCGAGCGCGCCTGGTACCAGAAGTAGCCATCCTCATCCATAAGGTAGGTGTCGCCGGTGACGTTCCAGCCGTTCTGCACGTATTTACGCTGGCGCTCGTCCGCGAGGTAGCGGCACCCGGTCGGCCCTCGCACCGCAAGGCGTCCGATCGAGCCCGGCGGCAGCGTCCGGCCCTCCTCGTCCACGATCCGCGCCTCGTAGCCCGGAACCGGCTTGCCCGTGGAGCCGGGGCGGATCTCGTCTTCGCGCGCCGCGATGAAGATGTGCAGCATCTCGGTCGCGCCGATGCCGTCCATGAGCTTGAGGCCGGTCGCCTCGTACCAGGCCTCGAAGGTGGCATTCGGCAGCGCCTCGCCGGCCGACACGCATTTGCGCAGGGTGGAGATGTCGTGGTCCTTCAGCTTCGCGAGCATCGCCCGGTAGGCCGTCGGGGCCGTAAAGCACACGGTGGCGCCGTAGGCCGCGAAGGCCTGGAGGAGGTCGTCGGGACTAGCCCGCTCGAGCAGCACCGTCGAGGCGCCGATGCGCATCGGGAACAGCACGATGCCCCCGAGACCGAAGGTGAAGGCGAGCGGCGGCGAGCCGATGAAGCGGTCGGTGGATTCCGCCTGCAGCACCTGCGCGGCGTAGGTGTCGCAGATCGCGAGCATGTCGCGATGGACGTGCATCGTGCCCTTCGGCTCGCCCGTAGTCCCGGAGGTGAAGCCGACAAGGCAGACGTCGTCCGCGGCCGTGTCGACTGCGTCGAAGTCCGGGGAGGCGCCGGCCATCAGGGCTTCGAGCGAATCCGGACCGCTTCCGCCCCAATAGACCACATGCTTAAGATCCGGCGAGAGCGTGCGCGCCTTCTCCATCTCGTCCGCGAGCCTGTGGTCGCAGAGCCCGATCGCGATCCGCGCTTTGCGGATCGGATAGGCGATCTCCCGGGCGCGCAGGAGCGGCATGGTCGCGACCACGACGCCGCCGGCTTTCAGCACCGCGAGATAGGCCGCGACCATCATGGGATTGTTGGGCGAGCGCAGCAGCACGCGAGTGCCAGGCACGAAGCCGAGACGGCCGACCAGCACGTTCGCGATGCGGTTCACCCGCTCCTGCAGTTGCGCGTACGTGATCGTCTCGGTCGGGCTGATCAGGCAGGGAGCATTGCCCTGCCCTTCCGCGACCCAGCGGTCGAGGAACGCCATGCAGCAATTGAGCCGCTCCGGATATTGCAGCTCCGGCCGCTCGAGAAGGAAGTCGGGCCATTCGGAACGCGGGGGCAGGTTGTCCCGCGCGAAGGTGTCGATATGTGCCGTCTCCGCCATGATGCACCCTCCTTCTTGATCCCTCCCCCCTCTGCGGGGGAGGGTGGCCCGGCCGTCAGGCCGGGTCGGGAGAGGGGCCGTCGTCGCGAACACGGCTCCTCTCCCGGCTCACTCCGTTCGCCACCCTCTCCCGCAGAGGAGAGAGGGCATCTCCATCACTCCGCCGCCCGCGGCAGCGGTGCGGTCTGCGCCGCTTTCAGCAGCTCCCGCGCGATCACGATCTTCTGGACCTCGGTGGCGCCCTCGTAGATCCGCAGGGCGCGGATCTCCCGGTACAGCGCCTCGACCTTCACGCCCTTGGTGACGCCGAGCCCGCCGAAGATCTGCATCGCCTTGTCGATCACGCTCTGGGCGGTCTCGGTCGCGTGCATCTTCGCCATCGCGGCCTCGCGGGTGACGCGCGGCGCGCCGCGGTCCTTCGTCCAGGCCGCGCGGTAGACGAGGAGCGCGGAGGTATCGACGTCGGTCGCCATCTCGGCGAGCGCGCCTTGCGTCAGCGCGAGGTCGGCGAGCGGCGCGCCGAACAATTGACGCGAGGACGCGCGGTGGAGCGCCTCGTCGAGCGCCCGGCGCGCGAAGCCGAGTGCCGCGGCCCCGACCGTGGAGCGGAACACGTCGAGCGTCGCCATCGCGACCTTGAAGCCCTTGCCCGGGCCGCCGATGCGCTGCGACAGCGGCACGCGGCAGCCCTCGAAACTCAGAGTTGCAAGCGGATGCGGCGCGATCACGTCGATGCGCTCTGCGATCGTGAGGCCGGGCGTATCGGCATCGACCATGAAGGCCGAGAGGCCTCGCGCGCCGGGCGCCTCGCCGGTGCGGACGAAGACCACGTAATGGTCCGCGATGCCCCCATTGGAAATCCAGGTTTTCGTGCCGTCGATTCGCACATAGGCCGGTCCGTCCGGCGTCGCGGTGGTGCTCATTGCGGCAACGTCGGATCCGGCTTCGGGCTCCGACAGCGCGAAGGCCGCGATGGCGTCGCCGCGCGCCACGCGAGGGAGATAGCGGCGCTTGAGCTCCTCCGATCCCGCCAGCGTCACCGAGCCGGTGCCGAGCCCCTGCATCGCGAAGGCGAAATCGGCGAGCCCATCCTCGTAGGCCAGGATCTCGCGGGCAAGGCACAGCGAGCGTACGTCGAAGCTCGGGAACAGCCCGCCATACGCCGCCGGCACCGCGGCGCGCAGCCACCCGGCGTCGCCCAGCGCCCGCACCAGCCGCCGGCACGAACCGTCGACGTCGGCGTGGTCGACGAGCGGATGCACCTCCCGCGCCGTCCATTCGCGCAGGTCGGACGCAAAGTCACGGTGATGCTCCTCGAGGAACGGCCAGGTCAGGAAGGAGCTATCGGGCATGGCGGCTTCCTGCACGTCCGCTCCCCGCCAGCGGACCCCCTCTCCCCGCGTGCGGGGAGAAGGCTGGGGTGAGGGGCCGGTCGGGGGAGCTCGGAGCATCCAGGCTCATACCCTCCCGTCTGCGGGGAGGGTAGGCGCTGTCAGTTGACCGGGTGGGTGTTAGTGCAGGGGGTACCTGAGCGATCGATCCTGGACCGAGCCCCACCCCCGGCCCCTCCCAGCAGGGGGGAGGGTAGAAGATCCGGATATACCGCGCTCCACCGACCGGCCCCTCACCCCAGCCCTCTCCCCGCGCGCGGGGAGAGGGAGTGCACGAGTGGGGAGTGCGAACGATCACCGCAACCATCCTCAATCCCCCCGGAACACCGGCTTCTCCTTCGCGGCAAACGCCCGGTAGGCGCGCGCGAAGTCTTCCGTGGTCATGCAGAGCGCCTGCGCGACCGCCTCGGCCTCGATGGCCTCCTCGACCGACATCGCCCATTCCATCGCGAGCATGCGCTTCGTCATCGTGTTGGCGAAGGTGGGACCGGTGCCGATCTCGTTGGCCAGCGCCTGCGCCGCGCCGAGAACGTCATCCTCGACGATGCGGCTGAAGAAGCCCCAAGCGGCACCTTCCTCCGCGCTCATGAAGCGGCCGGTGTAGAGGAGCTCCGACGCCCTCCCCTGCCCGACGATGCGGGGCAGGATCGCGCAGGCACCCATGTCGCAGCCCGCGAGCCCGACCTTGTTGAACAGAAACGCCACCTTCGCCCGCGGGGCGGCGAGCCGCAGGTCGGAGGCCATCGCGATGATGGCGCCGGCCCCGGCGCAGATCCCCTCCACCGCCGCCACGATGGGCTGGGGTGAGGCCCGCATGGCCTTGACGAGCTCGCCCGTCATGCGCGTGAAGGCGGTCAGCCCCTTGGTGTCCATCGCGACGAGCGGGCCGATGATCTCGAACACATCGCCGCCGGAGGAGAAGTTGCCGCCCGCGCCCGCGATCACGACGGCCTTCACGCCCTCGTCCCGCTGGCAGGCGAGGAAGAAGTCCGTGAGCTCTCGGTAGCTCTCGAAGGTGAGCGGGTTCTTCTTCTCCGGACGGTTCAGGGTCACGGTCGCGACCGGGCCCGCGACCTCCAGACGGAAGTGCTGCGGCGTGAAATCCGACAGCGGCAGCGTCACCCCGTTCGCGGCGCGCCCGGTCATGCGTTTTCTCCGCCCAGGGCGCGCCGCGCCGACATCTTGGTCTTGGCGAGAAGCCGCATCAGGTCCTCCTGCTCCCGGCGCGTGAGGTCGCCGAATAGATTCGCAATCCAGTGCTCGTGCGCCGCCGCCATGGCGCGGAACTCGGCCCGGCCGAGCGGGGTAAGCGAGATCACCTGGGCGCGCCGGTCCGATTCGGAGGTGCGCCGGTCCAGATGGCCCGAAGCCGCGAGGCGCTCCACGAGGCCGGTGAGATTGCCGTTAGAGACCATCATGCGCTTCGACAGGTCGGAGAGGGTCATGCCCTCGGGCGCCTTGTCGAGCTGCGCCATCAGGTCGAAGCGCGGGAGCGTCACGTCGAACCGCTCGCGCAGGCGGCGGCGCACCTCGCCCTCGATCATGGTCGTGCATGTGAGGAGCCGGAGCCACAGGCGCAACTCGTCCCGGTGGTCCTCCGGCATCTCGACGGCCTTGGTCTCCGCGTCGAGCGGGATGGCGGACTGGCTCATGCGGCGCCTCCCGGCCGCAGCGATTCCACGCGCAGACGCATCTCAGACCTCCCCGCCCGCGACCGCGATCGCCTGGCCGGTGACCGAGCGCGCGCTGTCGCCGCACAGCCACAGCACCGCATCCGCGACCTCCTGGGGGTCGATCAGGCGCCCCTGCGGGTTGTGCTTCACGAGTTCGGCGAGCGCCGCCTCGCGGGAGCGGCCGGTCTTCGCGACGATGCGCTCGAGGCTCTCGGCTACGAGGTCGGTGTCCGTGAAGCCGGGGCACACCGCATTGACGGTCACGCCCGTGGTCGCGGTCTCGAGCGCGAGCGCACGCACGAAGCCCACGACCGCGTGCTTCGCGGCGCAATAGGCGCTCACGTAGGGATAGCCCTTCAGGCCCGCCGTCGAGGCGACGGTCACGATCCGGCCGAACCCGCGCTCAGTCATGGGCCGCAGCACCGCCCGCGCGGCATTGACGACGCCCATGAGGTTCACGTCGAGCATGCGATGGAACAGGGCCGCGTCCGATTTCGCGAACGGCGCCGAGACCGCGCCGCCCGCATTGGCGACCAGGATGTCGACAGGACCCCGCCCCGCCGCGTCCGCCGCGGCTCGTTCGAGGGCGTGCGCGTCCGTCACGTCCGTGGCGAGAGCGGCATGCGCCGCGCCTTCCGCGACCGCTCTGTCGAGGGCGGCCCGGTCGCGCCCCAGGATCGTCACCGTGGCGCCGGCGCCGATGAGCGCCGCCGCGACGGCGCGCCCGATGCCCCGGCTCCCGCCGGTCACGAGCGCATGTCGGCCCTGCAACGCCCCTGCCGCCATCCCGGCCTCTGCCTCAAGCCCGCGGGGCGCATCCGTCGGAACAATCCGCTTGAACGCGCCCGCCAAGTTATTTTAAGCTTCAAATATCGTCTGGCAATGGCGAAGTGCAGCCCCCGTTCACCTTTCGGCGAAAGCCGTCGCGATGGGGTTGTTCGGACGGGGCGAAGGGGGCCAATGTAGCGCCGACGCGTTCCGGGCCGGCCGGTCCGGGACCGAAAGCTTCAAACGGCGCAGGCAAGGGCCGGCGCCGGACATCGACGGCAGCACGGGGCAACCGTGCGCGAGGGAACGGTCACTCGGGAGATCATCATGAATCATCTGATCAGGATTGCAGGACTGGCTGCGACGGTGTGCATCGCGGCGGGCGGGGCGCAGGCCCAGGAGAAGCTGAAAGTAGGCTTGCTCCTCACCCTGTCGGGCCCCTCGGCGGTGCTCGGCCAGCAGGCGCGCGACGGGTTCCAGCTCGCCATGAAGGACATGGGCGGCAAGCTCGGGGGCCGCGAGGTCGAGGTCATCGTCGTCGACGACGAGCTCAAGCCGGATGTGGCGGTCACGAAAGTGAAGGGCCTGCTCGAGCGCGACAAGGTCGACTTCGTGGTCGGTCCGATCTTCTCCAACGTGGCGGCCGCGATCCACAAGCCGATCGTCGAGGCCCAGACCTTCTACATCAGCCCGAACGCCGGCCCCTCGACCTTCGCGGGCAAGGGCTGCAACCCCTACTTCTTCGCGACCTCCTACCAGAACGACCAAAACCACGAGGTGCTCGGCAAGGTCGCGCAGGATCGCGGCTACAAGCGGGTCTACCTGCTCGCGCCGAACTACCAGGCCGGCAAGGACTCGCTCGCGGGCTTCAAGCGCCACTACAAGGGCGAGGTCGTCGAGGAATCCTACACCCCGCTCAACACGCTCGACTTCCAGTCCGAGCTCGCCAAGATCGCGTCGATGAATCCGGATGCGATCTTCACCTTCATGCCGGGCGGCATGGGCGTGAACCTGGTCAAGCAGTACAAGGGCGCGGGGCTGATGGAGAAGATCCCGTTCCTCTCCGCCTTCACGGTCGACGAATCGACCCTCCCCGCCCAGCAGGACGCGGCGATCGGCGCCTTCGGGGGCTCGAACTGGGCCCCGAACCTCGACACGCCGGAGAACAAGAAGTTCGTGGCGGCCTACGAGGCGGCGTACAATTCCGTGCCGGGCTCCTATTCCATGCACGCCTACGACACCGCGCTCCTGATCGACTCGGCCCTGAAAGCCACCGGCGGCAAGACCGACAACAAGGACGCGGTGCGGGCCGCTCTCAAGAAGGCTGAATTCAAGTCCCTCCGCGGCGACTTCAAGTTCGGCGCCAACGGCTTCCCCGTGCAGGACTTCTACCTCGTGAAGGCCGCCAAGCGCGCGGACGGCAAGTTCCAGACCGAGATCGTCCAGAAGGTCTTCGACGACTACGCCGACGCCTACGGCAAGGAATGCGCGGCGACGAACTAGGGCACCTGCGCCTCCCTCTCCCCGCCTGCGGGGAGAGGGAGAAGAACCCCTCACTCCAACCCTCTCCCCAATTACGGGGAGAGGGGGTTGATCCCATGACCCCGACCCTTCTCCTCGTCCAGGTGCTGAACGGCCTGCAGTTCGGGCTGATCCTGTTCCTGATCGCCGCCGGGCTGACGCTCGTGTTCGGCGTGATGGACTTCATCAACCTGGCGCACGGGGTGCAGTACATGGTCGGCGCCTACCTCGCCGCCGCCTTCGCGGCCTGGACCGGGAGCTTCTGGCTCGCCCTGGGACTCGCGCTGCCGACCGCGCTTGTCGTCGGGCTCCTGCTCGAGATCCTGGTGTTCCGCCACCTCTACGACCGCGACCATCTCGACCAGGTGCTCGCCACCTTCGGGGTGATCCTGTTCCTGAACCAAGGCGTGAAGTTCCTGTGGGGCGCCGCGCCCCTCAACGTGCCGATGCCCGACCTGCTCTCGGGCTCGATCCCCCTGCCCGGCGGCCTGCTCTACCCCACCTACCGCATCGCCATCATCGCGGCGGGCCTCGGGGTCGCGGGCCTGCTCTACGTGCTCGTCCACCACACCCGCATCGGCATGCTGGTGCGCGCCGGCGCCTCCAACGCCCCCATGGTCTCGGCGCTGGGGGTCGACATCCGCCGGCTCTTCATGGGCGTGTTCGGCTTCGGGGCCATGCTGGCGGGCTTCGCGGGCGCCATGGTGGCGCCGATCCTGTCGGTCGAGCCTGGCATGGGCGACAACATCCTGATCCTCGCCTTCGTGGTGATCGTCATCGGCGGCATCGGCTCGATCCGCGGCGCGTTCCTGGCCGCGCTCCTGATCGGCCTCGTCGATACGGTCGGGCGCACGCTGGCGCCGACGCTGCTTCGCCTTTTTCTCGACCCCTCGGTGGCGAGCCAGACCGGGCGTGCCGTCGCCCCGATGCTGATCTACATCCTCATGGCCGCGGTCCTGTTCTTCCGCCCCTCCGGGCTCTTCCCGGTGAGGCGATGAGCCGGACCCCGGGTCCCGGCCGGGCGGCGGCCCGATGAGCGGAGGCGCGGACTTCGCCGCGGCCGCAGCCGCGGGCCGGCCGGTCCCCTCCCGGCTGGGGCGCCTCGGCGTTCCCGCGCTCCTGTTCACGCTGCTGGCCCTCGCCCCCCTCCTCGCCATGGCGGGCGCCGAGGGCTACCTGCTCTCGCTCCTCTCCCGCGTGATGATCTTCGCGATCGCCGCCATCGCGCTCGATCTGATCCTCGGCTACGGCGGCCTCGTGAGCTTCGGGCACGCCGCCTTCCTCGGCATCGGGGCCTACGCGGTCGGCATCCTGTCGAGCCACGGGATCGAGGACGCGTTCGTGCAGCTTGCGGTGGCGCTCGGCGCCTCCGGGCTTTTCGCCCTCGCGACCGGTGCGATCTCGCTGCGCACCAAGGGCGTCTACTTCATCATGATCACCCTGGCCTTCGGCCAGATGCTGTTCTTCCTCGCGACCTCGCTTGCGTCTTACGGCGGCGACGACGGGCTGACGCTTGCCAGCAAGAGCCTGATCTTCGGGCGCAAGCTCATCGAGGGCGACCGGGCGTTCTACTACGCGGTCTTCGCCTGCCTCCTCGTCACGTATATCCTCGGCCGCTCGATCGTGGCCTCGCGCTTCGGCCGCGTGCTGCGCGGCAGCCGCGACAATCCCGTGCGCATGGAGGCGATCGGCTTCCACCCCTTCCGATACCAGCTCGCAGCCTACGGGATCTCCGGCATGCTGACGGGCCTGGCGGGCTTCCTCCTCGCCAACCAGGCCGAGTTCGTCAGCCCGGCCTACATGACCTGGCAACGCTCGGGCGAGCTCATCTTCATGGTGATCCTCGGCGGCCTCGGCTCCCTGCACGGCGCGCTCCTCGGCGCCGCCGCCTTCCTGCTGCTCGAGGAATACCTCGCGGGCGTCACCGAGCACTGGAAGATGATCTTCGGCCCCCTCCTGATCGTCGTCGTGCTGTTCGCGCGCGGTGGCATCATGGGAATCTTGGGCGGGAGGGGCCGCCGTGACTGAGCCCCTCCTCCGGCTCGAAAACCTGCGCAAGGCCTACGGCGCCCTGAAAGTCACGGACGACGTGAGCCTGGAGGTCCGGCCGGGCGAACTGCACGCGGTGATCGGGCCGAACGGCGCCGGCAAGACCACGCTGATCCACCAGATGTCGGGCCTCGCGGGCTCGGATTCCGGCCGCATCCTCTTCGACGGAGCCGACATCACGCGCCTTCCCATGCACGAGCGCGTGCGGCGCGGCCTCGCGCGCTCGTTCCAGATCACCTCGATCCTGCCGGGCTTCTCGGCGCTCGAGAACGTGGCGCTCGCGGTCCAGGCTCGCTCCGGATCGAGCTTCCGCTTCTTCGGCGACGCCGCGGCCGAGACCGCCCTCAACGACGAGGCTGAGCGGGCGCTCGGCCTCGTGGGGATCGCGCACCGGGCGCACGTTCCGGCGGGGCTGCTCTCGCACGGCGAGAAGCGCCAGCTCGAACTCGCCGTCGCGCTCGCGACGGCGCCGAAGCTGCTCCTCCTCGACGAGCCGCTCGCCGGCACCGGCCACGAGGAATCCGAGCGCGTAGTCGAGACCCTGCGGGGGCTCAAGGGCCGCTACACCATCGTTCTGATCGAGCACGACATGGAGGCGGTGTTCTCGCTCGCCGACCGCGTCAGCGTGCTGGTCTACGGCCGCGTCATCGCCACCGGCACGCCCGAGCGCGTCCGGGCCAACCCGGAGGTGCGGGCGGCGTATCTCGGCGAGGAGGCGGCGTGATGGAGCGCGCAGGTTTCCCGCCCCCCGTTTGCAGCGGGAAGGGAAGCGGGCCTCCTGCCCGGCTCTTGCTTCCGCCCCACTCCCCCCGGCGGGCGGCGAGAGGTGCCGCCTCATGCTGAGCGTCCAGAATCTCCAGGCCGGCTACGGCGCCGCGCAGGTGCTGTTCGACATCTCCTTCGAGGTCGGGGCCGGCGAGGTCGTGACCCTGCTCGGCCGCAACGGCATGGGCAAGACCACGACCGTGAAGGCCGTCATGGGCTGGCTGCGCCCACGCGGCGGCGCGATCCGCTTCGACGGCGAGGCGGTGGGCGGGCTGCCGCCCTACCGGGTCGCGCAACGCGGCATCGGGCTCGTGCCGGAGGGGCGGCAGATCTTCCCCAACCTCACCGTGGAGGAAAACCTGATCGCGACCGCGGCCCGGCGCCACGGCAGCCGCTGGACCCTGGAGCGCGTCTACGGGCTCTTCCCGCGCCTCCAGGAGCGGCGGGGCAACATGGGCACGCAGCTCTCCGGCGGCGAGCAGCAGATGCTCGCCATCGGCCGCGCCCTGATGACGAACCCGAAGCTCCTGATCCTCGACGAGGCCACCGAGGGGCTCGCGCCCCTGATCCGCACCGAGATCTGGTCCTGCCTCAAGCACCTGAAGGGCGAGCGCCAGGCCATCCTCGTCATCGACAAGAACGTCGATGCCCTCGCCGCCTTCGCGGACCGCCACGTCATCGTCGAGAAAGGCCGCGTCGCCTGGACCGGCACCAGCGCGGACCTCACCGCGGACGCGACGCTCAAGGAACGCTTCCTGCACGTCTAGCGCTTGCTGGGGTCCGCTCTCCCCGCTCGCGAACTCCCTCTCCCCGTTGACGGGGAGAGGGTCGGGGTGAGGGGCCGGTCGGTGGAGCGCGATCTCTCCATTGTCATGGCCGGGCTCGACCCGGCCATGACAGCGCGAAGCCCGCGATGTGTGTTGCTGCGGGCCGTGCGCCTTTCCGGTCGAGGTGGCCGGGTCGAGCCCGGCCATGACACGTGTCAGGCAGATGCGTCGAGCTTTTCCGAGCGAGTCATGACGTCGCGAGGTGGATGCATCGTGCTCATCCGACAGGCCCCTCACCCCAGCCCTCTCCCCGCAGGCGGGGAGAGGGAGCGAGGCTGCGGGAGAGGGAGCGATGGGCTGAGATGGCGCAGCGCGTGTGACCCCGCGCCCTTGTTGTGGGCCGGGGCTGCTGCGGGGCACTCCGGGTCTCTGCTCTTTGTGAGGCAGAGCGGGAGGCGCTGGGCCTGCCCCGGACAGGGGCCGGCAGGAGAAGGGGTAACCCTGCCCGGGAGCAGGACCCCGCGACCTCCCGCTCGAGCAGCGGCTCACGGGG
>DATAGO010000038.1:0-161761 GCA_036263675.1 Microvirga sp. | reverse complement strand
GCGGCTCCCCCGGGGGTGAGCCGCCCGCCGCGTTGGAGCAGGCCGCACAGGGATCCGGTCTCACGTGCGCTGCCGCGCAGCGGGACGCGGTGCGGCGAGCCATCAAGGGAGCCCTTCCCGTCGATCGGCCCGGAGCTCCCGCGCATGAAAACCCTGACGATCTCCCTCCTGACCGCGGCGCTCCTCGCCGCGGCGCCCGCCCGGGCCGCCTGCAACGGCTCCGACATCCTGCCCGAGCTGCGGCGGCAGGACGGCGCCGCGGCCGAGACCATCGAGCGGCAGGCGCTCGCGATGCCGTTCGCATCGGGCAAGTTCTTCCGGCTCGAGAAGGCGGGCCTCAAGCCCTCCTATCTCTTCGGCACCATGCACGTCGCCGATCCGCGCGTGACCGCGATCTCGGCCGAGGTCCGCAAGGCCCTCGAATCGGCGCGCGTCGCCGCGTTCGAGCTCGCGGAGCCGGGCGCCGACAAGGAGGACGAGGTGTTCGCCGCCCTCGGACCCAAGCTCGCGGATTACATCGAGGCGAGAGGCGAGGAGCGCAGCGACCGCCTGCTGTCGCCCGAGGACCTCGCGAAACTCGAGAAGGCCGTGGAGGCGGCCGGCATGCCGGCGGAAGCCGCGCGCGAATTGAAGCCGTCCTTCCTGGCGCTGACCTTGGGCCAGCCGACCTGCCGCCTCGCGGAGGGTGACAAGCCGGTGCTCGACGCGCAACTCGCCGCGATCGCGCGCAAGAAACGGATCCGGGTCGTGGGCCTAGAAACCATGGAGGAGCAGCTCGCCGCCTCGACCTCGTTCTCGCCGGAGGACCAACGCCTCATGCTGCAGGCGCTGCTGCAGGTGCTCGACCGGCGCGAGGACATCCACGAAACCACCATCCGCCGCTACGTCGCGGGCGAGATCGGCCTGATGACGGCATGGTCGCGCCATCCGGGCGCGCTGCCCGGCCGGGTCACGGCGGTGCCGCCGCCCTCCTTCGAGGCGACGCTCATCGATGAGCGCAACGGGCGCATGCGCGACCGCGCCCTGCCGCACCTGGCCAGGGGCGGCGCCTTCATCGCGGTCGGGGCGGCGCATCTTCCCGGCGAGAAAGGCCTCGCGCGGCTCCTGGAGCAGTCCGGCTACCGCGTGGTGCGGGCCGATTAGAATCTGTCTGCTCGCGATGGGATCGGGAGGGGCGGGGCTGTCGGCTCCGCGACCCCGTCCGGATGCGATCCTGACGCAGCCTGACAGACTCAGGAGACCGGAATCATCCTATTCCGCGACCGCCTTCTCCCAATCCGGAGGGGTGCAGCGCACGAGGCGCTGGGGCTGGGGATTGCGCGAGGCGGGGGTGCGCTCGATGGCGTCCGGATCGAGGATCGTGATGCGCTCGGTCGTGGGGAACTCGCGGCCTTCCGCCTGGCAGAGCAGGTTCGCCTGGTACTCCCGCCCGGTCTGGAGGTTCGCGACCACCTGCTGCGAGGTGCAGGTCGAGCCGCGGGTCACGAAGCGGCGCGGGCTGATGATGAGGGCGGTCTCGCCCGCGGGCAGGGCCGGCGAGATGCGGTAGCGCCCCTCCCCGTCCGGCTCGAAGGCGCGGGCGCACGATTCCCGGCTCGTCGCCCACAGGCCGCGCGCCTTGTCCTGGGCGGAGGCGTTCTCGCGCTCGAAGCGCTCCCGCTCGGCCCGGACCGTGGCGAGATCCTTCATGTCGGCGACGTTGCAGCGCTTCACGGGCACGAACCGCCGGTCGATCTCGATCTGGAAGCGGCCGTTGAGCTCGCGCATGGCGAACTTCTGGCGCTTGGTGCGGCGGCCGAACTCGCAGCGCCCCGTGAAGGTCACGTCGGCCTGGCGCACCGTGAAGTCGCGCACGGCGCACAGGTACTCGTTGTTCGAGATGCTCGTCGGGTTGATGATGAAGGCGGGAAGCGGTCCGCTTCCTTGCGCGCCGAACACCACGCGGCCGTTCTCGGCCGCGAAGATGCGGCTGCATTCCTCGGTCTCCAGCACCCAGGCGCCGTAGATCCCGAGCAAGGCCTCCTGGGCGGCGGCCGGGGCCGCCGTTCCGAGGAAACCCGCCAGTACCGCGCCCGCAACCGCCCGCATCCATCCCTCCGGTGATCGAACCCCGACCTCGGGCTCAACGCCGGAACACGGCTAAGGTTCGAGAGGGGCGCCGCATGGGGCGCCCCTGCCGGGAGTCACGCCTTCTTGGCGTCCGGCGGCACCGGCTGGGCCGGCGTGCCGTAGACCCGCGGATCGACCGGGCCGAGCGAGCCGTCGTCGTTCCCGAAGGGCGGCGGGTTGGCGTTGTAGGCGAAGGTGCCCTTGCCGTCGGGCGCCTTGCCTTTGGCCCACCGGCCTCCTTGCGCCTCGTTGCCCTCCGAGTGGTCGAGATAGAGATAGGCGACGTCGCCCTTCTCGAGCTCTTGCGGGAAGTTCATCGGCACCGGCGTGGCGTCGAGCCCGTCGGCCTCGAGCTCGGCAATCGCGGCGAGCCACTGGTTCTGGTGCATGGTGTCGCGCGCGATGAGGAACGAGAGCATGTCGCGCACCCCCGCATCGCTCGTCATGTTGTAGAGCCGCGCGACCTGGAGCCTTCCTTGACTCTCCGCCGTGACGTTGAAGCGGAAGTCGGCCAGCAGGTTGCCGCTCGCGGTCATGAAGCCGGCGTTCCAGAGGTTGCCGACGCTGTCGGCGGGCCGCGCGCCGAGGCCGGCCACGATGTAGTGCTGGGCGTTCATGCCGGCCACGATGGCGTCCTCGACCCGGGCCCCGCCCATGACGGCGCCGACGATCGAGTTCTTGGCCATCTCCTCCTGGTCCTCGATCGGCGAGGTCTCGAGGAGGCGCGCGATCATGGTGGCGAGCATCTCGACATGGCCGATCTCCTCGGTGCCGATGTCCATGATCATGTCGCGGTACTTTTCCGGCCCGCGGCAGTTCCAGCCCTGGAACAGGTAGGTCATCATCACGCTGATCTCGCCCCACTGCCCGCCGAGCGGCTCCTGCAGCATCTTGGCGAAGAGGGGGTCGGGCTTGTCGGGCTTGGCGTTGTAGGCGAGTTGCTTCTGGCGGAAGAACATCGGCAGCTCCTGGGCCGGGTGGACGATTGACGGCCAGCCCCGGGCGTTCCCCGGAATCCCGGGGTTGCTCATGGTGGGGGCTGGTGCGCAGTCGGACCCCAACGGCGGCGCGCGATCGGATGTTCCCCGGCGGTCGCGATCGTGATGGCGCATCCGCCGGTGCTCCGGCGATGCGCCGGTACGGTGACCGATTCGCTCAGTGCGGGTGCGGGGCCGGCGCCCTCCGCTCGGCCCGGCCGGCGCCGACGTCTTCCAGCATGGCCGAGACCGCGGCCTTCACGGTCGGCCAGCCGCGGCCGATGCCCTGCATGAGCTCGATCTCGCCGCGCTGCGCATGGCGCATCGCATGAGCCATGATCTTCACGCGGGGATCGCCGCCGGCGCGAAGCGCCTCGTCGGCCATCGCGACGGCACCGGCATGGTGCCGGCTCATCTCTTCGCGGAAGAGGGCGTCGAAGGCGGAATGCGGCACCCGGCGCAGGCACTCGACCTCCGCCGCGGGGAGCATGCCCGGCATGGCGGCGTGTTCTTCACGCGTCGCGGGCGGACGCTCGCCCGCAAACCAGCTCCGCCACCATTGGTCGAAGATCGCCACGTCGCCGCGCTGGCTCGCCACCATGAGCCGGGCGAGGCGTTTGAGATGCTCGTCCTGCGCCCGCTCCATCCCGATTTCGGCCAGGCGGATGCCCTGCTCGTGGTGGGCGCCCATGCGGCGCAGGAACGACCGGTCGAACGCCGCGTCGCCCATGTGCGGCGGGAACTCGCGGTTCTGGGAGCCGAGGAAGGCCAGGATCCCAAAGGCGAGCGCGCCCGCCGCGGCCAGCCCGGACCAGGTCGCCGCGAAGCGCCGGTGCCGCGAGGGGGTCCCCGCGACCCGGTCGCGGATATACGGGAAGAGCGGGTAGAGCGAGGCCGAGGCGAGGTGGACCGCAAGCCCGATCCAGTAGGTCTGCTCCAGCACGAAGATCGGCTGCCAGTGGGGCACGATCACGAACCATTCCATCGCGGAGGTGAAGATCGCCCAGAACGGCGCGACCGCGAGGAGCGTCCGGGGATTGAGCCGCGCGGTCCAGCGGCCGAGCACGCCGAAGAAGAACACCTCCCAGGAGAAATCCGCCCATTGGTGGAAGAGGATGCCGAGGGTGATCGATTTCCACGACGGATCGGCCTCGAGGATGATGTCCTGGAACGGGATCGAGGCCACCACCATCCAGTCGGTCGCCGCATCCCGCCCGACCCGCGCGGCCCCGAACGTCACCAGAATCGTCGAAAAGGTGCTGGTGATCAGCCCGAGGATCACCGCGGCGATCCAGTTGCGCTTGGTCTCGCGCCAGTGCCGTTCGGAGGGATGGGGCAGATCGGGGGAGGACGCCACGGCCAAGCTCCGGTGAGGGCCTAGGTGAACCGCAGGGCCTGCCGCGGGTTCCGGACGTGACCGCGCCGTCCCCCGGTGCTAAGCGGGCGCCATGCGCGAAGGCCCGCCTTGCTCCGGGCCGCCCGCCCGATCCGGACCATGCGAGACGCCATGCTGGAAGGCCTGCACCCCAACCGCCCCACCCACGTGATGCGGATCACCACCGACGAGCGCTCGGCGCGGGCGATGACGGACATCATCGGCGAGATCTTCGATCCGGCCGAAACGGCGGTCGCAGCCTTCGAGACCGAGGACGGCGGGCCCTGGCTGCTCGAGGCCTACTTCGCGAACGAGCCCGACGAGGACGCGATCCGCGAGCTCGTGCGGCCGCTGGTCGGGTCGAAGGCCGACGAGGCCGTCTTTCTGCCTCTGCAGCAGCAGGACTGGGTCAAGGCCTCGCTGGAGGGGCTCAATCCCGTGCGGGCGGGGCGCATCCTGGTGCACGGCTCGCACGACCGCGACGTGCGGCGCCCGAACGACGTGGCGATCGAGATCGAGGCGGCGCTCGCCTTCGGGACCGGCCATCACGGCACCACCAAGGGCTGCCTCCTCGCCTTCGTGGACGAAGCCAAGCGGCGCCGGCCGGCCCATGTGCTCGACGTCGGCACCGGCACGGGAATCTTGGGCTTTGCGGCCGCCAAGACCTTGAAGCGCCCCGTGGTGGCCGGCGACATCGACCCGGAGGCGGTCCGGGTGGCGCGCGAGAATGCGCGCCTCAACGGGATCGGGCCCTGGATGCGGCTCTATGTGGGAGCGGGCGCGCGCAACGCCCTCGCGGACCGGCCGGGACGGTTCGACCTCGTCTTCGCCAACATCCTGGCGAAGCCGCTGCGGATGCTGGCGCCCTCGCTCGCGCGGGTCGCGGCGAGGCACGGCACCCTCGTCCTGTCGGGGCTCCTCGCCCACGACGTGGCGGGCGTGCTCTCGGCCTACGCGGCGCAGGGCTGGCGCCTCAACCGCCGCTACGACCTCGAGGGCTGGGCGGCTTTGGTCCTGAAACGCGGCGGCGCGGCCCCGAGGCCGCGCCGGTCGTGAGGCGGGAGCGGGCTCCCGCCGCCTGATGCGGGCAGGTCTTCCGGCCCGAAAAGGCGCTCAGTCCTCGCCGAAGGCGTAAGGATGGCGCTGGCGCATCTCGCGGTACATGGCCATCGCCTCGGTGAAGACGTCGTGCACGATGCGCAGCGTGGTCAGGATGATCATGGCATAAAGCCCCTTTGCTTGAGGTCGGTGCGGCCGGTCGGGCGGGATTCCGCTCCCTCGAACGGCCGGGTGAAGGTCAGCGGCTGAACGGAAGCCGGTCGGACTGCGCGAGCCGGATGCCGCGCACGCCCTCGTGGACCATGGCGCTCTCGCGGATCAGCACCTCGCGCTCGCGGGAGGCGCGCGTCGCGGCCCGGGTGCGGAGCTGGGCCAGCGGTCGGGAAAGGAAGCGGGACATCGGATTTCTGTTCCTGCGGTCCGGCGCTGCGCCCCGTCCGGGCCCCGCGCCTCATGTCCAGAATGTGGCATCGGACACCGGTTTCGGTCAGATGCCTGGCGGCTTGGGAGACATGCTCATGCGACATATCTTACAGTGGTTCTGGTGCAAGTTATGGCGTCACATGCATGACTGAGCTCGGGGCCGGACCGGCGAAAGGCGGCGCCGAATCGGTTGCGGGCCACGCCGGCCCGCCCTAGCGTGCGCCACCCCTCCCGACCGGACGTCCGACCCGCATGGCCCGCTATCAATCCTTCGACGACGCCACCTCGCCGGCCCAGGGACCCGAGCGCATCGCGCGGCTGCGGCAGGAACTCGCCCGCCGGGGCCTCGCCGGCTTCGTGGTGCCCCGCGCCGACGAGCACCAGTCGGAATACGTGCCGAAGAACGCCGAGCGCCTGGCCTGGCTCACCGGCTTCACGGGCTCGGCCGGGACCGCTGTGGTGCTCCTCGACAAGGCGGCGCTCGTGGTCGACGGCCGCTACACCATCCAGGCCCAGGAGCAGGTCGACACCGGCGTGATCACGCCCGTGAAGCTCGCCGAATCCAGCGCCGAGGACTGGATCGCCGCCAACCTCCCGGAGGGCGCCGCGCTCGCCTACGACCCTTGGCTCCACACCAGCGACGGCCTGAAGCGCCTTGAGGAGGCGGCCGTGCGGGCCGGCGGGCGCCTCGCCCCCGTCGACATGAACCTCGTCGACGTGATCTGGGTCGACCGGCCGCCGCCGCCCCGCGCCCCCGTGCGCCCGCATCTGGAGGCGCTCGCGGGCGAGAGCGCGGAAGCCAAGCTCGCCCGCCTCCGCGCCAAGCTCGCCGAGGCCAAGGTGGACGCGCTCGTGGTGTCCGATCCCCACAACCTCGCCTGGACCTTCAATCTGCGCGGCGGCGACGTCGGCCATACGCCGCTGCCCTTCGGCTACGTGATCGTGCCGCGGGAGGGCCGCCCGACCCTCTTCCTCGACCCCGCCAAGATGACCAACGAGGCCGGCGCCGCGATCGGAGACTTCGCCGACGTCGCCGAGCCGGCCGCGTTCCAGACGCGCCTCGAAGCGCTCGCCCGCGGCGGCGCCCGGGTGCGCCTCGACCAGGCCACCGCGGCGGTCGCGCTCGTGCGCCGGATCGAGGCCGCCGGCGGCAAGCCGGATCTTGGGCCCGACCCGATCGCGCTCATGAAGGCGGTGAAGAACGGGTCCGAGATCGAGGGCTCGCGGAGCGCGCATCGCCGTGATGCGGTCGCGGTCGCGCGCTTCCTCGCCTGGCTCGACCGCGAGGCCCCGAAGGGCGGCCTGACCGAGATCGACGCCGTCGAGGCGCTCGAAGCCTTCCGGGCCGAGACCGGCGCCTTGAGGGACGTGTCCTTCCCGACGATCTCGGGCGCGGGCCCGAACGCCGCCCTGCCGCATTACCGCGTCACGCGCTCCTCCAACCGGCCGATCGAGCGGGATCGGATCTTCCTGATCGATTCCGGCGCACAGTACGAGGACGGCACCACCGACATCACCCGCACGGTGATCGTGGGCGAGCCGACGCGTGAGATGCGCGACCGCTTCACCCGCGTGCTCCAGGGCCACATCGCCATCGCCCGCGCGGTGTTCCCGAAAGGCACGGCGGGCGCGCAGATCGACGCCTTCGCACGCCGGCCGCTCTGGGAGGCGGGCCTCGATTTCGACCACGGCACGGGCCACGGCATCGGCAGCTATCTCTCGGTGCACGAAGGCCCGCAGCGCATCGCCAAGACCGGGCACACGCCGCTCGAGATCGGCATGATGCTGTCGAACGAGCCCGGCTTCTACAAGACGGGCGAATACGGCATCCGGATCGAGAACCTGATCCTCGTGGAGCGCCGCGAGATTCCGGGCGGCGACCGCGAGATGCGCGGCTTCGAGACCCTCACCTTCTCGCCCATCGACCGGCGCCTCGTCGAGCCCGCGCTGATGACGCCGGACGAGGTCGCGTGGCTCGACGATTACCACGCGAAGGTGCGCGCGGTGCTGTCCTCCGGGCTCGACGCGGACACGGCCGCCTGGGTCGAACAGGCCACGCGCCCGATCGGGTAAGCGTCCGGGGCGCCGGCCCGATTGTCTTCGCGGCGCGAACTCCGCTAGGGAACGCGCCGCATCCGCTCAGCCCACAGGTGTCCCGATGAACGCCCCGCGCCCCACCATGCTGATGATCCTCGACGGCTGGGGCTGGCGCGAGGACCCGCAGGACAACGCGGTCCTGCAGGCCAGGACGCCGAACTTCGACCGCCTGTGGGCGAGTTGCCCCCACGCGTTCCTCCGCACGTCCGGCCTCGACGTCGGCCTGCCCGAAGGCCAGATGGGCAACTCGGAGGTCGGGCATCTCAACCTCGGCGCCGGCCGCGTGGTCATGCAGGATCTGCCGCGCATCCACCAGGCGGTCGCGGACGGGAGCATCGCGCAGGCGCTCGCGCGCACCGGGCTCATCGAGAAGCTGAAGGCGACCGGCGGCACCTGCCACCTCCTCGGCCTCGTCTCGCCGGGCGGCGTGCATTCGCACCAGGACCACGCGGCGGCGCTCGCCCGCGTGCTGGCGGAGCAGGGCATCCCGACCGTGGTGCACGCCTTCACCGACGGACGCGACACGCCCCCGCAATCCGGCGCGGACTACGTGCGCGACCTCGAAGCGGCGCTGCCTGCGGGCGTGCCGATCGGCACCGTCTCGGGGCGCTACTACGCCATGGACCGCGACCGACGCTGGGAGCGCGTGGCGAAAGCGTTCGAGGTGCTGGTGCACGGGCGGGGCGAGCGCTTCCCCGACGCCCGAGCCGTCATCGCGGCGAACTACGCCGCCGGGCGCACCGACGAGTTCGTGGATCCCGCGGTAATCGGCGCCTACGCGGGCATGCGCGACGGCGACGGGATCCTGAGCTTCAACTTCCGCGCCGACCGCATCCGCCAGTTCCTCGACGTGCTTCTCGATCCGGCACGGAATGAGTTCGAGCGCGGCCGGGTCCCGCAGATCGCGGTCGCGGCCGGGATGACCTCCTACAGCGCCGATCTCGACGCCCGCATGGGCACGCTGTTCCCGCCGCAGACGCTCGCCAACGGTCTTGGGGAGACGGTCGCGAAGGCGGGCCTGCGCCAGGTCCGCATGGCCGAGACCGAGAAATACCCGCACGTCACCTACTTCCTCAACGGCGGCGAGGAGACGGCGTATCCCGGCGAGGACCGGATCATGGTGCCCTCCCCGAAGGTCGCGACCTACGACCTCCAGCCCGAGATGTCGGCGCCCGAACTGATCCGGCGCGCCGTCGAGGCGATCGGCTCAGGGCAGTACGACCTCGTCGTCCTCAACTTCGCCAATCCCGACATGGTCGGCCATACCGGCGTGCTGGAGGCCGCCGTCAAGGCGGTCGAGACCGTGGACGGGGGTCTCGGTCAGATCGAACAGGCGATCCGCCAGGCCGGCGGCGCGCTCCTCGTCACCGCGGATCACGGCAATTGCGAGATGATGCGCGATCCCGCGACCGGCCAGCCCCACACGGCCCACACCACGAACCCGGTGCCGATCCTTCTCGTGAGCGACCGCCCCGCGGCGCTGGCGGACGGGCGCCTCGCCGACGTGGCGCCGACGCTCCTCGACCTCATGGGCCTCGCGCAGCCGCCCGAAATGACCGGGCGCTCGCTCCTGTCGCGGAGATAGGCGGGAGGAAGGGGAGACGAACGGCGGCGCTTCACGGCTCGCCGATCACGTCGCCCTTCTTCTCCACCGCGGGCGGTACGCCCGCCGCGAGACGCAGGCCCAGGCCGCCGTGCAGGCTCTCCGCCGCCATGGCGGCGCGCTTCGCGGCCGTGCGCAGGCTCATGCAGTAGAAGTCGTGCCCGGGCGGCTCCGGGGCCTCGTCGAGATGCCGGCAGCGATCCGCATAGGGCACCACGTCGCCCGTGAAGGACGGCCAGTCGAGAGGGCCGTGGTCCACCGCCTGGAACCCGCATTCCGCACACGTCACCCTTCGCGCTTCGATCATCGCGGCCTGCCCTGTTCGTCGACGGTCGGCTCGATGATAGCCCAGTCGCGCGCGGATGCGAGAGCCCAGTTGCGGCGTCCGGGCCGTCGGAGACCGGCCGGGCGATGCGCCGTCAGCAATCCTCCCATCGAGCCGACGTCGGAGACCGGCGGCGTGCGGCGGCGCCGTCAGAGATCCTCCGGGCGCAGATCGGCGGGCCTGCCGCGGCAGGTCCAGACGAAGGCCCGCGTGGTGGCTTCGCTCTCGCCGTAATTGCCGCCGGCGCCGGCCTTGTAGTCGACGAGGCGGCGCTCCGCCTCGAGGCAGCGCATGCGCATCTCGTAGGCGGCCCGACGCTCGGCGAGTTGAGCCGATTGCCGCTGCTTCCAGACGATGTAGGCGAGCCCCGCGGCAGCCGCCACGAAGGCCGCGAGCATCAGCACCACGAGACGCACATTCCGCTCCTCTCAAGAACACCCTGTCCCGTCGCGGGTCGGCGCGGTGGGCGCGCATGGATTGTATCGCCCGAACGCCGCTCGACCACCCGCCGGGGAAACAACCCGGGATCCGGCGCGGCGCTACACGACCCGCAGCGTGATCGCGGCGGACCAGGGCTCGTCCGGCCTGAGCGCGAGGCAGGTCCGCTCGCCCAGAGCCGCGATCGGGTTGGCGCGGGCCGAGACCGCCGCGCCGAGATCGAAGGCGGAGGCGACCGGCTCGATCCCGAGGCAGAGGTTGCGCCCCGCCCAGGGCGCATGAGCCCGCCCCCGGTTCGAGATCCAGATCAGGGCGTGGGGCAGGAGACTCGCATCCCATTCGAGCCGGTAGGCGATGCCGGCTTCCGTGTCTTCGAGATCGATGCGCCCGTCGCTGCCGGTCAGCATGACGATCTCCTCAGTCGCGAAGGGCAAGGGCAACGCGTCGAGGGCGAGGCGGGTGCCGTCCGCGGCCGGGACCGCGCCGAGGTCGTCGAACCGGGCGAAGGGCGCGGCGCGGGAAATTCCGGGCTCGACGGGAGCCGGATAGGTGAAGCCGTGCCGGAAGCGCCCGGGCCGGATCCGGACCGATCCGGGACGGCCGGGCAGGCGGAAGATGGGATGGAAGCCGGCCGTCGTCCGGCAGGGGCGGCGCGCCACGATTTCGAGCGCGATGCGCACGCCAAGGCCCTCGTGGAACGGCGAGACGCGCCGCTCCAGGCGCGCGACGGCGCTCGCTGCGGGATAGGCGACCGTCGCGGAAAGGGCCCCCTCCTCCCGCGCTAGGCGCCAGCGCGCGTTGGCGCCGAAGCCGTGCGGCCGGTCGGGGGCGCTGTCCTCGACGTCGGGCTCGGCCGGCCCCTCCGCGACCGCCTGCCAGGACGGGACGAGGCGGCGGGGCTCGGGCGGGACCCCGAAGGGCACGCAGGGCCACTCGCCGCGGATGTGATTCAGGAGCGGCGGATCGAGCGCGGCCGAACCGTCGATCCAGGGCGCCCGATGGAACGGCTCGGCGATCCGTCCGTCCGGGAGGTGAAACCGCAGCGGCTCGAGCGCGCCGCCGCCCGCCTGCAGCGTCGCTTCCACGCCGCCCCACCGGGCCGAGACCGATCCCGGCGCGCCGCTCTCTCGCGCATGTCCTGCCCCGCTCACGTGCTGCCCTCCCCGGCCCGCGATGGTAGCGCTCCGGCGGGCATCGCGCGATCGGTGTCCGCTCTCCGATCAACCGCTCCGGCAGGATCGGCATGCGCGCATTCGGCGCCCTCCGCCGGATCGAGCGCGGTGGCGGCCACGGCCGCGGCCCTGGGCAGGCCGCGTTCCGCCACGCCCCTGGCGCCAGGCGGGTTGGAGGTCGCGCCGGCGCCCGGGACGAGCCCAACGTCGCGTTCGCGCAGGACCGCGGTCACGGGCACGAGGTCATCGGCAAGGCTGTGTTCATCGGCCGGCCGAAGCGGTGGTCCCGGTCGGTCCGCTCCGGGAGCCCGATGCCGAAGCCTCCGTCCCGCGTATCGAGGCAGGTTCGATCGCACGGCATTGAATGTCCCGTCATGCGATCCCGCCGAGTATCTCTAGATCTTACGATCTAATTGTCCTGTCACGGCCAAAGTATTATTGCCGCCGCACTTTGGCGTGTTATCGCGCATCGAACACGAACATACGGCATTTGGGGGCCGGATCATGTCTATCGGTCTTGAGGGTTACACTCTTACGTTCTCGGATGAGTTCACCGGGACGTATCTCGACACCAATGTGTGGAAGACGAAGTACTGGTGGGGTGGGCGCACGCTCGCGGATAACGGCGAGAAGCAGTACTTCGCCGACCGCTCCACGAGCGTCGTGCAGAAATACCCCGCCGCCGACCCCTTCCGCATCGTTCCCGACCGCACCGAAGGCGAGACCGGCGACGGCATCCTCTCGATCACGGCCCAGCTCTCGCCCAACAAGCGGCTCACCGACGGGCTGCCCTACGTCTCTGGGATGATCAACACCCACGGGGCCTTCTCCCAGACCTATGGCTACTTCGAGATCGACGCGAAGGTCCCGGCGGGCCAGGGGCTCTGGCCGGCCTTCTGGATGCTGCCGCAGAGCGGCAACTGGCCGCCCGAGATCGACGTGCTCGAACTCCTCGGCCACGACCCCTCGAGCTATTACGTGGGCGCGCATTGGAGCGGCGCCGACGGCGCGCACCGCTACGACACCACGAAGGTCGGCGCCGGGCTCGACCTCTCGCAGGGCTTCCACACCTACGGCACCCTGTGGACGCCGGACAGCCTCTCCTTCTACCTCGACGACGAGCAGGTCGGCCCGACCCTGGACATCCGCGGCCTCGGTTTCGACGAGCCCATGTACCTGCTGGCCGGGCTCGCGGTCGGCGGCAACTGGCCCGGGGATCCCGACGCGACCACGCGGTTTCCGGCGGAGTTCCAGATCGACGCCATCCGGGTCTATGCGGCCGGCGGCACCGGCGAGGCGGCGACCCCGCCCGTCGTCACGGACCCCTCGGCGACCGCGACCGTGAAGGGCACGGATTCGCCGCTCGGCGACAGGCTCTCCGGCACGGCCGGCAACGACGTCTTCTGGGGCGGCGCCGGCGCGGACCGCTTCACCTTCGCGGCCGGCATGGGCGGCCGGGACGTGATCCTCGATTTCGATCCGACGCTCGCGGGCGAGGTGGTCGAGATCTCGAAGGCCCTCGCGGGCGTGAAGGGGTTCTCGGCCCTCTACCGCAACATCCAGGACGATCCGGCGAGCGGCGACGCCGTCCTGAAATTCGCGGGCGGCAGCATCACCTTCGCGGACGTCAGCAAGGCCCAGCTCGGCTACGACGACTTCGTCCTCGTCTAGGCGGTCCGCACCTCGCCCGAGCCCGGGCCGCGGCGCCCCCTAAGGGCTTTCCCGTAGGAAAGCATCGGAATGGCTCCGCGGCCGGCCGCGGCGTATCCCGTGTCCGTACAGCAAACAGCACACGGACAACGAGGATACGATGACCACCTCGATACCAGCGGGCGGCCGGCGGCCGCCCCTCCCGGCCACCCCGCACCGGCGTCTCGCCGGGCTCACGGCGCTCCTCGCCGGCGGCCTCGCGGCCGCTCCCGCGCAGGCCCACGTGAAGTGGTTCGCGCCCTACATCGTCGACGCCTCCCCGCAGCCGGTCGCCGCCACCCTGACGAACGTCTGGTTCTGGACCGGCATCGGCCTCGTGCTCGCCTTCTTCCTCGCCACGCTCGCGGTGGAACGCACCGCGCTCGGCAAGGCGGTGCTCGGCGGCCTCGACCGGGTCACGGCCCCGCTGTGGAACCGCTCCGACGACTTCATGCGCGCGACGACGGGCGCTTTCTTCGTCGCGATCTTCGCGGTCGGCGGCGTCTACCTGACCCCGGACCTCAAGACCGATTCCGAGGTCATCTCCTGGGCCCAGCTCCTGATCGCGGCCTGCCTGTTCTCGCGCCGGACGCTTCCCGTGGCGGCGGCCGGCATCATCTCGCTCTGGGTCGTGGCCCTGCGCGAATACGACCTCTTCCACCTCCTCGACTACCTGGCGCTCGGGGTCGGCGTCGCGGGCTACCTCGTGCTCGCCGCCTCGGACGACCCGAAATGGCGCGAGCGCCGGTTCCTGGTCCTGCGCTGGGGCGTCGCGATCGCGCTCATGTGGTCGAGCCTGGAGAAGTTCGCCTATCCGAACTGGTTCTATCCCCTCGTCGAGGAGAAGCCGTTCCTGACCTTCGGGATGCCCCGCGACGTGTTCATTCCGATGGCGGGCGTGTCGGAGTTCACGCTGGGCTTCGGCCTGCTCTCGACCGCGCTCGTGCGCCGTCTCTCGGCGGTCGCCCTGCTCGCGATCTTCTTCACCGCGGTGTATCCGTTCGGCCGCATCGATCTCGTGGGTCACGCGCTCATCATGGCGGTGCTGTTCCTGGTCGCGGCCGACCCCTGCACCAAGGCGACGGCCGCGGCGCCGGTCGCGCTGATGCGGCAGATCCCGACGCTCGGCCGCATGGCCGCGGTGCCGGCCGGCCTCGCCGCCGCCCTCGTGGTGCTCGCCTCGGGCTATTGGGGTCTGCACGGCGCGATCTACGGCACGGACGGTATGGACCGGCCCGCGATCGAGATGTCGACGCACAGCCACAGCGCGGAGCATCCGCACGGGCCGCAGGCTCCCCGCCACGCGCACTGAACACGACGGTCGGCAATGCGACGAAGGCCGGGCTGGCGCCGCCAGCCCGGCCTTTTTGTCGTCTCAAGGTCCGGCTGGTCCCGCGGAGCCGGTTGCCGCAGGAGAACCCGGCCCCGGGGCGTGATCCCCCGCCTTCCGTATGGTAAGAGGCTTGGCCGGCGCGCATCATGGGGTGACCGTCGGCAGGGGCAGCGCCCGCCGTGCCGCGTCCCGAAGGATCCGGCGGCTGGGAGCAAGAGACCGACACGGATGATGCAGGGCGGCGGGTTCACGATCCGGCAATGTCTCATGGCCTTCGCGGCCGCCCTCCTGGCGCCGGGACTGATCTTCGCCGGCGTCCTCCTGTGGGGCTACGTCGCCGCGGAGCGGAGCCACGCCGAGCAGGAGGCCCGGGACGCCGCGCATCGGGCGGTCGCGGCGGTGGACCGGGAGCTCACCGGGCTCCAGGCCGCCGCGCAGGCCCTGGCGGCTTCCGCCTCCCTGCGCGAGGGCCGCTACGAGGCCTTCCAGCAGCAGGCCCTCGCGACCTTGAAGGTCTGGTCGCCCGAGAAGGGCGGCGACATCGCGATCGTGGTGCGGGACGTCTCCGGCCAGCAGGTCGTCAACACGCGCCTGCCCTGGGGCACGCCGCTGCCGAAGGGCGCCAACCTCCAGGTCGACCAGGAGGTGATCGCCACCAAGCGGCCGATCGTCCAGGACCTGTTCACGGGCGCGACCGCCAACCGGCCGATCACCAGCGTGCGGGTTCCGGCCGTGACTGAAGGCCAGGTCACCCACATCCTCTCCATGGCGCTCGAG
The DNA here is from genome assembly GCA_036263675.1 of Microvirga sp. Taxonomy (GTDB): domain Bacteria; phylum Pseudomonadota; class Alphaproteobacteria; order Rhizobiales; family Beijerinckiaceae; genus Microvirga. Next base: position 146,384 of record DATAGO010000038.1, on the reverse strand, counting down.
CCCAAGTGGTTCGCGGAGGTGCTGCAATCCCAGAACCTGCCCGTCTCCTGGATCGCGGCCCTCATCGACCGCACCGACCGGGTGATCGCCCGCACGCGCGAGCACGAGGCGTTCGTGGGCACTCTCGCCCCCGAGGCCTTCCGCACGAGCCAGAGAGCGGACGAAGGCGTCTGGCAAGGCCGCAATCTCGAGGGCGCCCCGACCTTCGGGGCCTATGCGCGCTCCGCCCTCTCGGGCTGGCGCGTGTTCGTGGGCGTCCCGGTCGACGTGCTGAACGCCCCGCTCTACCGCTCGCTCTGGGCGCTCGCGGGATTGAGCGTCCTCCTCCTGGCACTGTCGTTCCTGCTGGCCCTGCGCTTCGGGCGCCGCATCAGCGATCCGGTCCAGCGGCTCGCCGAGACGGCCCGCGCCCTCGGCACGGGCGGGACCGTGCCGCCGCCGTCCGGGGGACTGGCGGAGATCGACGAGGTCGGGCGGGTGCTCGCCGTCTCGGCCGCCGAGCTCCAGGCGCGCGAGGCCGCGGTCCGGCAGAGCGGGGAGCGCCTGCGCGCCACCCACGAGAACGCGGCGGTCGGGATCGTCGAGGTGGACCGCGACGGCCGCTTCCTCTCCGTGAACGAGGCGCGCTGCCGCCTCACCGGCCACAGCCGCGAGGAGCTGATCGGCCGGCCCTTCGCGGACCCGGTGGTGAACGGGGAGCCCAACCCCGACTTCGCGCTGTTCGGGCGGCAGGTCGAGGGCGCCCTCGATTCCTACACCATCGAGAACCGCTTCACCCGCAAGGACGGCACCGGGGGCTGGGTCCGGGTCTCCAGCACGGCGGTCCGCGGGCCGGACGGCGCCTTCCTCTATGCGGTGCGCGTCGTGGAGGACATCACGGAGCGCAAGCAGGCCGAGGAGCGCCAGAAGCTCCTGATCGACGAGCTGAACCACCGGGTGAAGAACACCCTCGCGACCGTGCAGTCGCTGGCCTGGCAATCCGCCCGCAAGGGGGGTCCGCCCGAGGAGGCGCAGCAGCGCTTCCAGGAGCGCCTCCTGTCCCTGTCGCGAACCCACAACCTCCTCAACGAGACGAGCTGGGAGGGCGCTTCGCTGCGCACGATCCTGCAGACCGAGCTCGAGCCGCTCGGCCTCGGCGAGGCGCGGTTCCGGCTGGACGGCCCCGACCTCGACCTGCCGCCCAAGGTCGCGGTGGTGCTCGGCATGGTGATCCACGAGCTGACCACGAACGCCATGAAGTACGGCGCCTTCTCGCGGCCGGAAGGACAGGTCGCGGTGGAGTGGGACGGCCGGGCGGACGGCACCCTGCGCCTGACCTGGCGCGAAACCGGCGGCCCGCCCGTGGCCGTGCCCCAGGGCCGCGGCTTCGGATCGCGCCTCATCGAGCAGGCCGTGACCCGGGAACTCGACGGGCACGTGGAGATGCAGTTCGCCCCCGAGGGCCTGCGCTGCCGGGTGACCGTGCCGCTCGGGCGCCCCCTCGACCAAGTTGCGTAACCGTGCCGCTCGGACGCCCTCGACCCCGTCGCGTAACCGTGCCGCTCGGACGCTCCGCGACCCGGTCGCCCGGCCCTGCCACTCGGATGCCCGTCGGACCGGAGGCGTACCCGGCCGGAGCGCTGTCCCGATCGGCCGGCGCGACGGCACGGCCGCATTAAGGTTGAAACCAGGGAGCGTTCGACTCTGTCCCCGGCTTCGCTAACGTCCCCTCGTCTCAACAGGGGGATCCCGACGTGTCCAAGCCCACGACAACACGCACGATGATGGCCGCGGCGGCGGCTTGCGCTGCGATGGCGGCGTCCTCCGCGGCCCAGGCCAACGGACCCTGGCCCTACGGATACGGCCCGCCCGTCATGGCGCCGGGCGGAGCCGCCGTGGCGGTTGCGGGGCCGGGCTATGCCGCCGCCTCCGTCGCGATGCCCGCGCCGCCGGCCGTCGCCTACGCGGCGGCGCCCGCCGCCTATCCCGTGCCGGCAGGCATCCCGGTCGGCTCCGTCATCGTGGTCCCCGGGCCGGTCGCGGTTCCCGTAGCGCCGGTCTACGGGCTCGCCTATCCGGGCTATCCGGCCTACGACCGCACGATCGTCATCCGCGACAACAACAAGTGACCGCTCCGGGCGGCCCGGCCCGCAACCGGGCGGCCGCCCTCCGCGGCAACGCCCTGCGGCCGCGCAGTCCGCGATCGCCGCGGCCCGTCGGCGCCGCGATCGCCACCGGCCGCGGCGTGCTCTTCGCCGCGTCACCTCCTCGCCCGCTCGTGCGTTGGATCCGCGAGCGATCGAGGAGGCGGGATGGCGGGGACAAGCAATCCGTGGACGGTGCTGCAGTCGGAGCGCCTGTTCGAGGACGATTTCGTGAGCTTCGTCCGGCATGCGGTCCGCGATGCGGCCGGGACGGAATCCACCTACAGCGTGACGCGCTACAAGCAGATCGGCGTGCGCATCCTGCCAGTCGACCGCGAGGGCCATACCTGGCTCGTGGGCCAGTACCGCTTTGCGGCGGGCGCCTATAGCTGGGAGCTTCCGGCGGGCGGCGGGGATCTCGGCGAGGTGCCCGAGCGGGCGGCTAACCGCGAACTCCGGGAGGAGGTCGGCCTCGAGGCGGATCGGTGGCTCGAGATCAACCGCCTCGCCCCGGCCGGCTCCGTGCTCGATCTCCTCGAACTCTCGTTCCTGGCCTGGGACCTGAGCGTGCGTCCCCGGGAGCCGGATCCCCAGGAGGTGCTCGAAATCCGGCGCCTCCCGTTCGCGCAGGCGGTCGACATGGCGCTCGCCGGAACCATCGCGAACGCCGGAACGGTCGCAACGCTTCTCATGGCGGAGGCGAAGGCCCGCCGCGGCGACCTCCCGGACGAGGTCGCGCGGCTGCTGCGCTGAAGGCGGGACGCCCGGGGCGAGGCCGGCCGCGACGGCCGGTGCCCCATCGCGCAGATTTGCAGTCTGCTCCTGACTCTAGACGAAAGCCCCGGAGGCGTGGGGGAAGCGGTCGACGAGGGCGCGCTTGAGCTTCTCGAGCGCGCGGTTCTCGATCTGGCGAACGCGCTCCTTCGAGATGCCGAGGCGGTCGCCGAGGAACTCGAGCGTGACCTGCTCCTCCTCGAGCCGGCGGGCGCGCAGGATGCGCAGCTCGCGCTCGTTGAGGACCTCGAGGGCCTGCTGGAGCCAGCGCACCCGGCGCTCGCTGTCGATCACGTCGGTCACGCTCTCGTCGGGCAGCGGCGCGCCGTCGACCAGGAACTCCACCCGCTCGGCGGAATTGCCGGCGTCCGCATCGAGCACGGGGGCGTTGAGGGAGGTGTCCGGCGCCGAGAGGCGGGCGTCCATGAGCGCCACGTCGGCGCTCGACACGCCGATCGCCTCCGCGATGGTGGCGTGGACCTCGTGCGAGATCCGCTCCTCGCCGCCGCGGGTCAGGCGGGCGCGCAGGCGACGGAGGTTGAAGAACAGGGCTTTCTGGGCCGAGGAGGTACCGCCGCGGACGATCGACCAGTTGCGCAGGATGTAGTCCTGGATCGAGGCGCGGATCCACCAGGTCGCATAGGTCGAGAACCGCACCTCGCGTTCCGGCTCGAAGCGGGCGGCGGCTTCGAGGAGGCCGACATGGCCTTCCTGAACGAGATCGGCCATCGGCAGGCCGTAATGGCGGAAACGGGCCGCGATCGCGATCACGAGCCGCATGTGGGCCGCCGTGAGGCGGTGCAGGGCGTTTTCGTCGCGGTCCTCTTTCCAGCGGACCGCCAGCAGGCGCTCTTCCTCACGGTCGAGGAACGGAGCGTCCATGGCGGCTCGCACGAACCGGCGACGCACCCCCGAGATTTCTCCCATCGCGTTCTCCCTGGCGCACACGAGCCAACTTACGAGGGGCAAGAAAGTTCAGATCACGACGGTCAAGTTTTCGAGAAATAGGCGTGGCCGTTGCTGAAACAAGACGGCGGGCCGGAGCGGGGCGAAAAAACGCGGCGGGACGGGCGCCGCTCCGCAGGCCGAGAAGCCTGCGCCCGAGGACCGTGCGCGAAAAGGGGACCACGCGCAAAAAAGCCCGGCTCTGGGAGAGCCGGGCTCGGGATGGGAAACGATGGTCGCGGGAAGCCGCTCAGGCCGCCTCTTCCTGGAGGTCGTCGCCTTCGCCCTCGCCCTCGGCGCCCTTGATGCGGCGGGGCGACTTGGCGAGGCTCTGCTCGACGAGCTTCAGGGCCTCGGTCTCGGTGATCCGGTTCACGGCCGAGATCTCGCGCACCACGCGGTCGAGGGCGGATTCGTAGAGCTGGCGCTCGGAATAGGACTGCTCGGGCTGCGCCTCGGAGCGGTAGAGGTCGCGGACCACCTCGGCCACCGAGATTAGGTCGCCGGAATTGATCTTGGCTTCGTATTCCTGCGCCCGGCGCGACCACATGGTGCGCTTGATGCGCGCGCGGCCGGTGAGGATCTCGAGCGACTTCGTCACGAGCGTCGGCTCGGCGAGCTTGCGCATGCCCACGCTCGCCGCCTTGGCGGTCGGGACGCGCAGCACCATCTTGTCTTTCTCGAAGGAGACCACGAACAGTTCGAGCTTGAAGCCGGCGATCTCCTGCTCCTCGATGGCCGTGATGCGGCCGACGCCGTGAGCCGGATAGACAATCGCTTCACCCGTCTTGAAACCCAGACGTTGGGCGGACTTCTTGGCGGTCGTCATACGAGAAAGGCCTCCTGTAGCCCACGCCTTGCGGCGGGGGCGGTTCTGCCGTATCGCCATGCCTGACGCGTGGCGGGTGGGTCGTCCGTCCCGGGCTCCGCAGCCGGGCTCTCGTGCCATCGTCCGCCTGCCGGAGCGCCCTCGGGCCCTCGCGGCGGTCGGCTCACGATCCCGGGCCGTCACGCCTCGGGATCAACCACGAAGAAAAGCTCCAGCCCCGGCGAAACGCCATGTTTCGTCCGCTCTCAAGCCGCTCTTCGTTGAATCAAAGCCCCTTGCACCCTGTGACGCCGGATCGGATCGATCGTCCTTGGCCGCGGGTTCTGGATGTCATCTCGTCTTCTGTGAGCTGCCCATCCGCGGCTGGTCTTCGCGAGACGCGCAAGCAATGGCATGTCCGGACCTTATACCACGGGCCGGAGCAAAAAGCAAAAATATCTCAGGGCAATGGCCAAGCGCCGGCGCGAGGGCCGGTCAGCGACCCGGCCCGGGACCCGCCGGGCCGGCCGATCGTGCGGTGCGCAACCCGTTCGGTCAGCCTCCGCGCGTGACCTCGCGCGGAGGGTATCCGGGCCGGGACTGCCGGGCGCCGGACGGCTCAGGGGGATGATCTCCGGGCGTTCCGCGCATCGCCGGCGCAACCGCGGGGCGCCGGACGGGGTGCCCTCAATCGCCCGTGCCGGGATTGGCCGAGAAATAGGTCTCGTACTTGCCGGGCTTGCCGTCGAACTCCTTGGCGTCCCCCGGCGCATCCTTCTTCTGGGTGATGTTGGGCCAGCTCTTGGCCATCTCGGCGTTGATTTTCAGCCATTGCTCGAGCCCCGGCTCCCCGTCGGGCTTGATGGCTTCGGCCGGGCATTCCGGCTCGCACACGCCGCAATCGATGCATTCGTCCGGATGGATGACGAGCATGTTCTCGCCCTCGTAGAAGCAATCCACCGGGCACACCTCGACGCAATCCATATACTTGCACTTGATGCAGTTCTCGGTGACGACGTAGGTCATGGCGATCCTTGGACGGACGATTGACGACGCTGAGGCGGGGACGGGAAACAGGTCCGGAAAACGGGGCAGGTCCAAGCCGCCGCTCTAGCCGCTGCCGCAACCGCTGACAAGCGCCCCGTTGCCGCTCCCGCAGCGCCCGGAACGGCAGGGTTTCCGCCAGGCCCGCGCGGGCTCCGGGCCGGGAGGATGCGACACGTCGATGGGAAGCGTCAGCGCTTCCGTCAGGTCTGTGCGGACTCCGGGCCGGAGGGCTGCGAGAGGTCGGTATAGAGCGTCTGCGCCTCCGGGGCGGGGCCGCGCCGCTCGCCGAGATCCTCGACCCGCACCACCCGGGCGCCGCGGGCGAGCGCCACCGTGACGACGTCGCCGATCGCCAGCGCCTTGGCGGCGTTCTCGATCCGCTGACCGTTGACCCGGACGAAGCCGCTCCCCACGAGCTTGGCGGCGAGCGTGCGGGTCTTCGCGAAGCGCGCGTACCACAGCCACTTGTCGAGCCGCTGCCGGTCTTCGCGCATCGCGCCTCCGCCTCAGTCCCGCGCCGGGCGCCGCATCGCCGCCCCGGAGCGGCGGCCGGTCCCGCGAGGGCGGATCACCGCCGGGCGCCCGTGCGACTCGCGAACCGCGCCGCGAGCGCGGATCACCGCTTGTCGCCCTTCTGGCCCTCGAGTTGCGCCTTGAGGGCCGCGAGCTTGGCGAAAGGAGAATTGGGGTCCGGTGCCTTCTCGCGGCGGTCCTCCCGGCGCTGATCGGGCCGGCGGTCGGGACCGCCGCTGTTGCGGCGGTTGTCCGCGCGCTGATCGGGCCGCGGGCCGCGCCGGTCCTCGGACCGCCGATCGTCGGGGCGGTCCTGGCGCGGCGGCCGGTTCTGGGGCCGCCCGCCCTCGCCTTCGGCCCGGCGCTCGCCGCCCTGCTCGGGGCGGTCGCGGTTCGGCCGGTCGCGGCGCTGGTCCGGACGCCGGTCGCCCTGCGGGCGCTCTCCCCCGGGGCGGTCGCCTTGAGGACGCTCGCCTTGAGGGCGCTCGCCCGCCGGCCGGCCGCCCTCCCGGCGCCGGTCGCCCTCGCGTCCGGGACGGGATCGCGCATGGCGCGGCTGCTGACGCTCGTGGCGGCGCTGCAGGCGCCAGACCTCGATCAGCGCAGGAGCCTCCGCGGATGTGCCGTCCCCGGCTGCCGCATCGGACGGCGTCTCCGGCGCAGGATCGCCCTCTCCCTGACCCTCGACACCGGACGGCGCCTCCGCCGCGGGATCCCCCGCTCCTCGACCCTCGACACCGGACGGCGTCTCCGGAGCAGGATCCACCGCTCCCGCGTCTCCCGACCCGCGTTCCACGGCGGGTGCCGCCTCTGCGGTCGCGGCGGCGGCAGGCTCCATTTCCGGCGAGACCAGGGCGGCCTCGGCGTCCGCCGGTGCCAACTCGGAGGCCTCCGGAGCGCCGGCGGATTCATCCTGCGCCGCCGCTTCATCCTGCACCTCGGGCGCGGACGCGGCGGCGCGATCGGGGCTCTCCTGCGCCTCGGTTGCAGCATCCGTCGCAGCAGGGGCCGGTTCGATCATGCCCTCGGCCGCCTCGCCGGCGGCCTCGGAATCCCCGCTCGCATCCTCGGGCGCGGCCGCCTCTGCCTGGGCGTCCGACGGGATGCTCTCCGCGGGCGCTTCGCCGGCGCGCGGCGCGGGCGTGACGACCCGCGGCGCCGTCACGAGCGGCACCGTGATGGCGGGACCCGGGCGCGGCTCGGCCACGTAGCCGAGCGAACGCAGGATCGAGGCGAAGTCCTCGCCGGCGCAGCCGACGAGCGAGGTCATCGACACGGTGGGGACGAAGCCCTCCCCGTCGGCGGTGCCGGGCGGCGGCTCGCCGGGGGTGACGCCGGGCCGGTAGGCGATGGCCGGGCGGATCAGGTCGGCGAGGCGCTCCAGGATGTCGACGCGTACGGCGCGCCCGCCGCAGACCCGGAAGCCCGCGGCGCGGTAGAGCCCCGGCGCGATGCCGGTATCGACGGGGATCGAGGTGCGGCCGGAGCCCGCGAGATGCGCGATCTCGTCGATGCCCTTCTGGTCGAGCCCGCCATGGGTGAGCGCCCAGAGCTGGGCCGCCAGCGTGCGCGGCGCCGGCTTGAGCAGCGCGGGCAGATAGAGGTGGTAGGCGCCGAAGCGCACGCCGAGCTTGCGCAGGGCCGCGCGCCCGTCCTGGTCGAGGCTGCGCACCTCGTTGAGGACCTTCGAACGCTCGAGCACGCCGAGGGACTCGCCGATCTGGAAGGCGATGCCCCGCGCCAGCCCGGCCACTTCCGCGTTGTCCTCGAGCCCGAGCGCCGGCCCGAGCAGGCGCACCACATGGGCCTTGAGCCAAGCCCTCAGGCGCGTCTCGGCCTTGTCGCGCGCCGGGCCCGTGAGCTGCTCGTCGGCCAGGAGCCGGAGGCGCGGCTCGTAGAGCTTGTCGCCGGGCTCCAGCTTGGCGACCGGGTCGCCCTGCCAGCGGATCGTGCCGTCGTTCGAGAGCACGAGGCTGGAATCGGCCGCCATGGACAGCCGGTCGGCGCGCGCCTCGATCTCGCTCGCCAGCGCCTTCTGGGCCGCGCTGCGCAGGGTCTTGGCCTCCTCGGCGCTCTCCGTGCCGGGATCGGGCACGAACAGGAAACCGTGGAGGTGGCCGACATGTTGACCTTCGACGGTCACGTCGCCGGCGGCGGTGATCTGGGCCTCTAGCATCGCGTTCTCTCTGAGGCGCCGCATCAGAACGCTCGTGCGCCGGTCGACGAAGCGCTGCGCGAGCCGCTCATGAAGGGCATCCGACAGCCTGTCCTCTACCTGACGCGTGACGCCCTGCCAATGCTCCGGGTCCCGCAACCAGTCGGGGCGGTTGGCCACGAAGGTCCAGGTGCGGATCTGGGCGATCCGGTTCGACAGCGTGTCGATGTCGCCGTCGGTGCGGTCCATCGCGCTCACGTGACGCCCGAACCAGTCGTCCGGGATCGCCCGGTTCGTCATCAGGAAGCGGTAGAGCTGGCTCACGAGGTCCGCATGGGTCTGCGGCGAGGTCTTGCGGTAGTCCGGTACCTGGCAGACCTGCCACAGGCGCTCGACCGCGGCCTTCGACCGCGTGAGATCCTGGATGTCGTCCTCGCGCGCCAGGATCTCGAGGGCGGCGAGGTCCTCGCCCATGGGGGCGCGCACGAGTCCGTGCTCGCGCGGCTGGTCGGCGAGGCTGTCGCGCAGCGCTCCGATCGAGGCGAAGTTCAGGTCGGGGTTGCGCCATTGCAGCACCTGGACGGGATCGAAGGCGTGCTCCTCCAGGGCCTGCACGGTCTCGGCGTCGAAGGACGGGCAGCGGGCGGTCGAGCCGAAGGTGCCGTCGCGCATGTAGCGGCCGGCGCGGCCCGCGATCTGGCCGAGCTCGGACGGATAGAGCTTGCGGAAGCGGAAGCCGTCGAACTTCTTGTCGGAGGCGAAGGCCACGTGATCGACGTCGAGGTTGAGGCCCATTCCGATGGCGTCGGTGGCCACGAGGTAGTCGACGTCGCCGGACTGGTAGAGCTCGACCTGGGCGTTGCGGGTGCGCGGCGAGAGCGCGCCGAGCACGACGGCCGCGCCGCCGCGCTGGCGCCGGATCAGCTCCGCGATGGCGTAGACCTCCTCGGCCGAGAAGGCGACGATCGCCGAGCGGTGCGGCAGGCGCGACACCTTCTTCTCGCCCGCGAACGAGAGCTTCGACAGGCGCGGGCGCGTCACCACGTGCACGCCCGGGATCAGCGCCTCGATGAGCGGGCGCATGGTCGAGGAGCCGATGAGGAGCGTCTCGTCGCGGCCGCGCTGGTTGAGGAGCCGGTCGGTGAAGACGTGGCCGCGGTCGAGGTCGGCGGCGAGCTGGATCTCGTCGACCGCCACGAAGGCGAGGTCGAGGTCGCGCGGCATCGCCTCGACGGTGGAGATCCAGTAGCGCGCCCGGTCGGGCTTGATCTTCTCCTCGCCGGTCACCAGCGCCACGTTCTGGACGCCCGCCCTCTCGACCACCCTTTGATAGACCTCGCGCGCCAGGAGCCGCAGGGGCAGGCCGATCATGCCGCTCTCGTGGCCGAGCATGCGCTCGATGGCGAGATGGGTCTTCCCGGTGTTGGTGGGCCCGAGCACGGCCGTGACGCCGCGCGAGCGCGCCTGCGGCGGCAGGGAGCGGCGGGTCGTCCGCTCGGGACGCCGATCCCGCAGGTCCGGAGAGCCGACGAGGCGCCCGAGGTCGGAGAGTGAGCGAAGGGCCATCAGGTCAGGATGCAGGAGGAGCCGCTGCGGTTCCCTATCACGGGCCCGGCGCGGGGGAGCCGCTCGGGGCGCGAGCAGGCCAGGGAAGCCCTGTCGGCAGGGCCGGATCCCCTCCGATATGGGGATCGGCGAGCCGAATCACCACCGCTTCGCCCGAAGTTTCCGCCCGTTCCGGTCGGATTTCCGCCTCTCCGGACCCTTGCGCTATTCGACGACCGGCTGTTTCAGGATCGCATCCGGACGGGGTCGCGGAGCCGACAGCCCTGCCCCTCCCGATTCCATCACGAGCACACAGGTTCTAGTCGACGACCGGCGGCGCGTCGGTGGCGCCGGTGGTGGCCGGCACGACCTTGGCCTCCCCCTCCGCGGACCAGCGCGAGGCCTCGATCAGGCTCATGCCCGAGGTGGTCTTGACCTCGATCCGCATCGGCAGGAGCAGGCGCGCCCCCTCCACCGGGGCGAGCCAGACCCACATGTCGCGGTTGTCTTCCATGAACTTGGCCGCGGGGCGGTCGGCTCGGTGGCCCGCGATCGCCACGTAGCGGGCGCTGCACACGATCACGGGGCCCTTGTAGCCGGGCTTGTCGACGCTCTTGGTCTCGGAGTAGCGCAGCACGATGTCGAAGCGGGCGCCGCCGTCGAAGACCGGGATGGTGCGGTTGCAGTTTGCCGGATCCGTGAGCTCGCCGCGGGCGACGGCCGGCATCAGGAGCCCGCTCACGGGATCGACGACGCCGCGCTTGTGGGCCTCGCGCACGGGCACCCGGTCGCCCCGGTCCTCCAGCGGCGGGTCGATGTCGACCGCCGCGACGGTGCCGCTCGCGAGCCCGATCCGGACCGTGCGCTGGGCGTTCGAGGATTGGGAGGTGATCGCGAAGGAGGAGGGCACCGGGCTCGGCCCCGCGACGGCGCCCGTGGAGGTCGCCGCGCCCTTGCCGCCGGTCAGGAGGCCGGCGAGCCCGGTCAGCCGCACCTGGAGCTGCATCTTGTAGCGTTGGCCCTCGACCGTGGTGGCGAGGTCGGCGCTGCCGAGCGGCAGGCCGCCGAGCCAGATGCCGTAATCGGCCTTGACGGTCGCGGCCGCGACCGGGCCGGCGGCGAGGCCCGCGGCGAGGGCGAGGAGGAGGGTCCGGATTGGGCGCATGGCGTCCTCGTGACGGAGCATGAGCGACGGGCGCTCGAATCAAGGCGGATCGTGGCGCGGAGAGGGTTAAAAATCGAGTAACCATAGCGGCACCGGCCCGCCACGGTCCGGATGGGACGGAACGGCGCGGGCGCGGCGGGCTCGCTCGCCTTGACGGGTGGGGGCCTTCTGGCCTATACGCTCGCGCCTTCCAAGGACTTCTGGTGTCCGGTCGTCGCGGGATCTGCGTTCGAGCAAACCCGTGAAAGCCTTGGCCGCGACCCTCATGACGATAGGATTGTTCCCATGTCGCGCCGTTGCGAACTGACCGGCAAGGCCGTTCTGACCGGTCACCTCGTGAGCCACTCGAACCGCAAGACCAAGCGCCGGTTCCTGCCCAACCTCGTCAACGTGACGCTTCAGTCGGACACGCTCGGCCGCTCCGTGCGCCTGCGCGTCTCGGCGAATGCCCTGCGCACCGTGGAGCACCGCGGCGGCCTCGACGCGTTCCTCGCCAAGGCGGGCACCGAGGAGCTGTCGCAGACCGTGCGCGACCTGAAGCGCGAGATCGAGAAGAAGCTCGCCGCGGCGAGCTGACGCCTCTCGACCGAATTCTCGCTCCGGAGACCTGCGGGCGGCCCTCGGCCGCCCGTTTTGCGTTGTCCGCGAGCCGCCACGCTTAGCCTGAAGGCCCGGGATGGCCACCATGACCCCGACGAACCCGCACCCGCCCCGCGACCGCCGCGACTTCCTCGCCGCGCTCGCCGCCATGACGCTCGTGGTGCTGTCCTCGAATATCCTGGTCCAGCACCCGATCACGTTCGGGGGCCTGCAGGACTACCTGACCTGGGGCGCGTTCTCGTACCCGATCGCCTTCCTGGTCACGGACCTGTCGAACCGCCGCTTCGGGCCGAGAGGCGCGCGCCGGGTGGTCTATGCCGGGTTCGTGCTCGCGGTGCTGCTCTCGGTCGTTCTCGCGACGCCCCGCATCGCGATCGCCTCGGGCGCGGCCTTCCTGACCGCCCAGCTTCTCGACATCGCGATCTTCAGCCGCCTGCGCGGGCAGGCCTGGTGGCTGCCGCCCTTCGCGTCCTCGGTGGTGTCGTCGGCCGTCGACACGGCGATCTTCTTCTCGCTCGCCTTCTATTGCGGCCCGCTGCCCGGCCTCGGGCTCACGATCTCGGACGCCCTCGCCCTCGGCGGCGTCGCGGATTCCTGCATGGCCCTGCCCTGGACGAGCCTCGCGGCCGCGGATTACCTCGTGAAGCTCGCCCTCGCGGCGCTGTCGATCGCGCCCTACGGGGCGATCCTCGCCCTCATGCGCCGGCGCGACGGCTGCTTCGCCTGAGACCTCGAAGCCGGCTCGGGCCGCACGCCGGGGACGCCTCGCCCGAGCACGAAAAGGCCTCCGCGAGCGGGGGCCTTTTTTCGTTGAGCCATGGGCAAGCGCGCCCGGGAGGCCCCGCTCAGGCGTGCAGCCGGCGCCGCGGCGCGGGCGCGGGCGCCGGGTTGTCCTCGAAGAGCTCGGCGAGCTTCTCGGTCATCACGCCGCCGAGCTCCTCGGCGTCCACGATCGTGACCGCGCGCCGGTAGTAGCGCGTCACGTCGTGGCCGATGCCGATGGCGATGAGCTCCACGGGCGAGCGGGTCTCGATCTCCTCGATGATGTAGCGCAGGTGCCGCTCGAGGTAGTTGCCCGGGTTCACCGACAGGGTGGAATCGTCGACCGGCGCCCCGTCCGAGATCACCATCAGGATGCGCCGCTGCTCGGGGCGGCCGAGCAGGCGCTTGTGCGCCCAGTCGAGGGCCTCTCCGTCGATGTTCTCCTTGAGCAATCCCTCGCGCATCATCAGGCCGAGGTTCTTGCGAGCCCGGCGCCAGGGGGCGTCCGCCGACTTGTAGATGATGTGGCGCAGGTCGTTGAGCCGGCCCGGATTGGCGGGCTTGCCCGATTGCAGCCAGAGCTCGCGCGCTTGGCCGCCCTTCCATGCCCGCGTCGTGAAGCCGAGGATCTCGACCTTGACGCCGCAGCGCTCGAGGGTGCGGGCGAGGATGTCGGCGCAGGTCGCCGCCACCGTGATGGGCCGGCCGCGCATGGAGCCCGAATTGTCGAGGAGGAGCGTCACCACGGTGTCGCGGAAGTTCGTGTCCTTCTCGTGCTTGAACGAGAGCGGCTGGAACGGGTCCATGACGATCCGGGGCAGGCGCGCCGGGTCGAGCATGCCCTCCTCGAGGTCGAACTCCCAGGCCCGGTTCTGCTGCGCCATCAGGCGGCGTTGCAGGCGGTTGGCGAGGCGTCCGACCACGCCCTGGAGATGGGCGAGCTGCTTGTCGAGATAGGCGCGCAGCCGCGTGAGCTCGTCGGCGTCGCACAGGTCCTCGGCGTGGATGACCTCGTCGAACTTGCCCGTGAAGGGCTTGTAGTCGGGCCCGCGCGGCTCGTTGCGCTGGGACGACGGCGGCCGCCAGGCCTCGGAGGCCTCCTCCGAATCCGCCTCGTCGGATTCGTCGGGCATCTCGCCCGTGGGCGCGTCGGCGGCCTCCGTGGCGCCGTCCTCGACGTCCTCGCTGGCGTCGTCCGAGACCTCGACCTCGGCGCGGTCGCCTTGCGATTCCTCCTCGCTCTCGCCCTCGCCCTGCTGCGGGTCCTGGTTCGACTCGTTCTCGTCCTCGCTGTCCTCGTCCTCCGGGTCGAAGGCGGCCTCGTCCGCCATGTCGAGGGAGGTCAGGAGTTCGCGCACGGAACGGGCGAAGTCGCGCTGGTGCTCGATGTTCTTGAGGAGGCGGTCGAGGTCGCGCCCCGCCCTGGCCTCGATGTCGTCGCGCCAGAGCTCGACGATCTTGGCCGCGGCCGGCGGCGGCTTGAGGCCCGTGAGGCGCTCGCGGACCATCAGCGCGAGGGCGTCCTCGAGGGGCGCGTCGGCGCGGTCGGTGATCTCCTCGTACTTGCCGCCGCGGTGGTAGCGGTCCTCCAGCATGGCCGAGAGGTTCGAGGCCATGCCGGCCATGCGGCGCGAGCCGATCGATTCGACGCGGGCCTGCTCGACCGCGTCGTACACCGCGCGGGCCGCCTGACCCTCCGGCGCGAGGCGGCGGTGGACGGCCGCGTCGTGGCAGGCGAGGCGCAGGGCCATGGAATCGGAATGCCCGCGCAGCACTGCCACGTCCTGGGAGGTCAGGCGGCGCGGCGGCTCGGGAAGGCGCGCCTTGTCGCCCATGAGCGCCGGGCGGTCGGAGGCGAACATGACCTCGAGGTCGGATTTCTTGGCGATCGCGCGCATGCAGCCCGCGACGGAGCGCTTCAGCGGCTCCGCGGGCGCTTCCTTCCGGTCTCCGGGCTTGCGGTTCGAGATGGACATGAGGTCAGTGGCCCGAGTTCGGATCTTGCAGGATCTCGCGGCGCATCAGGTCGTCCCAGGAATAGGGGCATTCCGCCGGAAAGACGTCGAGGGGCAGGTCCGTTTCCTTCGCCGCACCCAATCGGCCTTGCCTGTAGGCACGCGCCGCCGCCTCGTCCTGCCGGCTCTTCAGCCCTGGATTGTCGTCGAGCACTGCGGAAATCTGCTCGCGCTGCTCGGCGATGCTGAGCACCCAGCTCCGGCTGCGCCGCTCCGGCTGGTGATCCCACTTCAGCAGGTGCAGCATCAGCACCCGAAGGGCGCTCACGAGCTTGTCGAATTCCCGCCGGGCCACGTCACCCACCTCGTCCAGCAAGTTGACGACATCCAAGCGGTCGAACTGCCTGGCCTCCAGAAGCGCGCATTGCTCCAGCGCCCAGGTGTAGGCGTCCTCCTCGTAGGGCGTCCGGCTCGCCGTCGGCGAGCGATCGACCGGGGCCCGCTCCTTCGGGATCGGATCCGACATGGTGGCCCCCGCCTAGCTCATCACCACGTTGACGGCGCTCTCGGGCAGTTCCTTGCCGAAGGAGCGCTGGTAGAACTCCGCCACGAGGGCCCGCTCGAGCTCGTCGCACTTGTTCAGGAAGGTCACCCGGAAGGCGAAGCCGATATCGCCGAAGATCTCGGCGTTCTCGGCCCAGGTGATCACCGTGCGGGGGCTCATCACGGTCGAGAGGTCGCCGTTGATGAAGGCGTTGCGGGTGAGGTCCGCGACCCGCACCATTTTGTTGACGATGTCGCGGCCCTCCTGGCCCTGGTAGTGCTTGGCCTTGGAGAGGACGATGTCGACCTCCTTGTCGTGGTGCAGGTAATTCAGGGTCGTGACGATCGACCACCGGTCCATCTGGCCCTGGTTGATCTGCTGCGTGCCGTGATAGAGGCCCGACGTATCGCCGAGGCCCACCGTGTTGGCGGTGGCGAAGAGGCGGAAGCCCGGATGCGGCTTGATCACCCGGCGCTGGTCGAGGAGCGTCAGGCGGCCCGACTGCTCGAGCACGCGCTGGATCACGAACATCACGTCCGGGCGGCCGGCGTCGTACTCGTCGAAGACCAGGGCCACGTTGTTCTGCAGCGCCCAGGGCAGGATGCCGTCCTGGAAGGCGGTGACCTGCTTGCCCTCCTGGAGCACGATCGCGTCCTTGCCGACGAGGTCGATGCGCGAGACGTGGCTGTCGAGGTTGACGCGCACGCAGGGCCAGTTGAGGCGGGCCGCGACCTGCTCGATATGGGTCGACTTGCCCGTGCCGTGATAGCCCGTGATCATCACGCGGCGGTTGCGCGCGAAGCCCGCCAGGATCGCCAGCGTGGTCTCGCGGTCGAAAAGGTAATCCGGGTCGAGGTCCGGCACGTGCTCCTCGGCCTGCGAGAAAGCCGGGACCTCCAGGTCCGAGTCGATGCCGAAGACCTGGCGCACGGACACCTTCATGTCCGGCCGGGCGGTCAGGGTCTCGGGGGTGGCTGGCATGGGGGCCTCGTCGTCAATCGGATCGGTGGTGGAAAATCGGCCTTGAGGGTGCCGGTTTAAGGTGCCCTGAACAGCCAAGCGCAGGGGGGTTCATAATGCGCGCCGCGCCCGGGCGCAATTTCGGTTCCCGCACGATGGGGCTGCATCGGCGGCAGTCCGGCGCCCCGTCGAGGGGGCGCCGCCGGCCGGCTCCTGGAGCACGATCGCTTCAGACGGACGCGATCGGGCTCTCTAAGTCATTGCCGTGCCGCATGATCTCATCCGAAAAGTCTGCACCTTCTCGGGAACAGGCTCTAGCACAAGCCGGCCTGTTTCAGGACGTCGTGGGCCCGGATGATGTCGCGCAGGCGCTCCTCGAAGGAGCGGTCGCCGCCGTTGGCGTCCGGGTGGAAGCGCTTCACCAGGGCCTTGTACTGGCCCTTGATGGCGGCGGCGTCCGCGGTCTCGTCGAGGCCGAGCACGTCCAGCGCCCGGCGCACGGGGCCGGAATAGCGCGGCCGCTTCGGCTCCGCCGGTGCCGCCCGGCGGGCGCGCCGGAAGTCCTGGCCGTGCAGGACCCCGAGCGGGTCGGCATAGGCCCATTCCCGGGCCTGGGGCGCGGCCGCCTCGCCCGGGGCCGCGGGGTTCACGCCCATGGCCCAGGTCGGGCGATGGCCGATGATCGCGTCCTTCTGGTAGGCCGCGACCGCGTCGTCCGACATGCCGGCGAAGTAGTTGTAGGAGGCGTTGTAGGCCCGCACGTGGTCGAGGCAGAACTGGAAGTAGCGCCCCTCCTGCCCGCGGCCCTTCGGGGCCCGGTAGAGCCCTGCCCCCGTGCAGCCCGGATGCTCGCAGGCCGGTGAGGCGGTCTCGCGCGGCTCGTCGGCGGTCGGCTTGATCCGGATGCGGGCGAACAGGGGCGAGTTGTAATCCATCGTCGGGGGATTATGAGCAGTGTCCATCATGGCCGGCAAGGGTTGAACGCTTTTAGCCGCACTCCCATTGAATCAGGGAACCAACGGCCCCGCCGCGGTTGACGGCGGGCTGATCACACGAAACGAAGGGCCGCGCGGCGGCCCGTACACGAAGGCGTCTCGACGATGACCCTGCAGGCTTGGATCGCCCGGACGCTGGAGGAGACCCTCCGGCCCACCCATCTCGCGGTCACGGATGAATCGCACCAGCATCAGGGTCATGTGGGCTGGCGCGAGGGGGGCGAAACTCACTTCCGCCTTGATATCGTGTCGGAGGCCTTCCAGGGCAAGAGCCGGGTCGAGCGCCACCGGATCGTGAACGCGGCGCTCGCCGGCGCCTTCGAGCGCGGCCTGCACGCGCTCGCCATCAAGGCGCGGGCGCCGGGGGAGTAGCGCAAGGCTAGCGGACCGCTGCCGCTTCCCGCGGCCGGGCCGGCGCGAAGGCGTAGACCAGCGTCGCGGCCAGCAGCACGAGCCCGAAGGCGAGATGGAGGTGGCCGAAGGCCGCGTCCGGCGGCGTGCCGGCGTCCCGCGCCCCCTGCACGAAGCGGCCGGAGAGCCATTGCAGGATTCCGGCGCCGCCGATGAAGGCGAAGTTCATGAAGGTGACGCCCCGCCCGAGGAGGTGCGCCGGGAAGAACTGGCGCGCATGGGCCATGAGGATGCCGTAGGTCAGGCCGGCCGCGCCCGCGAGCGCGAGGAGCGCGAGCGCGAGGGCCGCGCTCCGCTCGCCCACGAGGCCGAGCGCGACGAAGGCGCCCGCGGTCACGAGGCTGCCCGCGAGCGTCGTGACCTTGGGGCTGCCGATCCAGCGCTCGAGCGGGCCGTAGGCGAGCGCGCCCGCGGTCATGGCGCCCGCCATGGCGAGCGCCGCGTGGCCGCGCTCCGTCACCGAGAAGCCGTGCACCTCACTGAGGAACGGCGCGATCCACAGGGAGCGCGCGGCGATCACCACGGCATAGCTCGTGCAGGTGAGCGGCAGCAGCACCCAGAGCGCCCGGATCCCGACGATCGCGCCGAGCCCCCCGAACACGCCGCCGCCCGCCGCTGCCCCCTCGGCCCGCGGCGGATCGCGCAGGAACAGGACCATCACGAGGGCGCTCAGGGCCGTGATCCCGGCGATCACCCCCATGGCGCCGCGCCAGCCGAGCGCCTCGACCGCAAGCGCCAGCGGGGTCGCGCCGAGGAGGTTCCCGGCGGAGCCGAAGCCGATCATCAGGGAGGCCAGCATGGCGAAGCGGTCGGCCGGATAGGTGCGGCCGAAAAAATAGAGGCTCCCCATGAGCACGGGCGAGCAGCCGATCCCGATCAGCGCCATGGCGGCGAGGCATTCCGGAAAGCTCCGCGCCAGGCTTAGCCACGCCGCGCCCAGGACCGCCATGGTCATGAACCCCGCGATGGTGCGGCGCGGCCCCGCCCGGTCGAGCGCCATGCCGACGGGAAACTGCGCGAACGCGAAGGTCGCGAACCAGATCGCCGACAGGGCGCCGAGATCGGCGGCGTCGAGCCCGAGGTCCCGCGACAGGTCTCCGGCCACGATGGCGAGGAACGCCCGGTAGAACTGGCTCAGCACGTAGGCGAAGAGGAGGACCAGGAAGGGGAGCACGGGATTCTCGAATCTCTCTCCCTGAAGCCGAGAGGGTGGCCTGCGGATCGGGCCGGGGCGGAGGGGATCCGGGACCTACGGTGTCATCCCCGGCCGGAAACAGCGAAGCTGCTAGAGGGAACGGGATCCAGCACCCTCCGTGTCATCCCCGGCCCGAGCGCGGCAGCGCGCAGGGGAAGGGGATGACACGGAGGGTGTCCCCGGCCGCTCCGGCGCCGGCCTCCTACTTGATCCGCTCGAGCACGCTCACGTAGTTGGCGACCGCGGCGCCGCCCATGTTGAACACGCCGCCGAGGACCGGGTTGCGGACCTGCATGTCGCCCGCGTCCTCGCAGAGCTGCATCGCCGAGAGCGCGTGCATGGACACGCCCGTCGCGCCGATCGGATGGCCTTTGGCCTTGAGGCCGCCGGAGGCGTTCACGGGCAGCTTGCCGTCTTTCTGCGTCCAACCCTCGCGGATCGCGATCGCGCCTTGGCCGGGCTTGGTCAGCCCCATGGCCTCGTACTCTATGAGCTCCGCGACCGTGAAGCAGTCGTGCGTCTCCACGAAGGAGAGGTCGTCGAGGGTGATGCCGGCGTCGCCCAGCGCCTTTTTCCAGCCGAGCGCGCAGCCTTCGAACTGGAGGATGTCGCGCTTCGACATCGGCAGGAAGTCCTGCACGTGGGCGGTCGAGCGGAAGGCCACGGCGCGGCGCATGCGGAGCGCCGTCTCGGTGTCGGTGAGGACGAGCGCGGCGGCGCCGTCGGAGACGAGCGAGCAGTCGGTGCGCTTCAGGGGCCCGGCCACGAACGGGTTCTTCTCGGATTCGGCGCGGCAGAACTCGAAGCCGAGGTCCTTGCGCATCTGGGCGTAGGGGTTCGAGACGCCGTTCTTGTGGTTCTTGGCCGCGATCATGGCGAGCGCGTCGGACTGGTCGCCGTAGGCCTGGAAGTAGCGGCCCGCGATCTGCCCGAACACGCCGGCGAAACCGCCGACGGTCTCGCCGTCCTCGGGGAGATAGGACGCCTTGAGGAGGTTTCGGCCGATCTCCGGCCCCGGCGTCTTCGTCATCTGCTCGACGCCGACCACGAGCACGACCCGGGCGCGCTTCGCCTCGATGGTCTTGATGGCCTGGTGGACCGCCGCCGAGCCGGTCGCGCAGGCGTTCTCGACCCGGGTCGCGGGCTTGAAGCGGAAGCGGTCGTCGGCCTGGAACACGAGCGAGGCCGTGAAGTCCTGGGGGCTGAACCCGCCGTTGAAATGGCCGAGCACCACCTCGTCGACATCATCGGGCCCGATGCCCGCATGCTCGAGCGCGTCCCGGGTGACCCGCACCACGAGGCTCTCCACGCTCTCCGCGTCTTGCTTGCCGAAGGGGGTATGGGCCCAGCCCACGATGCAGGCGGTCATCGAGATCCTCGTCCGTTGTCCGTGAAGGTGCGTCTCAAGCCCCAAGATGCGCCCGGGGGACCGCCGGGGCAAGATTGCGCGCCGCTCATGAGGGTTGAAGTTGTCTCATGGCGGCTTGAGGCTTTCTCATCCCGAAAGGCCCGAGGCGGCTCCTCAGCGCTGCGCCGCAAGGCGCAAGGCTCGTTCCGCAACCCGGGAGCCGGCCCTCAGCGCTGCACCGCGAGGAGCAAGGCGACGCCGCCGACGATGAGGACGAGGCCCAGGATCTCTCGTCGCGTCGTGTTCTGCGACAGGAGCCGGTGCGACACCGCCTGGGCCATGAGGACCTCGACGAGGGCAAGCGTCCGCACGTTCGCGGCCGTGGTGAGGGCGAAGCCGATGAACCAGAACTGCGAGGCGAGCGCCCCGAGGAAGCCTGCGCCGAGCGAGGGCCGCCAGACCCGGAAGCTCCCGAGCAGCGCCGCCCGGTCGAACAGGCCGAGCCAGGCCACGAGGATGAGGGTCTGGGCGCCGAGGCCCCAGGCCAGCGTGGTCGTGGCGCGGATCAGGAACGAGCCGTGGTCGAGGGACTGGATCGCGCCGCGGAAGCCGATGGCGGCAAGCGCGAAGAAGGCCCCGGCCACGATCCCGAGCCCGACCGGCCGCCATCCCGCCGCGGTCGCGAGATCGGACCCGCCGGGCTTCACCGACATGAGCACGACGCCCGTGGTCGCGATCGCGATCGCGAGGGCGATCGGAAGCGTGACCGGGTCGCCGAGGAGCACGAGGCCGAAGAGGGCGACCTGCACGGGCTCGGTCTTGATCGTGGCGGTCACGACCGAGAAGGAGCGCTCGCGCATGGCGGCGAGCATCAGGGCGGTGGCGAGGATCTGGGCCGCCGCGCCGAGCAGGATGAAAGCGAGAAACCCGGGATCGGGGCCCGGCACCGCCTCGCCGGTGGCAAGCCGCATCAGGGCCAGGAAGGCGAGCGAGAAGGGAAAGCCGTAGAGAAAGCGGACCTGCGTGGCCCCGACGGTGCCGATGCGCTCGGTCAGGCTCCGCTGGGTGGCGTTGCGGGCCGTCTGGGCGGCGGCGGCCACGAGGGTGGCGGGGATCCAGAGGAGGGTCACGTCCATGGCCGGGAAGCCGCCGATCTGCAAAGAGGAGCGCCCGAGGGGGAGCGCCCGATGGAGAGCACCCACGGGCAGTACCCACAGGGAGAGCACCCGAGGGAGAGCGCCCGTCCCCGATACGCCATCCCCGGGCGCGCCGGCAATCGCAGGGGCGCATGGCGGCCCCCCGCGCCCGGCGAGCGGTCCGATCGGCCGCGGGATCCGGAACCTTTGCATCGGTTCGCCGCTAATCGAGAACCGGGCGCCGGAGCCCTCGCGTCCCGGCCCCGGGACACGGCGAAGCTTGGCAGGACGGGCGATCTCCGCCATGCTGTTGCCACGGATGAATGTAGAGTGCGGCCCGCACAAGGGTCCGCCCACGGCTGCTTCGGCGCGCTTTGCCGTTTGCTGGGGACAACGAGAGCCCTGCTGCTTGCCGGGGGCAACCGCGCCCTACAACACGAAACGTTCGAGGACGGAGCAAACCCGAATGGCTCTGAGCCAAGTCCTGCGCCTGTTCAGCCCGATGCTCCGCGATGGCGCGAGCCGGGAGCGCAGCCGCTTCCCCCGGGCCGTCCGGCCGGGCGCCCTGCGTCTGGCGGCCGCCGCCTTCGCGGTCCTGATGGGAGGCGCGGCCTGGGCCAACGGGCCCTCGCTGGTGGTCGACGCGGAATCGGGCCGGGTGCTCCATGCCGACCGGGCGACGGATCCCTGGTTCCCGGCCTCGATCACCAAGCTGATGACCACCTACGTGGCCTTCGACCTGGTGCGCCAGGGCCGGGTCGGGATGGATACGCTCCTCACCGTCTCCGAGACCGCCTATGCGCTGCCGCCGTCCAAGATGGCGTTCAGGCCGGGCAGCCAGATCCGCCTCGACAACGCGCTGCGGATCATCATGGTGAAGTCGGCCAACGACGTCGCCGCCACGATCGCCGAGAACCTGGGCGGGTCGGTCGAAGGCTTCGCGGCGCTCATGAACGACACCGCCTTGCGCATCGGCATGCGCGAGAGCCACTGGACCAACCCGCACGGGCTGCCGGACGAACGGCAATACACCTCCGCCCGCGACATGGCGGTGCTCGCCCGCGCCCTGATGCGCGACTTCCCCGAGCACGCGGACCTGTTCCATATCGGCGCGATCCGCTTCGGCCGCCGCATCATGCGCAACCACAACGGCCTGATCGGCCGTTATCCGGGCGCGGACGGCATGAAGACCGGCTTCATCTGCGCCGGCGGCTTCAACGTGGTCGCGACCGCGAGCCGCAACGGGCGCCGCCTCATCACCGTGGTGATGGGCTCGTCCTCGGCGAACGAGCGCACCCTCAAGGCGGCCGAGCTGTTCGACCTCGGCTTCGAGCGCTCCTCGACCTTCAACCCCTCGCTCGAGGCTCTGCCGGCCTCCGCGTCGCTCGCGCCCCCGAACATGCGCTCGGTGATCTGCGACCGGCGCGGACCGGTGCCGGGCGAGGACGACGGCGGCATGACCGTGGCGGCCGGGGCCGAGAGCAGCGGCCTGTTCTCCGTCCCGAACCTGATGGCCTATGCGGGCGGCACGCTCGCCCCGGCGAACCGGACGGTGCTCGGGCCGCGCGCGGCCGTGCAGCCCGTCGACGTCTGGCTCGGCGCCAACCCGCCGAACGCCGCGGAGGCGAAGGCCCAGGCCGAGGCCGAGGACGCCGAGGAGAAGGCGCGCCTCGACAGGAAGGCGAAGCGCGGCAAGGCCGTGGCGGCCCGGCCCGCCGCCGAGGACGCGGACGCGACGGCGAAGCCGGCCCCGGAGGCCGCGGAGACGAAGCCGAAGCCCGCCGCCAAGCCCGTCGCGGCCCGGCCCGCTCCGGCCAAACCCGCCGCGTCCGAGAGCGCGGCCGCCAAGCCCGCGGCGGCCAAGCCCGTCCCGGCCGAGGGCAGCGCCGCGAAGCCCGCCCCCAAGCCGGCCGCGAAGCCCGCGCCCCAGGTCGCCGCCAAGCCGGATCCGGCCGCCAAGCCCGCAGCCGCCGCGCCGAAGCCCGCTGCCGACGAGGGCAAGGCCGCCGCGAAGCCGGCCGCCAGGAAACCCGTGAAGCCCGAGGCCAAGCCGCAGGCCGAGAAGCCGGAAGCGCGCAAGGCCGGTGCCCCGAAGGCGGCCGAGGCCGCGAAGCCGGAGCCGCGCAAGCCCGGCGCCAAGGCGGCCGCCAACGAGACCGCGAAGCCGGCGCCCCGCAGCTGACGTCCGGCGCCCGCTCCGGCGGGCGCCCGATCCGGGCCCCTTGCCATCGGCGGGCCCATGGGCGAACGGTGGGCTCCGCCGGATCGCCTCCACTCCCCGTCCGAGATCATGTCCCCTCCCCCGCTCGCGGCCGCCGGCCTCGCGATGGCCGTGGCCTCCGCGACGCTCTACGGCCTCAACATCGGCTATGCGCGGCTCGCATCCTTCGCGGGGGTCAGCGGCTCGACCATCGTGGTCTACCGCGTCCTGCTGATGCTCGCCCTCGTCGGCATCGCGGCTGCCGCCATGCGCCGCTCGCTGCGGGTCGCACGCGGCGAGCGCGGCCTGATGGTCGTGCTCGGGCTCTCCACCACGCTGATCGGCGTGTGCTACCTCTCGGCCGTCGCCTTCATTCCGGTCGCGGTCGCGGTGGTGGTGTTCTACACCTACCCGGTGTTCATCGTGCTCGCGAGCCCGTTCGTGGAGGGCACGCGGCTGACCCCGACCCTGCTCGCCGTGGTGGCGCTCGCGCTCGTCGGCGTCGTGCTCGTGGTCGGCCCGGCCGCGGGCGACCTCGACTGGCGCGGGCTCGCGCTCGCGCTCCTCGCGAGCCTGGCGACCGCGACCCAGTTCTTCGCGGCGGCCCGCTCCCCGCGGACCGGGGTCTACGCCAAGGTGTTCTGGATCCACGTCCTGGTGCTGCCCTTCGCGGCCCTGATCGGGCTCGCGGCCGGACACCTCGCGCCGCCCTCGAACATGATGCTCGCCCCTTATGCGGTCGCGATGACGATCGGCGGCTACGTTTTCGGCTTCGTGCTGCAGTTCATGGCGCTCGTGCGCATTCCGGCGGTGGCGGCCGGCATCATCTTCTGCGCCGAACCCGTGGTCGCGGCCCTGTCCTCGACCGTGATCCTCGACGAGCCCCTGAGCCCGCTGCAATGGCTCGGGGGAGCGCTGGTGCTCTCGGCGATCGTCGCCAACGTGGTCCTGACCGAGCGCCGCGCCGCCGCGGCTCCGACCGCTTCGGGAGACAACGCATGACCGACGCACCCGATGCTCTGATGCCCGGCATTCTGGGAGAAGCCTCATGACCGACGCGCCCCGCGGGCCCCTGCCGCCGATCCCGCTCACCGTGCTGACCGGGTTCCTCGGCGCCGGCAAGACCACGCTCCTCAACCGGCTGCTGCAGGATCCGGCCCTCGCCGACACGGTGGTGATCATCAACGAGTTCGGCGAGATCGGCCTCGACCACCTGCTCGTCGAGACCGTGGACGAGGGCATGATCCTGCTCTCGGCGGGATGCCTGTGCTGCACCGTGCGGGGCGACCTCGTCGCAACGCTGGAAGACCTGCTGCGCAAGCGCGACAACGGCCGCATCCTGCCCTTCCGGCGCGTGGTGATCGAGACCACGGGCCTCGCCGACCCGGCGCCGATCCTGCACGCGGTGCTCTACCACCCCTATCTCTCGCTGCGCTACGCGCTCGAGGGCGTGGTCGCGGTGGTGGACGCGGTCAACGGGCCCGCGACCCTCGACGCGCACCCGGAAGCGGTCCGCCAGGCCGCCGTCGCCGACCGCATCGTGCTGACGAAGACCGATCTCGCCGGGGCTTCGGACGCTCTCCTCGAGCGCCTCCGCCGCCTCAATCCGGGCGCCGCGATCGTGACCGCCGTCGACGGCGCCGTGCCGGCCGCGGCCGTGATCGCCGGCGGCCTCTTCGCCCTCGACGGCAAGATCGCGGACGTGGGCGATTGGCTGCAGGCCGAGGCCGTCGAGCGCGCCGAGCGCGAGAGCCATGCGCACCAGCACCACGGCGGTCACGGGCATGGCCATCACCACCATCACGACGTGAACCGGCACGACGCGCGCATCCGGGCCTTCTGCCTCACGAGCGACGCGCCGGTGCGCCAGGGCGCCCTCGACATGTTCCTCGACCTGCTGCGCTCGCAGGCGGGCGCGAAGCTCCTGCGCGTGAAGGGCCTCGTCGGCCTCGCCGAGGATCCGGACCGGCCGGTCGTGATCCACGGCGTCCAGCACGTGGTCCACGTCCCTGCGGTCCTGCCCGCCTGGCCGAGCCCCGACCGCCGCACCCGCCTCGTCTTCATCGTCGACGACCTCGACCGAGGCTACGTCGAGACGCTGTGGAACGCGTTCCTGGGCAAGCCCGCAATCGACAGCCCCGACGCGGCGGCGCTCTCCGACAACCCGCTGTCGCTGCGGCGGTAGGGCTTCCTCTCCGCAGCATGACTCCCTCTACGCCTCGTCGCGGAGCAGGCGCCGGATCACCTTGCCCGTGGTGGTGAGCGGCAGGTGGGTCCGGAAGGCGATCTCGCGCGGGTATTCGTGGGCGGAGAGTCGGGCACGCACGAAGGCCTGGATGTCGGCGGCGAGCGCATCGGAGGGCCGCTGGCCCTCCTTGAGCACCACGAAGGCCTTGACGATCTCGGTGCGCAGCGGGTCGGGCTTGCCGACGGCGGCCGCGAGCGCCACGGCCGGGTGGCGGATGAGGCAATCCTCGATCTCGCCGGGGCCGATGCGGTAGCCCGCCGAGGTGATGACGTCGTCGTCGCGGCCGACGAAATGGACGTAACCGTCCCCGTCGAAGCGGCCCTGGTCGCCGGTGGTCATCCAGTCGCCCACGAACTTGGCCTCCGTGGCGCCGGGCTTGTTCCAGTACGACAGGAACATCACCGGGTCGGGCCGCCGGACGGCGATCTGGCCGATCTCGTCCGGCTCGCACCGTGAGCCGTCCTCGCGGATCACCGCCACGCGATGCCCCGGCACCGGGCGCCCGATGGCGCCGGCCCGGGCGACGCCGATCGCCGCGCAGGAGGCGAGCACCAGGTTGCACTCGGTCTGGCCGTAGAACTCGTTGATCGTGAGCCCCAGCGCCTCGCGCCCCCACGCGAAGGTCTCGGCCCCGAGCGCCTCGCCGCCGGACGCCACCGTGCGCAGCTTGAGGTCGAAGCGCCCGGCCGGATTCGGCACCGTGCGCAGCATGCGCAGCGCCGTCGGCGGCACGAAGGTGTTGCGCACGCCGTGATCCGCCATGAGGCGGAAGGCCTCCTCGGGGTCGAATTTTTCCGCTTTTCGGGCGACGACCGGCACGCCGAAATGCAGGCCGGGCAGAAGGATGTTGAGCAGGCCCCCGGCCCAGGCCCAGTCGGCGGGCGTCCAGAGCCGGTCGCCCGCCTGCGGCAGGAACTCGTGCGGCATCTGCACGCCGGGCAGATGCCCGAGCAGCACCCGGTGCGCGTGGAGCGCGCCCTTCGGCGGGCCGGTGGTCCCGGAGGTGTAGATCATCATCGCGGGATCGTCGGCCGCCGTGTCGACGGGGGCGAAATCGGGCCGGCCCGCCTCCAGGAGTTCGGCGAAGCCCGCGGCCGGGCCGTCCGGGCCGTCGGTGCTGACGACGACCCCAAGATCGGGCAGGTCGCCGATCGCCTTGAGCTTGGCGAGGCCCGCCGCGTTGGTGACGATCGCCTTGGCGCCCGCGTCCTTCAGGCGGTATTCGATGGCGTCGACCCCGAACAGGGCCGCGAGCGGCAGGGCGACAGCGCCGAGCTTGTAGACCGCCACGTGCACGACCGCGACCGCGGCCCCCTGCGGCAGCAGCAGCGCGACCCGGTCGCCGCGCCCGACGCCGCGCGCCCGCAGCGCATCGGCGAGCCGGTTCGAGGTCTCGTGCAGGGCGCCGTAGGTGAAGGGCGCGACCCGCCCGTCGGCGCCGACCTCCAGGATCGCGGGCCGGTCCGGCTCCACGGCGGCCCAGCGGTCGCAGACGTCGACCCCGATGTTGTAGCGGTCCGGGATGCGCCAGCGGAACGCGGCGACGAGGGTGTCGTAATCGGAGGTGGGTTCGAGCATGGCGCCCGGTCTAGCAAATAGGGCCGGCGGGGGCCATTCCCTGTCACCACAGGCCTCTCTCTCCCCGCCGGACGCCCCCTCTCCCCGCAGGCGGGGAGAGGGTTGGGTGAGGGGCCGGTCGGAAAAGCTCAGTGCATCCGTGTCATGGCCGGGCTCGACCCGGCCATCCCGGCGTGATGACCGCGATGGGTGTTGCTCCGGGCCGCGCGCCTTTCCGATCGAGGTGGCCGGGTCGAGCCCGGCCATGACAGGGGTGAGGTGGATATGTTGCGCTCATCCGACCCGCCCCTCACCCCAGCCCTCTCCCCGCAGGCGGGGAGAGGGGGCAGGAGCGCGGGAGACCGGGATTTACGCCGCCGCCATGTTGCTGCGCTGGGCCCAGCCCGTCATGGAGCGCTCGATCATCACGGTCGCGGTGTACATGACGACGCCCATCACCGCGAGGACCACGAGGGCGGCCCAGACGAGGGGAACCTCGAAGGCCGCGGACGCGCGGGTGAGCAGGTTGCCGATGCCGACGTTCGAGGCGTTCTGCTCGCCGATCACCGAGCCCACGTAAGCCAGCGTGATCGCCACTTTCAGCGAGCCGAAGAAATACGGCATCGCGCGCGGCACGCCCACCTTGAGGATGATGTCGGCCTTGGAGGCGCCGAGCGCGCGCAGCACGTCCTCGGTCTCGGGCTCGATGGTCGAGATGCCGGTCGCGACGTTCACCACGATCGGGAAGAACGAGATCAGGAAGGCGGTGAGCACCGGCGGCAGCCAGCCGACGCCGAACCAGAACACCAGGATCGGCACCACCGCGACCTTCGGGATCGAGTTGAAGCCGACGAGGAGCGGATAGCTGCCGGCGTTGACGATCCGCGAGGCGCCGAGCGCCATGCCGAGCAGGAGCCCGAACCCCGTGGCGAGCCCGAAGCCCGCCAGCGTCATCCACAGGGTGTGGAAGCCGTGATAGGCGAGTTGCGTGCGGTACTCCCAGATCGCGGCCAGCACCGAGGTCGGCGACGGCAGCACGAAGGGCGAGACGCCGAGGAAGCGGCAGGCGAACTCCCAGACGAGGAAGAAGCCGATCGTGAAGACCCAGGGCGCGAGGATGAGCGTTCGGTCTTTGCGCTTGGCCATTCTACGCAGCCTTCCGGGCGCCGGCGATGTGGCCGCGCAATTCGTGCACGATCGCGGAGAATGCCGGCGTGTAGGTCACCTCCAGGTCGCGCGGGCGGGGCAGGTCGACCTCGCGCTCGGCGATGATGCGGCCGGGCCGGGCGCTCATGCAGAAGATCCGGTCGGCCAGAAAGACGGCCTCGCGCAGGTCGTGGGTCACGAGGATCACGGTGACGCCCTGCGCCGCGTGGAGGTCGCGGATCACGCACCAGAGCTCCTCGCGGGTGAAGGCGTCGAGGGCTCCGAAGGGCTCGTCGAGCATCAGGAGCTTGGGCTCGTGGATCAGCGCCCGGCACAGGGACGCCCGCTGCTGCATGCCGCCGGAGAGCTGCCACGGGTATTTGTCGCCCTGCCCCTTGAGGCCCACCTGCGCGAGGAGCGCCTCGGCCTTGGCGACGTATTCGGCCTTGCGGCGGCGGATCCGGCTTCGATGCGGCTGCACGATCTCGAGCGGCAGGAGCAGGTTCTCCAGCGTGGTGCGCCAGGGCAGCATGGTGGGATTCTGGAACGCCATGCCGGCGAGCTTGACGGGCGCGCCGACCTGTTGCCCGGCCACGACGACGGTGCCGGATTTCGGGAATTGCAGTCCGGTCGCGAGCTTCATGAGCGTGGACTTGCCGCAGCCCGACGGCCCCACGATCGCCGCGAACTCGCCCTCGCGGACCGTCAGGCTCAGGCCCTCGACCGCCGGCGCGCCGTCCTCGGCCCCGCCGTAGATGTGGGTGACGTCATGGATGTCGACGAAGGATTTCATGGGCGAGTGGCGAGTGGCGAGTGGCGAGTGGAAGAAGCCGTCTGGCTGTCGGTCGTCATCAGCTCCTACCATCGATAACCATTCGCCATTCGCCTCTTACGGGATCTTCCGCAGCTCCGCGGCCGGCAGGAACTGGTCCGTGAAGATGTCCTCGACCTTCGGCTTGTTCTTGTAGGTGAAGGTGAGCCCGATCTGATCGAGGGCCTTCTCGAAGCGGGCCTTGTCGATGCCGCCGAAGCCGTTCTGCTTCACGGCGGGCGTGATCATGTTCTGGTCGAGCACCATCTTGAGGCGCTCGAGCTCCACGTCCTTCTTGGCGACGTCGTTGCGCTTGATGACGCCGTCGACGGCGGTGGACGGGTCCTTCACGGTGTCCTGCACGCCCTTCATGAGGGCGCGCAGGAAGCCCTTGACGGCCTCGGGCTTCTCGGCGGCGAATTTCGGCGAGACCAGGATGGTGTTGCCGTAGAGCTCGACGCCGTAATCGCTCATCAGCATCACGACGATGTCGTCGGCCGGCACGCCGCGGGACTTCAGGTTCATGTAGGACGACATCGAGAAGCCGAACACCGCGTCGACCTCGCCCTGCGCCAGCATGGGCTCGCGCACGGGGAAGCCCACGTTCTCGAGCTTCATGGTGGAATCGTCGATCTTGTTGACGGCCTTGAAGATCGGCCATTGCGCGAAGGCGGCGTCGGCCGCGGGCGCGCCGAACTTCTTGCCCTGGAGGCTCGCGACCTCCTTGGTGATGCCGCGGCTCTTGCGGCCGACGATCGCGAAGGGCGGGCGGTCGTAGACCACCATCACGGCCTTGATGGCGGTGCCGGGGTTCTCGTCGCGGAAGCGGATCAGCGAGTTCACGTCGCCGAAGCCCATGTCGTAGGTGCCCGACGCCACGCGGGAGATCGGCTCGCGCGAGCCCGAGGCCGGATCGATGGTGACGTCGAGGCCTTCCGCCTTGAAGTAGCCCTTGTCGAGGGCGACCGCGAACGGCGCCGCCGGGCCCTCCCAGCGCCAGTCGAGGGAGAACCGGACCGCCGTCTGCGCCATCGCGGTCGAGGCGCCGAGCGCGGCCGCGAGGCCCGCGCAGGCGCCGATGATCCAGGACCGCGCCGTCCGCGCGCCCTTCATGTGCTGATCCGTCATCTCGCTCCTCCCTGAGGCCGGTCTGTTCCCGAATTCCGGCGGCAGCAGGCTGCCCCTGCCGCCGTCCTGGCAAGCCCCGTGCCGTTTCCGTGCCGCGGCGCCGCATTCCTTGGGTTCATGCAAACAGAATGCGGAGACGCGTCAAGCGATTTGCCGGGGGATTGGGCAGATGGTGAACGGGGAGGCAGCAGGCACGGCCTCCCACTCCCGGCACGGGACTCCGTCTCCCCGTCGCCTACTCCCTCTCCCGCCTGCGGGGAGAGGGCTGGGGTGAGGGGCCGGTCGGTAAAGCGCGATGGCTCCGGTGTCATGGCCGCGCTCGACCCCGCCATCCCGACAAGAAGCGCGCGATAGCTGCCGCTGCGGGGGCAACGCGCCTCTACAATGGAGGTGGCCGGGTCGAGCCCGGCCATGACATCGGGGAGGCGTATGTCGCTCGGCTCATCGAAAACGCCATGACGGGGTGAGGTGGATGCTGCTCGCCTCACCGACCGGCCCCTCACCCCGGCCCTCTCCCCGCAGGCGGGGAGAGGGAGTAGGCGGGGAGAGGGAGTAGGCGCAGAGAGGGAGCGCGTAGCGGCGGGGCGGTCCCCTACACCGGCAGCACCCCGTCGCTCTTGACCTCCTCCATCACGGCGTAGGTGCGGGTCTCCTTCACGCCGGGCAGCGCGAGCAGGATGTCGCCGAGGAAGCGGCGGTAGGCCGCCATGTCGGCCACGCGAGTCTTGACGAGGTAGTCGAAGCCGCCCGCCACCATGTGGCACTCCAGCACCTCGGGCGCGCGGCGGACGGCGGCCGCGAAGCGCTCGAACACGTCGGGCGTGGTCTTGTCGAGGGAGACCTCGACGAAGACGAGGAGCCCGAGGCCCACGCGGGCGGGGTCCAGCATGGCCCGGAAGCCGGTGACGTACCCCTCCCGCTGCAGGCGCTTGAGGCGCTCGCTCGTCGAGGTCGGCGACAGGCCGATGCGCTCGGCCAGATCCACCGTGGAAACCCGGCCGTCGGCCTGAAGGTGGCTGAGGATCCGCCGGTCCGTCCTGTCGAGCTCCGTCATATCCCCGCCCAAACGCACCCTTCTCCGCGATATCTAAGGCAACGACGCGAAAAAGGCCATCGAAGCCCGGCGCCCTCTCCCCTATCTTCCCGGGGAGCCGCCCAAGGACCCTGCCATGCCCCAGCCCGCCCCCGATGCGCCGATGTTCAACGCTCCCTTCGCGGAGGACGATGCGGCGATCGCCCGGCGTCTCTTTCCGCGCAGCCGCCTCGCGCCGGAGCGCGAGCGCCGGGTCGACGCGACCGCCTCCCGCCTCATCGAGGCGATCCGCGCCGCGGGCGGGGGCCTGGGCGGCGTCGAGGACATGCTGCGGGAATACTCGCTCTCCACCAAGGAGGGGCTCGCCCTGATGGTGCTGGCCGAGGCGCTGCTGCGGGTGCCGGACGCCGCGACCTCCGATCGCCTCATAGAGGACAAGCTCGGCCAGGGCGACTTCGCGGCGCACGAATCCAAATCCGAGGCTTTCCTGGTGTCGGCCTCGGCCTGGGCGCTCGGCATCACCGCGCGGGTGATTCAGCCGGGCGAGACCCCCGAGGGGATCGTCGGCCAGCTCGCCAAGCGCCTCGGCCTGCCCGCCGTGCGCGCCGCCACCCGCCAGGCCATGCGCGTGATGGCGAACCACTTCGTGCTCGGCCAGACCATCGAGGACGCGCTGCGCCGCGCAGGCACCGGCCAGGGGCGGCTCTACCGCTATTCCTTCGACATGCTGGGCGAGGGCGCCCGCACGGGCGCGGATGCCGGGCGCTATTTCGAGTCCTACGCCGCCGCCATCGAGGCGATCGGCCGCTCGGCCGGCAACGAGCCGCTGCCGAACCGGCCCGGGATCTCGGTCAAGCTCTCGGCGCTCCACCCGCGCTACGAGGCGCTGAGCCATGACCGCGTCATGCGCGAGCTCGTGCCGCTCGTGGTGCGGCTCGCCGCCAAGGCCAAGGCGTACGATCTCAATTTCACGATCGACGCCGAGGAGGCCGATCGCCTGGAGCTTTCCCTCGACGTGATCGCGGCCGCCTTCGCCGACCCCTCGCTCGCCGGGTGGGACGGGTTCGGCCTCGCGATCCAGGGCTACCAGAAGCGCGCCGGCGCCGTGATCGACTTCGTCGCGGAGCTGGCCGAGCGCCACGGCCGGCGCATGATGGTGCGCCTCGTCAAGGGCGCCTATTGGGACACGGAGGTGAAGCGCGCCCAGGAGCGCGGCCTCGACGACTACCCGGTCTTCACCCGCAAGGCGATGACGGACCTGAACTACGAGGCCTGCGCCGAGAAGCTGCTGCATTTACGCCCGCGCCTCTATCCGCAGTTCGCGACCCATAACGCGCTCACCGTCGCCTCGATCCTCGAGCGTGCCGGAGGGGTCGAGGGCTACGAGTTCCAGCGCCTGCACGGCATGGGCGAGGTGCTCTACGGGCGCCTCATGGAGGATGTCCCGGGCGTCGCCTGCCGGACCTACGCGCCCGTCGGCGGCCACCGCGACCTGCTGGCCTATCTCGTGCGGCGGCTCCTCGAGAACGGCGCCAATTCCTCCTTCGTCTCGGTGGCCGCGGATCCGGCCGTGCCGGTCCAGGCGCTGCTCAAGCGCCCGGCCGACATCCTCGTGACCCCCGACGCAGCCCGGCACCCCCGCCTCCCCCTCCCGCGCGATCTCTACGGGACCGAGCGGGCGAACTCCCGCGGCGTCGAGTTCGGCCATCGCGCCTCCCTCGAAGCGCTCCTCGACGAGGTGCGGCGCGGCGGGCAGAGCGCCTTCACGGCCGGGCCGGTCGTGAATGGACAGACCCTGCGCGGTACGGAGCGGCCGGTCTTGAGTCCGATCGACGGCCGCACCGTCGCGGGCACGGTCGCGGAAGCCGCGCCCGAGGATGCCGACCGTGCGATGAGGGCGGCCCTGAAGGGCTTCGCCCCCTGGAGCCGCACGCCGGTGGAGCGCCGCGCCGCGGCCCTGCAGCGGGCGGCCGACCTGCTGGAGCGGGAGCGCGGCCGGCTGATCCACCTCCTCCAGGTCGAGGCCGGCAAGACGATCGACGACGCGCTCTCGGAGGTGCGCGAGGCGGTCGATTTCTGCCGCTACTACGCGGTCCAGGCCCGCACCCTGTTCCACGACGGCGAGCGCCTGCCCGGGCCGACCGGTGAATCGAACGTGCTGCGCCTGCGCGGCCGCGGCGCGTTCGTGGCGATCTCGCCGTGGAACTTTCCGCTCGCGATCTTCCTCGGCCAGGTCGCTGCCGCGCTCGCCGCCGGCAACAGCGTCGTGGCCAAACCCGCCGAGCAGACGCCGCTGATCGCCGCGGAAGCGGTGCGCCTGCTCCACGAGGCCGGCGTGCCCGCGTCCGCCCTCCATCTCGTCCCCGGCGACGGTCGCGTCGGCGCCGGGCTCGTGGCGCACCGGGACGTGGCCGGCGTGGTGTTCACCGGCTCCACGGAGGTGGCGCGGATCATCAACCGGACGCTCGCCGCCAAGGACGGGCCGATCGTGCCCCTCATCGCCGAGACCGGCGGCATCAACGCCATGATCGTCGACGCCACGGCGCTGCCCGAGCAGGTCGCCGACGACGTGGTGACCTCCGCCTTCCGCTCCGCCGGCCAGCGCTGCTCGGCGCTGCGGCTCCTCTGCGTCCAAGAGGACGTGGCCGACAAGATGATCGAGATGATCGTCGGCGCGGCGCGGGAACTCCGCAACGGCGATCCGCGCGATCCGGCCGTGCAGATCGGGCCTGTGATCGACGCGGAGGCGAAGGAGCGCCTCGACGCCCACATCGCGCGGATGAAGCGGGAGGCGCGGGTTCACTACGCGGGGGATCACACAGAGGGCGGCACCTACGTGGCGCCCCAGGTCTTCGAGCTGAAGGAGCCACGGTCGCTGGCGGAAGAAGTGTTCGGGCCCGTCCTCCACGTCGCCCGCTACCGCGCCGACCGGCTCGACGCGGTGCTCGAATCGATCGACGCCAGCGGCTACGGCCTGACGCTGGGCGTGCATTCGCGCATCGACGACACCGTGGAGCGGATCGTCGAGCGGCTGTCCGTCGGCAACGTCTACGTCAACCGCAACATGATCGGCGCGGTGGTGGGCGTGCAGCCCTTCGGGGGCCACGGCCTCTCGGGAACGGGCCCCAAGGCCGGCGGCCCGCATTACCTGCTGCGCTTCGCGACCGAGCAGACCGTGACGATCAACACCGCGGCGGCCGGCGGCAACGCCAACCTGATCGCCATGGGGGAATAGAGCCCCAGCGACTGCAGGGAGACGGCAACGCCGACCTCATCGCTACGGGAAGTGAGGCCGCAGGCTACGCCAGCGCGAACACCCGGCTCGGCCCGCCGGTCGCGCCTTTGATCTTCGGCCCGCCGACCACGATGGTGGCGCCCTTCGGCGGGCACTGGCCCAGGTTCGCCGCGCCCTCGATGCCCCAGCGCCCGGCCGGCAGCCAGGTGAGGTGCACCTTGAAGTCCTTCGAGGGGCCGTGGTCGAGGGAGAGGGTGTCGACCACGATGCCCTGCACCCGCCGTTCCTTGAGCAGGAACTCCGAGGTCTCGCCGTGGAAGCCGGGGAAGTGCATCACCCCTTGCGCATCAGCGTTGCGGAACTTCGGCGTGCCGACGTGCCGGTCCCACCCTGAGTTCATCGCCACGCACGCGGTGTCGGGCAGGCGCCCGTTGGCGCTCTCCCAGGCCCGGATGTCGTCGGGGGTGAGCTGGTAGTCCGGGTCCTTCTCGGCCTTGGCGGCGACGTCGATCACCGCGAGCGGCAGCACGAGGGCGGACGCGGGCAGCGCGTCGGCGGAGGCGCCGTCCTTGGTGAAATGCGAAGGCGCGTCCATGTGGGTGCCCACATGCTCGATGATCGTCCACTTGTTGACGTTGTAGCCGTCCTTCTCGATCGACAGGATCTTGTCGACCCAGACCTGCTGCTCGTTGCCGAAGGTGGGGAAATGGGGCTCGAGCGTGTGGGTGAGGTCGATCACCCGGGTGAAGCTGGCGGCTTGCGCCATGGCGGGCGCGGGCAGCGCGCTGGCCGCGAAGGCGGCGCCGGCCCCTGCCGCTCCCTTGAAGAACCCGCGGCGCGACAGCGTCCGCATCACGACCTCGTGGCACCCGGCAACGCACATGGTCCGCTCCCCTGGATTCGCTTCCGTAAGGGAAGCGTGTCACCGGCGGACCGGCCTGGCAAGCCGGACCGGCGCCCGAAGGAGGGGCGCCGGATCGCATTACCGCTCGGCGAGGCGCGTCGCGGTGCCCGTCCTCCAGGCGTGAGCCGGCGGATCAGCGCTCGTCGAGGCGGGTCGCCGTGCCGTCGATCTCGCGCGGGCCGTGCCTGCGGTTGGTGCCGAGGTGGTCGTGGATGATGCGCAGGTTGCGCTCGTTCGCCTTGAAGAACAGGTCGAAGGCGTCGCCCACGAGCGGAACCGCGCCGATCGCCGTGTCGACCGCCACGTTCCCCATCATCCGCGCGATCTTCCAGCGCGGCAGGCCGAGCTGGCGCGCCTCCCAGATGATGTAGCTCGCGAGGATCGTCGAGATCGCGTCGCCGATGCCCGGCACGAGGCCGATCACCGCGTCGAAGCCGACGCGGCGGTTGGTGCCGGGGATCACGAAGGCGCTGTCGAGGAGCTTGGCGAGCAGCGTGATCCGGGCGAGCGAATCCTCCCGGGTCGGGCCGGCCGCCTTCAGGGCTTCGAAAGCAGAGCTGCGGGACGCATGCATCGTCGGTCGTTTCCTCCGGCGCCGGCGTGAAGGGGTCGGCGCAACAAGGGTTATGTGAGGATGGAGAGGCCCCGCCGCAAGACCGGCGGGAGGCGGATCGAATCGCCGTAAGCCTCTGCCCGCCCTCGGCTTTTCCCAGGCCCTCGACGGGAAGCTTTGCGGTCGCCCCCGCTCGGCCTACACTCCCCCTTCCGGCCCGCTTCGCCCCGCAAGCGCGGCCGTTTCAGGAGCGCCGATGACCGCCAAGCCCGACGCCGCGACCCTCGAGCGCCGCATCGCGCAGGGGCGCGGCCATATGCCGGCCGATCGCGTGGTCGCGGACGTGCGCCTCCTCGATCTCGTCACCGGCGCGCTGACCCGCACCGACATCGCGCTCTGCGGCAGCACGGTCGTCGGAACCTACGGCTCCTACCGCGGCGCGGAGACGATCGACGGGCGCGGGCGCATCGCGGTGCCGGGCTTCATCGACACGCATCTCCACGTCGAATCCTCCCTCGTGACGCCGCTCGAATTCGACCGCTGCGTCCTGCCCCACGGAGTCACGACCGCGATCTGCGACCCGCACGAGATGGCGAACGTCATCGGCACCGCCGCCTTCGACTATTTCCTGGCCTGCGCCGGCCACACCGCCATGGACCTGAGGGTGCAGCTTTCGAGCTGCGTGCCCGCCACCCATCTCGAAACCTCGGGCGCCCGCATCGAGGCCCCGGATCTCGTGCGCTACCGCGGCCACCCCAAGGTCATCGGCCTCGCCGAGTTCATGAACTTCCCCGGCCTCCTCGCCGCCGATCCCGCCTGCCTCGCCAAGGTGGAGGCTTTCGCGGACGGGCACATCGACGGCCACGCGCCGCTGGTGCGCGGGCTCGACCTCAACGGCTATGCCGCCGCCGGCATCCGCACCGACCACGAGACCACGACCGCGGACGAGGCGCTGGAGAAGATCCGCAAGGGCATGATCGTGCTGATCCGCGAGGGCTCGGTCTCGAAGGACCTGCACGCGCTGGCCCCGCTCCTCACCATCGCGACCTCGCCGTTCCTGGCGCTGTGCACCGACGACCGCAATCCCCTCGACATCGCCGAGGAGGGCCATCTCGACCACATGATCCGCGCGCTCATCGCGCTGGATTGCGAGCCGCTCGCCGTCTACCGCGCCGCTTCGCTCTCGGCCGCCCAGGCCTTCGGCTTGCGCGACCGCGGCCTGATCGCGCCGGGACGGCGCGCCGACATCGTGCTCCTCGACGACCTCGAGGAGTGTGCGGTCTCGGACGTGATCGCGGGCGGGCGGCTCGTGAACGAGGCCCTTTTCGCCGCCCGCGGCACGGTGGCGCCCGTGGGCCGCAACAGCGTCAAGCTCGACCCCGTGAGCGCCGCCGATTTCCGCATTCCCGCCGCGGCCGGCCCCGCGCCCGTGATCGGTGTGATTCCGGGCAAG
This sequence comes from Microvirga sp., assembly GCA_036263675.1. Taxonomy (GTDB): domain Bacteria; phylum Pseudomonadota; class Alphaproteobacteria; order Rhizobiales; family Beijerinckiaceae; genus Microvirga. Next base: position 109,135 of record DATAGO010000038.1, on the reverse strand, counting down.
ATCATCACCGAGCACCTGACGCTCGCCCTGCCGGTCCGCGACGGCGCCCGGCAGCCGGACCTCGAAGGTGACGTCGTCAAGGTCGCGGTGGTGGCCCGCCACGGCATCAACCGCAACATCGGCCGCGGCTTCGTGAAGGGCTTCGGGTTGAAGCGCGGCGCCATCGCGTCCTCGGTCGGGCACGACAGCCACAACATCTGCGTGGTCGGCGCGGACGATTCCGACATGGCCGCGGCCGTGAACCGCCTGCGCGAGATCCAGGGCGGCTTCGTGGTGGTCTCGGGCGGCACGGTCCGCGCCGAGCTCGCCCTGCCGATCGCAGGCCTCATGAGCGACATGCCGTACGAGGCCGTGCGCGACGCGCTCCATCCCCTGCGCGCCGCCGCCAAGGGCCTCGGCGTCACGCTGCCTGAGCCCTTCCTCCAGGTCGCCTTCCTGCCGCTCCCGGTGATCCCGCATCTCAAGATCAGTGATTTCGGCATGGTGGACGTGAACCGCATGGCTCTCGTTACGGGTTGAAGCGATGTTCGAAGGTTTCACGCAGACCCGCTTAGCCGGCGACGGCGTCGAGATCGCGCTGCGCCACGGCGGCAGCGGCCCGCCGCTCCTGCTCCTGCACGGCCATCCGCAGACGCATGTCATGTGGCACCGGATCGCGCCGCGTCTGGCGGAAACCTATACAGTGGTCTGCCCGGACCTGCGCGGCTACGGCGACAGCGGCAAGCCGGAGGGCGGACCGGACCACGCGGCTTACGCCAAGCGCGCGATGGCGCGCGACATGGTGTCGGTGATGCGGGCGCTCGGGCACGAGCGCTTCGCGGTGGTAGGCCACGACCGCGGCGGCCGCGTCGCCTATCGGCTCGCCCTCGATCACCCCGAGCGCGTCTTAGGCCTCGCCGTGCTCGACATCGTGCCGACCGGCGAGCATTTCCGCCGTGCCGGCACGCCCTTCGCGATGGGCTATTTCCACTGGTACTTCCTGGCGCAGGCGGCGCCGCTCCCGGAGAACCTCATCGCAGGCGATCCGGACGCCTTCTATCTGCGCCGCGGACGCCACCTCTTCGCTCCGGAAGCGCTCGCCGAGTACCGGCGCTGCTACACCGACCCGGCCACGATCCACGCCATGTGCGAGGATTACCGCGCCGCGTTCAGGGTCGACTATCCCATGGACGAGGCCGACCGGGCGGCGGGCCGGCGCATCGCCTGCCCTCTGCTGGCGCTCTGGGGCGCCAAGGGATCGATGGGCGAGTGGTACGACGTGCTCGGGATCTGGCGCGACTGGGCCGATGATGTGCAGGGCGGCGCGGTCGATTGCGGCCACTACCTCGCCGAGGAGGCCCCTGACGAGACGCTGGCCCGGCTGCTGCCGTTCCTCGAGGCGAACGCCGCGACGTAGCGGCAATGCCTCGAACGAGCACCGGCTGCGCGGCCTGCGGCCCGACCGCGAACACCCGCACGGGCTCGACACCAGCATAGGCTGGGCGGCCTGCGGTCCACCCTCGAACACCGCTGCCGTCTACACCAGCACCCGCTATGCGGCGTGCAACTCGACCTCGAACGCCCGCAAGGGCTCTACACCAGCACCGGCTGCGCGGCCTGCGGCCCGATCTCGAACACCCGCATGTAGCGCTCGACCTCCTCGCGCGGCCCCATCGCCTTGGTGGGGTTGTCGGAGAGTTTCACGGCCGGGCGGCCGTTGGCCGAGATCACCTTGCAGACGATGGAGATCGGATCGAGCGCGGCCTCGGGCGCGAGGCCGCGGAAGTCGTTGGTGAGCAGCGTGCCCCAGCCGTAGCCGAGGCGCATGCGGCCGTTGAAGTGGCCGTGGATCCGCTCGATGACGTCGACGTCGAGCCCGTCCGAGAAGATCGCGAGCTTGGCGGCCGGGTCCTGCCCGCGCGAGCGCCACCACGCGATCGCCTCCTCGCCGCCCTCGATCGGGTCCTTGGAATCGATGCGGATGCCGGTCCAGTTCGCGACCCAGTCGGGGGCGTTGCGCAGGAAGTTCGTGGTCCCGTAGGTGTCGGGCAGGATCACGAGCAGGTTGCCCTGGTAGTCCTTCTGCCAGTCGGCGAGCACCCGGTAGGGGGCGTCGGCGAGCTCGGCGTCGGAATCCGCGAGCGCCGCATAGACCATGGGGAGCTCGTGCGCGTTGGTGCCGACCGCCTCGATGTCGCGGCGGAGCGCGATGAGGCAGTTCGAGGTGCCGAGGAACGAGGAGCCGAGGCCCTCGATCATGGCCTGCACGCACCAGTCCTGCCACAGGAATCCGTGCCGGCGCCGCGTGCCGAAATCCGAGATGCTCAGGCCCGGCAGGGTTTTCAGCCGCTGGATCTTCTCCCAGACCCGGGTCATGGCGCGGGCATAGAGCACCTGCAGCTCGAACTTGCCCATGCCTTTGAGCACGCCCCGCGAGCGCAATTCGTTGAGGATCGCGAGCGCCGGGATCTCCCACATGGTCGTCTCGGCCCAGGAGCCGTGGAAGCTGAGGACGTATTGCCCGTCCGCCTTCTCGAGCTCGTATTCCGGGAAGCGGAACGCCTCGAGCCAGTCCATGAACTCGGGCGAGAACATCTGGCGCTTGCCGTAGAAGGTGTTGCCGCGCAGCCAGGTGGACTCGCCCCGCGTCAGCTTCAGGGAGCGCACGTGGTCGAGCTGCTCGCGCAGCTCGCCCTCGTCGATGATGTCGGCGAGCCGCACCCGCGTGGTGCGGTTCTTGATCCCGAAGGTCACGCCGACCTCGCGGTGCCGCCGGTGGATCGTCTGCGCCATCAGGAGCTTGTAGAAATCCGTGTCGAGCACGGACCGGACGATCGGGTCGATCTTCCAGGTGTGGTTGTAGACCCGCGTCGCGACGTCGGCCATCGCGGCTCCTTCCCAAGACCGAAAACGGGGCCGTGACCTTAGCGAAGGGACGGGGGCGCGTCATCCCGCAAACGCCCCGCCCCATTCCCCGCGATGCCACTCCCTCTCCCCGTGAACGGGGAGAGGGTTGGGGTGAGGGGCCGGTCGGAGAAGCGAGCGGTCTCAGAATGTCCCCACCCCTTTGCGGCCCGGTTTCAGGGTCCGGCATCGCGCAGGATCGGCCTGAGCCGCCCCTCAGCCCCCGAGCGCGTTGCCCCGACCCGGATTTTGTGGCACCGCTCGCCCATGCGGATCGCATCAGGCAACGGAACCGGGCAGGCCGGCGCGGAGGGGCGCCGGTGAAGGAGCGCAAGGCGGCGAAGGTATCCGGCGGCCCCTCCCCCCGAGCCAAATCCTCCGGCGGCAAGTCGTCCCGCGGCAAGGACCGGACGGGGCGGCGGGGCGATGCCGGCGCACGCCTCGCCGCGGGGGCGCTGCCGCTGCTGGAGCGCCTGCGGCCGCCCTCGCGCGGCGACCTCGTGACCGTGGTGGTGCTCGTTCTCATCTGCCTTGTCGTGGGCGCCACCTACTGGCTCAATCGGGGCGGCTTCCCCGCGCCGTGGTAGTCTGGCCTCGCACCGCATCGGAGCGGCTTCCCGGCGCCGTGGCAGCCCGGCCTCTCACGCCATCGGGACGGCTCCCCGGCCCCGTGGGAGCCCGGCCCCGGACCACGACGGGAGCGGCGCCGGCCGCCAGGAGAGGATCTCGATGACGCGCAGGCACGCAGAATCACGGCGCCGCAGGGCCGCTCCGGGCCGGACGACCGCGCAGGCAGGCGCCGGCCGGTTCCCCGTCTCCTCCGGAGGGGGGCGCCCATGAGACGGCGGCTCGACAAGGACCGCCTGCTCTACCTCCTCGGGATCGGCCTCGGCCTCGTGGTGGTCGGCCTCGTCCTGGTCTGGGTCACGGTGCTGCCGGTGCTCGGCTTGTTCTGGCTCATGGGGTGGCTCCGCTAGGAGACTGGCGGGGTGCGAGCTGTCCCGGCTTGAGGAGTGGATCCGCCAGGGCGACGCCGGGCTGCGGGCTGTCCCGGCTCTGGGGCCTTCGCCAGGAGGACACCGCCGGCGGGCTCGGAACGCGGCGGCGACGGCCCTCAGGACCGCGACCGGGCGGCGCGGACCGCCCGCACGGCCGCATAGGCGAGGACCAGCACCGCGAGGACGGCGACCGGCACCAGGAGGTCGCCGAGCTGGTCCTCGTGCCAGTTCCACGGCAGCAGCCGCTCGATATAGCCGGCGCGGTAGCTGCGGTAGCGCTCGTACTGCGTCGATTCCCGCGACCAGTACCAGGCGATCGGCGGCAGGGTGCAGAGCGCCGTCTCGACCACGGTCGGGAGCCGCCGCTGCACCAGCGCGACCACGCCCCAGACCAGCCCGGTCCAGAGCACCGACAGGCCCGCATGGGCGAACCACGACACCACGTCGCGGTCGCCGGCGAGAAGCCGCGCCGGCAGGTCGGCTAGCCATTCCGCGATCATGATACCCCCGGTGCGGTTTCAGGAATCATCGAGCCGTTCCGCGATCGCGAGGCCTCTTGTGCCGATGCAGGACCATGGGGCCTGCCCGACGGGGCGAAGTCGCGTCCGGCAGATCGTCGGGTCTCCCGAGCGCATGCGCCCGGCGATCCGGGGCCCCGCCCCATAGCACGGGAGCGGGCTCGAATCCGAGGGCTCGGGACCGCTCCGATCGCCCCGGCCCTGGCATTCCGCTTGCACCGCTCCGATATTCGGGAAAGCTGGGCCGTACCCGGCCCGGCCGAAGGGCGAGCGCCCCGCCCGCCGCACAGGACGACGAAAGGGGACCGCCCCATGACCGCAGCACGTTTCACCGCCTGGCTCCTGGGCGCCGTCTTGGGCTCCGTCCTGGCCGCCGGACCGGCCGCCGCTCAAGGGGCGCCGCCCGGGCCGCCGTCCGTCACGGTCGCGAAGCCGATCGTGAAGCCCATCACGGAATGGGACGATTTCATCGGCCGCTTCGAGGCGGTCGACCAGGTCGACATCCGCGCCCGGGTCTCGGGCTATCTCGACAAGGTGCATTTCCGCGACGGCGCCATCGTGCAGGTGGGCGAACCGCTCTTCACCATCGACCAGCGCCCCTACCGCAACGCGCTCCAGGAGGCGCAGGCCAACGTCACCTCGGCCCAGGTCCGGATCGACTTCTCGCAGACCGACCTCGACCGCGCCGAGCAGCTGCGCCGCACCGGCAACATCACCGACCAGCTTCTCGACCAGCGCCGCCAGAGCTTCCTGACCGCCAAGGCCGACCTCGACCGCGCGCAGGCGCAGGTGCGCCAGGCCCAGCTCGACCTCGAGTTCACCGAGATCAAGGCGCCGCTCGCCGGCCGGATCTCGCGCCGGCTCGTCTCGGAGGGGAATCTCGTCAACGCCAACGAGACGGTGCTGACCAACATCGTCTCGATGGATCCGATCCACTTCTACTTCGACGTGGACGAGCGCTCCTACCTCGCCTATTCGCGCCAGCACGAGGGCGGGACGCGCGCCTCCGGCGCGGCGCCCAACGAGGTGCTGCTGACGCTCACCGACGAGCGCGAGGGGCGCCGCACCGGGCGCATGGACTTCGTCGACAACCGGCTCGACAACGCCAGCGGCACCATGCGGGCCCGGGCGGTGTTCCCCAACAAGGACCTCTTTCTGACGCCCGGCCTGTTCGGCCGCGTCAGCATCCGGGGCTCCGATCCCTACGAGGGCGTGCTGGTGCCCGACGAGGCGGTGGGCAGCGACCAGGACCGGCGCGTGGTCTTCGTGGTCGGCGACGACAACATTGTCCACATGAAGCCGGTGCGGCCGGGCCCTCGCATCGACGGCTACCGCGTCATCCGCACCGGGCTCACCGGCAAGGAGACGATCGTGATCAACGGCCTCATGCGGATCCGCGCCGGCGCCAAGGTCGCGCCCCAGCCCACCACGCTCCCGCCCGTGCGCGAGCGGCCCGGAACCTGATCCGGGCCCGTTCACCGACGCCGACACCCGAGGGCGGAGGCCCTGTCCCATGCGGTTCGCTCACTTCTTCGTCGACCGTCCGATCTTCGCGACGGTGCTCTCCGTCCTGCTCCTGCTGATCGGGAGCATCGCCTACACGACGCTGCCGGTGGCGCAGTACCCGGACATCACCCCGCCCACCATCGTGGTGCGGGCGAGCTATCCCGGCGCCGACGCCCAGACGGTCGCGGCCACCGTGGCGACGCCGCTCGAGCAGCAGATCAACGGCGTCGAGGACATGCTCTACATGTCCTCCTACTCGACCGCCGACGGCGCGATGGCGCTCACCATCACGTTCCGCCTCGGCACCGACCTCGACAAGGCTCAGGTGCTGGTCCAGAACCGGGTCTCGATCGCGACGCCGCGCCTGCCCCAGGAGGTGCGGACGCTCGGGGTCACGACCCTCAAGAGCTCGCCCGACCTCATGATGGTCGTGCACATGCTCTCGCCGGACGAATCCTACGACCAGCTCTACGTCTCCAACTACGCGCGCAACAACGTGCGCGACGTGCTCCTGCGCCTCGACGGCGTCGGCGACCTGCAGATCTTCGGCGAGCGGCAATATTCCCTGAGGGTCTGGCTCGACCCCGAGAAGCTCGCGGCCTTCGGGCTCACCTCCGGCGACGTGGTGCGCGCGGTGCAGGAGCAGAACGTGCAGGTCTCGGGCGGCGCGCTCGGGGCCGAGCCCGCCCCCGCCGACACCGCGTTCCAGTTCGTTGTCAAGACGCAAGGCCGCTTCGAGGATCCGCGCCAGTTCCGCCAGGTGATCGTGCGCGCGACCCCCGACGGGCGCCTCGTGCGCGTCCAGGACGTGGCCCGCGTCGAGCTCGGCGCGCAGGACTACATCACGAACTCCTACCTTTCCGGCAAGCCCGCGGTCGCGCTCGCGATCTTCCAGCGTCCCGGCACCAACGCGCTCGCCGCCGCGGACGAGATCATCCGCACCATGGAGACTCTCAAGCGCGACTTCCCGCCCGGCATCGACTACCGCATCGTCTACAACCCGACCGAGTTCATCGCCGACAGCGTGAAGGCCGTCTACGAGACCCTGTTCGAGGCCGTGCTCCTCGTGGTCCTCGTCGTGATCGTGTTCCTGCAATCCTGGCGCACGGCCCTGATCCCGATCGTCGCGATCCCGGTCTCGCTCGTCGGCACCTTCGCGGTGATGAGCGCGCTCGGCTTCTCGCTCAACACCCTGACCCTCTTCGGCATGGTCCTCGCCATCGGGATCGTGGTCGACGACGCCATCGTGGTGGTCGAGAACGTGGAGCGCAACATCGCGCAGGGCCTCTCCCCGCGCGAGGCCGCGCACCGGACCATGGACGAGGTCGGCGGCGCCGTCGTCGCCATCGCCCTCGTGCTCGGCGCCGTGTTCGTGCCGACCGCCTTCATCCCCGGGATCACAGGCCAGTTCTACCGGCAGTTCGCCCTCACGGTCGCGGTCTCGACCGTGATCTCCGCCTTCAACTCGCTCACCCTCTCGCCCGCGCTCGCCGCCCTCCTGCTGAAGCCGCATGCGGCGCACCACGCCCCCCGCAACCCGCTCGCCCGCGCGGGCGCCTGGGCGGCGGAGCGCTTCAACCGCGGCTTCGACCGCACCTCCGAGGTCTATGCCCGCTCGGTCGGCGGCCTCGTGCGGCGCAAGCTCCTGGTGCTGCCGGTCTATGCAGGGCTCCTCGCCGGCACGGTGTGGATCGCCAACGCGGTGCCGCGCGGCTTCATCCCGAATCTGGACCAGGGCTACGCCATCGTGGTGGTGCAGCTCCCCGACGGCTCGTCCCTGTCCCGCACCGACGCGGTGGTGCAGCGCGCCTCGAAGATCCTGCTCGAGACCCCGGGCGTGCAGGACGCGGTGGCGTTCGCGGGCTTCTCGGGCGCGACCTTCACCAACGCCACCAACGCGGCCGCGATCTTCGCCCGCTTCGACTCCTTCGACGAGCGGATCGCCAAGGGCCTTTCGGCCGACGCCATCATCGGCGGGCTCTTCGGCCGCCTGCAGGCGATCGAGGAGGCCTTCATCATCGCGATCCCGCCGCCGCCCGTGCGGGGCCTCGGCAATTCCGGCGGCTTCAAGCTCCAGATCCAGGAGCGCACCGGCGACGACGTGCGGCGCATCCTCGCGGCCACCTACGAGGCCATGGGCCGGGCGCGGCAGAACCCGAACCTCGTCGGGGTGTTCACGACCTTCACGGCGAACTCGCCGCAGGTCTATCTCGAGATCGACCGCACCAAGGCGCGCATCCTCAACGTGCCGATCTCGGCGATCTTCGAGACCCTCCAGGTCAATCTCGGCACGGCCTACGTCAACGACTTCAATTTCATCGGCCGCGTCTGGCAGGTCCGGGCCCAGGCCGACCAGCGCTTCCGGGTCGACCAGGCCGACATCAACCGCCTGCGCGTGCGCTCGTCGTCGGGGGCGCTCGTGCCGCTCGGCACCCTCGTCGAGATGCGGGAGGTCACGGGGCCGGACCTGATCCAGCGCTACAACATGTATCCGTCCGTGCCGCTCCAGGGCAACGCGGCGCCGGGCGTGTCGTCCGGCACGGCGCTCGACGTCATGGAGGGCCTCGCCCGCAGCGTCCTGCCGCAGGGGACCTCCTTCGAGTGGACCGAGCTCGCCTTCCAGGAGCGCCAGACCGGCGACACCGCCGTGCTGATCTTCGCGCTCTCGGTGCTGCTCGTGTTCCTGGTGCTGGCGGCCCAGTACGAGAGCTGGTCGCTGCCCTTCGCGATCATCCTGATCGTGCCGATGGCGGTGCTCTCGGCGCTCGCCGGCGTGATGCTGCGGGGGCAGGACAACAACATCCTGACCCAGATCGGCCTCGTGGTGCTCGTCGGGCTCGCGGCCAAGAACGCGATCCTGATCGTGGAGTTCGCCCGGCAATACGAGGACGAGCACGGCACGGGCCCGGTCGCCGCGGTCGTGGAGGCGAGCCGCCTGCGCCTGCGCCCGATCCTCATGACGGCCTTCGCCTTCATCCTCGGCGTGGTGCCGCTCGTGATCGCGACCGGCCCAGGCGCCGAGATGCGCCAGGCGCTCGGCACCGCGGTGTTCTTCGGCATGCTCGGCGTGACCCTGTTCGGCCTGATCCTGACGCCGGTCTTCTACGTCGCGATCCGCGCGCTCGTGCTGCGGTTCGGCCGGCGCCGGGATGCGCCGGCCGACGGAGCGCCGGCTCCGGCCGAATAGCGCGCTACCCCCTTCGAAGGCTTGACCGCGGGCGGCGGATGGGGATGCTCCCCGGCTCGGTTTTCGACCACCACGAGGAGAACGAGCATGCGGACGGTGTGGAGCGGCGCGGCCGCGGCTTTGATGACGATCGCTCTTGCGGGCCCGGCCGCGGCGCAGGCGCCCGCGGCCCCGGGCGCGGGGCTGTCGGAGGCGGAGACCCGCGAACTCCTCGAGGCCGCCAAGGCGACCGCGAAGGCGACGCGCGAATCCGTCGAATATGCCCGCGTGACCCCCGACATCCTGCACCAGATCCTGGCGAAGCTCGACAAGCTCGAGGACAAGCTCGACAAGGTCGAGAACGCCGTGAAGGCGCAGCAGCGCTCGCGCGGGCGCTAGGGCCACGCGCCGAGCCGAGGGTGTGGGCCGCGAAGCGGCTCCTGCCGAACGGTCGCGATCGGGATCGTGCCAGGCCCGCGGCTAGCAGGTCCGGGCGACCGGTACCCGCTGCACCACCCCGCCTAGCAGGTCCGGCCGACCCGGACCCGTTGCAGCACCTCGCCCAGCACGGCTTCGTGCAGGGCGGGGCTGTCGGTTCCCGACAGCGCCAGCTCCAGGACCCAGTCGGACGAGAGCGGCAGGAAAGCGGCGTCGATCGTGAGCGCCCCGCTCGCGGAAAGCTGCGGGTCGAGCCAGGTGGCGGTCCAGCGCAGCGCCCCGTCGCCGAGCGGCGTGAGGGTCACGGACTGGGCCGGCCGGCCGAGGAAGCTCTCGTGCTCGCGCTGGAGGGCCGCCGCGGCGCGCCGGGCGAGGGCATCGCTCGCGGAGGGGACCAGGCCGGCGCGGCTTGCGAGCAGGGGAACCAGCGGCAGGCTGCGCGCCGGGCGCAACGCCAGGTCGAGGGCCGGGCCGTCGGCAGCCTGGAGATGGGCCGAGAGCGCGGCGTCGGGGGCGGCGGCGTCGGGATCGAGCGTCCAGGCCAGCGGCAGCGCGAGCGCCACGCACAAGCCTTCGACGCGGCCCGTGACCCGGGTCTCGCGGGCGGCGGGATCGAACACGGCCGCCACCCGGGGCGCCGGGCGCTCCCGGACCGTGCCGGTGGCCGAGACGCCTGCCCGCGCCGGATCCGGCCCGCCGGCGCCGAAGACGGCAACGGCGGCGAGGACGGCCGATAGGGCAAGAGCGGCGCGGCCGCGCCGGCCGGTCCGAATCGTCTGGCTCATGCCGCCCTCCCCTGAGGGTTGACCCTTCGTCAACGCAATCCCGTCGGAGGCAACGCGGGACGAAGGCCGAGGTTGCATGCGCGGGAGCCCGAGCCCCGCGGGCGGCCGACAGCGGGGGCGCACCGGGTCCAGAGTCATGCGGGTGGTCCATCGCCGGGGCGTGGGGTCGCACCGGGACGCGAAGCATCCGGGCGAACCTTGGCGGGGGCGCGGGGCCGCACCGGGCGCGGAGGTCCCGGCGCGGGGCACCGACCCGGAGAATTGGCGCCCCGGCCCCGGGTGCGGAGGCGGCGGGCGGCGGGCGGCGGGCGGCCGGAACGGGAACGGAATACGGGGTCCCTGTAGCCAGCGGCGCGCCCGGTCGTTAAGGCAGGTCGGGCTTAGACCCAAAGACGCGCTGCGGCGTTGTCGTGGGTCGTGCAGACACCGGGAAAGGACCTGCCATGTTCACGCTCGAGATCAAGGGCACGGCGATCGCCGTCACCAACGCCGACCAGGACGAGGCCTCCGGGCTCTTCGAGAGCGAGGAGTTCAAGGAGGACCTCAAGACCCTCACGACCGACGGCACGGCCCTCTGGGACGGCCGTACGGCGCTCACCATCCGGCCCGCGTCGGAGGACGAGATCGACGCCTTCGACGAGGCCATGAACGACGAGGATTACGAGGACGAGGACGAGGAGGACGACGACGAGGAGCCGATCGACGTGGTGTTCCTGGTCGAGATCGACGCCATGGAAGGCGACGCCGCCAACGACGACGGCGCGGCCTGATCCCCTGTCCCGGGGAGCCCGACCTGTGGCGCTGCGCTTGCCTGCGCGGGCGCCGGGAAGGACGGGTTCCGGTCTCCGGGACTCGAGATGAGGACGCCGCGGAGGCCGCGCCGCCTTTCCGCGCCGGCCGATTCGCCGGCCCGCCGCTGCGGGCCGCTCCCATCCGCGGCGGCACGGGCCTGGCCCGTGCCGCCGTCGCATTTTTATGGGATGGCTTCCCCGGACGCCGGGCGTGCGGCGGGACCTCGCCCTACCGGATCGCGTCCACGGCCGCGCAGGTGAGCCCTTGCAGCCGAAAGCGCTCGACCGGATCGCGTCTAAGCCGCACGGGTGAGCCCGTGCAGCCCAAAGCGGCTTGCCGGATCGCGTCCACGGCCGCGCGGGTGAGTCCGTGCAGCCGAATGCGCTCTACCGGATCGCGTCCACGGCCGCGCGGGTAAGCCCGGCCTGCTCGCCGGCCGCCAGCACGAACTCCCAGGTCGAGGGATCGACCGGGATGCCCTCCGCGAGGCGCCGCGCCCGGGTCTCGCGCTCCGGATCGCCCGCGAGCCGCACCTGGGCGCCGGTCTCGTTCTCGGACTGGACCCAGCGCACCACGTCCTCGAGGCTCCCCGCGAACGCACCCGCGGTGCCGAGCTTCTCCGGGTTGAGGATCACCGCCATCATGGAATTGAGGATGGCCGGGCTCGCGCGCGGGCCGGTCTGGCTCTTGCCGCCGACGAGTGCGGCCCCGAGCAGCTCGCAGGCGAGCGACATGCCCCAGCCCTTGTGCTCGCCGAAGGTGAGGAGGCCGCCCGCCGGCGAGGCGAAGAGGTCGCCCGGATTGGTGGTCGGCCGCCCTTCCGCGTCGAGGAGGTAGCCCTCCGGAATCGTCTCGCCCTTGTTGAAGGCGACGCGCATCTTGCCCACCGCCCAGCGGCTCGTGGCGAAGTCGAGCACGATGGGGTCCGCGCCGGGGCGCGGGATGCCGATCGCGAACGGGTTGGTGCCCATGCGCGGCCGGGTGCCGCCATGGGGCACCACCGAGGGCTCGCTCACCACGTTGACGAAGTGGATCGACACCATGCCGGCCGCGACGCTCTGCTCGGCCCAGTGGCCGATGCGGCCGATATGGTGGCTGTTGCGCAGCCCCACGATGCAGCTTCCGTGCTCGCGGGCGCGCTCGATGCCCTGCGCCATGGCGTCGTGGGCCATGACCTGGCCGACGCCCTGGCCCCCGTCGCAGATCAGCAGCGTGCCGGTGTCGAGCACGGTCTGGAGCGTGTTGTTCACCACCATGTGGCCCGACAGCCCGTTGGCCACGTAGGCCGGGATCATCCCGATCCCGTGCGAATCGTGCCCGCGCAGGTTCGCCTCGACGAGGTGGCGCGCGACCAGGGCGGCCTCGCGCTCGGACGAGCCGAGGGACGCGAACAGGGCGCGGACGATCGCCTCCAGCCTCGCGGCGGGAACGACGACCGGAGTCTTTTGTGCCGACATGACATCTCCCGGAAACGGCGCGGGATTGTGCACCCCGCAGCCGCGCTGTCCAGTGCGCGCGGCCGCGGCCGGGATTTCGGCGGCTGCCCCCGGGCCGGGGCAGGACCCGGGAGCTGACTCGCGGCCCGCCTCGATGCGCCGGCGCAGGGCCGAGGCGGAGCCCGGGATCTTACCCGCCGCCTGCTTCCATGATCCGGCGCAGGGCCGCGGCGGTCTCCGCATCGGCGGGATAGAAGGCCTCGACGGCGAGTTCCGACAGGGTCACGTCGATCGGCGTGCCGAACACGGTCGTGGTCGAGAAGAGCTGCAGGGTGCCGTGCGGGGTCGCCAGGCGCATCGGCACCACCACGCCGCCGTAATCGGCCCCGCCCGCCGGCTCGCGCGGGCCGGGCAGCGCGCGCAGGTCGTTGAGGAGCTCGACGAGCACCGGGTCCGCGGTGAGCTCGATCTGCTGGCGCAGGCGCGCCAGGAGGTGCGCGCGCCACTCCGCGAGGTTCGCGATCCGCGGCGCGAGCCCGTCCGGATGCAGGCTGAGGCGCAGCACGTTGACGGGCCCTTCGAGGAGGCCGGGATCGACCCCGGCGAGGAGCGGCGGCACCGCCGCGTTGGCGGCGAGCAGCGTCCAATGCCGGTCGATCGCGAGCGCGGGATAGGGCTCGTGGCCTTTCAGCACCAGGTCGACGGCGGCCCGCGCGGGCGCGAGCGCGGGATCGTCGAGGCGGCGCTCGCCGAAGACCGGCGCGAAGCCCGCGGCGACGAGGAGCACGTTGCGCTCGCGCAAAGGCACCTCCAGGCGCTCCGCGAGGCGCAGGACCATGTCGCGGCTGGGTCGTGCGCGCCCGGTCTCGACGAAGCTCAGGTGGCGGGTCGAGATCTCGGCGTCGAGCGCGAGGTCCATCTGGCTCAGGCGCCGGCGCCGGCGCCATTCGCGCAGGTGATCGCCGATGGAGGGTGCGGTCGGCCGCATGGAAGGCGCTCGCTCGAGGGAGGACCGCTGGACATTAGACGCGCGGCGGCGCGTGACCAATGACCTGCGAGGTCATCGACCCTGCGCACGATTTCGGCGGCCGGGAACGCCTCCCGGCGCGTCGAAGCATGACCTCGCAGGTAATCGACCCTGTGCGGCGCCCGGACCATCCTCGGCCCCAGGTCCTCGCCGATCGGCGGCGGGGAGACCTCAGACGAGAGGAGCCCACCATGACGAACGCCCCCATCCTCCCTGCCCCGCTCCTGCGCCAGGCGCTGCTCGCCGATGCGGTCACGACCGCGGCCTGCGCGGCGCTGCTGATCGCCGGCGCCGGCTTCCTCGACGATCTCCTCGGCCTGCCCGCCGCGCTCCTGCGCGGCGCCGGGCTCGTGCTCCTGCCCTTCGTGGCGCTCGTGGCCTGGCTCGGCACCCGGACGCGCCTGCCGCGCCTGGCGGTCCTCGCCGCGATCGGGCTCAACGCGCTCTGGGCGGTCGACAGCGTGCTGCTCCTCGTCTCGGGCTGGGTCGCGCCGACGGCCGCAGGCCTCGCCTTCGTGATCGCCCAAGGCGTGGTGGTCGCGATGTACGCGGAACTGCAGCTCATGGGCCTGCGGCGCTCCGCGGCGGCGCTCGCCTGAGGCGGGGCTTGCGGCTCAGAACAGGCTGAGCTGCCCCGTCCGCGGCTGCGGCGGCGTGAAGAGGTCCGTCCTCAGCTTCAGCCGGCGCGGGCTGAAGCCGAGGCGGTCGAGCGCCTTCTCGAAGCGGCGGCCGACCATCCAGGCGTAGGGGCCGACCCCGGTCTGGCGCAGGGTCCAGCCGGCATCGTAGTCCCGGCCGCCGCGCGCCTCCCGCAGCACCGACAGGACGTGGTCGAGCTTGTCGGGATAGTGCTCCTGGAGCCAGTCGCGCACGATCTCCTTCAGTTCGTGCGGCAGGCGCAGCAGCACGTAGCCGGCCTCGCGCGCGCCGGCGGCATGGGACGCCTGCAGGATCGCCTCGATCTCGTGGTCGTTGATCGCCGGGATGACCGGCGCGACCAGGACCGTCACGGGGATGCCCGCTTCGGCGAGCTGGCGGATCGCGTCGAGGCGGCGCGGGGGCGTCGGCGCGCGGGGCTCCATGCGCCGCGCGAGCGCCGGGTCGAGGGTCGTGACCGAGACCGCGACCTTGACGAGCCCGCGCGCCGCCATGGGCGCGAGGATGTCGAGGTCGCGGGTCACGAGGGCGGATTTCGTCACGATGCCGACCGGATGGTTCGTCCGCGCCAGCACCTCGAGGATCGCGCGCGTCAGGCGCAAGCGCCGCTCGACGGGCTGATACGGATCCGTGTTGGCGCCGAGCGCGATCGTGCGCGGCTCGTATCCGGGCGCGCGCAATTCCTTCTCGAGGAGTTCCGCCGCGCCGGTCTTGGCGAAGATCTTGGTCTCGAAGTCGAGCCCGGGCGACAGGCCCTGGAAGGCGTGGGTCGGGCGCGCGAAGCAATAGGAGCAGCCGTGCTCGCAGCCGCGGTAGGGATTGATCGAGCGGTCGAAGCCGATGTCGGGCGAGTCGTTGCGGGTGATGATCGTGCGGGCGCGCTCGACGATAACCTCGGTCGCGACGGCGGCGCGCTCCTCGTCGAGATCCCAGCCGTCGTCGAAGGCCTCCCGCTGCACGCTCTCGAAGCGGCCGCTCGCGTTCGAGGCCGCGCCGCGGCCGCGCCGGCGCTCGACCTCGACCCGGTAGGCGGGATCCGCCATGCGCCGCCGCGCCGCCTCGTTGGCGTCGAGCCCCTCGCCCGCGGGGCCGGGATTCCTCGGAGGAAGCGGGGCATGTCTGCCGGCCATGGTCGATAGCCTCGGAGCCGATCGGGGAGCGCCGCCATTATGAGAACGTAACGCGAACGATGCAACCGTTTCCGCGCGACCCGCGGCCCGCTATGCTGCGCGGATGATCACCGCCCTCGTCCGCGCGGCGCACGGCACGGACGCGCTCGCCGCGACGCTGTCCGCCCTCGTCTCCGCCGTGGCGGAGGGCCTCGTCGGCGATGCAGTCGTGCTCGCGGCGCCGGACGACGCGGACGCCATGCGGATCGCCGATGCGGTCGGCGCGCAATTCGTGGCGCTCGAGTCCGGCCAGGATCCCTGGCGCCGCGGCGCGGGATACGCCCGGCGCGAGTGGGTGCTGTGCCTCGATGCGGGCGACGTGCCCTCCGAGGGCTGGATCCGGGCGGTCGAGCGCTTCATCGCGGCGAGCCCGCCGGAGCGGCGCCTCGGCCGCTTCCCGCGCCGCGGCCACACGCTCGCGGAGGCCTTGCGCCTGCGCTGGCGGGCGGCGGCCGCGGGCGGACGGGTGCAGGCGGGCGACGTGGTCCGGCGCGCGGTGCTGCTCGACGGCGGCCGCGTGACACGGCCGGCGCGCATCGCGGCCTCGATCGAGCGCGACCCGGTCTTCGGCTGAGCCGCACGCCCGCATCACGCCCCCGATCGAATGCGACCCGGCCTTCGGCTGAGCCCGTCGCGTCAGCCTCGCTTCAGGGGCTCGTCTCGGCTGAGTCTGTCGCGTCAGCCCTGCGCCTTGCCGCGCTTCAGGTGCTCGTCGAGGCGGGGCATGATCTCGACGAAGTTGCAGGGGCGGTGGCGGTAGTCGAGCTGGCTGACGAGGATCCCGTCCCAGGCGTCCTTGCAGGCCCCGGGCGAGCCCGGCAGCACGAAGATGTAGGTGGCGCCCGCGACCCCGCCGGTCGCCCGCGACTGCAGGGTCGAGGTGCCGATCTTGTCGTAGCTGATGCGGTGGAAGATCGCCGAGAAGCCGTCCATCCGCTTCTCGAACAGGGGCTCGATCGCTTCCGGGGTCACGTCGCGGCCGGTGAAGCCCGTGCCGCCCGTGGTGATGATCACGTCGACGCCCGGGTCGGCGATCCAGGCCCGGACCTGCGAGCGGATCGCCTCGACGTCGTCGGGCACGATCGCCCGGCCGGCGAGCCGGTGGCCCGCCTTCCCGAGCCGGTCGACGAGCGTGTCGCCGGAGCGGTCGTCGGCGAGCGAGCGCGTGTCCGACACGGTGAGGACCGCGATCGAGAGCGGGACGAAGGGCAGGCTGGGGTCGAGCGGCATCGGCGGATTCGGGCTCTCGGGACTTAGGGCGGCCTCGGAGATGTGCGCCGGCCCGGCCCCGGGCGCAAGGGTTCCAGCATGCGGGCGCAGAGCCGCTCGACGCAGGCCGGGCTCCGCGGGCTGGATGTCGGAGCGCCGCTCGACACCGGCCGGCCCCCGGGGCGCAAGGGCGCCCCGGGTTCCCGCCGGAACTCCCATTTTCGCCCGGGCGTTGATGTTGCGCGTCAGAGCGCAGGGAGCGAACCCATGCAAACCACCACGATCCAGAGCGGCGACGTCCGCGAGACCCAGAACCTGATCGCCAGCGACAAGGTCGAAGGCAC
This sequence comes from Microvirga sp., assembly GCA_036263675.1. Taxonomy (GTDB): domain Bacteria; phylum Pseudomonadota; class Alphaproteobacteria; order Rhizobiales; family Beijerinckiaceae; genus Microvirga. The sequence continues at coordinate 92,207 of DATAGO010000038.1, read as the reverse complement.
CCCGGTGCGCCGCACGGACGGCGAGAAGATCGGCACCATCGAGCGGGTGATGATCGACAAGCGCTCGGGCCAGGTCGCCTATGCGGTCATGAGCTTCGGCGGGTTCATGGGCCTTGGCGAGGAATACTACACGCTCCCCTGGGGCGTGCTGAAGTACAACACCGGCCTCGACGCCTACGAGCTCAACCTCACCGAGGATCAGCTGCGCGGCGCGCCCCGCCGCAGCGCGGAAGGGCACGACGCCTCCTACGATCGCGAGTGGGAGGAGCACGTGCACCGCTACTACAACGCCACCCCGTACTGGGGCGCGTCGGACCCCATGAGCACCGGCCGCTGACCCGCACCCGGCCCTCGAATCTGTCTGCTCGTGATGGGATCGGGAGTGGCGGGGCTGTCGGCTCCGCGCCTCCATCCGGATGCGATCCTGAAACGGCCTGACGGATTCTAAGACGAGCGATCACCCGGTCCGCCGGGCGATTTTTTTGGGCGCCCGCCTCAAGACAAAGGCCTCGCCGGGAGGATCCCGGCGAGGCCTTTGATGTCACCACGCCGCGCGAAAGCCTGAGGCCTCCGGCGGGTTCAGCGGCCGCAGGACCGCACGAGGGCTCTCGGCCGTCGCCGGTCTTGAGGTCCGGACAGCCGGGCCGCGGGATGCGGCCCGGCGGGTGCGGGCGGCGCGGGGCCGCCCTCCCGGCGTCAGCTGTTGGAGCCGTCGCCGCCCGACTTGCCGGAGCCCTTGCGCGAGCTCGAGCGGCGGGAGCCCACCGCACCCGACTTCTTCGTCGAGGACGTCCGGCTCGAGGAAGCCGCCGCGCGCTGGGTGCCCTTCGAGCTGCCGCGGCCGCCCGACTTCGCACCCGACTTGGCGCCCGAACGCGAGGCCGACTTCGCGCCGGACTTCGCGGACGAGGAGCGGCTCGCGGACTTCGTGGCGCCGCCGCGGCTTGCCGAGCGCGAGGCCGACTTCGAGCCCGACGAGCGGGTCGAGGCCTTCGACGCGGACTTGGTGCCCGAACGGGCCGACGACCGCGAGGCCGACTTGGTGCCCGACTTCGCCGCCGACTTGCTGCCGCCGGACCGCGACGACTTGGTGCCGGACTTCGCCGCCGACTTGCTGCCCGACTTCGAGGCCGACTTCGCGCCGGACTTCGCAGCCGAACGGCCGCCCGACTTCGACGAGGACTTCGAGGCCGACTTGGTGCCGGACTTCGCCGCGCTGCGGGTGCCGGACTTCGCAGCCGACTTGGTGCCCGCCTTCTTGGCGCCGCCGGATTTCGCCGCGCTCTTGCGCGCGCCGCCCGACTTCGTCCCGCTCTTCTTCGCACCGCCCGACGCGCTCTTGCGCGAGGACGTGCCGCTGCGCGCACGACCGCCGCGCGCGCCGCCAGAGCCGGACCCGCCGGTGCTGGACTCATCCTGCATGGTGTTCGACTTGTCGTCTGTCGCCATCATCGCCTCCTTACAAGGACCCTCACGTGCCAACCGTCACGCTTGACCAAGGCAACGTCATTATATGGAGCAGGTTCCGGAATTCGATAAGTCCTTGAAGTAGTCGCGCCCTCTTTTCTGTGGATTGTTTGCGCGCCGGAGCGCCGTTGCCATGCGTTCAACCTGTCAAGTGAGCGGCGCGAATGCACGTTGGATCGGCGCCGCACCGGACGCCGCATCCGCGGCGCAGCGATCTTCGACGATCAAGACGCTGTTTCGAAAACATCTTTCATTTCAGATGCTTACCCCGCTCGCGCGCGGCCGTGCCATCCTGCGACATCATACCCGCAATCACCCGCCGGCGCCGCGCTGCGGACGCTTCGCGTCTTCCGCAGAGACACCTGAAGTCTTGCTCGCGCGCAGCCCCGACGCCGCGCGATCGGAGGACGGAAAAAATCAAAAAAATTTCCGGCGCCGCTCCCGAAGGCCCGTTCGGAGCGCTGCAGCGCGGCGTCGGGGCGCGTGATTCGCGATGCGGGCAAGCCCGCGCGAAACCCGTCGGGCTCACGCGACACCCATGCGGAGCGCGTGCGCGGGGCATCATCATGCCGCCCTTCACGCGCCGCGCCGCACGGGTTAAGCCGCTGTCTTCCGACCGGACCATCGCCGTGACGCAAGACATCCGCACCGCTCCCCGCATGCCCGCCGGCTGCGCCCCATGACCCGGCGCAGCATCCTCCTCGTCGTGATGTGGATGAGCGGCGCGCTCGTCTCGTTCTCGGCCACCGCGGTGGCGGTGCGGGCGCTCGCGCGCACCTTCACGGTCTTCGAGATGCTCGCGCTGCGCAACACCGCCGGCCTCGCGATCCTCGTCGCCTTCGCGCTCGCCCGGCCGGAGCTGCGCGCCGCCTTGCGGCCGCGGCGAATGGGGCTGCACGCGGTGCGCAACCTCGTGCATTTCGGCGGCACCTATGCCTGGACGCTCGGCGTCACGCTCCTGCCGCTCGCCACCGTCTTCGCCCTCGAGTTCACCACGCCGGTCTGGGTCGCGGGGCTCGCCGTGCTGCTGCTCGGCGAGCGCCTGACCATGCCGCGCCTCGTCGCGATCGCGCTCGGCTTCGCGGGCGTGATCGTGATCCTGCGCCCGGGGCTCGAAGCCCTGCAGCCGGCCGCCCTCGTGGTGCTGGGCTCGGCGCTCGGCTTCGCGCTCACCGCGATCGGGACCAAGACGCTGACGCGCACGGTCTCGACCTTCGCGATTCTGTTCTGGATGAACGCGATGCAGCTCCCCCTCAACCTCGCGGGCTCCGACCCCGCGTTCTGGACCCGCATCGCGCCCGCGCAGGCGCTGCCCCTCGCGGGCATCTCGATCTGCGGCCTGCTCTCGCATTTCTGCCTTACCAACGCCTACCGGCACGGCGACGCCACCATGGTGGTGCCGCTCGACTTCCTGCGCATCCCGCTGATCGCGGTCGTGGGCTGGCAGCTCTACGGCGAGATCCTCGATCCCTTCGTGTTCCTCGGCAGCGTCCTGATCATCGCGGGCATCCTCTGGAACCTGCGCGCGGAGGCGCGGGGACCGGCCGCGAAGCCCGCATCGTGACGGGCGCTCCCGCCTCGCGGCCCGGCGCGCCGCGCCCTCTGCGCCGCACCCCGGCGGCGCCCCGGCATCCTGCTCCGACGCGCTACGCCCGCATCGCCGCGCCGCCCCGGCATCCTGCCCCGACGCGCTACGCCCGCATCGCCGCGCCGCAGCGCCTTCGCACCCCGACGCGCCGCGCCGCCGCGCCGCACCGGGACCGCGCGCCGTGAGCTGGTCGCCGCAGCAGGACGCGGCGCTGAAGGCCGTGGCCGAGTGGCTGCGGCGCGGCGACCGGCCGGTGTTCCGGCTCTTCGGCTTCGCCGGGACCGGCAAGACCACGCTCGCGACCCACATCGCGGAGAGCGTCGACGGCGACGTGGTGTTCGGCGCCTATACGGGCAAGGCCGCGCTAGTGATGCGGAGCAAGGGCTGCGCCGACGCCTCGACGATCCACTCCCTGATCTACCGTTCGCGCGAGGGCGACGAGAACGGCCCGCAATTCGTGCTCAACCGGTCGAGCGCCGCCGCGAAGGCGGACCTGATCGTGATCGACGAATGCTCGATGGTCGACGAGGAGCTCGGGCGCGACCTGCTCTCGTTCGGGCGGCCGGTGCTGGTGCTCGGCGACCCCGCGCAGTTGCCGCCCGTGAAGGGCGGCGGCTTCTTCACCGAGGTCGAGCCCGACGTGATGCTCACCGAGGTCCACCGGCAGGCGCAGGACAACCCGATCGTCCATCTCTCCTTGCGCGTGCGCGAGGGCGCGCGGCTCGAGCCCGGGACGTTCGGGGAGAGCCGCGTGATCCGCCGGCGCGAGATCGACGCCGATCAGGTGATGCGCGCCGACCAGGTGCTGGTCGGCCTCAACAAGACGCGCCGGCTCTACAACACGCGCATCCGGCACCTGCGCGGCTTCCGCGAGCCGATGCCCGCGGCGGGCGAGAAGCTCGTGTGCCTGCGCAACGACAAGACCAAGGGCCTCCTCAACGGCGGCACCTGGACGATCCAGGCCCTGCGCGGCATCCGCAACGACACCATCCGCATGGACGTGCTGCCCGAGGAGGAGGGCCGGCGCCGCGCCGTCGAGGTCGCGGTGCTCAAGCAGTTCTTCGAGGGCACCGAGGAGGACATCCCCTTCGTGCTGCGCCGCGACTCCGACGAGTTCACCTACGGCTACGCGCTCACGGTCCACAAGGCGCAAGGATCGCAATGGGACGACGTGGTGCTCTTCGACGAGTCCTTCGCCTTCCGCGAGCACCGCAGCCGCTGGCTCTACACGGCGCTGACCCGGGCGGCCGAGCGGGTCACGGTGGTGATCTGAGAACCCGGCGCACGGGTCCGCGGCGTCGCGCGGCCCGGGACCGCCCGCCCCCGCCGGGCCGTTCCCGAACCGGAGGGCGGCTTGGCGGCCGTCCCGCGGGCCGTTCCTGAACCGAAGCGCGGCTTGGCGGTTGTCTCGGGGATGGTCACCATCCCTTGAAGGAGACTCCCATGCTGAAGCGGCTGCTCATCGCGGGCCTGATCACGGGCCTCGCCGGACCTGCCCTGGCCCAATCGAACGCGGCGCCGGCCGACGGCCGGTTCCTGTCCACGATGCCCGCGGACGGCATGCGCCTGTCGAAGCTGCGCGGCGTCGACGTGGTCGGATCCGACATCACCCGCATCGGCGACATCGAGGACGTGCTCCTGAGCCGGGACGGGACGGCGGCGGGCGTGCTGATCGGCGTCGGCGGCTTCCTCGGGATCGGCGAGAAGAGCGTGGCGGTGCCCTTCGACTCGATCCTGTGGAATGCCGAAGCCTCGCCGACCCAGGGGGCGGCGTCGAGCAACACCGGCACGCCGGGCGACGGCGCCATGCGCACCCAGATGGCGACGCAGAACGATCCCCGCAGCCCCGGCGTCAACACCACGGGCGCGATCGGCGCGCGGACGAATGCCGGCCCGGACGGCACGGCGCTGCCGACCAACGCGGGCACGGTCGGCGGGCCCGGCGCGACAGCGCCCGGGGCCGGCGGGGCCGCGGGCGGATCCGGTGCCGTGCCGGCCGGCAGCCCGGCGGCGGGCGGGCCCGGTCCCCTCACGCCCATGGCGCGGGGAACGGCCGGCGACGATGCGGGGCGCTCAGGGATGGAGGTCGCCATGGGGGGCGCCGCGCCCGCGGGCTCCGCGACGGTGCCGGTCTCGGACGGCAAGGCGCCGACCCGCGCGATGCTGCGGATGACCAAGCAGGAACTGCAGGACGCGCCCGCCTGGAACGCCCGGCGCTGAGCCGCACGCGATCGCCGGACACGAGGGGCCGCCCGCCGGGCGGCCTTTTCCTTCCGAGTCATCTCCGCCGTTCTCGCGCCCGACCGGAACGGCTCGGTCCCCTTCCTGCCGTTCACGAGCGCTTGACAGGGAAGGCTGCGGCCTTGACCCGGGCGGGCCGACGCGAAACCTTCCCGGCACGCCATCGGAGACCGCCATGAACCCGCGCCCGCTTCTCCTCGCCGCCATCCTCGTCTCCGCCGCCCTCGTCTCGGCCGCCGGCGCCGCCCTCGCCCATCACGGCTGGGGCAGCTACGACGCCGGAAAGAAGTTCACGATCACGAGCCCGGTCGAGACCCTGGCGTGGCAGAACCCGCACGTGCACGTGACCGTGAAGCACGAGGGCGGGACCTGGGAGGCCGTGCTGGCGCCGCCCTTCCGCATGGATGCGCGGGGCCTCAATCCCGACCTCATCAAGGCCGGCACGTCCGTGACGCTGGAGGGCTATCCCTCGACCCGCACCGAGCGCGAATTGCGCGCGGAGCGCATCACGGTCGCGGGCAAGACCTACGAGCTGCGCTAGGTCGTGACGACGGTCTCACGCAACGCCGACGGGCTGCGCTAGGTCATGGGCGAGGTCTATGTCGAGGCGCTGCGGGCCCTGGAGGATTCGGGGCTCGGGCATCTGGCGCGCCATTCGGCCTGGACCTTCACGATCGCCAACGTGCTGCACGTGATCGGCGCCGCCCTGGTGCTCGGCGGGATCGCGGTGTTCGACATCCAGGTGCTGCTGCGGCGCGGCTGGCTCGCGGCGCAGACCGGCCGCGTCGCGATCCCGCTCGCGGCCTTCGGCCTCGCGCTCCAGGTTCTGACCGGCCTCGTGCTCCTCGCCGCGGAGGCGAGCGCGCTCGGGCGCAACCCGGCCTTCTATGCCAAGCTCGCCTTCATCGCGCTCGGCCTCCTCAACCTCGCGCTCGTGCACGCGCGCTTCCGCGGCGCGCTGCGCACGGAGGTGCCCGACGGCGCGCGCGCCTTCGCGGCCGTCTCGCTCCTCGCCTGGACCGCGACCGTCGCGGCGGGGCGCATGATCGCCTATCTATAAAGACGCGCATGCCCCGCCCCGTCCTCGACCTCGCCCTCGAGCGTTCGCTCCATGCGCAGGGGCACCCTTGCGTCGCCGGCCTCGACGAAGCGGGCCGCGGGCCGCTCGCCGGTCCGGTCGTGGCCGCGGCCGTGGTGCTCGATCCGACCTGCGTGCCGGACGGGCTCGCCGATTCGAAGGCGCTCACGGCGGCGCGGCGCGAGGCGCTGTTCGAGCTGATCCTCTCCAGCGCGGATGTCGGCGTCGCCTCGATCTGCCACGCCACCATCGACGCCATCAACATCCGCCGGGCCTCGCTGCTCGCCATGTGCCGCGCGCTCGCCGCCCTGCCCTGCCGGCCCGACGTGGCGCTCGTCGACGGCAACGATCCGCCGGACCTGCCCTGCGCGGTGCGAACGATCGTGAAGGGCGACGCGTCCGTCGCCTCGATCGCCGCCGCGTCCATCGTCGCCAAGGTGATGCGCGACCGCCTGATGCGCCGCCTCGACGCGCACCACCCGGCCTACGGGTTCAAGCGCAACGCCGGCTACAGCACCGCGCTGCATCTCGACGCGCTCGGCCGCGAGGGGCCGTGCGCGTTCCACCGCAGGTCGTTCGCGCCGATTCGGCGGGGTTAACGGGGCTTAACCCGCGGTAAACGCGCGTTTACGAAAAAGCTCAACGATTTCAAGGCGCAAGGTCGGACGGACGCGGACAAAAATTCGCGCCCGATGCGCCCTCTAAACCCGATCTTTACCTTAACCCCCGCATGATCCGGATGTCAGTTGCGTAACCGGTGATCACCCATGGGTACCTTGCGTACCGGGGCTGCCGGCGCCGCCGCCCGGATTCAGGTCTCGCGTCCCGGGCAGGCCGCGCCGGCACCTCGGAGAGGGCTTCAGCGCCCGTCCGTCGTCGCGCCGTCTCTTCCCCTCGACAGCATCCTCGTCGGCGACTGCATCGCCGAGCTCGAGAAGCTGCCGCCGGAAAGCGTCGACGCGGTCTTTGCCGACCCGCCCTACAACCTCCAGCTCGAAGGCGCGTTGACGCGCCCCGACGCCAGCCTCGTCGATGCGGTCGACGACGACTGGGACAAGTTCGCGAGCTTTGCGGCCTACGACGCCTTCACCCGCGCCTGGCTCCTCGCCTGCCGCCGCGTGATGAAGAAGAACGCGACGCTGTGGGTCATCGGCTCCTACCACAACATCTTCCGCGTCGGCACGGCGCTCCAGGACCTCGAGTTCTGGCTCCTCAACGACGTGGTGTGGCGCAAGGCCAACCCGATGCCGAACTTCCGCGGCCGGCGCTTCACCAACGCGCACGAGACCCTGATCTGGGCCTCGAAGAGCGCCGACGCCAAGGGCTACACCTTCCATTACGAGGCGCTGAAGGCCGGCAACGAAGACCTGCAGATGCGCTCCGACTGGTTCATCCCGCTCTGCACCGGCGAGGAGCGCCTGAAGGGCGCCGACGGCCGCAAGGTGCATCCGACCCAGAAGCCCGAGGCCCTGCTCGCCCGGGTGATCCTGTCCTCGACCAATCCCGGCGACGTGGTGCTCGATCCCTTCTTCGGCACCGGCACCACGGGCGCGGTGGCCAAGCGCCTGGGGCGCCGCTTCGTCGGCGTCGAGCGCGACACGGGCTATGCCGCGGCCGCCCGCGCCCGCATCGACGCGGTCGAGCCGCTCTCGGACCTCTCCGTCGCGGCGCCGCCGGAGAAGCGCGCGGAAGCCCGCGTGCCGTTCCTCGCGCTGATCGAGAGCGGCCACGTCACCCCGGGCGAGACGCTCACGGACGAGCGCCGGCGCTTCCACGCGGTGGTGCGCGCCGACGGCACGCTGTCGGTGAGCGGCATCGTGGGCTCGATCCACAAGATCGGCGCCCTCGTCCAGGGCCTCCCCGCCTGCAACGGCTGGACCTTCTGGCACGCGGAGCGCCGCGGCCGTCTGGTGTCGATCGACGATTACCGCGCGAAGGTCCGCGTGACGCTGAGCGCATAATCGCTCTTCCCGTGAAGGGGCACCCTGTCATCCCCGGCCGGCGCGCGACAGCACACCGGGGAAAGGCAGAGTGTCATCCCCGGCCGGAAGCGGCGCAGCCGCTGGAGGGGAAGGGGATCCGGCACCCACGGTGTCATCCCCGGCCGGAGCCCGCCAGGGCGGAGGGGAAGGGGATCCAGCGAAACGATGACGCCGCGAAGCGGCGCCTTATGGTCTCGGGAAAGCGGAGCTGCTTCGCAGCGAGTCGTTGTGCTGGATCCCCTTCCCCTTCCCCTCCGCGCTTCGCGCTCCGGCCGGGGATGACACCGCGGGTCTGTCGGGCGCGGAGAGCTCAGGCCGGGGACGACACCGGAGTTGCACCCCTTCCCCCTCCGCGCTTCGCGCTCCGTCCGGGGACGACACGGCGAGAGTCACCCCCCGCCTGCCCCCTCCCGCCGCGGCGCCGGCAGGGCGCCGAGGGCGTGTGTCAGCACCTTCTTCATCGCGCCGGGCAGCGCCTCCTCTGTGAGCGCCGCGCGCGGCGTCCAGCGCATGTCGTCCGGCGCCGGCGTTCCCCGCGGGACCTTGGCGAGGAAGACCGTGAGCTCGAGCGGGAAATGCGTGAAGGTGTGGCGCACCGTGCCGGGAAGCCGCGTCCAGCGCGCCTCGACCGGCGCGTCGAGCATGGCGCGCGAGAGCGCGTAGTCGGGCGCCCACTCGCTCGTCGGCGGCTCCGCCATGCCGCCGAGGAGCCCCGAGGGCGGCCGCGTCCGCAGGAGCACGCGGTCGTCGGCGCGCAGCACCACGAAGGCGGCGCCGAAGCGCAACTGCCCTTCCGTCTTCTTGACCTTCTTGGGGTATGCCTCCTGCAGGCCGGCGGCGCGCGCCGCGCAGGGGCGCATCCACGGGCAGAGCGCGCAGGCCGGGCGCTTCGGGGTGCAGAGCGTGGCGCCGAGGTCCATCAGAGCCTGCGCGAAATCGCCCGGGCGGTCCGCCGGCACCAGGGCCTCGGTGAACGCCCGCACCTGGGGCTTCGCCTTCGGGAGCGGATCCTCGATCCGAAACACCCGGCTGATCACCCGCTCGACGTTGCCGTCGACGGCCGCCGCCCGCTCGCCGAACGCGATCGCGGCCACGGCCGCGGCCGTATAGGCGCCGATGCCGGGCAGCCGCAGGAGCGCGGCCTCGGTCGGCGGGAAGCGCCCGCCGTGGCGCTCGACCACCGCCTTGGCGCAGGCGTGGAGGTTGCGGGCGCGGGAGTAATAGCCGAGCCCGGCCCAGGCCTGCATCACGGCCTCGGTGGGCGCGTCCGCGAGGGCCGCGACGGTCGGGAAACGTTCGAGGAAGCGCAGATAGAACGGCTTCACGGCCGTGACGGTGGTCTGCTGGAGCATGATCTCCGACAGCCACACCCGGTAGGGATCCGGGGTCTCGCCCGGCCCTGCGCGCCAGGGCAGGCTGCGCCGGTGCCGGTCGTACCAGGCGAGGAGATCCGCGGCGTCGGGACCTTCGGCGCGAAGCATGACGGAAGGAGCCGCGGCGTCGGGACTCTCGGCGCGAAGCGTGACGGAAGGAGCCGCGGCATCGGGACCCCCGGCGCGAATCGCGGCGGGAGGAGCCGCGGCGCCGGCAGAAGCCGCGACCGGCTCCGGCGGCGCAGCCGTCCCGGGCTCGGCGGGCGGTGCGGCCTCCGGAATCGCGGTCGTCGCGGGAAGCGGCGCACCGTCCCCTGTCCCGGAGGCCTTGCGCCCGGGCGCCCGGCGGCGCGCAGGCTTCTTGGTGGATCCGGGCGGGAGCGTTACCATAAGGAGGGGATTAACGGCCCGGCCGCCATAATCAACGCGGCGATACGACCTCGCCGAGCCGATGCGGCGCCGGAACCTGCCTGGCGACGCCCTCGCCGATCCTCCGTGGCGCCTGAACCCGCCCGGCGATCCGACCTCGCCGACACCTCCGCCCCGGGAACCCCGCGATGCGCAAGCCAAGGCCCCTCGCCGATCTGCTCGATGCCTGCCTCGGCCCGGCCCTGCGTGCTCAAGGGTTCGCGGCCGCGGACGTGATCCTGGCCTGGCCCGACATCGTGGGGGCGCGCCTCGCCGCCTTCACCCAGCCCGTGAAGCTCGAATGGAAGCGGAAAGGGTCCGGCCGGGACCCGGGCGCCCGCCCCGACCCCGCCACCCTGGTGGTGCGGGTCGAGAGCGCCTTCGCGCTCGAGATGCAGCATCTCGCGCCCCAGGTGGTCGAGCGGGTCAACGCCCATTACGGCTGGCGCTGCGTCGGCAAGCTCGTCCTCAAGCAGGGGCCCGTCCGGCGTTTCCGCGAGGAGCGCAGCCCCCCCCGCGCCCTGAGCGCGGCCGAGCGGGCCCGGGTCGACGCGGCGCTGGCGCCGGTCGGGGAGGACCGTCTGCGCGACGCCCTCGGCCGGCTGGGGCAGGCCGTGCTCGCGCAAGGGTCCGCCCCGCCCGACCCGAAACCCTGAGGACCGCGCCGCATCCGTCGGCGCCGAAAGGCCTGTCCCGCACGAAACCGTGACGTTGCGCGCGGTCGCGGGTCCTTGCCACAATCCGCGCCAGATTCTACCGCAGAGCCCAAGCATCCCTCTCGGAGCAGAACCCTCATGATCACCCGGCGCCAAGCGCTCCAGCTTCTCGGATCCGTGGCCGGCTCGGCCCTCCTCCTGTCCTCCCTCCCGGCCTGGGCCCAGAACGTCTCGGTCGGCGACCTCGCGGTCGCGGGCCCCCTCGGCGACGTCGCGCAAGGGCCGGCGGACGCCAAGGTCACGATCGTGGAATACGCCTCGCTGACCTGCTCGCACTGCGCCGCGTTCCACCGCGACACCTATCCGGAGCTCAAGAAGCGCTACATCGACACCGGCAAGGTGCGCTTCGTCCTGCGCGAGTTCCCGCTCGACCCGCTCGCCACCGCGGGCTTCATGCTGGCGCGCTGCGACGGCGAGGCGAAATTCTACCCGATCGTCGACATGCTGTTCCAGCAGCAGCGCGCCTGGGCCTTCACGGACAAGCCCCTCGACGCCCTGCGGCAGATGATGCGCCAGGCCGGGATTGCAGGGGAAAAGTTCGACGCCTGCTTGAAGGACCAGAAGCTTTTCGATGCCGTGAACGCGGTGAAGACCCGGGGCGAGAAGACCTTCAGGATCGATTCCACCCCCACCTTCTTCATCAACGGCCAGCGCCATCCGGGGAACATGTCGATCGATGAGATCGAGAAGATCATCAAGCCGATGCTGGACGCCTGAGCGGCCGCGCCGGTCCCGCCGTGACCCTCGGGCGTGCCGTCGTGCGCCCGAGGCCCGGCCCGTGCGACGGGGCCGGGCTCGGTCCGGTGAGCCGGTGATCTCATGACGCTCATCGGTCTGTGCATCGTCGGGTCCGACGACGGGGATCGGCTTCTTTCAGCGGGGCCGGCGACCCCATGACGCTTACCCTTTTGCGCATCGTCGCCTTCGACGGGAATCGGCTCCCGCAAGGGCCGGTGGCCCCATGAAGCTCACCCGCCTGCGCATCGTCGGCTTCAAGACCTTCGTGGAGCCGACCGATTTCCTGATCGAGCCCGGCCTCACCGGGGTCGTGGGCCCGAACGGCTGCGGCAAGTCCAACCTCGTCGAGGCCCTGCGCTGGGTCATGGGCGAGAGCTCGCACAAGAACATGCGGGCGACGGGGATGGACGACGTCATCTTCTCGGGCTCCACCTCGCGCCCCTCGCGCAACAGCGCCGAGGTGATGCTCACCATCGAGAACGACGAGCGCACCGCGCCGGCGGCCTTCAACGACGCCGAGCTCCTCGAAGTGTCGCGCAAGATCGAGCGCGAGGAGGGCTCGACCTACCGGGTCAACGGCAAGGAGGTGCGGGCGCGGGACGTCCAGATCCTGTTCGCCGACGCCGCCACGGGCGCGCGCTCGCCCGCCCTCGTGCGCCAGGGCCAGATCAGCGAGATCATCGCGGCGAAGCCCCAGGCGCGGCGCCGGATCCTGGAGGACGCCGCCGGCATCGCCGGCCTGCACGCCCGCCGCCACGAGGCCGAGCTTCGCCTCAAGGCCGCGGAGGACAACCTGCTCCGCGTCGAGGACGTGCTGCGCGAGATCGGCACCCAGGTCGAGAGCCTGAGAAAACAGGGCCGGCAGGCCTCCCGCTACAAGAACCTCTCGGCCGAGATCCGCCGTCTCGAGGCGCTGACCCTCGCGATCAGCTATTCCGAGGCGCGCGACCAGGCGGCTACGGCCGAGCGCCAGGCCGCCGACGACCTCAAGGCGGTCGCCGACCGCACCGAGGAGCAGACCCGGTCCGCCACCGCGCAAGGGATCGCGGCCCATGCGCTCCCCACCCTTCGCGAGGCCGAGGCCGCCGCCGCGGCCGCGCTCCAGCGTCTGACTCATGCCCGTTCGGAGCTCGAAGGCGAGGAGCGCCGCTCCCGCGAGCGCCTCGCCGAGCTCGAACGTCACATCGCCGATCTCGACCGCGACAGCGCCCGCCAGGCCGGCCTCGGCTCCGACGCCCAAGGGACCATCGCGCGCCTGCGGGACGAGGAGGCCGAGATCGCGGAGGGGCTCGAGGGCAGCGATGCCGCCCTCGCCGAGGCCGGGGAGCGCCTCGCTGCGGCCGAAGCCGAGCTCGCCGGGGCCGAGTCCGCCTTGGGCGGCCTCCAGGCCCAGGTCTCCGACCTCAACGCCCGCCGCGCCGCGCTCGAACGGAGCCTGCGGGAGGAATCCGAGCGCGCCGGCCGCTTCCGGGCCGAGCGGGCGCGGGTCGAGCGCGACCTCGCCGCGCTGCTGATGCCCCCGGGCGACGGGCCCTCGCTGGAGGAGATGCGCGAGGCGCTCGAGGTCACCGAGACCCGCGTCGCCGACGCCGAGGATGCGGCGACGGCCGCCCGTGCCGCGCTCGCCGCCGCCCGCGAGGCGGAGACGCGCTCGCGCCAGCCGCTCGCGGAGGCCGAGCGCAAGGCGCAGCGCCTCGACACGGAGGCGCGCACGCTCGCCAAGCTGTTCGCCACGCCGGCGAGCGACCTCTGGCCGCCGGCCCTCGACCAGATCACCGTGGCGCGGGGCTACGAGACCGCGCTCGGCGCGGCGCTCGGCGAAGACCTCGACGCCTCGACGAACGTCTCGGCCCCGGCCCATTGGGCCGACACCGGCGACGGCGCGGGCGATCCGCCCCTGCCCGAGGGCGCCGTCCCGCTCGCGGAGGTCGCGCAGGCGCCGCCCGCGCTGCTGCGCCGCCTGCGCCAGATCGGGGTGGTGGAGAAGGACGAGGGCCGACGCCTGCGCGGGCTCCTGCATCCGGGCCAGCGCCTCGTCTCCCGCGCCGGCGACATCTGGCGCTGGGACGGCTACACCAGTGCGGCCGAGGCGCCCTCCGCGGCCGCGCGGAGGCTCGCCGAGAAGAACCGCCTCGGCGAGCTCGAACGCGACGCCGCCGTGGCCCGCGCGGAGGCCGAGCGCCTGCGGCGCGAGGCGGAAGGGTTCCTCACGGCCGTGCGCCAGGCGTCCGCCCAGGAGACCCTCGCGATCGACGCCGCCCGCCAGGCCCGCCAGGCCCTCGACGGGGTGCGGCAGCGCCTGGCCGCCGCCGAGCGCCGCGAGGCCGACCTCGCCTCCCGCCGCTCCGCCCTGCAGGAGGGCCTCGCCCGGCTCACGGAGAGCGAAGAGGAAGCCGAGGAGCGGGTCGAGACGGCGCGCGGCGCCTTAAGCTCCCTCGCCCCGGCCCCGGACCTGGAGGCGCGGCTCCTCGCCGAGCGCGCCCGGGTGGGCGAGGCCCGCGCCGCCGCCGCGGAAGCCCGCGCCGCCCGCCAGGCCCTCGTCCACGAGGCCGAGATGCGCCACCGGCGCCGGGAGGCGATCGCGGCCGAGATCCGCTCCTGGACAGAGCGCGCCGAGCGCGCCGCGGCCGCGGCCGAGGACCTCGCGGAGCGCCTCGAGCGGGCGCGGGGCGAGCACGAGACCCTGGCGGAGGCGCCCGACACCTTCCACGCGCGCCGCCGCGCGCTCCAGGCCGAGATCGAGGCCGCGGAGGCCCGCCGCCGCGAGGCCGCCGACCGGCTCGCCGACGGCGAGACCGCGCTGGCCGAAGCCGACCGCGCCGCCAAGGCCGCGCTCGAGGCGCTCGCGGCCGCGCGCGAGGCCCGGGCGGGCTCGCAGGCCCGGATGGAGGCGGCGCTGCAGCGGGTCGCGGCGGTCGTGCGGGCGATCGCCGACACCCTCGACACCACGCCGGCCGGCCTCGTCGAGCTCGCCGGCCTCAAGGACGGCACCCCCCTGCCCGCCGCGGCCGAGATCGAGGCGCGGCTCGGCTCCCTCAAGGGCGACCGGGAGCGCCTCGGCGCGGTGAACCTGCGCGCCGAGGAGGAGCTCGCCGAACTCGACGCCAAGCACGGCAGCATCGCGGCCGAGCGCGACGACCTCGTCGAGGCGATCAAGCGCCTGCGCCAGGCGATCGGCAGCCTCAACCGCGAGGGCCGCGAGCGCCTGCTCGCCGCCTTCGACGTGGTGAACGGCCATTTCCAGCGCCTGTTCACCACGCTCTTCGGCGGCGGCACCGCCGAGCTGACCCTCGTCGATTCCGACGATCCCCTCGAGGCCGGCCTCGAGATCCTCGCCCGGCCGCCGGGCAAGAAGCCCCAGAGCATGACGCTCCTGTCCGGCGGCGAGCAGGCGCTCACCGCCACGGCCCTGATCTTCGCGGTCTTCCTCACCAACCCCTCGCCGATCTGCGTGCTCGACGAGGTCGACGCGCCCTTGGACGACGCCAACGTGGAGCGCTACTGCGACCTCCTCGACGCCATGGCGCGCCAGACCGAGACCCGCTTCGTGGTCATCACCCACAACCCCATCACCATGGCGCGGATGAACCGCCTGTTCGGGGTCACCATGGCGGAGCGGGGGGTGTCGCAGCTCGTCTCGGTCGACCTGGAGGCCGCCGAGCGCATCCGCGAGGCCTCCTGACCGTTCGGTCCGCCTCCGCGGACCGCGCGGATGCCGGTGCGAGGGGGCCGGACGCATCCGCGAGGCCTCCCGGCGCCGAAGTCGCGGAAGAGACGCCGGAACCCGCGGCCGGCCTGGGGTTTATCGAGGCAGATCAAAGGCTTAGATGTTTTCCGGTTCTCCTTGACAGGGGGGACCCCCCTCAATATGGTGCGCGCGGCTTTCGGGGCGGGTTTCCACGCCTTCTCCCGTGCCGCTTCAAGGAGCCGAGATGACGGATCCCACCAAGCGGGACGGCGATGCGGGCGGGGAGCCGACCGGCACCGACGAGGCCACCCTGTCGGCGAGACTGAAGTCCCTGGATGCGCGGCTTGATCAAGCAACCGCGCATCGGCGGGAGACCTCGGAGCCTCGCCATCGTCCGGCGTCCAATTCCACCGCGCTCGGCCAAGCCCTCCGGCTTTCGGCCGAGTTCGTCTCTGGAGTGGTGGCGGGCGGGATCGTGGGGTGGATCGTCGACGCCGTGTTCGGCAGCGCCCCCTGGGGTCTCATCGTCTGCGTCATTCTCGGCTTCTGCGCCGGGATGCTCAACCTGATGCGAGCAGCCGGGGTGGTCAAAGCCGCCCGGTACGACGAGAAGCGGTGACGGCACCCCAATCCCGAAGCCGGCGGCAGGCGGACACCTTTTTTCTCAAGAGCGGCGGATCATGGCGAGCCCGATCGAGCAATTCCAGATCAATCCCATCATCCCGGTCCTCAACTTCACCAACTCGTCCCTGTTCATGGTCGGGACCGCGGCGGTCGTCGTCGGCGGCCTGCTGTTCGCCACCCGCCGCCGCGCCGTCGTTCCCGGCCGCGCGCAGTCGGTGGCCGAGATGCTGCACGATTTCGTCGCCGGGACGCTCCGCGACGCCGCCGGCCAGGAGGGGATGAAGTTCTTCCCCCTCGTGTTCTCGCTCTTCATGTTCGTGCTCACCGCCAACATGCTCGGCATGATCCCGGGCTTCTTCACGGTCACGAGCCACATCATCGTGACCTTCGCGCTCGCCATGCTGGTGATCGGCACCGTGGTGATCTACGGCTTCATGAAGCACGGCACGCATTTCCTCGGGCTGTTCGTGCCCTCGGGCGTGCCCGGCTGGCTCCTGCCCTTCATCGTCGTGATCGAGGTGATCTCGTTCCTCTCGCGGCCGATCTCGCTCTCGCTGCGTCTGTTCGCGAACATGCTCGCGGGCCACATCGCCCTGAAGGTGTTCGGCGGCTTCGTGGTGTCGCTGGGCGCCGCCGGCGTCGGCTACGCGATCCTGGCTCCGCTGCCGCTCCTCATGGCGGTCGCTCTCACGGCGCTCGAGTTCCTCGTCGCCTTCCTGCAGGCCTACGTCTTCACGGTGTTGACCTGCATCTACCTCAACGACGCGCTGCACCCGGGCCACTAGGCGCCGCGCTCGTTTTCGCCCACCTCCCCTCCCGATCACCACACCTCTAGGAGAACACGATGGATCCGGTTGCTTTCAAGTTCCTCGGCGCGGGCCTCGCCTGCATCGGCATGGGCCTCGCCGCCATGGGCGTCGGCAACATCTTCGGCAACTTCCTCTCGGGGGCGCTGCGCAACCCGTCGGCGTCCGACAGCCAGTTCGCCCGCGCGTTCATCGGCGCGGCGCTCGCGGAAGGTCTCGGGATCTTCTGCCTCGTCGTCGCCCTCGTCCTGCTCTTCACCTAAGCCCCTTTCCGGTGATCGGGAGGGCGGGACCGTCGGTTCCGCCCAAGGGATCGATGACGGCGGATCCCCCGCCGTCATCTGACGTTTCAGGACCATTCGCCATGGCTCAGGCTCAGACGACCCCCGCCGCGACGACGCGCGCCGGGACCGAGGCCCACGGGGGCGCCCACGACGTGGGCTTTCCGCCCTTCGCGACCGAGACCTTCGGGGGCCAGCTCCTCTGGCTCACCATCACCTTCGGCCTGCTCTATTTCCTGATGTCGCGCTTCGTGGTGCCCCAGCTCTCGGGCATCATCGAGAACCGCCGCCAGACCATCGCCCGCGACCTCGACGAGGCCGCCGCGATGAAGACCCGCGCCGAGGAAGCCGGCACCGCCTACGAGAAGTCCCTCTCGGAGGCCCGCGGCCGCGCCCAGACGCTCGCGCAGGAGACCCGCGCCAAGCTCTCGGCCGAGTCGGACGTCAAGCGCAAGGCGCTCGAAGCCGACCTCGCCGCCCGCCTCGCCCAGTCCGAGGCCACCATCGCGGCCCGGAAAACCGAGGCCATGAGCAACGTGCGCGGCATCGCCGCCGAGACCGCGACCGCGATCGTCGAGCGCCTCACCGGCCGGGCGCCCGCGCCCGGCGCGGTCGAGGCCGCCCTCGACGACGTCCGCGCCTGAGGAGACCCGCATGCCGTCCGATCCCACCGTTCGGGCCGGCGTCGCCTTCGTGACCTTCGCCTGAGGAAACGCCCATCATGCTGTCCAATCCCACCTTCTGGGTCGGCGTCGCCTTCGTGATCTTCTTCGGCATCCTCGCCTATTACGGCGTGCCGAAGACCATGCTGGGCTCCCTCGACACGCGCTCCAAGCGCATCGCCGACGAGCTCGCCGAGGCCCGCCGCCTGCGCCAGGACGCCGAGCGGCTCCTCAAGGAGTACGAGTCGAAGCGCAAGGCCGCCGAGCAGGAGGCCGCCGACATCGTCTCGTCCGCCCGCGACGAGGCCGAGCGCCTCGCCCGCGAGACCGAGGAGAAGATGGCCGAGTTCGTCCGCCGCCGCACCGCCACCGCCGAGGCCAAGATCGCCCAGGCCGAAGCCCAGGCCTCGGCCGAGGTCCGCGCCGCCGCGGTCGACGCGGCCGTGCGCGCCTCCGAGCGCGTGCTGCGCGCCCAGCTCACCGGCCAGGCCGCCGAGGACCTCGTCACCGGCAGCCTCGGGGCCGTGCGGGCGCGACTCAATTCCTGAGACTCCCGAAAGACGCCCGTGCCAGCGGCCGCCCCACCGGGCGGCCGTTTTCGTTCGAGGCTCCCATGACGCTTCCGACCCGCCACGGCCTCCCGGGGGTTCGCTCCCGAGGCCCTCGTGACGCTCCCGATCCTCGCCTGCGACCGCATCCCCGCCGGTCCGCTCCCGAGGCGCTCGTGACGCTCCCGATCTTCGCTTGCGACGGCGTCCTGGCCGCTCCACATCCGAGGCGCCCGTGACGCTCCCGATCTTCGATCGCGATGGGGCTCTGGTCGATTCACATCCGAGGCGCCCGTGACGCTCCTGATCTTTGACTGCGACGGGGTTCTGGTCGATTCCGAGCGCCTGGCGAGCGAGGTCGACGCGGAGGTCCTGACCGGCCTCGGCTTCCCCTACACGCCCGAGGCCATCGCGAGCCGCTTCGTCGGGGTGAGCCTCAAGGACATGATCGGCCGGATCGAGGCGGAGCACGGGCGCCCGCTTCCCGCCGATTTCGGCGACACGGTCACGCGAGCGCTCCTCGCCCGCTGCGAGACGTCGCTCGAGGCCGTCCCCGGCGTGCGCGCCGCGATCCTCGCCCTGCCGCACCGGCGCTGCGTCGCGTCCTCGTCGACGCCGGCCCGGATCGCCCTGTCGCTGCGGGTCACCGGGCTCGCCGACCTCTTCGACCACGTCTTCAGCGCCGTCGCGGTCCCGTGCGGCAAGCCCGCGCCCGACCTCTTCCTCCACGCCGCCGCCCGGATGGGGGCGCCCGCGGAGGCCTGCCTCGTGATCGAGGACTCGGTCTTCGGCGTCCAGGCCGCCCGCGCCGCCGGCATGCCCGTGATCGGCTTCACGGGCGGCGGCCATTGCGGGCCGGCGCATGGCGCCGCGCTGACGCAGGCCGGCGCCACCGCCGTGATCGCCCACATGCGGGACCTGCCGGGCGCGGTGGCGCGGCTGGTCGGCTGAGCGGGCACCGCGCGATCCCCCTCCCCTCTGCGGGAGAGGGTGGCCCCGCGAAGCGGGGTCGGGTGAGGGGCCGTCCGACGTCAGTCACAACGATGCCGGGACGAGCACCTCCCTCCCCTCAGGGGAGGGCGACGCGGCAGCGCCGCGCGGGGTGGGGTGTTCGCCGCAAGGCGATCCCTTAGCCCCATCATGCCGGATGCGCTTCGCGCAACACCCCACCCGCCCTTCGGGCACCCTCCCCTGAGGGGAGGGAGAAGGGGGCGGCAACCGAGTGGCCCCTCACTCCAACCCTCTCCCCGTTTACGGGGAGAGGGAATCGTCAGGCGGAGAGAGGGAGAGAGGCCCTT
Organism: Microvirga sp.; assembly: GCA_036263675.1. Taxonomy (GTDB): domain Bacteria; phylum Pseudomonadota; class Alphaproteobacteria; order Rhizobiales; family Beijerinckiaceae; genus Microvirga. Next base: position 72,709 of record DATAGO010000038.1, on the reverse strand, counting down.
ACTCCGCCGCTTCCGCGATCGGCTTGGGCGGGGTCCAGCGCAGGACCGGGTTGCGGGCGGCCCGGGTCTCGTCGAGGCGGCGGCGCGGGGCGTGGTAGGGGGCACCCGTGAAGCGATCGGTCTCGCCGGCCTTGGCGCTCATGGCGAGGTCGCGCAGCGCCGCGATGAAGAGGTCGAGGGAGGCCTTCGATTCCGACTCGGTCGGCTCGATCAGCATGGCGCCGTGCACCACGAGCGGGAAATACACCGTCATGGGATGGTAGCCCTCGTCGATCATCGCCTTGGCGATGTCGAGCGTGGTGACGCCGGTGTCCTTGAGCCAGGAATCGTCGAACAGCACCTCGTGCATGCAGGGCTTGTCCCCGAAGGGCAGCGACATCAGGTCGGAGAGTCCGGCGCGGATGTAGTTGGCGTTGAGCACCGCGTCCTCGGAGGCCTGCTTCATGCCGTCGGAGCCGTGCGAGAGCATGTAGGCGAGCGCCCGCACATACATGCCCATCTGGCCGTGGAAGGCCGTGATGCGCCCGAAGGGCCGGGCATCGCCCGCCGCGCCGGCGTCCTCCACGAGGTCGAACCGATCTCCGCTTTTGCGCACGAACGGCACCGGCGCGAAAGCCGCGAGGCGGTCGGAGAGCACCACCGGACCCGCGCCCGGCCCGCCGCCGCCGTGCGGCGTCGAGAAGGTCTTGTGCAGGTTGATGTGCATGGCGTCGACGCCGAGGTCGCCGGGCTTCGCCTTGCCCACGATGGCGTTGAAGTTGGCCCCGTCGCAATAGAAGTAGCCGCCGGCCTCGTGCACGGCCGCCGCGATCTCGACCACCTGGGGCTCGAACAGGCCGCAGGTGTTGGGATTGGTGAGCATGATGGCGGCGACGTCCGGCCCGACGAGCGCCTTCACGTCCTCCACGTGGACCCAGCCGTCGTCGCGCGCCGGCACCGGCCGGACCTGGAAGCCGATCAGCGCCGCGGTCGCGGGGTTTGTGCCGTGGGCTGAATCGGGCACCAGCACCACCTTGCGGGTCGCGCCCTCGCCCTTGGCGTCGATCGCGGCCTTGATGGCCATCATGCCGCAGAGCTCGCCGTGCGCGCCGGCCTTCGGCGAGAGCGCCACCGCCTCCATGCCGGTGAGCACGAGGAGGTAGCGGCCGAGCTCGTGCATGAGCTCGAGCGCGCCCTGAACGGTCGAGACCGGCTGGAGCGGATGCACGTCGCCGAAGCCCGGCAGGCGCGCCATGCGCTCGTTGAGGCGCGCATTGTGCTTCATGGTGCAGGAGCCGAGCGGAAACAGCCCGGTGTCGATGCCGTAGTTCTGCTGGGAGAGCCGCACGTAGTGCCGCATGGTCTCGGGCTCGGACAGGCCGGGCAGCCCGATGGGCTCCCGCCGCTCCAGGCCGCCGAGGCGCGGCGCGAAGCCTCGAGGCTCGTCGACATCGACCCCGGTGGTCTCGTGCGTCCCGATCTCGAAGATCAGCGGCTCGATCTGCGCGAGCGCCCGGTTGCCCGTGAAGGTCGGATGGCGCGCGCCCTCCGGCGCCGGCAGCCGGTTCGCGTCGCCCTGCGCACGGGCGGCGTCGCCCGACACCCCGGCGGCGGGATCCGCCTGCCCGTGGGCCTGCGGCTGAGTGGGTCGTCCCTGGCGGTTCATCATGACGTGGTGTCCATGGAATGCTTGAAGCGGCGCGCGTCCGATCCCCCTCCCCCCGCTTGCGGCGGGGAGGGGTTAGGGGTGGGGGGCGTCTCCGCGATGCGATGAACGATCGTTTCAACGACGCCGTCGAAGTTCTCCCGAACCTCGCTGTTCCAGAACCGCAGGACGCGGTAGCCGGCCCTCTCGAGATACGAGGTCCGCACGGCATCACGCCGCAGACCGGCCTCGTATCCATGCTGCTCGCCATCGAGCTCCACGACGAGGCGCAGCCCGTGATCGGCAAAATCCGCGAAGTAGGGCCCGATCGGCACCTGACGGCGGAAATGTCCGCTCGGAATTTCCAGTTGCCGAAGCGCGGCCCAGAGGCGCCGCTCCACCGGAGGCGCGTCGCGTCTGAGGCGGCGGGCGCTTTCGGTACGGGGATCGGATCTGTCGCAGCTTGCGTCGGGCGCGGCTCCCCCCGCCCCTAGCCCCTCCCCGCCGCAAGCGGGGGGAGGGGGACAGGTTGGCCCGTCGGCGGTCACGCGAGAACCTCTTTCAAGGCGGACACAAACGCGGCGCGGTCCTCGTCCGTGTTGACCTCCGTGGAGGCGACGAGGAGGAGGTCGTCGAGGCCGGCATCGGGCAGGAGGCGCGAGACCGGGACGCCGCCGAGGATGCCGCGGTTCGCGAGATCCTCCACGACCGAAGCGGCAGGCTTCGGCAGCCGCAGCGTGAACTCGTTGAAGAACGCGCCGTTCGCGACCTCGACCCCGGGCACCCCCGACAGCGCATCCGCGAGCGCCACGGCGTTGGCGTGGTTGACGCGGGCCAGCCGCGTCAGGCCGGCCTCGCCGAGCAGCGTCATGTGGATCGTGAAGGCCAGGCAGCACAGGCCGGAATTGGTGCAGATGTTGGAGGTCGCCTTGTCGCGGCGGATGTGCTGCTCGCGGGTCGAGAGGGTGAGCACGAAGCCGCGCTGGCCGTTGGCGTCGACCGTCTCGCCGCACAGGCGCCCGGGCATCTGGCGCACATACTTCTGCCTGGTGGCGAACAGGCCGACGTAGGGGCCGCCGAAATTGAGGCCGTTGCCGATCGACTGGCCCTCGCCCACCACGATGTCGGCCCCCATGGCGCCGGGCGGGGTGACGAGGCCGAGCGCCATCGCTTCCGTGAAGACGGCGACGAGGAGCGCGCCGTGCTTGTGGGCCTTCTCGGCGATGGCCGAGAGATCGCGCAGGTTCCCGAACACGTCGGGCGTCTGCACCACCACGCAGGAGACCCCGTCGTCGATCCGGGCGAGGAGGTCCTCGCTGCCGGAGACGTCCGGGTCCATCGTGACGACCGTGTCGCCTGCCATGTCGGAGAGCGTGCGGACGACGGCGGCGTAATGGGGATGCAGGCCGCCGGAGAGCACCGCCTTGCGGCGCTTGGTGACCCGGTGCGCCATCAGCACCGCCTCGCCCGTGCCCGTGGAGCCGTCGTACATGGAGGCGTTGGCGACCTCCATGCCGGTGAGCGCCGCGACCTGGGTCTGGAACTCGAACAGGTATTGCAGCGTGCCCTGCGCGATCTCGGGCTGGTAGGGGGTGTAGCTCGTCAGGAACTCGGAGCGCTGGATCAGGTGATCGACGCTCGCCGGGACATGGTGCTTGTAGGCGCCGGCCCCGACGAAGAAGGGCACCGACGAGGCCGGGACGTTCTTGGCCGCCATGCGGCCGAGGATGCGCTCGACCTCCATCTCGCCCTTGCGGCGCGGGAGATCGAGCGGTTCGGTGAGGAGCGCGGCCTCGGGCACGTCGGCGAAGAGATCGTCGACGCCCGCGGCGCCGATGCGGGCGAGCATCTCGCGGCGGTCGCTGTCGGTGAGGGGAAGGTAACGCATCGGCGGGAGCCTCGGGGTGTTGTCGGGAGCAGTTCCGGCTAAGGGCACGCTGCATCGGCGAGGGGGAGGTCACGCATCGGCGGGAGCCTCGGGGTGTCGGCGGGGCGGTTCGGGCGCGGCGTCAGTGCGGGGGCAGGCCCGCGACCACGACCTCCGTGAGCACGGAATTCGCGATGAAGCATTCCCGGTGGGCGAGGTGGTGCAGGTCGGCGATCTCCTCGGGCATCGGCCGGCGCTCGCCCGAGAAGGCGATGTCGGGATCGAGGGTGACCCGGGAGACGAAGAGGCGGCCGTCCGCGTTCTTGGTCATCACGCCGACGGCGCGGTCCTCGTAACGGTCGATCACGTAGCGCTTCTTGCCGGCGAGCCAGAGGAAGGTGAGCATGTGGCAGCTCGAGATCGCGGCGACGAACGCCTCTTCCGGGTCGACCGCCTCCTCGCGCGACAGCGGCAGCGGCACGACGAGGGGCGAGGCCGAGGCCGGCACCTCGATGCCGCCGTCGAAGCGCCAGACATGGGCGCGGCTGTAGCGGTTGCCCGGGAAATCCGCGCCGTCCCGGTCCCACCGGATCGTCGCCCGGTACGCGTGCGCCATGCCTGACCTCCGTGACACCGTTTTGGTCCGTTTTGGTCCGGTCCGGACCGGCGGTCCAAGGGGGTTTGGACCGCTAGCCGATCGATTTCAGGAAGTCCTGATACTGTACTTCCGTTAGGAGACCGTCGAGTTCCGCCTTGTCCCGGATGCGGATCTTGAGGAACCAGCCGCGGCCCGCGGGGTCCTCGTTGACGGTGCCGGGCGCGCCTTCGAGCTCGCCGTTCACCTCGACGATTTCGCCGGAAACGGGGGCGTAGACCTCACTCGCGGCCTTCACGCTCTCGACGACCGCGGCTTCGCCGCCCTTTTCGACCGCTTTTCCAATCGTGGGCAGTTCCACATAGACCACGTCGCCGAGCTGCCCCTGGGCATAGTCCGTGATCCCGACCGTGCCGACATCGCCTTCGATGCGGATGTATTCGTGATCTTTCGTGTAGCGCGTGGTCATGATGTCCCCTCGTTGATCGGTGTCGTCGTCCCGCGCGGGCCCGGCAACGCCCAAGATCCCGTCTCGAGCGCAAGCCCCCGCCGGGCGGTCTCAGCCTCTCTTGTACCGGTGCGGCGCGAACGGCATCGGCACGATACGCGCCGGCAACGGCTTGCCTCGCACCATCAAGTGCAGTTCCGTGCCCGGAGTTGCTTCCGCCCGCTCCACGTAACCCATCGCGACGGGTCCGTTGACGCTGGGGCCGAAGCCCCCCGAGGTCACGGTGCCGACCTCCCGCCCGTCCGGCGTCACGATCGGCGTGCCCTCGCGCGCCGGCGCCCGCCCCTCGGGCTTCAAACCGACGCGCAGTCGCCTGGGCCCCTCGGCGAGTTCGCGCCGCACCCGGTCGGCCCCCGGGAAACCGCCTTCCTCCCGCCGCCGCTTCTGGATCGACCAGGTGAGCCCGGCCTCGACCGGCGAGGTCGTGGGATCGATGTCGTGGCCGTAGAGGCAAAGCCCCGCCTCGAGCCGCAGCGAATCGCGGGCGCCGAGGCCGACGGGCTTCACCTCCGCGTGCCCGGCGAGGCGCCGCCACAGGGCGGCCGCATCCGCAGCCGGGACGGAGATCTCGAAGCCGTCCTCGCCCGTGTAGCCCGAGCGGGAGACGTGGCACGCGATGCCGTCGACCGAGAGATCCGCCGACATCATGAAAGCGAGATCCGCCGCCTCCGGAGCCGTCCCGGCCAGGACCGACACCGCGGCCGGGCCCTGGAGCGCAACGAGCGCGAGATCGTCGCGGCGCCGGAGCGTGACGCCCGCGGGCAGGCGCGCCTCGATATGGGCGTAGTCGGCCTCCTTCATGGAGGCGTTGACGACGAGATAGAGCGAGCCCTCCTGAACCCCCTCCTGGCCGGACGCGCCGACGCGGGTCACCATGAGGTCGTCGAGGATGCCGCCGTCCTGGGCCAAGAGCTGTGAATAGCGCTGCTGGTTCGGCTTGAGGTTCAGGACGTCGGCCGGGATCAGGGCCTCGAGGGCGCGCGCGACCGTCTCGTGGCGCCCGTCTTCGGCGACCAGGAAGGCCTGGCCCATATGCGAGACGTCGAAGAGGCCCGCATGCTCCCGGGTCCAGGTGTGCTCGGTCAGGATCCCGGTCGGGTACTGGACCGGCATGTGGTAGCCGGCAAATGGCACCATGCGGGCGCCGGCCGCCACGTGCTCGCCATGGAGCGGGGTCTCGAGAAGCGGTTCATCCGCGGGGGCAGCCTGGGCCATCGGTCCTCCTTGGCGAGAGACGCGCGTTCGATCAGGCCTGCCGGCCTGCCGTCCGCGCCCCCTCTGTCCCGAGAACCTGAGAGATTTCCCCGACGCCCGCGCTTCGATTGCACGGTCCTCGGGTTACGCCCGTCGGTGGACGACGCCATCCGGCGCCGTCGCTTTCCAGAGTGCCAGCTCCCGCGCGGTCCTGTGGCCTGAGCGTTTCCGGGGCGGTTGCGCCTTCGGCGCCGGGTCTTAGCGAACCCGGTCTCTCCCGCGGGGATCAGCGGCTTCCCCCGTCTTATCGGGGAACCGCGACAAGTCAATCAGCCGGCGGCGCCATAGCGGCTGTTCCGGCTGCGATTGGCGCCTCCTCCCGGCGCGCTGCCTATCCGCGCCGGCGCGCTGCCGGCGCGGGGCCGGCGCCGAGACCGATGTCGATCTCGAAGGTCTCGGCGGCCGAGGGCGGCACCACGATGCCGTCTTCGACGACCGCGAACAGGGCGTTGCCCTCTCCGGCCGGGATCGCGACGGCAGCACGCTGCACGCGGCTGGCGATCACGTTTCCGGCGCCGTCGGAGACCACGAAGCGGACCGGCACGTCGAAACGCCCGCCGGCGGCTGCAGCGCCCAGAACGATCCGGCCCTGCACGCCGACCTTAATGACGAGAGACCCGTCGGAACGCTCGTTGCATTCGCGGGCCAAGTCGCCGAGCGAGACCACGCCGGACCGCACCTGCAGCGTCCCGCCACCCTCCAGGACGCCCACGCGGGGACAGTTGGGGTCGCCGACGCCTGGGGTCGAAGCCGGCGCGGCGGCGCGGGCGACCGGCGCAGGTGCCGCGGTGCCGGCAATCAGCATATCGGTCCAGGAGCTACCGCCCCCGCCGGAAGACGTGCTGCTGCACCCCGCGAGAGCCAGAGCCCCGATCAGGCCGGCCGAGCGGCCGGTTCTGCCCCAGTCACGACGCATGGTAACGCTCCCCCTTGCCCGGTTGGATCCTGAGCGCGCGCCGGTTCCGACGCCTTTCGAACGGTCCTGCTCTAGCGCGGCCGTGCGGAGCATGCCAGTCCCGATCGGAGCCCGCCGCATGCGACGCACAGCCGGGGGCGGTCCCGGTGGCGAGGTCCCGGCAGCGAGGGGCCCCGGCCCCATCCCTGAACCTTTAGGGCAGGGAATCGAAGCCCGGCCCGAAGCCGTTCAGGGAGACCGGGATGCCGATCCCCTCCTCCGGGGTCTGAAACACGATGAAGGTCGCGGTCTGCCCCTTCTTGAACTGCTCGATCAGGCTGTCCTCCATCACGACCTCGGCGACGCAACCCGTGGTGAGGCAGCGCACGAAGCCAGCGCGGCCGATATCGGCCTGGTCGATCCGCAGGCCGAGGCCCGAGGGCAGGAGCACGCCCAGCGGCGCGACCACCCGCAGAAGCCGACTCTTCTGGTCGGCGGTCTTCAGCACGATGATGATGAGGGTGACGTTCGGGCGGTCTTCCGCGGCGACGTTCTGGACCAGGGCGCATTGCTCGGTCCTGGCGCCGGCGGGCGTCTCGCAGCGCAGCTGCCAGTCGCCGAAGGTGTTCTTGACGACGCCCTGCGCCCCGGCCCCGGGGGCGAGCCCGACGAGCCCGAGACCGGAGGCCAGCGCGACCGCGCGGACCCGGCGGGAAACCCGGTTCGCGAGACCCCGCCCGAGGGCCGTCGCGAAGCGGTGGTCGGCCGGGCCCGGGCTCAGCGTCCCCCGTCGGCGGACCGCAGCCGCGGAGCGGACCCATCGCGATGCGTTCACCAGGATCTCCGTCTGTCAAAATGACCCATGTCGCAGGACTACAAAGCCCCTGCCACCCGCCCAATCTTTCGAGGTGTTCGGACCATGGGGCGGGACGCCTGTCAAGCGAAGGGCCGCTGCGGCGCAGGACGGCCCCGGAATGCCTCCGGGCCATGCCGGAACGGCCCTCCGGAGGCGCGTCGGGCGCTCGAACCGGGGAGCACGGGCTTGAAGTCACGCTCAGGGCCGTTATGACGCACAGACAGCAACGCCCTGGCCGTTGCGCTCGGTTGCGTCATATGGTCATTGAGCCCGATCAAAACGATGGCATCGACAGGCCGTCCGTCGTTCATCGCGCGTCATCCCCTGACGCCGCTGACGGGTCCCGCGGCCCCTATGCCAGACAGGAGCTTTGAGACAGCAATGCGGATCGAGACGGCTGGACTGCGATCGGCGCTGACCCTCGCGGGGGTTGCGCTGGGTCTGGGGTGGAGCGCCACGGCGGCAACGGCCGGCACCGGCTACCCCGATCCCTGGCAGATGGGGATGCAGGGGACCGCGACCACCATCGGGCACCAGGTCGCGTCCTTCCACGACTGGCTGCTCTGGCTCATCACGGCGGTCTCGCTTTTCGTGCTGGTCCTCCTGGTCGCGATCATCGTGAAGTTCCGGGAAGACAAGAACCCGGTGCCGTCCCGGACCACCCACAACACCCTGCTCGAGGTGGCCTGGACCGTCGTCCCGGTGCTGATCCTCGTGGCGATCGCGATCCCCTCCTTCCGGGTCCTGCGCGAACAGCTCGTCATCCCGCCCCACGACATGGTCGTGAAGGCGACGGGCTACGCCTGGTACTGGGGCTACGAGTATCCGGGGGAGCAGGCGGGCTTCAAGTTCGACTCCAACATGATCCGGGACGAGGACCTGAAGCCCGGACAGCCCCGCCTGATGGCGGTTGACAACGAGATGGTGGTGCCGGTCAACAAGGTGATCCGCCTCCAGATCACGGCCGCCGACGTGCTGCACAACTTCGCCGTTCCCGCGATCGGCATGCGCCTCGACGCGGTGCCGGGCCGCCTCAACGAGACCTGGTTCAAGGCGGACCGGGAGGGCGTGTTCTACGGCCATTGCTCGGAGCTGTGCGGAAACGGCCACCCCTACATGCCGATCACGGTCCGCGTCGTGAGCGAGCAGGCCTATGCGGCCTGGGCCGCCGAGGGAAAGCAGAAATACGCCCGCATCGACGGCTCGGCCCCGGCCAAGCTCGCCAACGCGCAATAAGTCTCCAGAACATAAGGACCACAGAGGTCTTCCCATGGCACATGTTGCAGTCCACGATCATCACGGGGACCACGGCGCACCGGCGTCCTTCTTCCGGCGCTGGTTCTACTCCACGAACCACAAGGACATCGGTACGCTCTACCTGATCTTCGCCTTCTCGGCGGGTCTGGTCGGCGCCTTCCTGTCCTTCGCGATGCGCGTCGAGCTCCAGGCCCCGGGCCTGCAGATCTTCTCGAACCCGCAGAGCTACAACGTGTTCGTGACCGGCCACGGCCTCATCATGGTGTTCTTCATGGTGATGCCGGCGCTCATCGGCGGCTTCGGCAACTGGTTCGTGCCGCTCATGATCGGGGCGCCCGACATGGCGTTCCCGCGCATGAACAACATCTCGTTCTGGCTCACGGTGGCAGGCTTCCTGCTGCTCGTCTGCTCCCTCTTCGTCGAGGGCGCGCCGGGCTCGCTCGGCTTCGGCGGCGGCTGGACGGTCTATCCCCCGCTCTCGACCGTCGGCCATCCCGGCCCTGCGCTCGATTTCGGCATCTTCTCGCTCCACCTCGCGGGCGCGGCCTCGATCCTCGGCGCCATCAACTTCATCACCACGATCCTGAACATGCGCGCCCCGGGCATGACGCTGCACAAGATGCCGCTCTTCGCCTGGTCGATGCTGGTGACGGCCTTCCTGCTGCTCCTGTCGCTCCCGGTCCTCGCCGGCGCGATCACGATGCTGCTCACCGACCGCAACTTCGGAACGACCTTCTTCGACCCGGCCGGCGGCGGCGACCCGATCCTCTACCAGCACCTGTTCTGGTTCTTCGGCCACCCCGAGGTCTACATCATGATCCTGCCGGCCTTCGGCATCGTCTCGCACATCATTTCGACCTTCTCGAAGAAGCCGATCTTCGGCTACCTCGGCATGGCCTACGCGATGGTGGCGATCGGCGTCGTCGGCTTCGTGGTGTGGGCGCACCACATGTACACGGTCGGCCTCTCGCTTCAGACCCAGGCCTATTTCGTGTTTGCCACCATGGTGATCGCGGTGCCGACGGGCGTGAAGATCTTCTCCTGGATCGCGACCATGTGGGGCGGCTCCATCCGCTTCACGGCCGCCATGCACTGGGCGATCGGCTTCGTGTTCCTGTTCACGGTCGGCGGCGTCACGGGCGTCGTCCTCGCGAATGCGGGCATCGACCGTTACCTCCACGACACCTATTACGTGGTGGCGCACTTCCACTACGTGCTCTCGCTCGGCGCGGTGTTCGTGATCTTCGCCGGCGTCTACTACTGGTTCCCGAAGATCACCGGCTACATCCTGCCGGAATGGATCGGCAAGCTGCACTTCTGGCTCGCCTTCATCGGCGCCAACGTGCTGTTCTTCCCGATGCACTTCCTCGGCCTCGCCGGGATGCCCCGCCGGTACGCGGACTACCCGGACGCTTTTGCGGGCTGGCACTTCGTGGCGACGCAGGGCGGTCATATCTTCGCGGCGGGCCTCGTGGTGTTCATCGCGGGCGTGATCTATGCCCTCGTCCGCAAGGAGCGGGCGGCCGGCAACCCGTGGGGCGAAGGCGCCACGACCCTGGAATGGACGCTGCCCTCGCCGCCGCCCTTCCATCAGTTCGAGACGCTGCCGCGCATCGCGGACACGCATCACTAAAGTGTCAGACGGGCGGCCGCAGGGCCGCCCGCTTCTCTCCCGAGGGCTCGCACCTCCCGAGCCTTCGGGCGAGAAGCCGACGATCTCACAGGGGGCCCGGCGGGCGAACCGCCGCGGGCCCTGAACGTTTTGATCCTTCTGGGGCCCGCCGCGATCGGCCGGCCCGGAGTGCTCCGGACGACCATGACGACCGCATCGAACACTCTCGCCGACAGCCGCACCCTTGCCGCCGCGCAGGCCTCGCAACAGGTCTCCCAGGGCGACGTGGCCGATTACGTCGCGCTCCTGAAGCCCCGGGTGATGTTCCTGGTGGTGTTCACGGCCCTTGTGGGCATGGTGGTCACGCCGGCGACGGCCCATCCGGTGATCGCCTTCGCCTCGCTTCTCATGATCGCGGTCGGCGCCGGCGCGTCGGGCTGCCTCAACATGTGGTGGGATGCCGACATCGACGCGGTGATGACCCGCACGATGAAGCGTCCGATTCCGGCGGGCAAGATCCGGCCCGACGAGGCGCTCGCCTTCGGGCTCACCCTCTCGGGCGGCTCGGTGCTGGTGCTCGGCCTCGTGGCGAACTGGCTCGCGGCCGGGCTCCTCGCCTTTACGATCGCCTTCTACGCGGTGATCTATTCCATGTGGCTGAAGCGGGCGACGCCGCAGAACATCGTGATCGGCGGTCTCGCCGGCGCGCTGCCGCCCGTCGTGGCCCAGGCCGCCGCGACCGGCCGCGTCGGCCTTGAGAGCCTCGTGCTCTGCGCCATCATCTTCATTTGGACGCCGCCCCACTTCTGGGCCCTCGCGCTCGTGAAGTCCGGCGACTACGCCCGCGCCGGCATCCCGATGATGCCGAACGTGGCCGGGCCCGATTCCACCCGCCGCCAGATCCTGGCCTATACCCTGCTCCTTGCTCCGCTCGGCATGGCCCCGGCCGCGCTCGGCTTCGGCGGGCTCGCCTACGCGGCCGTCTCCGGCCTCGGCGGCTTCGGCATGCTGCTCCTGGCCTGGCAGGTCTTCCGTCTGCGCGAGGGCGAGGCTGCGGTGAAGGTGCCCCAGAAGCTCTTCGCGTTCTCGATCCTCTACCTCTTCGCGCTGTTCGCCACGCTGCTCGCGGAGCACGCGTTCGGCCTGTTCCGGCCCGTGCTGGGGTAGCCCCGTGGCCGTGACCCCACCCGAACTGTCCCCCGAAGACCAGCGCCGCCGGCGCCGGCGCTCGCTCGCGATCGCCATCGTGCTCGGCGGCCTGGTGGTGCTGTTCTACGCCGTCACGATCGCCAAGCTCGGGCCCCAGGTCCTGCAGCGCCCCCTGTGAGGTCACCATGACGGGACAAAGCCCCCCTCCCGATCTCGACCGCCGGCTGAAGCGGACGGCCCTCGCCTGTGCAGGTCTCGTGGCCGGCATGGTCGGCCTCGCCTACGCTGCGGTGCCGCTCTACGACCTGTTCTGCCGCATGACGGGCTTCGACGGCACGCCGATCGTCCGCACCATCACGCCCGCCGGTCCCGCCCTCGACCGCACCATGGCGGTCCGCTTCGACGCCAACGTGGCGCCGGGACTCAACTGGCGCTTCTCGGCTGAGACCCCGGAGGTCACCGTCAAGGTCGGCGAGACCCAGACCGTCCTCTACCGCATCCGCAACGACGGCCCGGTCGCGACCACGGGCGTGGCGGCCTACAACGTGCAGCCCTCGCTCGCGGGCGCCTATTTCGTGAAGATCCAGTGCTTCTGCTTCACCGAGCAGACGCTCCAGCCCGGCGAGACGCTCGAATCCGCGGTGGTGTTCTACGTCGACCCGGCGGTCGCGCAGGACCCCAACATGGCCGACACCCGCTCGATCACTCTATCCTACACCTACTTTCCGGCCCGGAACGCCAAGACCGCGGAGGCTCCCGCCGCTGCGACATCGGTTCCGGCGGCAAAACCGCAACAAGCCCGGTGACAAGCTGGGCGGAAACGTCCTAGAGCAGTCTCCGGCAGGGCCCCTTCAGGGGAGTGCCGACGAGGCGAACCAGAGTGACGGGCAACCGTTGTCCAGCCACGGACGCCGGTGCCCAGGAACCGACCGGAACCGGAACCCTCTCTCAGGGCCGGCCCGACCGCGACGACTGAGGGATAGAGAGTAAGCGACATGGCCGAGGCCCACGCCAAGCACCACGATTATCATCTTGTCGACCCAAGCCCTTGGCCGCTGATCGGCTCCATCAGCGCCTTCCTCATGGCGGTCGGCGGCGTGATGACCATGAAGGGCATGCATCTCGGCCCCATCGCGGGTCCCTATGTCCTCGGTGCCGGCTTCCTCGGCGTGCTCTACACCATGCTGAGCTGGTGGACCGACGTCACCCGCGAGGCTACCTACGAGGGCCACCACACCCGCGTTGTCCAGATCCACCACCGCTACGGCATGATCATGTTCATCGCCTCCGAGGTGATGTTCTTCGTGGCGTGGTTCTGGGCCTATTTCGAGGCCGCGCTCTATCCCAACGACCCGATGCAGTATGCCCGGATGGAGCTGACCGGCGGCCACTGGCCCCCGAAGGGCATCGAAACCTTCGATCCCTGGCACCTGCCGCTCCTCAACACCCTGATCCTCCTAACCTCGGGCACGACCGTGACCTGGGCGCACCACGCGCTCCTGCACAACGATCGCCAAGGGCTCAAGATGGGCCTGTGGCTCACGATCATCCTCGGCATGATCTTCACGGCCTGCCAGGCCTACGAATACGGCCACGCCGCCTTCAAGTTCTCGGGCAACATCTACGGCGCCACCTTCTTCATGGCGACGGGCTTCCATGGCGCCCACGTGATCATCGGCACGATCTTCCTCGCCGTGTGCCTGTTCCGGGTCTACAAGGGTCACTTCACCCCCCAGCAGCACCTCGGCTTCGAGTTCGCGGCTTGGTACTGGCACTTCGTCGACGTGGTGTGGCTCTTCCTCTTCGCGGCCATCTACGTGTGGGGCTACGGCGGTCCCGTCGCCGGCGGCGGCCACTGACGAACAGCGTGTGCGATCACCATATGAAGGGCGGCTTCGGCCGCCCTTCGCATGTCAGGAGTGCCGTGGCTTGAGCACGCCCCACACGAACCCCGCGCCCGCCACCGTCGCCCTGAAAGGCTGCTGCCCCCGCTGCGGCCAGGGGCGGCTCTTCAAGGGCTTCCTGTCGCTCTCCCCCTCCTGCGAGGTGTGCGGGCTCGACTATTCCTTCATCGACACGGCGGACGGACCGGCCTTCTTCGTGATGTCCTTCGTGGGCATCGTGGTGGTGGCGCTGGCGCTCTGGGTCGAGTTCACCTTCACGCCGCCGATCTGGCTCCACCTCGTCATGTGGTTCGGCCTGACCGCGGTCCTGAGCCTCCTCCTGGTGCGCCCCCTGAAGGCCCTCATGGTCGCGCTCCAGTTCAAGCACAAGGCCGAGGAGGGGCGGATTCAGCGGTGACGCCCCCGTTTCCCAGCACCGAAGCCGGCTACGCCGCACCCGACACCGGCAAGGCGAAGAGCCGCACCGGCTGGCGCTCCCTCCTAGTTCCCGGGATCGCGACCCTCGTGACGCTCGCGATCCTGCTCGGTCTCGGCACCTGGCAGCTCCAGCGCATGGCCTGGAAGGAGGCCCTGATCGCGCGGATCGAAGCCCGCGCCTACGGCGAGCCCGGCGCTATCACCCCTGAAAGCGCCTGGGGCTCCTGGCAGGCCGAAGGCGACGAGTTCCGCCGTGTGCGGGTCACGGGCACCTTCCTCCACGAGCACGAGGCCCCCGTGCACGGCTTGGCGCCAGCCGAGCGAGGGGCCCCGGCCCAAGGCTTCTACCTGTTCACGCCGCTGCGCCTCGGCGACGGCGCCGTCGTCTTCGTCAACCGGGGCTTCGTTCCGACGGAGCTTCGCAATGCCTCCACCCGGCCCCTGAGCCGCCCGGAAGGCGAGGTCACGGTCACCGGACTCGTGCGGGCGCCCGAAGAGCGAGGCTGGTTCCACCCTGACGACGCGCCGCAGGAGAACCGCTGGTTCACCCGCGACCACCGTGCGGTCGCGTCCGCCCGTGGCCTGGACCGGGTCGCCCCGTTCTACGTCGAGGCGGATGCGGCTCCGAACCCTGGTGGCTGGCCCCGCGGCGGCCAGACCCGGCTCACGCTCCCGAACAACCACCTGCAATACGCGCTCACCTGGTACGGCATCGCGGCGACGCTGATCGGAGTCTTTGCGGCCTTCGCATGGCGGCGGATCCGTCCCGACCAAGCCACTTTGGCGCCGAGCCCGTGAGGCCGACGGTGCCTCGCCACCGCTCGCTCTGCGCAAGCTTGGCTTTCCCATTCCCAGCGGGTAATCTTCCCCCATGATCATCCGCCGCCTCATGCACGTCACCGGCATGCCGACGCCCCGACAGGGCGTGGGACCGGCTGCGCGCACTGGATAAGACGCGTCCGATCATCCCACGAGGCCCTGCGGAGACGAGCAGGGCCGCGAGGCTCGCTCCCCTCCGCGCCAGACCCGGAGAGAGGCATGCCCCCGGACCAGCCCCTACTCGAACGACAGCCCTCCGCTCCGACCGAGGCCGAGGTCGTGATCCGCGCCCTACGCGCGGGCGACCTGGAGGGCCTCAATGCGCTCCAGAACCTGCCTGGGTTCCGTTTCGGCACCCTGCGCATGCCCTATACGAGTCTCGACGAGACCCGGAAATTCTTCGAGAGCCGCTCCCCCGGGCATCTAGGGCTCGTCGCCGAGGCCGAGGGCGTGATCGTCGGCACCGCCGGGCTCGACCGCTTTACCGGTCGTCGTCAGCACGTCGGCGCCATCGGCATGGGCGTCCACGACGCCTATGTGGGCCGGGGCATCGGCACCCGGCTTCTGCGGGCGCTCCTCGACGCAGCCGACAACTGGCTCGCCCTACGGCGGGTCGAGCTCACGGTTTTCGTCGATAATGCACCCGCGATCGCCCTCTACGAGCGGCACGGCTTCGCGGTCGAGGGCACGCTCCGATCCTACGCGTTCCGGGACGGAGCCTATGAGGACGCCTACGCCATGGCGCGGCTGCGGCCATGACCGCACCAGCCCCGCGGCCCGCCCCCCTTCGACAACATGAGACGCGCGGGTGGCTCAGCCGTGACCGCCCCGCCGCGACCCGTTGCGCCTTGCCGCGACGGGTCTCGGTCCCTAATGTCCGCGCCTCATCAAGGACGACCACGATGCTGCATGTCTCGACCCGCGGCGAAGCGCCCGCGATCGGGTTCACCGACGCCCTGCTGACGGGCCTCGCCCGGGACGGCGGACTGTATGTGCCGCAGAGCTGGCCGACGCTCCCGCGGGAGACGATCGAGGGCTTCGCGGGGCAGCGCTACGCCGAGGTCGCCAAGGCCGTGCTCGGGCCCCTCATGGCGCACGACATCGCCGCGCCGGATCTCGACCGTATGATCGAGGAGGCCTATGCGAGCTTCCGCCATCCGGCGGTCTGCCCGCTGACTCAGCTCGGCGACAACCTCTTCGTGCTCGAGCTCTTCCACGGTCCCACCCTCGCCTTCAAGGACGTGGCCATGCAGCTCCTCGGGCGGCTCATGGACCATGCGCTGAAGGCCCGCGGGGCCCGGGCCACGATCGTAGGCGCGACCTCGGGCGACACGGGCAGCGCGGCCGTGGAGGCCTTCCGCGGCCTCGACCAGGTCGACGTGTTCGTCCTCTACCCGCACGGGCGCGTCTCCGACGTGCAGCGCCGGCAGATGACCTCGGTGGCGGCCCCGAACGTCCACGCCATCGCGGTCGAGGGCACTTTCGACGACTGCCAGAACGCCGTGAAGGCGATGTTCAATCACGCCCGCTTCCGGGATGACCTGCAGCTCTCGGGCGTGAACTCGATCAACTGGGCCCGCGTCGCGGCCCAGTCCGTCTACTACTTCACCGCTGCGGTCGCGCTCGGCGGACCGCACCGGCCGGTGTCCTTTGCGGTCCCGACCGGCAATTTCGGCGACATCCTCGCGGGCTGGGTCGCCAAGCGCATGGGACTGCCGGTCGAGCGTCTCATGATCGGCACGAACGCCAACGACATCCTGGCGCGGGCGCTGGGCTCCGGCTCCTATGAGATCCGCGGCGTCCAGCCCACCGCCTCTCCCTCCATGGACATCCAGATCTCATCCAATTTCGAGCGCCTGCTCTTCGAGGCCTACGGCCGCGACGGCGCCGCCGTGCGCCGGCTGATGGCGGGCCTGAACCAGTCCCGCGCCTTCCTGATCGACGCCGAGCCGCTGGCGCGGATCCGCGCGGAGTTCCAGGCCCTTGCCGTCGACGAGGCGACCGTCGCGGCCGAGATGGCCGAGACCTACCGGGCGACCGGCTACGTCCTCGATCCCCACACGGCGGTCGGCACCCGCGCGGGCCGCGCGCTCCTCGGGGAACGCCCGGAGGTGCCCGTGGTGGCGCTCGCGACCGCGCACCCGGCCAAATTCCCGGACGCGGTGGAGCGCGCCACCGGCCAGCGCCCTCCCTTGCCGCCCCACATGGCGGACCTGATGGAGCGGCCGGAGCGCTTCACCGTCGTGCCGAACGAGCAGGCCGCCATCGAGCGCTTCATGCGCGAGCGCGCCCGGGTCGCGCGGGGCGTCGCCGCGTGAGCCCGCTCGCCCGCGCGGGGATCGCGGCATGAACCGGCACTTCGCGGCCGAGCCCAGGATCCTGATCAGCCGGCTCCCCAACGGCCTCACGGTCGCAACCGAGCATATGCCCGAGATCGCCACCGCCACGCTCGGGGTCTGGGTCGGGGTCGGCTCGCGGGACGAGCAGCCGCACGAGCACGGCCTGTCCCACCTCATCGAGCACATGGCCTTCAAGGGCACGGCCCGCCGCTCGGCGCGGGCCATCGCCGAGGACATCGAGAACGTCGGCGGCGAGATCAACGCGGCGACGAGCGTCGAGTACACGAGCTACACCGCCCGCGTGCTCGGCGAAAACATGGACCTCGCCCTCGACGTGCTCGGCGACATCCTGCTCCATTCGGTTTTCGACGATGCGGAGCTCGCCCGCGAGAAGAACGTCATCCTGCAGGAATATGCCGCCGTCGACGACACGCCCGACGACCTCGTCTACGACGCCTTCATGGAGGCGGCCTTCGCAGGCCAGGCGATCGGGCGTCCGATCCTCGGCACGCCCGACACGGTCCAGGCCCTCGATGCCGGCGCGATCCGCGGCTTCCTCGCCCGCGAATACGCCCCCGACCGCATGGTGCTCGCGGCCGCAGGCGACGTGGACCACGCCCAGGTCCTCGACTTGGCCGAGCGCCATTTCGGCGCCATGCCGCCGGTTCCCCGCCGCCCGGTCCCGCCAGCGCGCTATACCGGCGGCGAGCGCCGCATCCCGCGCAAGCTCGAGCAGGCCAATCTCGTGCTCGGCCTGCCCGGCCTCTCCTTCAAGGATCCCGGCTACTACGGCACCCACCTCTTTGCCCATCTCCTCGGCGGCGGCTTGACCTCGCGGCTCTGGCACGAGGTGCGCGAGACGCGGGGCCTCGCCTATGCGATCGACGCGTTCCACTGGCCCTTCTCGGATTCCGGCCTCTTCGGCATCGGGGCCGGCACGGCCGGATCGGACCTCAAGGAGCTCGTCGAGGTCACCCTCGACTGCGCGGTCCGGGCCACCCGGGACGTCGACGCGGTCGAGGTCGCCCGCGCCAAGGCGCAGATGAAGGTCGGGCTTCTCGCGGCGCTCGAGTCGCCGGGCGGGCGCATCGAGCGCATCGCGCGTCAGCTCCTGGCCTGGGACCGGGTGATCCCGAGCGAGGAGATCGTCAGCCGGGTGGAAGCCGTGACGGTGGACCATATCCGCGAGGCCGGTCGGGCCGTGCTCCAGGGCGCACCGACCGTGGCGGCGATCGGCCCGATCCGCACCCTCCCGCGCCTGGAGCGTATTGCCGGAGGCCTGAGGGCGTAAGGTTCGTCGGCCGGTCCCGCCGCGGCTGCCCGCCCTCGGCGCGGAGCGCATGTGGGACGTGATGCCGAGCGGCCGGACCGCACTCCTCACCTCAATGCCGCCCCAAAGCGCCCCCATGGCGATCAGGACGCGCACCTCCGGCGGGGTGCCCCTCGGGGCTCTGCCTTGCTCTCAAGCTTCCTGCCCGATACCAAGGTTGCAGCTCTCCTCCTGAGGACCGGACGAAAGACCGAAGCGTTGCGGATCGTCTCTTTCGCCTTCACCCTTCTCCTTGCCCTCGCGGCTGGCCTCGCCGGGCCGTCCCCGGCCCGGGCGGTCGAGGCCGTGCGCGTGACCGTCGAGGCCAAGGCCATCGATCTCACGCCGATGATCGAGCACTACCGCTCCGATGGCGATCTCATCCAGATCTCCACGGCGCCTGGGCGCGACGGCATCGTGCGCCGCATCGCCGTCAAGGCGCGCGAGTCGGGCACGCGCCCGGACTGGATCGTCTTTGCGCTCACCAACGATACGGACGAGCAGCTCGACCGCTTGCTGGTGGCGCCGCATTTCCGGCTCACCGGCTCGGGCGTGATCTGGCCGGACCTCGGCTCGTCCCGCCTCGCGGCGATCACGGCAAGCGAGGGCATCCGGCCCGAACGGGAGGAGAGCGAGGATGCCGACACGTTCCTCGTCACCCTCGATCCGGGCACCACGGTGACCTTCGTGGCGGAGCTGCGCTCCTCGAACCTGCCGCAGCTCTATCTGTGGGAGGCCGATGCCTACAAGGAACAGGTCAACGGGCTCACCCTCTACAAAGGCATCATCATCGGGATCGCAGGCCTGCTGGCCCTCTTCCTCACCATCGTTTTCGTGGTGAAGGGGGCGCTGATCTTCCCCGCCGCCGCGGCGCTTGCCTGGGCGGTGCTGGCCTATGCCTGCATCGACTTCGGCTTCTTCCAGCGCATCTTCCCTGTCACGGAGGCCGCGGAGCGCGTCTATCGCGCGGGCGCGGAGGCGGTTCTCGCCGCAACGCTCCTCGTCTTCCTGTTCGCCTATCTCAACCTCAACCGCTGGCACGTGCGCTACAGCCACGTGACGGCATTCTGGCTCGTCTTTCTCGCGGCGCTCGTCGGGCTCGCGGTCATCGAGCCCCCGGTCGCCTCGGGCGTCGCGCGCATCTCGATCGCCGCCGTGGCCGGAATCGGGTTCGTCCTCGTGATCCATCTTGCGACCCACGGCTACGACCGCGCCGTGATGCTGGTGCCGACCTGGCTCCTCCTGATCGCCTGGGTCGCGGCCGCGAGCTTCACGGTCGTGGGCCAGCTCACCTCGGACCTCGTGCCCTCGGCGCTCATCGGCGGCCTCGTGCTGATCGTCATGCTGATCGGCTTCACCGTCCTGCAGCACGCCTTTGCGGGCACCGGCTTCGCGCAGGGGGTGATGTCCGACTCCGAGCGGCGGGCGCTCGCACTCTCGGGCGCTGGCGACATCGTGTTCGACTGGGACGTGATCGGCGACCGGATCTTCGTCAGCCCTGAAGTCGAGCAGCAGCTCGGGCTGCGCCGCGGCTCTCTCGAGGGGCCGGCCTCCGCCTGGCTCGACCTCATCCATCCCTTCGACCGCGACCGGTACCGCGCCACCCTTGATGCCGTGATCGAGCAGAGGCGCGGCCGCATCGTGCAGGATTTCCGCCTGCGCTCGGGGGCAGGCCCCTACCACTGGTTCCGCCTCAAGGCCCGTCCGGTGATCGGCTCCGACGGCGAGGTCATCCGGGTCGTCGGCACGCTGGCCGACATCACGGATTCCAAGACCGCCGAAGAGCGGCTCCTCCACGACGCCGTTCACGATAACCTCACCGGCCTGCCGAACCGCCAGCTCTTCTACGATCGCCTCGACGCGGCGCTCACTTTCGCGTCCCAGGGCGCATCCCTGCGCCCGACCGTGCTCGTGATCGACATCGACCGCTTCAAGCAGGTCAACGAGGCCGTCGGATTTTCAGCCGGGGATTCGATCCTGCTCACCTTGTCGCGCCGCCTCGGACGGCTGCTCAAGCCCCAGGACACGTTGGCGCGGATCGGCGGCGATTCCTTTGCGGTGATCCTCCTCTCCGAGCGGGATCCCGATCGCGTGCTCGCCTTCGCGGAGATGGTCCGCCGCGCGCTCACCACGCCGATCACCTACGCGGAGCGGGAGCTCTTCCTGACCGCCTCCATCGGCCTTATCCTCCACGATCCACAGGCGCCGGCGCCGCGGGAGGAGATCCTGAAGAACGCCGACATCGCCCTGACTCATGCCCGGCGCCAGGGCGGCGACCGCATCGAAGTCTTCCGGCCGGGCATGCGCTCCGACCGCGGCGACCGTGCCACCATGGAGGCCGATCTCCGGCGCGCCCTCGACCGCGGCGACATCCGGGTGTTGTTCAAGCCGGTGGTGCGCCTGGAAGACCGCACCATCGCGGGCTTCGAGGCGGTCCTGCGCTGGGACCATCCGCGCCTGGGTCGGATCGGCGCCGAGGAGATCCTGCCGGCGGCCGAGGATGCAGGCCTCATCGTGGACGTGAGCGTCTACGCTCTCGAGCGCACCGCGCGGGAGCTCTCCGTCTGGCAGCAAGCGCTTGTGGTCGAGCCGCCGATCTTCGCGAGCGTGCGCATGGCGAGCCACCAGCTTCTGCGCCACGACCTTCTGCAGGACGTGAAGACCGCGCTCGCGCGCTCCGGCGTGGTTCCGGGCTCTCTCAAGCTGGAGGTGACCGAGGGTGTGGTGATGGAGAACCCGGAGTTCTCCGCCCAACTCCTCGGTCGCCTGCGTGATCTCGGCGCCGGCCTGTCGCTCGACGATTTCGGCACGGGCTACTCGGCCTTGACCTATCTTCAGCGCTTCGCCTTCGACACCATCAAGATCGACCAGTCCTTCGTGCGCCAGATGGCAAACGGCAAACCTGTGATCCTCCGTTCCATCACCAAGATGGCGCAGGAACTCGGGATGGAAGTGGTCGCGGAGGGCGCGGAGACGGAGTCCGAAGTCATCGAGCTGTCGCAGCTCGGTTGCGAATACGCGCAGGGGCCCGTCTTCGGCGAGCCCATGTCGGCCGCCCAGGCGCGCCAGCTCGTCGGCGCCGCGCTCGAAGCGGCTTGACCTGCCTCAGCGCCGTGTAATGAGACCGGCGCAGAGGAGGCGCCCCCTCAGGCGTGTCCCGCCTCCATGGAGAGCATCGCGGGATCGATGCCGATCTTTCGAAGGGCCAAGTCGTAGCGCGAAGGAACCGAGGCGTTGAAGATCAGCTCCGGATCGGCCGGGCAGTTCAGCCAGCCGTTGGAGCGGATTTCAGTTTCGAGCTGACCCGGCGACCAGCCTGCATATCCGAGTGCCAGCACGGCATTCTGCGGCCCCTCGCCCTTCGCGATGGCGCGCAGGATGTCGATGGTCGCGGTGAGGCACACGCCGTCATCGATCGGCAGGGTCGACTGGTCGATGTAGAAGTCGGGCGTGTGCAGAACGAAGCCTCGGCTCGTCTCCACGGGACCGCCCATGAGCACGGGCATCAGGCCGACGCGCTGCGGCAGGCGGATGCGCTCCGGCTCCGGCACGATATCGAGCTGGACGAGCAGGTCCGGGAAGTTCAGGTCCGCGGCCGGGCGGTTGAGAACGATCCCCATCGCGCCTTCGGCCGAATGGGCGCAGACGTAGATCACGGCACGGGCGAAGCGATCATCGACCATCCCGGGCATGGCCACGAGCAGCTGCCCATCGAGATAACCGGCGCTCGTCTCGTCTTTCGTCCGTTTCAGAAGCATGGCCATATGCTGACGCTCGATGGTTCGGAAGTCCATCCCCGCTCGCGGGGCCGCCGGTCACAAGTCCGCTGGCATGCTCCACCGCCCGGGCGGGCGCTTCCCGCCTCACGGGAACGTGGATGGCCTGGCGGCTTTGAATCCGCATAAGGGGAAGTGCATGAGGTCCGCCGGAGTTCCATGACGCCCGTCCCGCGCCGCACCACCTGCCCCCGTCGCAGCCCGCAGCCGGGCAGTTGGAGGCGCCCATGAGTGTGCGCTCGCGTTGCGCCACCCTCTGCCGCACCACGGCATCGCTGCTGTGCCGCACACCGCATTGGCGCGGGCGGCTCCTGCCTGCATTCCTGTCGACCGTCTTCCTTGCCGCACTGATCGGGCCGGCCGCAGAGGCCTCGCCACAGGCGCAGGGCCTTCATTCCCGTGTCCGCCTCATCTCCGGCGGACAGAAGGACGGCCGAGTCCTCGCAGGCGTCGAGATCGCCCTCGACAGCGGATTCAAGACCTATTGGCGCAATCCGGGCGAGTCCGGCCTGCCGCCGCGCTTCGACTGGGCAGGATCGCAGAACGCGGGCGCCATCGATCTGCTCTGGCCGGCGCCGCAGCGCACAGAGGATGCGGGTGGCGTTTCCTATACCTATGCGGATCGCGTCGTCTTTCCGGTCCTCGTGACGCCCGGCAATCCGAAAGCGCCGGTGCGTCTCCAGCTCGCCCTCGAATACGGGGTCTGCAAGGAGATCTGCATCCCGGCCCGCGCAGACCTCGCCCTCGTCTTGACCGTCGATGCCGCGGGTGAAGGTCTCATTCGCCGTGCGCTCGCGCAGATTCCGACGCCGCTGCCCCTCGGCGGCGAGGGGGCGCTTGCGATCCTCGCCGCCGAGCCGGTCTCTCCCTCCGGCGACAAGCCGAGGATCGCGGTGACGGTGCGCGCCCCGGACGGGAGCGCTCCCACGCTGTTTGCGGAGGTGCCCGACGCCTGGTTCGTCTCCACGCCGGCCGAGAGCGAGGTGATCGGCCCTGGCCTCCGCCGCTTCGTCGCGACCGTCGAGGAGCGACCGAAGGATGGCGGCGGTCCCCTCCCCTTGCGCCTCACGCTCGTCGCCGGCAGCCGCGCGATCGAGAGCGATACGAAGGTCGACCTCCCTCGCTAGCGCGCTGCTGTGTGATTGGGCGGTCCGGACTCATCTCGACGGACGCGAATGGCCACGCTATCGAGGGGCATGGCGCGGTTCGCGCCCGCTCACACTGGAGATGCCCGATGACCATTCAGGTTGGCGACCGCCTGCCGCAGGCGAATTTCCGCGTCATGACCCCTGACGGACCGGCCACGAAGACCACGGACGACGTGTTCAACGGTCGGAAGGTCGTACTCGTGGCGGTGCCCGGCGCCTACACGCCGACCTGCCATCGCAACCACCTGCCGGGCTATGTACAGAAGGCTCAGGACATCAAGGCGAAGGGCATCGACGCCATCGCAGTGACTTCGGTCAACGACGTATTCGTCATGGATGCCTGGGGCAAGGCCTCGGGGGCGGACGGGATCGAGCTTCTCGCGGACGGCAACGGCGATTTCGCCCGTGCGCTCGGTCTGACCCTGGACGCCTCCGGCAACGGCCTGGGTCTCCGCTCGAAGCGATATTCCATGGTGGTCGACAACGGCGTCGTCGCGTCCATCAACATCGAGGACGCGCCCGGCAAAGCCGAGGTCTCGGGCGCCGAGAACCTCCTGAAGAGCCTCTGATCGCGAAAAGCGGGCCGGCCGTGCCGGCCCGCCTCGCCCCTGCACGCGACCGACGGTCCGATCCGCTGGCCCGCTTCCTGACGCTTCCCGCGGAGCCTCCCGCTCAGCCGGCGCGCTTCGTCTTGTAGGGCTGCAGCGCCGCGACCGCGAGCGCATCGACCCGGTTGTTGAGCGGGTCGGCGGCGTGTCCCTTAACCCAGTGCCACTGCACCTGGTGCTTCGCGGCGGCCTCTTCGAGGAGGCGCCACAAATCCTCGTTCTTGACCGGCTTGTTGTCGGCGGTGCGCCAGCCGCGGGCCTTCCAGTTGCGCAGCCAGCTCGTGATGCCCTGCCGGACGTACTGGGAATCCGTGAAGAGGTCGACTGCGCAGGGCCGGGTGAGCGCCTGCAATCCCTCGATCGCGGCCTGCAATTCCATGCGATTGTTGGTGGTGAGCGCCTCGCCGCCGGAGAGTTCCTTCTCCTTGCCCTTGAAGAGCAGGATCGCGCCCCAGCCGCCCGGACCGGGATTCCCGGAGCACGCGCCGTCGGTGTAGATCGTGACGCGGTCGGTCATGGGGCTCCTGTCTCCGCTCAGGTCGCAAGGCGGTCGGTCATGAATGTCGTGAGATTCGCATGGGCGCCGCTCACGCGGTCGCGCGCGAGGGCTCCAGGCCGTATTCGCTGGCGGAACGCACGTGGCGGTGGAAGGCGAGCTTGCGGTCGTATTCCAGCGGATCCTTCGGTCGCACGAGCGCGCCCGGGGGCACGTTGAGCCAGTCCACGAGGCGAGTCAGCATGAAGCGCAAGGCCGACCCGCGGCAGAGCACCGGCAGCGCCTCGATCTCAGGCACCGAGAGCGGGCGCAAGGACTGATACCCCGCGATCAGGGCGCGGCCCTTGGTGAGGTTGAACGACCCGTCGGTCTCGAAGCACCAGGCGTTGAGGCAGATTGCGAGGTCGTAGGCGAGCGCATCCGTGCAGGCGAAGTAGAAGTCGATCAGACCCGAGACCGAGCGGCCGATGAAGAACACGTTGTCGGTGAAGAGATCCGCATGGATCACGCCCGCGGGCAGATCGGAGGGCCACACAGCTTGGAGATGGTCGAGCTCGCGGCGGGTGCGCTCCGCGAGCCCGGCCGCCACCGTGTCGGCCTCGGCCTCGGCAGCCTGGAACAGCGGCGGCCAGCCCTCGAGCGAGAGCGCGTTCGGCCGGGACATCGGAAAGTCGCGTCCTGCGAGATGGAGTTGCGCCAGCGCTTGGCCCAGCGCTCCGCAATGGGCCGCGGTCGGGCGCCGCACCGCCACGCCCTCCAGGAAGGTCGCGATCGCGGCCGGCCGGCCCGCCACGCGCCCCAGCGCCTCGCCGGCGCGGTTCTGCACCGGCAGCGGGCAGTTGAGCCCGCGTGCTGCGAGGTGCTGCATGAGGTTCAGGAAGAACGGCAGGTCCGCTTCCCGCACCCGCTTTTCGTAGAGGGTCAGGATGTAGGAGCCGCGCGTGGTGTGCAGGAAATAGTTTGTGTTCTCGACGCCTTCGGCGATGCCCTTGTAGGACAGCACTGTGCCGATGTCGTAGGTCGCGAGAAAGGCCGCGAGCTCCTCGTCCGTGACCTCGGTGTAGACGGCCACGGGCTACTCCATCGCCTGGCGGGAGAACGGGCCCGGCAGGGCGCAGGATCTGGGGCCCTGCGCCATGAGGGAGCAGGCTGGAGGGAGCGGCACGGCAGCGGCCTCGATCCGGGAGCGGCCGCAGGCTATTCCGCGGCCTGGCCGCGGATTTCCCGGGGGAGCGGGAAGAACACGTTCTCGTCCGCGGTCGTCACGGTGTCGACGCTCACCTCGAAGCGGGCCGCGAAGGCGTCGATCACCTCCTCGACCAGAACCTCTGGCGCGGACGCGCCGGCGGTGATGCCGAGCGTTTTCACGGAGCCGAACAGGCTCCAATCGATCTCCTCGGATCGCAGGATCAGTCGCACGAGCGGGCAGCCCTCGCGCTCCGCGACCTCACGCAGGCGCTGCGAGTTCGAGGAATTGGAGGACCCTACCACGATCATGGCGTCCACCCGCGGGGCCACCTTCTTGACCGCACCCTGGCGGTTCGTGGTGGCGTAGCAGATGTCCTCCTTGTGGGGGCCGATCACCTGCGGGAAGCGGGCGCGCAACGCCTCCACCATGTCCTTGGTGTCGTCGATCGACAGGGTCGTCTGCGTTACGAAGGCAAGGTTCGACTCGTCCTCGGGCCTGAGATTCTCGATATCCTCCAGCGTCTCCACGAGGGTGATCGAGCCCTGCGGCAGCTGGCCGAGCGTACCCACGACCTCGGGATGCCCGGCATGGCCGATGAGCAGGATATGCCGGCCGCGCTTGAAGTGGATCTCGGCCTCCCGGTGCACTTTGGTGACGAGAGGGCAGGTGGCGTCGATCGAGATGAGATTCCGCTCGGTCGCGACGGCGGGCACGGATTTCGGCACGCCATGGGCCGAGAAGATCACCGGGGCGCCGCCGTCCGGGACCTCGTCCAGTTCCTTGACGAAAATGGCGCCCTTTTTCTTGAGGCTCTCCACCACGTATTTGTTGTGCACGATCTCATGGCGCACATAGACCGGCGCGCCATAGATCGCCAGCGCGTGCTCGACGGCGTCGATGGCACGCACGACGCCGGCGCAGAAGCCGCGCGGGGCGCAGAGAAGAATGTGAAGGTGCGGCTTGGTCATGATGGGGCAAATCTAGCGGGAGGACTTGCCCGAAGTAAGGCCCTCGGGCGAGCAATTCAGCATGCAGGAACACCCGAGCCGCCGCTCCGTCCGCTGGCGACAGGGCGAGCCGCTCGGGTGTGAACCAGATTCCGGCCCACGCCTCCGGACGTCCTGACCGCGGCGCGAGCTTCCCGCGATGTGGCGAAGCAGGCCCCCCGGTGTCAAGCGGGCGGGACATTTATTCGCGGAGCGGCCGCGCCTGATCCGGGCTCCGTCCGGCCGCAATAAAAGCTTCGCGGTTCGGAGTCTGGCCCTTAAGAAGGGAGCAAACCCCACGCCTTTGCGGTATCCCTATCATGGCAGGCGCTGCCTCTCACGCGAGCTTTTTGCCCCCCGTCCTGACCTTCTGCGCCGCCGCCGTGGTGGCCGTGCCCCTGTTCCGACGCTTAGGGTTGAGCGCGGTGCTGGGCTATCTCGCGGCGGGCGTCGCGATCGGCCCCTCGGCCTTGGGGCTCATCGAGGATGCCGAAACCACGGCGCAGGTTGCCGAGCTCGGGGTCGTGCTCCTGCTCTTCATCGTCGGCCTCGAGCTCAAGCTTGGCCATCTCTGGTCGATGCGGCGGGACATCTTCGGCGCCGGCTTCGCCCAGCTCGCGATCTGCTCCCTGGTGCTGGGCAGCGCGGCCTATGCGGCGGGCGTCCCCTCCCCCGGCTACCTGATCATCGGGATCGCGCTCGGGCTCTCGGCGACGGCCATCGCGCTCCAGATGCTCGAGGAGCGCGGCGACCTGCCGACCCCTTACGGCCAGCGGGCCTTCGCGGTGCTGCTGTTCCAGGATCTCTCGATCGTCCCGGTCCTGGCTGCGATCCCGCTGCTCGGCGGAACAGACATCGCGACCGAGTCCGCGGGGGTCCGCGACCTCATCGCGGTTGCCAAGGCACTCGCGGCCATCGCGGCCGTGGTGGTGATCGGACGCTACGGCCTCAACCCGTTCTTCCGTGTGCTCGCCCATAGCGGCGCCCGGGAGGTGATGACGGCCTCGGCCCTGCTCGTGGTGCTGGGCGCCGCGCTGCTCATGCAGGAGGTCGGCCTCTCCATGGCCATGGGGGCATTCCTGGCCGGGCTTCTGCTCGCCGAATCGAACTTCCGCCACCAGCTCGAGGCCGACATCGAGCCGTTCCGCGGCATCCTGCTCGGGCTCTTCTTCATGAGCGTGGGCATGTCGATCGACCTTGCGGTGGTACGGGAGCGCTGGGTCGAGCTCCTCGGCGCCACGCTTGCGGTGCTCGCCGTCAAGACCCTTGTCGTCACGATCGTGCTGCGCGCCTTCGGGTCGCCCTGGCGCGACGGGGTCCGGGCCGCCGTGCTGCTGTCGCCGGCCGGCGAGTTCGCCTTCGTGCTCCTGCCGCTCGCCGCCGGCTTCGCGCTGCTCGATCCGCCCATGATGCAGTTCGCCACCGCCCTCGCGGCGCTCACCATGCTGCTCGGGCCCGTCGCCGCGAAGCTCCTCGACATGGGCCTCGAGCGCGTGCGCACCCCGGAGCCGGAGCCGGAAGCGGACCATTTCGACGAGACGGAAAGCCGGGTGCTCGTGATCGGCTTCGGGCGCTTCGGGCAGATGGTCAACCAGGTTCTGTTGGCCCAAGGGGTCAGCCTGACCGTGATCGACCGCAGCGTGGAGCGCATCCGCGAGGCCGCGCCCTTCGGCTTCCGGGTCTATTACGGCGACGGCACCCGGGTGGACGTGCTGCGCGCGGCAGGCGCGGCCAAGGCCGAAATCGTATGCATCTGCATCGACGACCCCGCCGCCGCCCTCAAGGTCGCCGAGATCGTCCACGCGAACTTCCCCCAGGCCCGGACCTTCGTGCGCGCCTACGACCGGGTGCACGCCATCGACCTCATGAAGCACGAGGTCGATTTCCAGCTGCGCGAACTCGTCGAATCAGCCTTCGCGTTCGGGCGCGCCACGCTCCAGGAGCTCGGCCTCTCGGCGGAGGACGCCGGTGCGGTCGTCGACGACGTGCGCAAGCGGGACATCGCGCGCCTTATGATGCAGATGGCGGACGGCAGCCTCTTGAGCGGAGCGGACCTCCTGCACGGCACGCGCCTTGCGCCGGAGCCTCTCACGAAACCGCGGGCGCGTTCCCTCGCGCTCAGCCCCGAGACCCGCGACATCATCCGCGAGGAGACCTTGTGATGGCGCCAGCCCGCATGGCGCAGGCCCGGGAGGGCGCCGCTCCACGGGGCGACGCCACGGGGAGCGCGGCCGAAACGGCGTCAGGAAACTCCGGGCCGTTGCGGCGGCCGCGCCCGGCATGACGGCCGCGCCCGCCGCGCAGGAGGTCCCCCGCTTCGTCGCGGGTTCGACCATGCGCCACGTGGTCGTGATGACCGCAACGGGCTCTGTCGGGCTGATCGCGATCTTCGCGGTCGACCTCCTGTCGCTCCTCTACATTTCGTGGCTCGGGGACCCTCGCCTCACCGCAGGGGTCGGGCTCGCCACGGTGGTGCTGTTCCTGTCCACCTCGGTCAATGTCGGCCTGATGATCGCGGTCGGAGCCCTCGTCTCCAGGGCACTCGGCGCCGGCGAGCACGACCGGGCGCGGCGGCTCGCCACCTCCTGCACAATCCACCTCGCAGCGGTGGGCTGCCTCGTCACAGCCCTCATCCTGCCGGTGCTCGACGGGCTCCTCACCCGCATCGGCGCGAGTTCCGGCACCCTGGACGTCGCACGGGACTTCCTGTGGATCACCATGCCGTCGAACGCTCTCATGGCGGTGGGAATGGGCTTTTCAAGCGTGCTCCGCGCCGTCGGCGACGCGAAGCGCGCCATGTACGTCACGCTATCGGGGGCGATCCTGACCGCGGGGCTCGACCCGCTTTTCATCTTCGGCCTCGGTCTCGGCACCGATGGCGCGGCCGCCGCCATCGTGATCTCCCGGGTGCTGTTTGCGGCTGTCGGTTTCCACGGCGTCGCTCGGGTGCACGGGCTGCTGGCGCGGCCCCAGCTCCGCGACGTGATCGCGGACGCGCACTCGATGTTCGGCATCGCCGTTCCGGCGATTCTCACCAATGTGGCGACCCCGCTGGCCAACGGCATCTTCACGGCGATCCTGGCCCGCTATGGCGACCAGGCGGTCGCTGCCACGGCGATCGTGGACCGGCTGGTCCCGGTCGCCTTCGGAGGGCTGTTCGCACTTTCGGGCTCGGTCGGCCCGATCCTCGGGCAGAACTGGGGCGCGGGCCGCTTCGATCGCATGCGCCAAGCCCTCAGGGATGCCGTGGTTTTCATGACACTCTATGTCGGCGCCGTGTGGATCCTGCTCGTCTCCTCGAGCGGCCTCCTCACGGACCTCTTCCACGCCACCGGCCTGACTGGCGAACTCGTGGTCGTCTTCTGCCTCGTCAGCGGCGTCATGTGGTTCTTCGTCGGCCTGCTCTTCGTCGCCAATGCGGCCTTCAACAATCTCGGCTTCCCCCTCTACTCGACGGGCTTCAACTGGGCTCGGGCCACGCTCGGCATGGTCCCCTTCGCGCTCCTGGGCGCTGCCCTCGGCGGTCCGACCGGGGCGCTCCTCGGCGTGGCGCTCGGCCCGGCCCCCTTCGGGGTTGCGGCCATCGTCACCGCATTCCGGGCGATCCGGCGCCTGGAGCAGGCTGCCCTGCGGGCCGGGTATCCAAGCGCCCCTGGCGGCGCTAAAGCATCAGGCCTATCTGCCGCAGGACGGTAGGCCCGGCGCGGCGCGGGCCTCTCGAAATCTGGGGACGCATCCATGTTGAACTGGTTCGATCTCATGCGGCAGGCCCAAGGCGGCGCCGCCTTCGACAACATGGCGCGCCAGTTCGGCCTTTCGCCCGAGCAGGTCCAGCGCGCGACCGTGGCCCTCCTGCCGGCCTTCGCGATGGGCCTGCAGCGCAATGCCGCCAACCCGAACGGCATGGAGCAGTTCTTCAAGCTCATGAGCGCCGGCCACTATCCGTCCTTCTTCGAATCCGCGGCCCAGGCCTTCACGCCCCAGGCGCGCCAGGAGGGCACGACGGTGCTCAACCAGCTCTTCGGCTCCGACGACGTCAGCCGGCGGGTCGCGCAGCAGGCCGCGGCGGTCTCCGGTGTCGGGGCCGACATCCTGCAGCAGATGCTGCCCCTGATGGCCGGGATCTTCGCGGGCGGACTCGCGCAGTTCGCCCGGTCCGCGCCCATGGCCGGTCCCATGACGGCAGCCTTCACGCCGGAGCAAAAGCCGCCCTCCTCGCCCGGACAGACCGGGTTCGGGGCGTGGGCGGACCTGTGGAGCGGGTTCCTCGGCGAAGGCGCCAAACCGGCTGCGACGGCAAACCCGGCGCCCGGCTCGTTCGACGAGATGATGGCGAGCTTCCTCGCGGCCCAGCGCGGCGCGGCCCCGCGGGCGGCGGAGGCGTCTAAGCCCGAGGCGGATGCCCCAAAGCCGGACGCAGCGGGCGCCTTCGAGGCCTGGGGCCAAATGATGGAATCAGGACGCGAGATGCAGCAGCAGCACCTCGCGTCCCTCCAGTCGATCTTCGATTCCATGTGGCGCCGCGCCGGCGACAAGGAACCCGGCGGGGACGGCAAGGGCTCCTGAGGCGAGGGGCGCGGATCAGCGCCTGCCGCGCGGACGAGCCTTCGCGGCAGGGAGCGTTCGCCGGACCTCCGGCCCGATCAGGCGCCGAGCATGCCCTTCACGATCGGGACCACGGGACGAACCCGCTCATCCCGCCGCGCCAGTCGCTGAGCCCGCAGCCGCTGCTCGTGGGTTCGAACCAACACCGCGCTGGGATTTCGGTAGAACGGCTCGGCGAGCGCCCCGTGTACGTCCGTGCGGGAGAGCCCGATGTCCTTGAGGATCCGCTCGTCCAATTCGGCGAGATGCCGGACCTCGCGCCGGTGCCGGACGGCTTTGAAGAACGCGCCGATCTGACGGAGGGCCGTGCTCACCGAGCGGACGACGATCGCCAGCCCCGGAGCGGGAGCGAGGGATGCAGTGTGCCGGGTCATGGGAACCTCCTTTAGGTCGACGTCCAACAGCGGACGACCCGCGAAGGCGGAAGGCGCGAACGCGTTCGGAGAAGGCCGCAAGTAACGGATTTCTCTGAAGAATTTGCGGCTTTTCGCTTTCGTGGGGTGTTTATAGCTCCGCTCTTTCTATTCTTGAAGCGAATGGTTGAGATGTGTAGGATCAACGGCGTTGATATGTGGGAGCGGGCGCCGTGCATCTTCTCGACATCGACCAGCTCAGGACCTTCGTGGCCATCGCGGATACGGGCTCGTTCACCCGCGCAGCCGAGATCGTGCACAAGACGCAGTCCGCCGTCTCGATGCAGATGAAGCGGCTCGAGGAGCGGGTCGGGCGCACGATCTTCGAGCGCGACGGGCGCCAGTCGAAGCTCACGGAAGAGGGCGAGCGCCTCCTCGACTACGCCCGGCGGATCGTGCGGCTGAATGCCGAATGCATCGCCTCCTTCGACGACAAGGAGCTCACGGGCCGCGTCCGCCTCGGCCTGCCCGACGACTACGCCGACCGCTATCTCCCCGAGATCCTCGCCCGCTTCGCCCGCTCCAACCCGCGCGCGGAGGTCACGGTGGTGTGCGAGCCGAGCCCGCACCTCATCGACCGGGTCCAGAACGGCGACCTCGATCTCGCGATCATCACCCATGTGGAGCGGCGCGGCCCGTCCGAGATCGTGCGCGCCGAGCAGCTCCTCTGGGTGACCTCCGCGCGCCACACGGTGCACGAGGAGGCCCCCGTCCCCCTGGCGCTCGGCCGCCCCACCTGCGACTGGCGCCAATCCGCCACGGAGGCGCTCGAGCGCGCCGACCGCCCGTTCCGGATCCTCTACGTGAGCTGGCACTCGACCGCGGTCGGGGCCGCGGTGGTGGCGGGGCTCGCGGTCTCGGTGCTGCCGGAGAGCGCCATCCGGTCGGGGATGCGGATCCTGGGCCCCTCCGACGGCTTCCCGGCCCTGCCCTCGTGCAAGATCGGGCTCATCCGCTCCCGCCGCGAGGCGAACCCGCTCGCCGACGCGCTCGGCTTCCACATCAAGCAGAGCCTCGACAACCTCGGCTCCCAGCGCATGGCGCCCGCCGCCGAGTAGGGCCCGACGGCAAACGCACCGATCTCCCGGCGCGGAGGGAACGGGCGCTACTTCGCGGCCGGCCGCGTCAGCACGATCACGTTGCCGAGGAGCGCCAGCACCGCGCCCAGGACGGCGAGCCCGGTCCAGACATAGCCCTCGAACAGGGTCGAGACCGCGAGCGCCACGATCGGGAACAGCACGGTGGCGTAGCCTGCGCGAGCCGCGCCGATGCGGCGCAGCAGCGTGAGGTAGCACGCGAAGGCCACGACCGAGGCCGGCCCGGCGAGAAAGACGAGGCTGGCCAAGTACTTGACGGTCGGCTCGACGATGAAGGCGTGCCCGCGCAGCAGGCTGGCGAGAAGGAGATAGCCGACCCCGTAGGTCATCGCCCAGGTGTTGGCCGAGACGAGCGGCACGCCGCGGCGCTGGATCACCGTCGAGACCATGTTGCCGAGGCAGAAGCTCAGGGTGCCGCCGACGCAGAAGGCGAGCCCCGTGAGCGCCCCGCCGCCGGCGCCGGCATTGGCGATCTCGGGCCAGAACAGGAGCCCGATCCCGGTGAAGCCCACGAGTCCTCCGAGCGCCACCCGGGGCTCGATCCTTTGCCGCAGCAGCACGGCGCCGAGGCCCAGGTTGAAGATCGAGGCCAGCGAGAACACCACCGCGAGCAGCCCCGAGGGGATCGTGAGCGCGCCGTAATAGAACAGGGTGAAGTTGAGCGAAAACAGGCACAGGCCCGCGGCCGCGAAGCGCAGGTGGTCGGTCCTCGAGAAACGCAGGCGCTCGCCCCGCGCCAGCGCCCAGCCCCACATCAGGAGCGCGGCGAGGAGGAAGCGCCACAGGATCGAGACCTCCGGGGCTACGACCCCGACCTGCGCCTTCAGCGCGATCCAGCTCGTGCCCCAGCAGAGCACCGTGGTGGCGTAGAGCGCGAGGTCGCCGCCGGAGAAGCGGGCGGCCGGGGCGGACAGAGCGGGACCGGGGGCGAGGGTCGACGAGCGGGTCATGGCATCAGCGATAGGCCGAGCCATGCATCAGGACAAATGATGAATTGTGATGCCGACCCTGCGGACCGCTTATGGAACCGGCCGGACCAAATCGGACCAGAACGGTGTCACGCGGCTCACGCCAGGCTCACGGGGCGGTCCGGACCCGCCCCGCCTCAGACCGCGCATCCCCGGAACGCCGGCAGCACGGACCCGCCTCGTCCGTGCCTCAGAAGACGCATTCCCGGAACGCCGGCAGCACCGATCCGCCCCAGGGGCCGCGGTAGCGGTCGAGCAGGTCGTGCGCCTGGGTGCGCCCGGAGGCCGCGATGGCGTCGAGGGGATCGAGGTAGCGGGTCTCGTCGGCGCCCGACGCATCCTTGAAGCCGCGGCGGGCGAGACCCGAGCGGGCGAGCGCGAGGGCCTCGCGCGCGACCTCCTGCAGGGTGCGGCCGGCGACCCGCGCGTCGAGGGCCCGGGCCGGCACCTCGGCCCGCATGGCCTCGCGCTCCGCGGCGGTCCAGGCCTTCACGAGGTCCCAGGCCCCGTCGAGGGCGGCGGCGTCGTAGAGGAGGCCGACCCAGAAGGCCGAGAGCGCCACGATGAAGGCGGGCGAGCCCACATCGGCGCCGCGCATCTCGAGGTAGCGCTTGAGCCGCACCTCCGGGAACACGGTCGAGACGTGGTTGGCCCAGTCCGAGCGGGTCGCGATCTCGCCGGGCCGCGCCGGGTGGCGCCCCGCCAGGAGGTCGCGGAAGGAGGAGCCCGCCACGTCGTGGTAGGTGTCGCCGCGCTTGACGAAGTACATCGGCACGTCGAGCACCCAGTCGACGTAACGCTCGTAGCCGAACCCCTCCTCGAAGGCGATCGGGAACATGCCGGTGCGGTTCGGGTCGGTGTCGCGCCAGATCCGCGAGCGCATGGAGAGATAGCCGTTGGGCTTACCCTCCGTGAACGGCGAGTTGGCGAAGAGCGCGGTCGCGACCGGCTGGAGCGCGAGCGAGACGCGCAGCTTCTTCACCATGTCGGCCTCCGACGCGTAGTCGAGGTTCACCTGCACGGTGGAGGTCCGGTACATCATGTCGAGGCCCATGGAGCCGACCTTCGGCATGTAGTCGGTCATGATGCGGTAGCGGCTCTTCGGCATCACGGGGGTCTCGGCCCGCGTCCAGAGCGGGCTCATGCCGAGCGTCAGGAAGCGCAGGCCCAGACGCTCGCCGACCTGATTGGTCTGCCGGATGTGCTCTTCGGTCTCGGCCGCGGTGTCGTGCAGGGTGCGCACGGGTGCGCCCGAGAGCTCGAACTGGCCGCCGGGCTCGAGCGAGATCGCCCCGCCGCCGTGCTCGTCGTAAAGGCCGATCGGGTGGCCGCCGGCCTCGTCCGTCTCGACGATCGGCTGCCAGCCGTTCACCCCCTGCAGCCCCTCGAGCAGCGCCCGGATGCCGCGCTCGCCCTCGTACGGGACGGGGGCGTTGCCTTCCGGATAGAACGGGATCTTCTCGTGCTCGGTGCCGAGCCGCCATTCCGGCTCGGGCTTCTCGCCCGAGGCGACCCATTCGACCAGCTCGCGGCGCGCGCCGATGGGCATTGCGTCGGACACGTCACGAGCCATGCGGGCCTCTTCTCAAGGGCGGGACGCGGCAGGCGCCCCGGGGGTCATCAAGGTCGCGTGTAGATAAAGACCCGAACGCCAAGCTGCAATGACGGGCGGAATGCCGGCGGCGCGGGGGTGGGTTGAGGGCCGGGCCTCCCTCTCCCCGCGGCGATCCCCCTCTCCCCGCCACCGGACTCCCTCTCCCCGTTCTACGGGGAGAGGGTTGGGGTGAGGGGCTGGTCGGAGAAGCTCAATTTCTCCTGTGTCGTGGCCGGGCCTGTCCCGGCCACCTCGGCCGGAGAGGCGCGCTATCGATCATCAGCATTGTGGCCGTCGCGTCGGGATGGCCGGGTCGAGCCCGGCCATGACAATGGAGACTACTCGCTCCACCGACCGGCCCCTCACCCCAGCCCTCTCCCCGCAGGCGGGGAGAGGGAGTCCACGCGGAGTGTCCCTCAGTGCCGCAGCGGCGCCTGCCCCGTCGTTTCCGCCGTGAGCCAGTCGACCACGCCCACCAGGGCGTCGCGGGTCGAGAGGCCGCGGCCGAGGCCCTCGGTGTAGAGGTTGAGCTGCTGGTCGGCGCTGGTGCCCCGCGCGATGATCCAGCGGGCGAGGTCGAGCTCGCCGCGGCAGCCGAGCGCCGCCGCGTCGTCCGCGACCCGGTCGAGCACCTCGTCGAGCACCTGGGCCACGGGCTTGGCGCTGCGCGTCGCCTCGTCCACGAAGGAGCCGTGGATGCCGTAGCGCTGGGCGCGCCAGCAATTCTCCTCCACGATCGCCCGCGAGGCGCCGGTGAGGCCGCGGTTGAGCGCGGGCTCGCGCACGAGATGGCGCACGAGGCAGCGGTAGAGGGCGGCGATCGCGATCGTGTCCTCGACGCGGGTGCAGCTGTCGGCGACGCGCAGCTCCAGCGTCGGGTGCCGGAGCGACGGGCGGATCACCCACCAGCAATAGGACGAGTTCTCGATCGCCCGCGCGGCCACGAGGGTGTCGATGTAGCGCTGGTAGTCGGCGGCGTCCTGGAACAGGTCGGGCAGCCCGGTGCGCGGCAGTTCGCGGTAGGCGGCGAGGCGGTAGCCCAGCAACCCGGTGCGGTGCGCCTGCCAGAACGGCGACGAGGTCGAGAGCGCGAGCAGCAGCGGCAGGAACGGCTGCATGCGGTTCATGAGGTCGACGCGCTGGCCCGTGTCGGGCACCTCCACGTGCACGTGCATGCCGCACAGCACCGTGCGGCTCCCGAGCATCTGGAGGTCGTGCATGACCTTGCCGTAGCGGGGCTGGTTCGTGGGCTTGATCCGGGCCCAGGTCGCGAGCGGATGGGTGCCCGCGGCCATGATGGCGAGGCCGTGCTCCCGCGCCACCTCGCCGAGGGACGCGCGCAGGGAGCGCAAGTGCTCGCGGGCGGCCGCGAAATCGGTTCCGGGCGGCGTCGCGATCTCGACCTGCGGCTCCAGCATCTCGCGCTGCACGTCGGCCGTGACGTGGGCGCGGCAATCGGCGAAGAACTCGGCGATCCGGGACCGGGCCGCGTCGCGCTTCACGGCATCGTTGAGGAAGCACTCCTCCTCGATCCCGAAGCGGTAATCCCCGTGCTGTCCGCTCATGGCGGCGTCTCCTCGTGTGGGGTCTTTGGTGTGGGGTCTTTGGTGCGGGGTCCTTGGCGGGCCATCTCGGGAAGGGAACGGCGGGGCGGAAGGCCCGGTTGCGCCGCGCGCGGTCACAAGCGGGCCGGTTCCGATCACCTTCCCGCTACGCCGGCGAGCCCGCGCGTCCGCGGCAGCGGATCGCCGTCGGGAGCGGATGGACCGGGGGTCGCGGTCGGGGCGGGAGCGGGCGGTTCAGGCGGCTCGTCGTCGGGGCGCCTCGACGCCCGGCGCGGCGGGCGCGTCAGCGCCAGTCGCCGAGGACGGCCTGGACGAGGGCGAGGGCGGCGACGGCGGCCGTGTCTGCACGCAGGATCCGCGGCCCCAACGATACGCGAACACAAGGGCTGTGGGCGGCGACAAGCGCTCTCTCCTCGTCGGTGAACCCTCCTTCCGGGCCTATGACAACGGCGAGCTTGGCTGCCGGGTTCCGGGGCTCCGCCGCGAGCTTGGCGGCGTCCCCGGCGAGCGCCGCAACCGGGCTTGCCGGGGCTGCGTTCCCGCCGCGGAGAACGGCGCGGGCCCCGGCGAGCGCCTCGACCGGGTTCGTGAGCGGGGCGTCCTCGTCGCAGAAGACCAGGAGCCGGTCGGGCTCGAGCGCGGCGAGAGCCTGCGGCAGGGACGCCTCCTCGAGGATCGCCGGCAGCGCCAGGATGCCGCATTGCTCGGCGGCCTCGATCGCGTTGGCGCGCATGCGCTCCAGGTTCACCCGCTGGCTCTGGGTGCGGCGGGTGAAGACCGGCCGGAGCGCGCCCGCCCCCATCTCGACCGCCTTCTGGACCATGTAGTCGAGGCGGGCATGCTTGAGGGGCGCGAAGAGGTAGAGGAGGTCCGGGGCCGGCGCCTGCGGGCGCGTGAGCTCGCGCGCCACCAGGGCGGCGCTCTTGCGGCCCTCCGCCTCGACCTCGACCCGCCATTCCCCGTCGCGGCCGTTGAACGCGAGCACGCTCTCGCCGGTGCGCAGCCGCAGCACGTTGAGGAGGTAGTTGGCCTGGGCGCGGTCGAGCGCGATCCGGGCGCCGGCGCTCAAGGCGTCCTCGACGAAGAGGCGGGGGGCATCGAAGGCGTACAGGGCCATTGCGGCGCTCCGGCGGGGCGTCCTTGCGCGCCCGCGAACGGGGAGCGGGCCGCGCTCCGGCAGGACGGAGGCCTCCGCTCTAGACCAAGGCGGCGGCGCCGGGAAGCGGGGCCGGATCCCGGATGGCTCCGCTCCGGACCGAAGGACGAACGGGTGAATGCAGGGCCGGGCTCGCGGCAGCTCCGCTTCACCCCGGAAGACAAACGAGCCGAAGCGGGGCCGGGCTCGTGGCGGCTCCGCTCCGGACCGAAGCACGAACGGGCCGACGGCGGGGAGCGCCAATGCCGCCACAATCCTGTGGAGAGTCCCCGGGCCGCGGCGCTCCCACGCGCGGACCCGCCTGCGGCGTGCTTCGCCGCCCGGTGCGGCCCGGGTACGGGAGCGGACCTGCGCTGAGGTGCTTCGCCGCTTGGCGTCCCGCGCCTCCGCCTGCTAACAAAGCCGTCGCGCGGCCTGCCGCGCCCGTGTTTCACCGAGGGATTCCGTCCATGCTCCGTGCTTCCCTGTTCCGGTCGCACCTGGTCCGGCCGCTTCTGGCCGCCGCGCTGATCGGCGCGGGCCCCCTGACGGCGGCCGCGCCGGCGCTCGCCCAGTCGAACACCTGCGCCGAGGGGCAGAAATACTTCGTGACGGCCCAGAGCCTGACCGAGCAGCTCACCAAATCCGCCGTCAAGGGCAAGCAGCTCGACGCCCGCGCGGCCTGCCCGATCCTGACCAAGATGGTGGCGAACGGCGAGGCGGGCGCGAAGTGGCTCGAGGGCAACCGCGACTGGTGCCAGGTCCCGCCCCAGGTCGCCGACAGCTTCACCCAGTCGGTGGGCCAGTTCAAGAATCTGCGCGGCAAGGCCTGCGAGGCGGCCGCCAAGATCGCCGAAATGGAGAAGCAGGCGAAGGCCCAGGCCGGACGCGGCGGCGGCCGGCTCGGCGGCGAGGGCCTGACCGGCGAGTTCAAGATCCCGCAGGGCGCGCTCTAGAGCCCGACCCCGGAAAGCGGCGGATTCTTCGCATCGGCATCATGCGGAACGGCGACGACCGGGCGAACCCGATCGCGTCCCGCCGGAGGGATCGGGCGCCGGGCCGGCCTTGCGCCGGCGCCGCGGCCCGGCCGGGCGCGATGCATCCCCGATGACCTCCTCCCCGCAGCCGCGCCCGGCCGACCGGATCCTGCCCGATGCGGTGCGCGGCCACTGGGCCGACCGCCATACGCCCGAGGCCCTGCGGCCGTATCTCCGGCTCGCCCGCATCGAGCGGCCGATCGGCTGGTGGCTCCTGCTCCTGCCCTGCTGGTGGTCGGCGGCGCTCGCCGCGATCGCGGGCGGGCGGGCCTTTCCCGACCCCTGGCACCTCGCGCTCTTCCTCGTCGGCGCGGTGGCGATGCGCGGGGCGGGCTCGACCTACAACGACATCGTCGACCGCGACCTCGACGCAAGGGTCGAGCGGACGCGGAACCGGCCGCTGCCCTCGGGCCGGGTGAGCCTCAAGGGCGCGCTGGCCTTCCTCGCCCTCCAGGGGCTGGCGGGCCTCCTCGTGCTCGTGCAGTTCGACCGCTTCGCGATCCTGACCGGGATCGCCTCGCTCGGGATCGTGGCGCTCTACCCCTTCATGAAGCGCTTCTTCTGGATGCCGCAGATCGTGCTCGGGCTCGCCTTCGCGTGGGGCGGGCTCATGGGCTGGGCGGCGGCGGACGCGTCGCTTTCGGCGGCGCCGGTCGCGCTCTATCTCGGCGCGGTCGCCTGGGTGGTGGGCTACGACACGATCTACGCGCTCCAGGACATCGAGGACGACGCGATCGCCGGGATCCGCTCCTCGGCCCGCTTCTTCGGCGCCCGGGTCCGCCTCGGGGTCGCGGCCTGTTACGGGATCGCCGCGCTCCAGATCGGCCTGGCGCTCGTGCTCGCGGATGCGAGCCCGGTCGCCTTCGCGGGGCTCGCGCTGTTTTCCGGCCATCTCGCCTGGCAGGTGGTCCGCCTCGACCGCACCGACGGCGCCTTGGCGCTGCGGCTGTTTCGCGCCAACCGCGACGCCGGGCTGGTCCTGTTCGCGGCGTTCTGCCTCGACGCCCTCGTGCAGGCGGGGATCTAGACCTCCCTGCGGCCGACCATCTCGCGCTCCCGGTGCACCCGCGGGCGGGTCGGGAAGCGG
The DNA here is from genome assembly GCA_036263675.1 of Microvirga sp. Taxonomy (GTDB): domain Bacteria; phylum Pseudomonadota; class Alphaproteobacteria; order Rhizobiales; family Beijerinckiaceae; genus Microvirga. Next base: position 32,600 of record DATAGO010000038.1, on the reverse strand, counting down.
CCGGTCTTGCGGCGGGTCAGGAAGCGCGGGCGCCTCCCCGAGAGGCCGCCGTGGCGCCGGCGCTGGCGTCGCCCGCCGAGCCGGACGCGGCCGATCTGCGGATAGGGGATCTCGACGCTCCCGTCCGGCCCCTCGATCGCGAGCGGCAGCCCCGAGGCGAGCCCGAGCCGCCGCCAGGCCGCGACCGCCTCCTCTTCCGGGTAGGGGCCGAGGGAGAGGAGCGCCCGGCCCTCGGCGTCGAGGAGCGCGAGGGCGAACCGCGCGCCCGCGGGATCGAAGCGCAGCGCCAGGCTGTGCGGCCGGGCGGAATCGAAGCCGGGCGGGGCGGCGGACAGCACGGAGAACGGCCCGCAATGAAAGCGGGGCGGAAGCGGGCCGGAGCCGGCATCAAGGCCGGCTCCGGCGTTCGAGCGGTGGTGGGCCATGGTCTTCACCCTGTCGTGACGCCTGTGATCGGGACCGCCGGCGCCCCTTGTGGACGGCGCGCTCGGCGGATCGCGGGACGGCCCCTGTCCGGCCGTCCGTTCGGGATCCCGGCTCTCTCTCGCGGATCGCTCGGGATGTGGGAGCATCATGCCCGGCGCCGGCCCCGAACCGCTTAAGACCTCTGGTAAAGGGATGGTATCGCAGGCGGATTCCCCGCCGATGCTCAACAAATGCTTGCCCGCGGGCACGCAGCCCCGAATCCGCCCGCAGCGGGTTCTCGCCGCATCGCCCTGGCGCGGGGGAGCCTCGCGCCCCATTCTCCGGATCATGCCCGCCACGCCCCGTCCCGACCTCGCCCGCCGCCTCATGCCCGCCCTGCAGGAGACCGCGCGGGAGGCCGGCGCCATCGCGCTCGCCCATTTCCGCCAAGGAGCCCGGACCGGCGCCCGGATCTGGTCCAAGGCCGGCAACTCCCCGGTCACGGAAGCCGACCTCGCGGTCGACGCCTTCCTCAAGGAGCGCCTCGCCGTGGCCCTGCCCGAGGCCGCCTGGCTCTCCGAGGAGACCGTCGACGACCCCGTGCGGCTCCGCCACGACCTCGTCTGGATCGTCGACCCGATCGACGGCACCCGCGCCTTCCTCTCCGGGATCCCGGACTGGTCGGTGTCGATCGGGCTTCTGGCCGCCGGCCGGCCGATCCTCGGCCTCGTCTACGCCCCGGCGCTGAACCGGCTCTACGAGGCGACCCTCGGGGGCGGCGCGCGCTGCGACGGGGTGCGCCTCGCCGGGCCGGCGGCGGACGCGCTCGCCGGTGCGCGGGTGGCCGGGCCGAAGCCCCTCGTGGACGCCATCGCGCGAAGCGGCGGCCCGGTCGAGCACCTCCCGAAGGTGCCGTCCCTGGCGCTGCGCCTCGCCCGCGTCGCCGAGGGCGCGATCGACGTCGGCCTCGTCTCGGCGAATGCCCACGACTGGGACCTCGCCGGCGCCGACCTGATCCTGCACGAGGCCGGCGCGCGCCTCACCGATTTCGGCGGCGAGCCCGTGCGCTACAACCGGCCCGAGCCCACCCACGGCGAGCTCGTCGCCGCCTCCGAGGCGCTGCACCCCGAAGCTCTCGCGGCGCTGAGGCGCTGAGGCCCCGAGCCGGCGCGCCCGTTGCAGGGCCGCACCGTCGGCATGCCGCTTCAGCCCGCCCGGCGCCCCGCGACCGGCGCCGCGCCCGTTGCATTGTCGCGGCATCGACGCCATGACAGGCCGATCGCGCGCCCGCCCGCCGGCCCGCGCGGAACCCCGCCAGGAGTGTCCCGTCCCATGCCCGAAACGCCCGGAAAGCAGCTTCTCCACCTCGTCTTCGGCGGCGAGCTCACCCATCTCGACGCGATCGATTTCAAGGACCTCACGAAGCTCGACATCGTCGGGGTCTTCCCGGACTACGCCAGCGCCCACGCGGCCTGGAAGGCCAAGGCGCAGTCGACCGTCGACAACGCCCACATGCGCTACTTCATCGTCCACCTGCACCGCCTGCTCGATCCCGACCGGCCGTGAGCCGGCGGCTCCCCGCCTCGCGAGCCCTCCCCGCCTGAGCGCCCCCTCGCGACGTCCGCATGAACGCCCTGAAACGCCTCCTCCGCTCCCGCGCCGCCCAAGAGGCTCCGCCCGCATGAGCGTCCTGAAACGCCTCCTCCGCTCCCGCGCCGCCCAGGAAGCCCTGGGCGCGCTCGCGGCCGGCTATCTCGGGCTGGTGCGCCGGACGAACCGCTTCGTCGTCGACCCGCCCGACGCCTACGACCGCATCGGCCCGATGCCCGTGATCGCCGCCATGTGGCACGGCCAGCACTTCATGGTGCCCTTCGCGCGCCGCGCGGGCGACCCGGCGGTGAGCCTCGTCTCCCGCTCCGCGGACGGCGAGCTCAACGCCATCGTGCTGCGCCGCCTCGGCATCCGCGCGGTCCGGGGCTCGGGGGCGCGGGGGCGCGACGCGCTCCGCAAGGGCGGCGCCTCGGCGCTGCGCGCCCTGCTGCGGGCGCTGAAGGCCGGCGAGATCGCCGTGCTGACCGCCGACGTGCCGAAGACCGCCCGCCGCTGCGGCCGCGGCATCGTGGTGCTGGCGCAGCATTCCGGCCGGCCGATCGTGCCCGTCGCGGTGGCGACGAGCCGGCGCCTGACGTTCGGGAGCTGGGACCGGGCGAGCCTCGGCCTGCCCTTCGGCCGCGGCGCCATCGTGATCGGCGACCCCGTCCGGGTGCCGCGCGAGGCCAGCCCGGACACGATCGAGGCCGCCCGCCAGGCGGTGGAGCGCGGCCTCGACGCCGTGCACCAGCGCGCTTTCGCTCTCGTCGGCGCCGAGGATCCCGGCGCGGGCCTTCGCGCCTCGGCCGCGCCCCGCAGGGAGCGCGCCGCGTGACCCTCGCCGGCACGATCGACCCGGCCCCGCGCGGGGAGACCGCCGCGTGACCCTCCCCTGGCCCGTGCTCGCCTACCGCGTGGGCCTCGCCCTGCTCGAGCCCGCCGCGCCCGCGATCCTGGCCTGGCGCCGCCGGCGGGGGCTGGAAGACCCGGCGCGCCTCGCCGAGCGCCGGGGCCGGCCGAGCCGCGCCAGGCCCGCGGGCGCGCTCGTGTGGATGCACGGCGCCAGCGTCGGCGAGACCCTCGCGCTCCTGCCGCTCGCCGAGCGGCTCACCGGGCGCGGCGTCGGCGTGCTCGTGACCTCGGGCACCCGCACCTCGGCCGCCGTGCTGGCGCGGCGCCTGCCGCCGGGGGCGATCCACCAGTTCATGCCCCTCGACGGGCCGCGCTTCATGCGCCGCTTCCTGGACCATTGGCGGCCCGACCTCGCGCTCTTTGCCGAATCCGAGCTTTGGCCCAACGCGGTGATCGAGATCACGGCCCGGCAGGTGCCGCTCCTCCTCGTCAACGGGCGCATGTCGGAGCGCTCGTTCCGGCGCTGGCGGCGCTTCCCCGCCGCGATCGGCGCGCTCCTGGCGCGCTTTTCCTCGAGCCTCGCGCAGAGCGCGGCCGATGCGGAGCGCCTGGCCTCCCTCGGCGCCGCCCCGGTCGCGGTGAGCGGCAACCTGAAATTCGACGCGAGCCCGCCCCCCGCCGACCCGCACGCGGTCGCGGCGCTCTCGGGGGTGCTGGCGGGCCGGCCGGTCTGGCTCGCGGCCAGCACCCATCCGGGCGAGGAGGCGGCGGCGGTCGCCGCGCACCGGGCGCTCCTCGACCGCTTCCCCCACCTGCTCACGATCGTGATCCCGCGCCACCCGGACCGCGGCGCCGAGATCGCCGAGATCGCCGAGGAGGCGGGCCTCACGGCCGCCCTGCGCTCCCGGGGCGAGGCGCCGGACCGGGCCGGGGTCTACGTTGCCGACACGGTCGGCGAGACCGGCCTGTTCTACCGGGTCGCGCCCGTGGTCCTCATGGGCGGCTCGCTCGTGCCGCATGGGGGCCAGAACCCGATCGAGCCGGCCCGGCTCGGCGCCGCGATCCTGCACGGGCCGCACGTGCACAATTTCGCGGAGGTCTACGCCCTGCTCGACCGCGCCGGCGGCGCCGGTCCGGTCCTCGGACCCGACGCCCTCGCGGGCGAGGTCGAGGCGCTCCTCGCCGACCCGGCGCGGGCGCGGGCCATGGCGCGCGCCGCGGGCGAGGCGGTCGCCGGCGTCGCCGGCGCGGTCGAGCGCACCCTCCGGGCGATCGAGCCGTTCCTCGCGCCCGCCCTCGAGGCCCGCCGCTGATGCGGATGCGGCGGGCCGTCTCTCGCGCCGGCCGTGAAGGCCCGAGGCCGATGCGGGTACGGCGGGCCGTCTCTCGCATGTGCCGGGGAGGCGCGGCGCCGCTGCGGCGAGCCGATCGAGCCCGCAGGCTGGCCCGCTGGGTGAGGCGCTGATGCGGGCGCCCGCCTTCTGGTGGCGGCCGGCGCCGTCCGGGCTCGCACGGGCGCTCGGCCCGGCGGCGGCGCTCTACGGCGCGATCGCCGGCCGGCGCATGGGCCGGGCGGGCGCACCGGCCCCCGTTCCCGTGATCTGCATCGGCAACTTCACCGCGGGCGGCGCCGGCAAGACCCCGACCGCGATCCGGGTCGCGGAGGCGCTTGCGGCGCGGGGCCTGCGCCCGGCCTTCCTGTCGCGGGGCTACGGCGGGCGGCTCGCGGGTCCGGTCGCGGTCGATCCCGCCCGCCACGGCGCCGACGCGGTCGGCGACGAGCCCCTGCTGCTCGCCCGCACCGCGCCGACGATCGTGGCGCGCGACCGCCCGGCCGGCGCGGCGCTGGCGGCCCGGGACGGCGCCGACGCCGTCGTGATGGACGACGGCCTCCAGAACCCCTCGCTCGCCAAGGATTGCGCCATCGCGGTGGTCGACGGCGCCGTCGGGATCGGCAACGGGCGCGCGCTGCCGGCCGGACCGTTGCGGGCCCCGATGGCGGCGCAATGGCCCCGCGTCGACGCGGTGCTCGTGATCGGGGCCGGGGCGCCGGGCGAGCGGGTCGCGGCCGAGGCCGCCCGCCGGGGCGTGCCCGTGCTGCGCGGCCGCCTCGCGCCCGACGGAGCGGCGGCCGCGGCGCTCGCGGGCGAGCGGGTGCTCGCCTTCGCGGGGATCGGGCGCCCGGAGAAATTCTTCGATACCCTGCGGGCCTGCGGCGCCGAGCCCGTCGTCGCCCGCGCGTTCCCCGACCACCATCCCTACCGTGCCGACGAGATCGCGGCGCTCGCGGCGCAGGCCCGCGCGGGGGGCCTGCGGCTCGTCACGACCGAGAAGGACGGGGCGAGGCTCGCGGGGCTCGGGCTGCCCCTCGCCGGGGTGACGCTGCTGCCGGTGCGCCTGGTGCTCGAGGACGAGGCGGGGCTTGCGGCGCTGCTCGATCGCGCGCTGGCGCGCGGCCGCGCCCGGGACTGAAGGGTTCGGGATTTCAGGGAGGCGGGACGCCGCGCCGCCGGGAGGTTCAGGTCTTCGGGCGCAGCGACAGGCCGAGGCGCTTGAGCACCGCCTCCGGCGACGCATAGGCCTCCTGGTGCTCGACGCTCCAGTACTTGAGCTGGTCGAGCGGGATCGCCTCGCCGGTCACGGCGCAACGCACGAAGGCGCCCGGCTTCACGAGCCGGAGATTGCTGTCGAGATATTCGACGACGGCCTCGCCGCCGCCCCGTTCGAGCTTGTTCATCCAGGGGCCTTCGCCTGCGCCTCAGGCTTTCGGGGACTCAATAGGACAGAGGGGGAAGGGGTTGCAATGGGCGGGGGATGCCCGCGTCATCCTGGCCGAACGCGGGGGAAAGGCCCCGTGTCATTCCCGGCCGGAGCGCGCCCTCACGCTGGGCCACCCCGAGTGTCATTCCCGGCCGGAAGCGGCGTCAGCCGCTGGTGGGGAAGGGGATCCAGCGAAACGACTTGCTGCGCAGCAGCACCTTATGGAGTCCGCACAAGGCGCCGCTTCGCGGCAGCTTCATTGCGCTGGATCCCCTTCCCCTGCGCCCTGACGGGCTCCGGCCGGGGATGACACCGGGGAGGTCCCGCTTCCGATCCCCTCTCCCCGCGGGCGGGGAGAGAGGTGGGGCGAGGGGCCGGTCGGCGGAGCGAGCGGCATCCGTGTCATGGCCGGGACTGACCCGGCCATTTCGATGCGAAGCCCGCGATGCTAGCCGCTGCGGGGGCAGCGCGCCATTCCAGTCGAGTTGGCCGGGACAAGCCCGGCCATGACACGCGTGCGGTGGATGCGCCGAGTTCATCCGACCGGCCCCTCACCCCGGCCCTCTCCCCGCCCGCGGGGAGAGGGAGTTCGCGCGGGGAGAAGACCTCCTCACCCGGCGCGCGCGGCCCAGTCCCACGCGGCGGCGGCGAGAGGGCGGACCTCGCGGGCCATGGCGGCGGCGTTGGCGTTGGTGGCGGTGCCGTCGCGGACGCGGCCGACGATGCCCTGCAGGATCGCGGCGAGGCGGAACAGGTTGTAGGCCATCAGGGTCTCGACCTGCGGGATGCCCGCGAGCCCCATGCGCTCGGCATAGGACGCCGCGTAATCCGCCATCGCGGGGATGCCCAAGGGAGCGATCTCGCGGTTGAGGAGGGTGCCGGTGCCGCCGCCAGTGTCGGAGCGCGGCATCACCCAGGTCATGAGGTGATAGACGAAATCGGCGTTGGGGTCGCCGAGCGTGGCGAGCTCCCAGTCGAGCACCGCGACGACGCGGGGCTCGGTCGGGTGCAGGATGAGGTTGTCGAGGCGGTAATCGCCGTGGACCAGCGCCGGGCGGGAGGTCGGCGGCACCCGGTCCGGGAGCCAGGCCATGAGCCGGTCCATCTCGGGGATGCTCTCGGTTTCGGACAGGCGGTACTGCTCCGACCAGCGCCGCACCTGGCGCGCCACGTAGCCCTCCGCCTTGCCGAAATCCCCCAATCCGATCGCGGCCGGATCGAAGGCGTGGAGGCGCGCGATGGTGGCGTTCATGGCGTTGTAGATCGCGGCGCGCTCGGCCGGGTTGGAGCCCGGGATCGTCGGGTCCCAGATCACCCGGCCCTCCACATGGGCCATGAGGTAGAAGGCGGTGCCGATCACGGATTCGTCGGCGCAATAGACGAGCGGCTCCGCCACGGGAAAGCCTTGCGCGTGCAGGGCCGAGAGCACGCGGAACTCCCGGTCGACCGCATGCGCGGAGGCGAGGAGCTTGCCGGGCGGCTTGCGGCGCAGCACGTAGCGGCGCCCGGGCGTCGTCACGAGATAGGTCGGGTTCGACTGGCCGCCCTTGAACTGGCGCACCTCGGCGGGGCCCGCGAACCCGGGGATGCGGGGCGCGAGCCAGGCCACGAGCGGGGCGGTCTCGAAGGCGAGCGCCGCGGGCACCTCCTTGGTGCCCGAGAAGGCTTCCTGGCGATTGAGTGCGGTCACGCGGGGAGCCTCCCTCTTGTGTGCGGCGCAGCCCTTTTCATCATGGGACGTGCACCGCTGGCAACGGAAGCCCCGCCCCTACCGCAGGAACGCCTGCAAGGCTTTGAGCGTCGCGGGCGCGGCCTCCTCGGCAACGAAGTGACCGCAGGTCACGGACGTTCCCGTCGCGTGCGGCGCGAAGGTCCGCCGCCACACGTCGAGGGGCGATTCGCCCGCGCTCTTCACGAGGTAGAACTCGCTCGACACCACGTGCACGGGACAGGCGATGCGCTGTCCCGCCGCCAGATCCGCTTCGTCCTGTTCGACGTCGACCGTGGCGCCGGCGCGGTAATCCTCGCAGAAGGCGTGGATGCGGGTCGGCTCGTTGCAGCCCGTGCGGTAGGATTCGAGCGCGACCGGGTCGAAGGCCTCGAGGGTGCCGCTGCCGCTCCATTTGGCGAGCAGGCCCTCGAAATAGGGCAGCGGATCGCGGCCGATCTCGGATTCGGGTGTGGGATGGGGCTCGGACAGATACCCCCAATGGGCGGCGGGCTGCTGGCCGGCGCGCATGCGGGCCCAGACGTGGAAGGTCGGCAGGATGTCGAGGAGCGCGAGGCGCTCGACCCGGCCGGGATGGTCGAGGGCGAGCCGGTAGCCCACCCGCGCACCGCGGTCGTGGCCGGCGAGCGCAAAGCGCACGTGGCCGAGCGCCTCCATGACGGCGACCACGTCCCGCCCCATAGCGCGCTTGGAATAGGTCTCGTGCGCGGGGTCGCCCCGCGGCGCCGACGACCAGCCGTAGCCGCGCAGGTCCAGGAGGACGACCCGGTGGGTCTCGGCGAGCGCGGGCGCGAGCCGGTGCCACATGGCGTGCGTCTGGGGAAAGCCGTGCAGCAGCACGAGCGGAGGTCCGGAGCCCTTGGAGCGCGCGAAGATCTTGCCGGCCTCCATATCGATCCAGTGGTGGTCGAATCCGGGGAAGAGGCTGTCGGTCATCGGGGATCCGGGTCAGGGGCGCCAGGCAGGGACGATGTCGGTCCGGGCGAAGTCGTCGCCCTTGAAGAGGAGCGGCGCGTCGAGGGCGCAGGCCAGCGCGTAGGAGAAGCAGTCGCCGATGTTGAGCGACGCCGGGTGCCGGCCCTTGCCGAAGCGCAGGAGCGCATCAACGGCGTGCCGGTGCTGGGCCTCGTCGACGGGCCGAAGCGCCAGTCCGAGATCCCGCACGAGGCGCTCCACCTGGCTCCGCGTTCCGCCGACGCGCCGGCTGCACAGGACGGAGAACGTTTCGAGGAACGAGACCAGGGACAGACGGGCCTCGGCGGCGGCGTCGATCCTGTCGACGAAGATTGCAGCCTCCGGCTCCTCACGGAAGATCGCGACGAGCACGGAGGTGTCCACGACCATCAGTCGAAATGCCCTTCGTCGTTGTAGCCGAGCAGTTCTTCGTCGGACTTGTCCTCGTTGATCCTGGGAAGTGCGGCGAATTCAGCCTGCAGCCGCGCCAGGGCCGCACGGTCGACGCGCCCCCTGGGACGCGAAGGCAGGCTGTCGAGGCGCTGCCGGGCCGCGACCTTGACGGCCTCGGTCAGGGACTCGCCGGTGCGGGCGGCGAGCTCGCGGACGATCCGGTCCGTCTCGGGGTCCTTGATCAGCAGCGCCATGGGGGCCTCGGATATAAACGCAGCCCACCAATATAGATCGCGGCTTTCCGCAGGTCAGCCCCGCTCGCGCTCGACCGCCCGCCAGCCGATGTCGCTGCGGCAGAAGCCCTCGGGCCAGTCGATGCGCGCGACCGCCGCGTAGGCGCGCTCTTTCGCCTCCGCGACCGTGGCGCCGGTCGCCGTAACGGCGAGCACGCGGCCGCCGTTCGCCACGAGCGCGTCGCCCTTCAGCGCGGTGCCGGCGTGGAACACGGTGACGTCCGGGAGCTTTTCGGCGTCCTCCACGCCCCGGATCGCCGAGCCGCGCTCGACCGGGCCGGGATAGCCCCGCGCCGCCATCACGATGGTGAGCGCGGCGCGGTCCCACCACCGCACGTCGAAGCGGTCGAGCACGCCATCGCAGGCGGCGAGCATCGCGGCCACGAGGTCGCTCTTGAGGCGCGGCATCAGCACCTGCGTTTCCGGGTCGCCGAAGCGGGCGTTGTACTCGATGAGCTTCGGGCCCTCGGCCGTGAGCATCAGCCCGGCATAGAGCACGCCCACGTAGGGCGTGCCGCGGGATTTCAGGCCGCGCAGGGTCGGCTCGACGATCTCGCGCATGACGCGGGCCTCGAGCGCCGGCGTCAGCACGGGCGCGGGCGAATAGGCCCCCATGCCGCCGGTGTTCGGGCCCCGGTCGCCGTCGTGGGCGCGCTTGTGGTCCTGGGCGGTCCCGAAGGGGATCGCGTGCGTGCCGTCGCACAGCGCGAAGAAGCTCGCCTCCTCGCCTTCGAGATAGGCCTCGACCACGACCTCCGCGCCGGCCTGGCCCAGGCCTCCGCCGAACATCATGTCGATCGCTCCTTCCGCCTCCTCCACGGTCGTCGCGACCACCACGCCCTTGCCGGCCGCGAGCCCGTCAGCCTTCACGACCACGGGCGCGCCCTGCTCCAGGATATAGGCCTTGGCGGCCTCGGCCTCCGTGAAGCGGCGGTAGGCGGCGGTCGGGATGCCGAACTCGGCGCACAGGTCCTTGGTGAAGCCCTTCGAGCCCTCGACCTGGGCGGCGGCCTTCGTGGGCCCGAAGGCCTTGATCCCGGCGCGCGCGAGGTCGTCCACGAGCCCGGCGACGAGGGGCGCCTCCGGCCCCACCACCACGAGGCCGATGCCGTTGATCCGGCAGAAGGCCACGACCGCCCCGTGGTCGGCGACGTCGATGTTGACGTTGATCCCGCAGGACGCGGTGCCGGGATTGCCGGGCGCGACGAAGAGCCGGTCGCACAGCGCGCTGCCCGAGATCGCCCAGGCGAGCGCGTGCTCGCGCCCGCCCGAGCCGATGAGGAGGATGTTCATGGGCCAGTCCTTCGGGTTCCTGGAGCGCGGCGTCCGCGGGGCTCATAAGCGGCGCGGCGCCCCCCTGCAACCGGCCGGCCCGGGCCGCGGGCTTTGCGACACATCGCCCGTGGGCAAGCCCGCCCGCGCCCGCCCGGCCCCTCGCGCCGGGCCAGCGAAGCGGGTAGCATTCCGGCCATGGCCCTGGACCGCATCGTCGAGAAAGCTCCCTCCAACGCCCCCGAATGGTCGGTCACCGACCTCGCCGGCGCCCTCAAGCGCACGCTCGAGGAGGCGTTCGGCTTCGTGCGCCTGCGCGGCGAGATCTCGGGCTACCGCGGCCCGCATTCGTCCGGCCATGTCTATTTCTGCCTCAAGGACCAGGGCGCCCGCATCGACGCGGTGATGTGGAAGGGCTCGTTCTCGCGCCTGCGCATCAAGCCGCAGGAGGGCCTCGAGGTCGTCGCCACCGGGCGCATCACCACCTACCCGAACAGCTCGAAATACCAGATCGTCGTCGAGACCCTGGAGCCCGCCGGCATCGGCGCCCTCATGGCGCTGCTCGAGGAGCGCCGCCGGCGGCTCACCGCCGAGGGCCTGTTCGCCGCGGAGCGCAAGCGGCCCCTGCCCTATCTCCCCCGGGTGATCGGCGTCGTGACCTCGCCCACGGGCGCCGTGATCCGCGACATCCTCCACCGCCTGGAGGACCGCTTCCCCCGCCGCGTCCTCGTCTGGCCCGTGCGGGTGCAGGGCGAGACCAGTGCGGAGGAGGTCGCGGCCGCGATCCGGGGCTTCAACGCGCTGCCCCCCGGCGGGCCGATCCCGCGCCCGGACGTGCTCATCGTGGCGCGCGGCGGCGGCTCGATCGAGGATCTGTGGGGCTTCAACGACGAGGCGGTGGTGCGCGCCGCCGCCGAGAGCGCGATCCCGCTCGTCTCCGCGGTCGGCCACGAGACCGACTGGACGCTCATCGACCACGCCGCCGACATGCGTGCCCCGACGCCCACGGGCGCGGCCGAGATGGTGGTGCCCGTGCGGGCCGAGCTCGCCGCCACGATCGCGGACCTCGCCCGCCGCCACGGCGAATCGATGCTGCGCGCGGTCGAGCGCAAGCGCACGGACCTGCGCGCCACGGCGCGCGGCCTGCCGGCCGCAGACCTGCTCTTCGCATCGAAGCGCCAGCGCCTCGACATGGCGGCCGCCAAGCTCGGGCCCGGCCTCATCCGCAGCATGCGCGAGCACGAGGAGCGCCTGCGCCGGATCCTCACCCGCATGGCGCGCTTCTCGCCGGCCGTGCGGGTCGCGGCCCTGCGCGGCCGCCTCGTCGCCATCGACCACCGGCCCCGGGAGGCGCTCGACCGGCTCCTCGCGCAGCGCGCCGAGACGCTGAAGCAGTCCGGCCAGCGCCTGAGGGTCGCGCGGGAAACGCTGCTCCGGGCCGAGACCGTGCGGATCGCGCAAGGCCGCGAGCTCGCCCGGGGCACGGGCGAGCGCCTCGCGCCGGCGCTCCGCGCCCAGCTCGACCGCAAGCGCGCCCGCCTCGAGACCCTGTGCCAGCTCTTCGACTCGCTGAACTACAAGTCCGTGCTGGAGCGCGGCTATGCGCTGGTCTGGGACGGCCAGGGCCGGCCGGTGCGCTCGCAGGGCTTCGTCACGGAGGGCCAGGCCCTGACGCTCGAATTCGCCGACGGCCGGGCGGACGCCACCGGCGGCCGCGGCGCACGGCCTCCGCGCCCGGCGCGGCCGAAGCCCGCGCTGGTGGAGCAGGGAGCGCTGTTCGAGGAGCTGTGAGAGGCCATCCTGCTCTCCGGACTCCCTCTCCCCGTTCACGGGGAGAGGGAGTCCGGAGGCGGGCTGCCCTGCGTGTCATCCCCGGCCGGAAGCGGCATCAGCCGCTGAAGGGGAAGGGGATCCAGCACGATGAAGATGCCGCGAAGCGGCGCCTTATGTGCTGACGTATTGAGCTGCTTCGCAGCAAGTCGTAGCGCTGGATCCCCTTCCCCTTCGCCCTGACGGGCTCCGGCCGGGGATGACACCGAGCCCTTTCCCTTCGCATCGCAAGCGCGGCGAGGGGCGCACCCCCTACCCTGCCCCGGACAGGCCCCGTGCGAGGCGTTCGATCCGCTCCGCGGCGCGCGCGATGCCCTCGGCGGTGCGGGCTTCCAGATCCTCGCTGCGGGCGTCGCCCGCGGCGCTCTCGCGGCGCTGGGCGTCGAGCTCGGCCTGGAGGGAGGCGAGGCTGCGGCGGGCCTCCGCGAGCTCGTCCGCGATGGTGAGCGCCGCCATGACGTGGAGGCGCATGTCGCCGATCTCGCCGAAGGCCTTGCGCATCTCGGCGATCTTGCCGTCGTAGAGGCCGGCGAGCCCGGCAAGGTGCGCCTCCTCGCCGTCCGCGCAGGCCATGCGGTAGGCCTTGCCCGCGATCGTCACCGTCACCTGGGGCATGAGGCCCTCTCCCTTACGCCGAACACAAAGGCACGTCGAAACCGCGATCCCGGGGCACCCCTCAGGCCTCCGCGGGCCCGGCCTCGGCGAGCACGTCCCGCACCGCCCCCATGGCGCGCTGGATGCGCCGGCCGACGTCGTCGGCCGCGGTCTCGACCCGGTGCAGGCGCGCGAGCGCCGCGTCGAGCTCGACCGCGAGGCGCGAGCGGTCGTCCTGCATGATCTGCAGCTCGGTCTCGAGGTCGCCCCGCCGCCGCTCCGCCTCGAGCCGGCGCACCACCGCGACCTCGAGGAGGTCGAGGGCGCCGTCGAGGCGCGCCAGGGCGTCGTCCAGGGAAGGGGGCATCGCGTGAGCCGAAATGGGAACCGAGAGTGGAGACGAAAGAGAGGCCGATGAATCGCCGGACCTGCGGAATCGAGACCCCGAGACTAGGCGCGCCCGCCGCCCCCCGCAATGTGCCGCAACGGGATCCCGGCCGGTCGATCGGGTGCGGCCCCGCCGGGCGTCGACGCGGCCGCCCCGCGCGTCCTGCGCCGCCCAACCTTTGACTCGGGGGTTCCCCATGCTAAGGAGCCCGCGATTTCGCGGGCGCCAGGCCCTCCCGGGCGCTCGTCCGCCCCTCGCCTGTCCCTCCAAGCCGCCTGTGGATCGTAGCACCGTGCCCCATCCCGCCTCCGCCGATCGCGTCCCCCACTCCGATCTGGCGAACGCGGTGCGCGCGCTCGCCATGGACGGGGTCGAGCAGGCGAAATCCGGCCATCCCGGCCTGCCCATGGGCGCCGCCGACATCGCCACGGTGCTGTTCACGAAAGCCCTGAAATACGACGCCGCCGACCCGCGCTGGCCCGACCGCGACCGCTTCGTGCTCTCGGCCGGCCACGGCTCGATGCTGCTGTACGCCCTCCTCCACCTCGTCGGCGTCGAGGGCATGACCGCGGACGAATTGCGGCGCTTCCGCCAGCTCGATTCCAAGACCCCGGGCCATCCGGAAAACTTCATGACGCCCGGCGTCGAGACCACCACGGGCCCGCTCGGCCAGGGGCTCGCGACGGCGGTCGGCATGGCGCTCGCCGAGCGCATGCTCGCGGCCGAGTTCGGCGACGGCCTCGTCGACCACCACACCTACGTGCTCGCCTCCGACGGCGACCTCATGGAGGGGATCTCGCACGAGGCGATCGCGCTCGCGGGCCACCTCAAGCTCAGCCGGCTCGTGGTGCTCTGGGACGACAACGGCATCTCGATCGACGGGCCGCTCTCGCTCTCCGATTCCGTCGACCAGGTGAAGCGCTTCGAGGCCTGCGGCTGGCGGAGCCACCGGATCGACGGCCACGACCCGGAGGCGATCGCACGGGCCCTGGAAGAGGCCAAGACCTCCGACCGCCCCACCATGATCGCCTGCCGCACCACCATCGGCTACGGCGCGCCGAAGAAGGCCGGCACCTCGAAGGCGCACGGCGAGCCGCTCGGGGCCGAGGAGCTCGCCGGCGCCAAGGCGGCGCTCGGCTGGACGGCCGCGCCCTTCGAAGTCCCGGACGCGATCCGCGGGGCCTGGACCGCCGCCGGACGGCGCGGCGCCGAGGCTCGCGCGGCCTGGCGCGAGCGCCTTGCGGGGCTGCCCGCGGAACGCCGGGCGGAGTTCGAGCGGCGGATGCAGGGCATCCGCCCCGAGGGGCTCGGGGCCGCGGTGGAAGCCCTCAAGGCCCGCCTCGTCGCGGAGCCGCAGGCGGTCGCGACCCGCAAGGCCAGCGAGATCGCGCTCGAGGCCGTCACGGCCGCGATGCCCGAGCTGGTGCTCGGCTCCGCCGACCTGACCCCCTCCAACAACACCAAGACCAAGGCCGCGCAGGCGGTGCAGCCTGGCTCGTTTGCGGGCCGCTACATCCATTACGGCATCCGCGAGCACGGCATGGCCGCGGCCATGAACGGCATGGCGCTGCACGGCGGGTTCGTGCCGGCCGGCGCCACCTTCCTGGTCTTCACCGACTACGCCCGCCCGGCCATGCGGATCGCGGCGCTCGCCGGCATCCCGGTCGTCTACGTGATGACCCACGATTCCATCGGGCTCGGCGAGGACGGGCCGACGCACCAGCCGGTCGAGCACCTGGCGGCGCTGCGCTCGATGCCGAAGATGCGGGTGTTCCGCCCCGCCGACGCGGTCGAGACCGCCGAATGCTGGCAGCTCGCGCTCGAGCGCCGCGACGGCCCGAGCGTGCTGGCGCTGACCCGCCAGACCCTGCCGCAGGTGCGGCGCGAGGCGCAAGGCGGCAACCGCTCGGCCGCGGGCGCCTACGAGCTCTCGCCCGCCAAGGGCAAGGCCCGCGCGACCATCTTCGCCTCGGGCTCCGAGGTCGAGATCGCGCTCGCGGCGCAGACGATTCTCGATGAACAAAGCTTCGCCGTACGCGTTGTATCGGTGCCCTCGCTCGACCTGTTCCTGGCCCAACCCTCCCATGTCCGCAAAGACGTCATCGGCGACGCGCCCGTGCGGGTCGCGATCGAGGCCGCGGTCCGGTTCGGCTGGGACGCGCTCATCGGTCCGGACGGGATCTTCGTCGGCATGAGCGGCTTCGGCGCGAGCGGCCCCTACAAGGATCTCTACCGCCACTTCGGCATCACGCCCGAGGCGGTCGTCGAGCGGATCCTCAGGACGCACAACATGTGAGGCGCAAACGGCCTCACCGGGCCACGGAACGCACACCAGGTGAGGCGGACGCCCTCACCAAAGTTCGGAACGCACACCATGTGAGGCTCGAGACAGCCTCGTCGGTATCAAGGGAGTCGGCACAATGACGGTGAAGGTCGCGATCAACGGGTTCGGACGCATCGGGCGCAACATCCTGCGCGCCATCGTGGAGAGCGGACGCACCGACATCCAGGTGGTGGCCATCAACGATCTCGGCCCCGTCGAGACCAACGCCCACCTGCTCCGCTTCGACTCCGTGCACGGCCGCTTCCCGAGCGAGGTCCGGGTCGAGGGCGAGAACATCGTCGTCAACGGCCAGACGATCCGCGTCACCGCGATCAAGAACCCGGCGGAGCTGCCCCACAAGGAGCTCGGCGTCGACATCGCGATGGAATGCACCGGCATCTTCACCTCGAGGGAAAAGGCTGCCGCCCACCTCCAGGCCGGCGCCAGGCGCGTGATCGTCTCGGCGCCCGCGGACGGCGCGGATCTGACCGTGGTCTACGGCGTCAACCACGACCAGCTCACCCGGGACCACGTGGTGATCTCGAACGCGTCCTGCACCACGAACTGCCTGGCGCCGGTCGCCAAGGTCCTCAACGATGCGGTCGGCATCGAAAAGGGCTTCATGACGACGATCCACTCCTACACCAACGACCAGCCCTCGCTCGACCAGATGCACAAGGACCTCTATCGGGCCCGCGCCGCGGCGCTCTCGATGATCCCGACCTCGACCGGCGCCGCCAAGGCGGTCGGGCTCGTGCTGCCGGAGCTCAACGGCAAGCTCGACGGCGTGTCGATCCGCGTGCCGACCCCGAACGTCTCCGTGATCGACTTCAAGTTCGTGGCCAAGCGCGCGACCTCGAAGGACGAGATCAACGCAGCCGTGAAGCGCGCCGCCGATCAGCAGCTCAAGGGCGTGCTCGGCTACACCGACCAGCCCAATGTCTCGATCGACTTCAATCACGATCCCCATTCGTCGGTGTTCCATATGGACCAGACCAAGGTGATGGACGGGACGCTCGTGCGCGTCATGTCCTGGTACGACAACGAGTGGGGCTTCTCGAACCGCATGGCCGACACCGCCGTCGCCATGGCGAAGCTGATCTGACGTCCCGCCCCCGCCTGCCCCGACCCCGCACGAACAACCGACGAGGCCCCGCATGTCCGCCTTCCGCACGCTCGATCAGGCCGATGTGAAGGGGAAGCGCGTTCTGGTCCGGGTCGACCTCAACGTGCCGATGGAGAACGGGCGCGTCACCGACGCGACCCGCATCGAGCGGGTGCTGCCGACGATCCGCGAGATCGCCGACAAGGGCGGACGGGTGATCCTGCTCGCCCATTTCGGCCGGCCGAAGGGCCGCGACCTCAAGGAGACGCTCCGGCCCGTGGCCGCGGCTGTGTCGGAGCACCTCGGCAAACCCGTCGCTTTCGCGGAGGACTGCATCGGGGCAGGCGCGGCGCAGGCGGTGCATGCGCTCAAGGACGGCGAGGTGCTGCTCCTCGAGAACACCCGCTTCCATGCGGGCGAGGAGACAAACGAGGCCGGGTTCGTGGCCGAGCTCGCGGCGCTGGGCGACCTGTACGTCAACGACGCCTTCTCGGCCGCGCACCGGGCGCACGCCTCGACCGAGGGTCTCGCCCGCAAGCTGCCGGCCTATGCCGGCCGCTCCATGCAGGCCGAGCTCGACGCGCTCACCAAGGGCCTCGAATCCCCCGCCCGGCCGCTCGTCGCGGTGGTGGGCGGCGCCAAGGTCTCGACCAAGATCGACCTGCTCGAGAACCTCGTCGCCCGGGTGGATGCCCTCGTGATCGGCGGCGGCATGGCCAACACCTTCATCCACGCCACCGGCCTCGGCATCGGCAAGTCGCTCGCCGAGAAGGACCTCGCCGAGACGGCCCTGCGGATCATCGCCAAGGCGCGGGAGACCGGCTGCGCCATCATCCTGCCGGTCGACGGGGTCTGCGCCTACGAGTTCAAGGCCGGCGCCCACCACCACACCTACGGGATCGACGCCATCCCCCGCGACCAGATGATCCTCGATGTCGGCTCGCAATCGATCGAGCGCGTCAATGCCGCGATCAACGACGCCGCCACGCTGGTCTGGAACGGCCCGCTCGGCGCCTTCGAGATCGCCCCCTTCGACCAGGGCACGGTCGCGACCGCGCGCCACGCCGCGGAGCGCACGCGCCAGGGCAAGCTCGTCTCGGTGGCGGGCGGCGGCGACACGGTCGCGGCCCTCAACCATGCGGGCGTGGCGGACGACTTCTCCTACGTCTCGACCGCGGGCGGCGCCTTCCTCGAATGGCTCGAGGGCAAGCAGCTCCCGGGCGTCGAGGCGCTGCGGCAGGGGTGACCCGTGACCGTCCGGCACCGTTGCAGCGGCGTCGAGGCGCCTCGGCAGGGGCGAGGCTTGGCGGTTCGGCCCCCTTGTCCAGGTCGAAAACGGCTCCTCCCGTCGACAATTCGCGGGGGCGGGCCCATCTTTACAGGGACCTTGAGCCCTTGAGCGAGGCTGCCCGCCGTGCCCGACAACGTCCAGGACGTCACGCTGGAGATCCTGAAGAGCATTCAGGCGGATCTCTCGGACTTCCGCGCCGAGGCCACGGAGCGTTTCGAGCGGATCGAAAAGATCCTGCGTGACCAGCGGCGCAACGCAGCCGGCATGCTGGTCATGATGCAGGCCACCGCCGGAGCCTTCGACGAGCGCGTGAAGGACATCGAAGAGCGCGTCGCCGCCCTCGAAGCCCGCACCCAATAGACCCACGAACAGCAACACACGACCAGGGAGACACCCCAGATGGCCCGCATCACCCTCCGCCAGCTCCTCGACCACGCCGCCGAGCAGGGCTACGGCGTGCCCGCCTTCAACATCAACAACATGGAGCAGGCGCTCGCCATCATGGAGGCCGCCAACGCCACCGACGCGCCGGTGATCATCCAGGCCTCGCGCGGCGCGCGCTCCTACGCCAACGACGTCATGCTCAAGCACATGATGGACGCGGTCACCGAGATCTATCCCCACATCCCGGTCTGCGTGCACCTCGACCACGGCAACGAGCCCGCGACCTGCATGACCGCGATCCAGGCCGGCTTCACCTCCGTGATGATGGACGGCTCGCTCAAAGCCGACGGCAAGACCCCGGCGGACTGGGACTACAACGTCGGCGTCACCCGCAAGGTGGTCGAGATGGCCCATCTCGGCGGCATCTCGGTCGAGGGCGAGCTCGGCGTGCTCGGGTCGCTGGAGAGCGGCCAGGGCGAGGCCGAGGACGGTCACGGGGCGGAAGGCAAGCTCTCCCACGACCAGCTCCTCACCAATCCCGACGAGGCCGTGAAGTTCGTGGCCGAGACCAAGGTGGACGCCCTCGCGATCGCCATGGGGACCTCGCACGGCGCCTACAAGTTCTCGCGCAAGCCCGACGGGGCGATCCTCGCCATGCACGTCATCGAGGAGATCCACGCCAAGCTCCCCAACATGCACCTCGTGATGCACGGCTCGTCCTCGGTGCCGCAGGAGCTCCAGGACATCATCAACCAGTACGGCGGCAAGATGCCCCAGACCTGGGGCGTGCCCGTCGAGGAGATCCAGCGCGGCATCAAGCACGGCGTGCGCAAGATCAACATCGACACCGACAACCGCATGGCCATGACGGGCCAGATCCGGCGCATCCTGCAGGAGAGCCCCGGCGAGTTCGACCCGCGCAAGTACCTCAAGCCCGCCATGGAGGCGATGACGAAGCTCTGCCGGCAGCGCCTGCAGGAGTTCAACACCGCCGGCCAGGCCTCGAAGATCAAGCGCGTCCTCACCCCGGCCGAGATGGCCAAGCGCTACGCCAAGGGCGAGCTCGACCCGACCTTCGGGGCGACCCGCCAGGCCGCGGAGTAACGGTCCGCACCCCGCCGCGCCCGGACACACCCTTCCCTCTCCCCTTCAGCGGGAGAGGGGTAGGGCCGTCCTCGGTGTCATCCCCGGCCGGAGCCCTCTCCGGCGCTGGTGCCACCCACGGTGTCATCCCCTTCCCCTCCAGCGGCTGCGCCGCTTCCGGCCGGGGATGACACGGCGGATTTTCCCACTCGAGGTCGATCAGCCTTTCGCCGCAATCCGCGTCCACACGGGGCCTCGCAAGACGGCCCCGTTTTCGCTAGGACACGGGGCTCCCGAACCCGCGACATCCTCCATGGCCGAACCCGCCACCCGCCTCACCCTCATCACGCCCGCGATCGACGACGCGGAGGCCTTCGCGCCGCGGCTCGCGGAGGCCTGCGCGGCCGGCGATGTCGCCTCCGTGCTGGCGCGCTTCGCGGAGGCCGACGAGCGCACGCTGACGAAGCGCGTGAAGGCGCTGGCGCCGGCCGCGCAGGAGGCCGGCGCCGCCTTCGTGATCGAGGTGCCGGGCGATCTCGACCGGGCCGCGATCCTGACCCGCGGCGGCGCCGACGGGGTGCAGGTCTCGGGCGAGCGCGCCGTGCGCGAGCTGCGCGGGCGCCTGAAGGGCGACCGCATCGTCGGCGCGGCCGGGATCCGCTCCCGGGACGACGCCATGGCGATTGGCGAGGCCGGAGCGGATTACCTCCTGTTCGGCGAGCCGCGCCCCGACGGCTCCGTACCCGCGCTGGAGGGCGTCGCCGAGCGCGCCGCCTGGTGGGCCGAGATCTTCGAGACCCCGTGCATCGCCTACGCCCCGAGCCTGGAGGCGGTCGCGGCACTCGCCGCCACCGGGGCCGAGTTCGTGGCGCTGGGCGACGCGGTCTGGAACCACCCGGAAGGCCCGGCCGCGGCCGTGCGGCAGGCGCTCGAAGCGCTCGCACGGGCCGAGGCTCCGCGCTGATGCGGTTCGCCCCCGGCCTCGCTCTCCTCGCGGCGTCGACCCGGCCGATGCGGTTCGTCCCCTGTTTTGCTCTCCTCGCGGCGCTGATCCTCTCCGGCGCGGCGCGCGCGGCGCCGGAGCCCGACATCGCCTACGGAGCCTATCAGCGCGGGCTCTACATCACCGCCCTGCGCGAGGCGACGCGCCGCCTCGAGGCCGATCCCGCCGACGCCCCCGCCATGACGCTCCTCGGCGAGCTCTACAACCAGGGCCTCGGGGTCGCGCAGGACCCCGTCAAGGCCGCGGAATGGTACCGCCTCGCGGCCCAGCGCGGCGACGCCCACGCGCTCTCGTCGCTCGGCCTCATGGCCCTCGACGGGCGCGGCATGGACAAGGACCAGGCGCGGGGCCTCGCCTGGCTCGAGGAGGCCGCCGCCAAGGGCGAGCCCGCCGCCTCGCACAACCTCGCCCTGCTCCTCCTCGGGACCGGCCGCCCCGAGGACCTGCTGCGCGCGGTCGAACTCCTGCGCCGGGCCGCCGAGGCCGAGATCGGCGACGCCCAGCACGCGCTCGGCGTCCTGTACCTGCGCGGCCGGGGCGTGAGCCGCGACCTCGCCGAGGCGGCGCGCTGGTTCGCCCGCGCGGGCCGCAACGGCAACGTCGCCGGCCTCGTCGAGCACGCGATCCTGCTGTTCAACGGCGAGGGCGTGGCCGCCGACGAGGCCCAGGCCGCACGCCTCTTCCGGCGCGCCGCGCTTCGCGGCAACGCCATCGCCCAGAACCGCCTCGCCCGCCTCCTCGCCGCCGGAAGGGGCGTGCCCCAGAACCGGGTCGAGGCGGCGTCCTGGCACCTGATGGCCGCCGCCCGCGGCCTCGCCGATCCCTGGCTCGACGACGCGCTCCGGGCCCTCTCGCCCGACGAGCGCACCCGCGCCGAGCGCCTGGCGCGGGAGCGCTCGACGGCCCTGTGAGGCTCAATCTCCCCGCCGCCTCCTGCTCCCTCTCCCCGCCTGCGGGGAGAGGGGCCGGTCGGAGGAGCGCGGTGTGTCCGGATCATACCCTCCCCCTGAGCCGAGGAGGGTGGACTGCAGAGCAGGCCGGGTGGGGGTTGGTCCAGGAGGCACCTCTCAGCCACGTCCTGCACCGCCCCCCACCCCCGACCCCTCCCCGCAAGGGGGAGGGGAGATCATCGGAGATCGCCCGCTCCACCGACCGGCCCCTCACCCCAGCCCTCTCCCCGCACGCGGGGAGAGGGAGTCATGCTGCGGGGAGCGGGCCGCAACGCTCCCCGCCCTCGCTTGACGCCCCGCCCGTCGCGTGTGAGGAGCGCCCGGCCCCGCCCTTTCCGCCGCAAGACCCGAGGATAGCGATGATCCGCTCGCCCCTGATGACCGTCATGACCGATGCCGTGATGAAGGCGTCGCGCTCGCTCAAGCGCGATTTCGGCGAGGTCGAGAACCTCCAGGTGTCGCGCAAGGGGCCCGGCGACTTCGTCTCGGCGGCAGACCGCAAGGCCGAGGCCATCCTGCGCGAGGCGCTGGAAAAGGCGCGGCCGGGCTACGGCCTCGTCATGGAGGAGAGCGGGGTCGTCGAGGGCGCCGACACGACCCACCGCTGGCACATCGACCCGCTCGACGGCACCACCAACTTCCTGCACGGGCTGCCCCAGTTCTGCATCTCGGTCGGGCTGGAGCGCGAGGGCCAGATCGTGGCCGGGGTGATCTACGACCCCGCCAAGGACGAGATGTTCATCGCCGAGAAGGGCAAGGGCGCCTTCCTCAACAACCGGCGCATCCGGGTCGCGGCCCGCAGCGACATGGCCGATGCCCTCGTGAGCTGCGGCCTGCCCCATATCGGGCGCGGCAACCACACCCAGTTCCTGAAGGAAGCCGCGACCGTGATGGCCCAGGCCGGCGGCATGCGCCGCCTCGGCTCGGCCGCCCTCGACCTGGCCTACGTGGCGTGCGGGCGCGCCGACGCCTATTGGGAGCGCGGCCTCCATACCTGGGACATGGCGGCCGGGATCGTGCTGATCCGCGAGGCGGGCGGCTTCGTCTCGGATGCCGACGGGGGATCGAACCCGCTCGCCGCCCAGTCGATCGCCTGCGGCAACGAGGCCATGCACCGGGAACTCGTGAAGCTCCTCAAGCAGGCGAACCGGCCCTGACCGGGGCGGGCGGCGAAGCGGCCCCGCCGGCCGCTGCCGACCCGGCGCCCGGGGCGGTTCCCGCTCGGCCGGTGCCCCCTGTTGCCAACCCGGCGCCCGATGCGGTTCCCGCTCGATCCACTCGTCCCCGTGTTGCCAACCCGGCCCCCGGGGTCGTTCCAGATTGATCCGCCCGTCCCCCTGTTGCCAACCTGGTGCCCGAGGCCGTTCCGGCTTGATCCGCCGGTGCCGGGCCGTCACAGTGGCGGCGCACCTCAACCGGAACGGAAATGACGAGCGACCGGCCGCCCCTCACCCCGCCGCGGATCTATCTCCTCCGCATGGCGGTGTTTCTCGTGCTCACGGGGTTCATCGCCTTCATCCTCTACCGGCAGATCTGGGAGGCGTTCCTCGCCAATCCCGGCCTCAACGCGCTCATCCTCGGGGTGATGGCGATCGGCATCATCCTGGCGGTGCGGCAGGTCTGGCGCCTCTTTCCCGAGATCCGCTGGGTCAACGCGCTTCAGGCGGGCGACGAGGCCGCGCCGGCGCGGCGCCCGCCCGTGCTCCTCGCCCCGATGGCGGCGCTGATCCACAACCGCTCGAGCCGGGCGGCGCTGTCGGTCACGACCACGCGGTCGCTGCTCGATTCCATCGGGGCCCGCCTCGACGAGAGCCGCGAGATCGTGCGCTACCTTGCGGGCCTGCTGGTCTTCCTCGGGCTGCTCGGTACCTTTTGGGGCCTGATCGAGACCGTGGGCTCGGTCGGGCGCATCATCGCGTCGCTTCGCACCGGGCAGGACGCCGCGGTGCTGTTCGACGAGCTCAAGAACGCGCTGGCGGGCCCGCTCCAGGGCATGGGCCTGTCGTTCTCGGCCTCGCTCTTCGGGCTCGCGGGCTCCCTCGTGCTCGGCTTCCTCGACCTCCAGGCCGGCCAGGCCCAGAACCGCTTCTACGTCGAGCTCGAGGACTGGCTCGCGGCCTCGACCACGGACGTGGCCGCCGACGGCGCAGGCCGCGCCGCCATGCCGGGGCCGGAGCTGACCGCTATCCTCAACCGGATCTCCGCCGCGGTCGCGGAAGGCGGCGGCAACCGCGCCGCCACCCAGGCGATGGCGAACCTCGCGGAAGGCATTCAGGGCCTGGTGCAGCACATGCGCGCCGAGCAGCAGATGATCCGCGACTGGGTCGAGGCCCAGGCCGCGCGGGAAAAGGAGCTCAAGCAGGTGCTCGACCGCCTCTCGCGCGACAGGATCGGGTCGTGAGGGCGCGTGCAAGGGCGCGTGCAAGGGCTCGACCGGCTGTCGCGCGACGGGAGCGGGTCGTGAGCGAGCACCGGCCCGCGCAACCTGATCTCGGCCGGAGGATCGGCTGATGCCCGCCGCGGCCAGCGGGCGGCGCGGGCGCCGGAGCGAGATGAACTATTGGCCGGGCTTCGTCGACGCCCTGTCGACGCTGCTGCTCGCCATCATCTTCCTGATCTCGGTGTTCATGCTCGGCCAGTTCTTCCTGGCGCGGGAATTGTCGAGCCGGGACACGGTGCTGGACCGCCTCAACCGCCAGATCGCCGAGCTCACGGACCTGCTCGCGCTCGAGCGCTCCGGACGGCGCGAACTCGAGCAGAGCGTCTCCGGCCTGCAGACGACGCTCCGCGCCGCGGAGGCCGAGCGCCAGCGCCTGCAGGGGGTCATCGCCTCGGGCGGCGAGGCGCAGGTCCGGGCGGGCGAGCTCGACGCGGCGCTCGCGAGCGAGCGGCAGGCGACCGGGCGGGCGCTCAACCAGGTCGAGCTCCTCAACCAGCAGATCGCGGCCATGCGCCGCCAGCTCGCGGCGCTCGAGGACGCGCTCGCGGCCTCCGAGTCGCGCGACCGGGAATCCCAGGCCCGCATCGCGGATCTCGGATCCCGCCTCAACGTGGCCCTGGCCCAGCGGGTGCAGGAGCTCGCCCGCTACCGCTCGGACTTCTTCGGCCGCCTGCGCCAGATCCTCGGCAACCGCACCGACATCCGCATCGTCGGCGACCGCTTCGTCTTTCCCTCCGAGCTGTTCTTCGCGCCCGGCCAGGCGGTGGTGCGCCCGGAAGGGGCGGGCGAGCTCGACCGCATCGCGTCGCTGCTCCAGGAGCTCGACCGCCAGATCCCTGCCGACATCCCCTGGGTCCTGCGCGTCGACGGCCATACCGACCAGCGCCCGATCGCGACCGCGCAGTTCCCCAACAACTGGGCGCTGTCGGCCTCACGCGCCATCGCGGTGGTGCAGTACCTGATCTCCCGCGGCGTCCCGCCCCAGCGCCTGGTGGCGGCCGGCTTCGGCGAGTTCCAGCCCCTCGACCCGTCCAGCACCGACGAGGCCTTCGCCCGCAACCGCCGCATCGAGCTGAAGCTCACGGAGCGGTGAGGGACCGCGTCATCCCCGGCCGGAGCCCATCAGGGCACAGGGGAAGGGGATGACAAAGGGGGTCTCCCCACCGCCGGAGCAGGGTCCGGCCGGGGACGACACGGCCGCCCTACCGCAAACTCGTCGCCTTGACCCACCACCCGGGGTACGCCCGGCGCAGCGCCCCGGCGGCCGCGGCGGCGGCGGTGCAGTCGTCGTAGAGGGCAAAGCAGGTCGCGCCCGAGCCCGACATGCGGGCGAGCCGGCAGCCGGGCGTCCGGCCGAGCGCCGCGAGCGCGTCGGCGACGACGGGCTCGACCGCGCGGGCCGGGGGCTCCAGGTCGTTGCGGCCGGCCCCGAGGGCGGCGAGGATTTCGGGCGCCGCGGCGCCGGCGGCCACCGCGGGATGCGGCGCTCCGGGAAGCGTCTCGCCCGGCGCGAGGCCGAGCGCCTTGAAGACCCGCGGGGTCTCGACGGGGACGCGCGGGTTGACGAGCACCGCGAAGAGCGGCGGCAGGCGCAGGTCCGGCCCGAGCGCCTCGCCGACGCCGCGCATCATGCGGGCGCGGGGCTCCAGGCAGACCGGCACGTCGGCGCCGGTCCGCCGCGCCGCCTCGCGCAGGGCACGATGGGCGAGCGGCAGGCCGTTGAGGCGGGCGAGCAGCCGCAGGGCCGCGGCGGCGTCCGAGGACCCGCCGCCGATCCCCGCCGCCACGGGCAGGCGCTTGACGAGCCGGAACGCCCCGACCTTCAGGCCGGGCACCGCCTCCGCGAGGAGGCGCGCGGCCTTGAGGACGAGGTTGTCGGCGTCCGCGCCCGCCAGCCCCGCCGTCGGACCCTCGACGTGAAGCGAGAGGGCGTCCCCGGGCTCCAGGGCGAGGCTGTCGCCCGTGCCCGCGAAGGCCACCAGGCTCTCGAGCTCGTGGTACCCGTCCGGCCGGCGCCCGCGCACGTGCAGGGTCAGGTTGATCTTGGCGGGCGCGCGGGTGGCGAGGGGCAGGGGCATGGCGGGCTACATGCCCGAGCGTCCGGGAAATGGGAAGCCGCATGGCTCCCTCTCCCCGCAGCGAGCCCCCTCTCCCCGCCTGCGGGGAGAGGGTTGGGGTGAGGGGCTGGTCGGAATAGCGAGATGTGCCCAGTGTCATGGCCGGGCCTGACCCGGCCATCTCTTCGAGAAGACCGCGATGCTTGTCGTTGTGGGACAGTGCGCCTCCCCGACAGAGGTGGCCGGGACAAGCCCGGCCATGACAACGGAGAGGCCGCGCTCTAGCGACCGGCCCCTCACCCCGGCCCTCTCCCCACCTGCGGGGAGAGGGAGAGAAGCGTCAGCCGCCGTTCTTGGCGGGGCCGGCCGGCGGGGTGGCGGCGGGGGCGTTCTCGGCGGCGGCGGGCTTGGGCTCGTCCTCGAGGCCGTTGTCGATCTTCTTGAGGATCTTGACGAGCTCCTCGTGCTCCGGATCCGAGGCCTTGGCGTGGTCCCACTGGAAGCGGGCCTCGAGGCGCCGGCCGACGCGCCAGTAGGCGTCGCCGAGATGGTCGTTGATGGTCGGGTCGCCGGGCTTCAGCTCGACCGCCTTCTCGAGCTCGCGCACCGCGTCGTCGTAGCGGCCGAGGCGGTAGAAGGCCCAGCCGAGCGAGTCGATGATCATGCCGTCGCGGGGCGCGAGCTCCACGGCGCGCTGGAGCATCTTGAACGCCTCGTCGATGTTGATCCCCATGTCGACCCAGGAATAGGCGAGGTAGTTCAGCACCTGCGCGCGCCCGTTGGTCAGGGTCTCGGGGACGAGCTCCAGGGCCTTCTTGAGGTCGGCCTCGGCCTTGTCCCATTGCTTGGCGCGCTCGTAGGAGGTGCCGCGGTAGAAGAACAGCACCCAATGGCCCCGGTCCGGCGTGCCGATCCGCTCGACCGCGCGGGTGTAGACCTCGGCGGCCCGGCCGTACTCCTTGCGCGAGCGCAGGACGTTGCCGAGCGCCATGATGACCTCGATGTCGTCCGGCCGCTCCTTCATGAGCTGCTCGAGATGGGCCACCGCCTCGGCGCCGCGGTTGAGCTGCTCCAGGTTGGTGCCGATCGCGATGTCGGCGGAGGCGCGAAGCGGCGAGTCCTTCGGGACGCGGCTGAACACCTCGATGGCGCGGTCGAGCTGCTTCAGGCGCTCGTAGGCGTCGGCGAGGGTCACGAGGGCCATGGGGTGCTCGGGCTCCACGTGGAGGCCGAGGCGCAGGTAGATCAGCGCCGGCAGCTCGTCGCCCGAGGACGAGCCCGCGGCGCCGAGGCCGTAGAGCACCTCCGCGGCGCCCTCCTGCGCGTTCGTCACGAAGGGCGCGAGCGGCTTGCCGGATTCGAGCCGGGCGAGGGCGTCGCGCACCACGGGATGGCGCGGCAGCACGGCGTCGAAGGCCTTGTAGACCTCGACGGCCCGGTCGCGGTTGCCGCGCTTGGCCTCGAAGCGGGCATAGGCGTCGACCACGCGCAGGGTGTTGCGCTCGGCCTCGTAGGCGGCCTTGAGCCGCCGCTCGGCCTCCGCGGCGTTGCCGGTGAGGTCGGCGATGAGGCCGGCGTGATAGTCGCGGAAGAGCGTAAAGGCGCGCTCGTTCTTGAGGCGCTCGATCGCCTCCAGGGCCTTCTTGCCCTCGCCCGCGCCCGCATGGGCCCAGGCGGTCAGGAGCGTCGCGGTGAGGTCGGCCTGCCGGCCGCGGCCGCCCTTGGAGAGATGCGTGCGGGCGGCCGCATATTGGCGCGCCTTGATGGCGCGCACGCCGAGGACGAGCTGCGCCAGCCCGTTGGTGCCGTCGCGGGCGACAAGGCGCTCGGCCGCGCGGAAGGCCTCCGGCATCGCGCCGTCGGCCAGGAAGGCCACGAAGGCACGCTCCAAGAGCTCGGCGTTGCGCGGATCGGCCTTGATGGCCTCTCGGTAGAAGGTGACGGCCGCCGCCGTGTCGCGCGCCGCGCCCGCGATATAGGCCGCGAGATAGTTGCCTTCCAGCGAGTTGGCGGGCTCCAGAACCTCGGCGCCGGTCCCCTCCCGGGTGGCGTGGGCCGGTGCCGCCGCGAGGCAGGCCGCCGAGAGGACAAGCGCAGCGAGGCCGCGCACGACCGTGGACGGTTTGAATTCGGGCACGAAGCGTGGCTCCTGTGGGCGCAGCCGTCCAGGCGACGGGGCGCCATACTGGGGCGGAGAATGGCCCTTCCGCCGCAGCCCGGCAAGGGAAAGGTTGACGCGCCGGCCCGGCGCGGGTCCCCCTGCCGCAGGCGCGGCCGGGTCGCGGGAGACCCCATCCGCCCGGCGCCGGAAGCCGCGCCTGCGGGCGGTCAGACCACCGGCGCGCGCAGCGGCTTCTCGGCCGCCGCGGGGCCGAGAAGCCGCCCCAGGGCCTGTTCGAGGTCCCGGCGGCGGTAGGGCTTGCGCAGGAGCGGGATGCTGCGGTCCCAGCCGGTCTGGGCCGCGAAGACGTCCTCCGGATAGCCGGAGGTCAGGAGCACCCGGAGGCCGGGCTGGAGCTCCGCCGCCCGCCGGGCGAGCTCGACGCCGTTCATGCCCTTGGGCAGCACCACGTCGGTGAACAGGAGGTCGAAGGCCTGGCCCCGCCCGAGGAGCGCGACCGCGTCGGCGCCGGTCGAGACCGCCGTGACCGCGTGGCCGAGATGGGTGAGCTGCGAGGACACGAATTGCAGCACCTGCGGCTCGTCCTCGACCACGAGGATCCGCGCCCGAACCCGCTCGGCCTCCGGCGAAGCCGCCGGCTCCGCCGCCGTCTCGGGCTCCGGCCCGACCGAGCGCAGCACGATCGTGACCGCCGTGCCCTCTCCGGGCCGGCTCGCGATGGCGACGTGGCCGCCCGATTGCTGCGCGAAGCCGTAGACCATGGAGAGGCCGAGCCCCGAGCCCTTGCCGATCTCCTTGGTGGTGAAGAACGGCTCGAAGGCCCGCTCCGCCACCTCAGGCGACATGCCGGTGCCGGTGTCGGAGACGGTGACGAACACCACGTCCTGCCCGATCGGCAGGCCGCCCTCGTCCGGTCCGGCGAGCCGCTCCCCGGTGTTGATCGTGAGGGTGCCGCCCCTCGGCATGGCGTCGCGGGCGTTCAGCACGAGGTTCAGGATCGCGCTCTCCAGGAGGAGCCGGTCGGCGAGCGCCTGCGGGGCGCCGACCGCGAATTCGGTGCGGAGCTCGACGGTCTCGCCGACCGTGCGCCGCAGGAGAGGCACCATCCGGCCGATCACGTCCGCGAGCGCGAGGCGCTCGGGCCGCAGCGACTGGCGCCGCCCGAAGGCGAGGAGCTGCTGCGTCAGGTGGGCCCCGCGCCGGGCGGCCTCGAGGGCCATCTCGGCGGTCCGGCGGTGCTCCGGGTCGGGCAGGTCCTCGGCCAGGATCTCGGTGTTGCCGATCACCACGGTGAGGAGGTTGTTGAAGTCGTGCGCGACGCCGCCCGTGAGCTGGCCGATCGCCTCCATCTTCTGCGACTGGCGCAACTGATCCTCGAGGCGCACCCGCTCCGAGATGTCGCGCACGACGCTGAGGATGTCGGCCGGGCGGCCTTGCGCGTCGCGCAGGAGCCGGCGGCGGGTCTCGAGCCAGACCCAGTGCCCGTCCTTGTGGCGGAAGCGGTAGGTGAAGGTCTGGTGCGCCGCCGCGCCCGAGAAGAGCTCGTCGGCCCCGGGCTGCGACTGCCGGGCGTCGTCCGGATGCATCTGGTCCGTGACCGGGCGGCCGACCAGCTCCTCGGGGGCATAGCCGATGATCTCGCGGCAGGCGGGCGAGATGTAGCGGCGGATCCCGTCGGGGCTCGCGCGCACGATCATGTCGGTGGCGTTCTCGGCGATGAGGCGGTAGCGCGCCTCGCTGTCGGCGACGGCCTGCTGGGCCATCCGCTCGTCGTGGACGTCCGTGAGGGTGCCGACCCATTCGAGGACGGTGCCGTCCGGCGCCCGCAGGGGGACCGTGCGGGCATGGGTCCAGCGGTACTCGCCCTGGCCGTTGCGGATCCGGTAGACGTGCTCGGCGGGCTCGCCGGAGGCGAGGGCGCGCCGCCAGACCGCGAGGAGCTCGGCCCTGTCCTCCGGATGCACCGCCTCGGTCCAGGCGTGGCCGCCATAGGCTTCGCGCAGGTGGCTCGATTCCGCCGTCCAGCCCTCGGAATCCAGGATGGCGCCGTCCGGCGCCGCCCGCCAGAACACGCCGGCGCTCGTCTCGATCACGGCGCGGTAGCGGGCCTCGTTCTCGCGCGCCTGCCGCGCGGCTTCGCGCTCGCGCCGGTCGGCCCGCTCCATCGCCATGCAGATCAGGATGAAGGCGAGGGCCGGCACGTAGAGGAGCAGGAGCAGCGCGAGCTCCGCCGACCACCGGTTCACCAGCACGTTCACCCAGGGAAACGGCGTCAGGGAGAAGGCGAGGAGCCCGCGAAGGCCGTGGAACGCGGCGCTGACCGCGAACAGCGCCGCGGCGACGCGCGCGAACCGGAGCCTCCGGGGCGCGTGGCGGACCAGCTCCCAGGCCGAGGCCAGGTTGTAGCCGGTGACGATCGCCGACATCAGGAGCAGGCGGGCCTCGAACCAGCCGCCGATCAGGGGCCAAGCCGCGAGCCATAGGGCCGGCCCCGCGAGCGCGAGCAGCGGCGACGGCTCGCGCCCGTCGAAGACCCGGCAGCCGGTGTACTGGAGCGCGTAGGCGCAGGCGACGAGGAAGTTGCCGGCGAGCAGCAGCATCCAGCCGGGGGCGCCCTGGCCCAGGGTCACGCAGGCGATGCCGAGCGCGCCGAGGCCGTAGCTGCCGCCCCACCAGGCGAGCGCGCGGGTGCTCCGGTGCAGCGCCCAGGAGACGAGGAGGAGCGTGCCGAGGACGGCGAGCAGCAGAACGAAGGCGAGGCCGAGCGTGGCCGGGTCGAGTTTCATCGCATGCGATCGGGCGGGCCAGGCGGACTGGCGGACTGGCGGAGGCAGGAAACGGCCGCGGGAGCGATCCGGATGCCGCTCCCGTACGGGCCCCTCTTGCAGCGCTCCCTTTCCGCCGGTCAACCGCCGCGGATGGTCTAGGTCCTATGCGGCCCAGGATCGGACCGGCGTCCTAGGACCCCATGCGAAAGGTGCGGCTTCCCCTCCAGCATGCAGTCGGCGCTGGAACTGCCTCCTGAAGTTGCATAATCGGTGCCGGCGCGGCCCGAGAACCGGCGCCGGCGGCGCGGCCGGGCGCCCGGTAGCGGTCCGTCAGCGGGGCGTGAAATCGGTGTCGGGCTTCACGCGGCGGCAATACGCCGCCATCAGGCGCGCGCAATCCTCGACATCCTTGAGGCTCAGCAACTCGCACGGCGTGTGCATGTAGCGCAGGGCCACGCCGAGCAGTCCCGTCGCCATGCCGCCCCGGTTGAGCTGCATGGCGTTGGCGTCCGTGCCGGTGCCGGCGGGATTGACGCTGACCTGGTAGGGGATGCCGTCCTCCCGCGCCGCCTGCGTGACGAGGTCGAAGGTGACCGGGTTGGTGTTCGGCCCCCGCGAGACGCTCGGGCCCTTGCCGATGTCGAGCTGGCCGTGGCGGGCCTTGCTGACGCCCGGGTAGTCGACCGCATGATTGACGTCGACCGCGAGACCCGTCTGGGCCTCGATGCTGAAGGCGGCGGTCCGCGCGCCGCGCAGCCCGATCTCCTCCTGCACGGTCGCGACCGCGTAGACGCCCACGTCGGGATCGAGGCCGCCCTCTTCCTTCAGGAGCCGCAGCGCCTCGGCGACGATGAAGGAGCCCATCTTGTTGTCGAAGCCGCGCGCGGTGGCGCGGTCGCCCATGAGGGTCTGGAACTCGTACTGGAAGGTCACCACGTCGCCGAGCTGGACCACCTCCTCGACCTCCTTGCGCGAAGTCGCGCCGACGTCGATCCAGAGGTCCTTGAGCTCCGGCTTCTTCTTGCGCTCGTCCTCCTCCTGGAGGTGGATGGCCTTGCGCCCGATGATGCCCGGCACCCTCTCCTTTCCGTGCACCCACACCCGCTGGCCGACCGGTATTACGCTGTCGTGGCCGCCGATGCCCTTGAAGTAGAGGAGGCCCTCGTCGCTGACGTGGTGGATGATGAAGCCGATCTCGTCCATGTGGCCGGCGAGCATGACCTTCGTGCGGGCATCGGGATTCAGCACCGCGGCCACGTTGCCGTGCACGTCGGTGGTGACGCGGTCCGCGAAGGCCTCCGTGTAGGCCCGATAGACCTTGGCGGCCGGCTGCTCGTAGCCGCTCGGCGAGGGCGCGTTGACGATGGCTTTGAGGAAGTCGAGGGATTGAGGTCGCATGCCCTCCCTATAGCGGCTCGAAAGCGGCCACGCCAACCGGCCCGCGCCGCCGGGCGCCGGTTCTTTACCGTTTGTTAGCCATAGCGGCCGCAACACTGGCGAAAGCGCCCGGCCGCCTCCGCCGGGCTCCTGCCGACGGCGGACGCAAAGGCCCTGCATGACGCGATTCCTGTCCCGTGCGGGCTTGCGCCTCTCGCTGCTGGCGCTCGCGCTCGCGGCGCTTCCCGCCGAGGCGGCGCCTTATGCCAAGCACGAGGCGCCGATCCCGGCCGCGACGCTGGCGCTGATGAAGCAGGCCGGCACCACGCCGGCCGCACCGCTCCTGATCCGGATCTACAAGAAGGAAGCCGAGCTCGAGGTCTGGAAGCGCAGCCCGCGGGAAGACCGCTACGTGCTGGTCAAGACCTTCCCGATCTGCCGCTGGTCCGGGGATCTCGGCCCCAAGCGGCATCAGGGCGACCGGCAGACGCCGGAGGGCTTCTACGCGATCACGCCGGGTCTGATGAACCCGCACTCGGCGCATTACCTCTCCTTCGACACCGGCTTCCCGAACGCCTACGACCGGGCGCACGGCGCCACCGGCTCGGCCCTCATGGTGCACGGCACCTGCTCCTCG
>DATAGO010000037.1:0-13997 GCA_036263675.1 Microvirga sp. | reverse complement strand
GGCGGCGCGCCTGACCTTCTGCTCGATCTCGGCCTTGGGGGCGCGCTTGAGCTTGAGGGAGAAGCCCATGTTCTGGGCCACCGTCATGTGGGGGTAGAGGGCGTAGTTCTGGAACACCATGGCGATGTCCCGCTCCTTGGGCGGCACGTTGTTGACCACCCGCGAGCCGATGCGGATCTCGCCGCCCGAGATGTTCTCCAGGCCCGCGATCATGCGCAGCAGCGTGGACTTGCCGCAGCCCGAGGGCCCCACCAGGATCACGAACTCCCCGTCCGCGATGTCGACCGACACCCCGTGGATGATCTGAACCGAACCAAAAGCCTTGCGGACGTTGTTGATCTCGACGGACGCCATGCTCGCGCAATCCCTTCCTGCGTTCTTCCCCGAACAGGCCCGGAACCGATCGTCATCACGCGAGCCGGACTCGCTTCCGTGGTGTCGACGGCATGCAGCTTCAGGATTGAAGATCGCACGGTCAGGGTCGACGGAGCACGGCAGCCCCGTCGCTTCTCGCGCGCTCGATGTCCTCCCGCCGCTCCACGGTTTCGTGGGTGGCCCGATCGGGTTCGTCCCGTTTGATTGGGAGGCATCATCCTCGCGAAACCCGCGAAGATCAAGCGGTGGGGCCCGAACGGCCGGCGGCCGGGGCGGGAGCGCCCCTGCGCGGTGCGACGCGGCGCCTGCCGCCGGTCCTCAGCCGCCTTCGATTCGGCGGCCGCCGGCAGGGATGGGCATCGCCGCAGGCGCTCCCCCTGTTCGGCCCGCCGCGCGCAGAATGGCGCGGCAGGGAGCCCGGAGAGCCCGGCGTCCCGCTAGCGGGCGGCGGCCGCGACGCTCGCGAGCGCCCCGAGGCGCGGCGCGTTCGGGCAGAATTCCGGGTGGGATTCCGCGGCGGTGCCGTCGGCGAGCGCGCGGTCGCAGCGGGCGCGCTCCGTGCAGCGCAGGCAGGCGCCTTCGAGCGCCGTCATCGACGCGGGATCGGTCCGGCGGATCGCGGCGGCGTCGAGGTCGAGGGCGGCGAGCAGGCGGGCGAGGCTCAGCACCTTCTCGGCCTCCGCCCGCGAGAGGGAGCCGCCCGCCATACGGTCGTCGAGCAGCGCTTCGACCAGATCGCCGTCGGCGCCGCGCACCTCCTGCGCGATCAGCACGAGGC
Source organism: Microvirga sp. (assembly GCA_036263675.1). Taxonomy (GTDB): domain Bacteria; phylum Pseudomonadota; class Alphaproteobacteria; order Rhizobiales; family Beijerinckiaceae; genus Microvirga. Next base: position 12,844 of record DATAGO010000037.1, on the reverse strand, counting down.
GCCCCCACTCGCTCACGGAAGCGAACATCCAGTCGAAGGGGCCGGGCGGCGCGGAATCGGGTCGGTCCATGGTCCTGTCCTCCAATCGGGAAGACCGGACACGATCCGGCGCGGCGCGGCCTTGATGCAGCGCAAAGGCGCGCGAGGCCTGCGGCCTAGCGTCAGGGCGCCGAGCCGGGATGGGCGGCGCCGAGGCCCTGCTTGACGAGGTCCGCCCAGGTCTCCTCGGCGCTCTCCGCGTAGCGGAAGAGGTCGAGGTCTCCGGCCTTGATCATGCCGGCCTCGAGGAGGCCCTCGAAGCGGATCACCGATTCCCAGTAGCTCCGGTCGAAGAGCACCACCGGGACGACGGGCGCCTTGCCGGTCTGGCGCAGGGTGAGGATCTCGAACAGCTCGTCGAGGGTGCCGAAGCCGCCCGGGAAGACCACGAGGGCGTTGGCCCGCATCGCGAGATGCATCTTGCGCATCGCGAAGTAGTGGAAGCGGAAGGTGAGCTCCGGCGTCGAATAGGAGTTCGGCTCCGCCTCGTGCGGGAGCGTGATGTTGAAGCCGATCGAAGGCGCGCCGATGTCGTGGGCGCCGCGGTTCGCGGCCTCCATGATGCCGGGGCCTCCGCCCGTGGCGATGACGTTGTCACGCGGGGTCCCGCCATCCGCCAGCGCCCCGCCCCGCTCCGAGGCGAGACGCCCGAAGCGCCGCGCCTCGTCGTACCAATAGGGATGCCGCCCCGGCCCGTCCGGCCGGATGCGGGCTGAGCCGAACACCACGATGGTGGAGCGCACGCCCCAGGCCCGCAGCGCCTCCTCGGCCTTGGCGTATTCCAGCATGAAGCGCACGCCGCGCATGCTGTCGCCGAGCAGGAAATCCTCGTCGCGGACCGCAAGCCGGTAGGCCGGCGAGGCGAGCTGGGCGGCCGTCCGTCCCCGGCCCGCCGCATCCGCGCCGTCGCTGCCGCGCATTGCAGGGGCGGAGGGTTCATTCCCGCGGGGGTCGTGCTTCGAGCCGTTCGACATGGAGCCTGCAACCCAGTGGCATCGCCGGTCCGGCCGCCGCGAATCCGCGGGATGGCGTGGCCGGCTTCGGAGCAGTGTAACGGCAGGAACGCGGCGAAGATCCATTGTCCCCGGCGGGGCCCGTGCCGGCCGCACCGATCCGCCCCGGCGGCAGCGCCCGACCGTTGCCGAGGCGCGGAATCCGCCGCGACGCCGGCGGGCCGCCCCGGCCTCCTCCGGGGCGTCAAAAAAGCCGCACGAGAGTGCTGGACAGGGGCCGGACGGGTGACTATACAACCGGCCTCCGACGCAGACGCGCCCGCGCGGCCGTTGGACGCCCAGGTAGCTCAGTTGGTAGAGCATGCGACTGAAAATCGCAGTGTCGGTGGTTCGATTCCGCCCCTGGGCACCACCTTAACCCTTTCTATTCCTTGGAGTTTCCGCCGGCGCTCCCCTGGGGAGCCTGGTCGCGCGACCGGCGTCGCCGGGCCGGGCCGCGCCCGCCGTCGCGGCCCGGCTGGCCCTCGCCGCCAACCCGGCCTTGCGCCGCAAGGCCCGGCCGGCGAGCCGTTCGCGTCCATGCCGACCGCCGGGGTCGGCATGGAACGCCTTGCGGCCAAGCTGCATTACCCCATCAGCGGCGCATATCTTATCAGGGTCGAGCCTTGGCCGAGAGCACGGCGCAAGAAGCAGCCTCTCGAGCGGCCGGGCCGGGCCCGCTGCCGAGCCTCGTCGCCCGCCGCTATTTCCGCCTCGCCTCCGGATTCTGGAGCGGGCCCACCCGCCGCAAGGCCTGGCTCCTGACGCTGGGCGTCCTCGCCTTCGTGGTCGCGAACCTCCTGGCCGCGCTCGGGGTCAACCGCTGGAACCGCTTCTTCTTCGACATGCTCGAGCAGAAGAACACGTCCGGCGTCATGCTCGGCATCGGGCTCGCGGCCGCCCTGGTGCTCGGATCGGCGCTCGCCTTCGTGGGCCTCGTCCAGATGCGCATGCGCCTGCAATTGCGCTGGCGGCAATGGCTGACCGGCAAGCTCATCGCCGAATGGCTGGCGGAGCGGCGCTTCTACCAGCTCAACATCGTGACGGGCGGCAACGACAATCCCGAATACCGCATCGCCGACGACGTCCGCATGGCGGTCGAGCCGCTCGTCGAGTTCATCGTCGGCCTGACGAACGCCCTCCTGGCCGCTCTGGCCTTCCTGGGCGTGCTGTGGGCGGTCGGCGGCGCGCTCCGCCTCGGCTCCGTCACCATCCCGGGCTACATGGTCTTCGGCGCCATCCTCTACTCGTCGATCACCTCGCTCGCGATGGTAGTCCTCGGCCGGCCCCTGATCCAGCGCGTCGAGGTCAAGAACGCCGGCGAGGCGCGCCTGCGCTACGAGCTCACGCGGGTGCGAGACAGCGCCGAGAACATCGCGCTCATCGGCGGCGACGACGACGAGCGCGCCCACCTGAACGAGACCTTCGGCGACCTCGCCGAGCGCTGGGTGAAGGTCATCGTGCAGCAGGCCCGCATGAGCTTCGTGAGCAATGCCAACCTGGTGCTGTCGCCGATCGTGCCGCTGCTGCTCGGCGCGCCGAAATATCTCGCGGGGGAATTGAGCCTCGGCGAGCTCATGCAGGCCGCGACGGCCTTCACCCAGGTGCAGATCGCCCTCAACTGGCTCGTCGACAACGCGATCCGCCTGGCGGAGTGGCTCGCTTCGGCCCAGCGGGTCGTGGAGCTGAAGGCTGCGCTCGAGATGCTCGACCAGACCATCGGGAGCGGGAGCACGGAGGAGACGATCGTGCTCGGCGACAGCCCCGACGACGCCCTTCACCTGCGGAACCTCTCGATCACGCAGCAGAACGGGCGCCTGATGATCCAGGGCGCCGACGCGGTCATCCGGCGCGGCGAGAAGGTGCTGGTGAAGGGCGAGTCGGGCACGGGCAAGAGCACCCTGATCCGGGCCATGGCGGGCCTGTGGCCCTGGGGCTCCGGCCAGATCCTGCGGCCGCGCGGCGCGCGGATCGCCTTCCTGCCGCAGCAGCCCTACATCCCGCTCGGAACGCTGCGCCATGCGCTCCTCTACCCGGCCTCGGACCGGGAAGCCTCCGACGCGGAGCTCGCGGAGGTCCTGCGGCGCTGCGGGCTGTCGCATCTCGTGCCGCGCCTCGACGAGGAGGATCAGTGGACCGCGATCCTCTCGGGCGGCGAGAAGCAGCGGCTCGCCTTCGCGCGCCTGCTCCTCCGCCCGCCCGACATTGCCATCCTGGACGAAGCCACCTCCGCCCTCGACGAGGTCAGCCAGGCCCGGATGATGAGCTTCCTGCAGGAGGACCTCGCCCACACCACGGTGCTCAACGTCGCGCACAGGCCGGGGCTCGAGGAGTACCACGACGGCGAGCTCCACCTCGTCCGCGTCGAAGCCGGCCATGCGGTCACCCAGGACCACCATTATCCGCGGCTGAAGAAGCTCTGGCACGGCATCCTGGGCGGCTCGGGGGCCTGGAAGCGCTGACGCCGCGCAGGCCGCCTCGCGTGGCGTCCGGGCCGTCGGCCGCGTCGCGCGGTCAGCGGCACCCGGCCGGAATCGCAAGCCGCATCGGCTCCGCCCGCCCCTCCGCGTGCCAGCACGCCCGGAGGTTCCCGCCCGCCGGCAGGTCGAGCTCCAGCCAGTTGCGCGCGCGCAGGTAGCGGCGGCCGGAGCCCGGCATCGGCTGCGTCCGTGCCGTGATGCCGGGCGCGACCCGGAACGTCGTCATGCTGCACAGTTCCAGCACCCGCGCCACGAAGGGCGGCGGCGGCGGATGGACGATGCCCGACGAGGTGAGCTGATGCACCCGCGCGCCCCGGCCCTCGATCACCCCGAGCGCGCCGAGGTGGATCTCGCCCGAGAGGGACGTGACCCGGGCATCCGTGCGGGCCGAGAAGGCGAGGAGGGCGTCGAGCATGCGCGCCCACTCGTCCCAGTGGGCGAGGCTGACCCATTGATCGACGAGGTCGTCCTGCCAGGATTGATGGCCGGGAACGAGGTCGAAGAGCCGCTCCACCGGGGTCAGGTGGGCGTTGACGAGCGGCACCGTCGAGACCAGGAGCACGTGCCGGCAGCCCTCGAGGCCCGCGAGCGCCGCCTGGAACGCGGCCCACCCGGCCTCGCCCATGATCCATCGGCGGCTGCGCTCGGAGCGCAGGTCCGGCGCGATCAGGCCGACATCGCCGACGCGGTAGGCCCAGCCGAAGTGCTCGCCGCCCCGCGCCGAGAAGCCCTCGGGCAGGTCGTGCGGCTCGGCCCCGAGCTGGAACAGGGAGAAATGCTCGCGGGCCGCGGACCAGATCCCCTGGAGCACCGCGCAGTCCTGCCGTTCCGGGGCGTAGCTCCCCCAGCCGTCGAGGATGTCGTGGTCGTCCCACATCATGAGCGAGGGCACGCAGGCGAGGAGCGGCGCGAGCTGCGGCTGCTCCCACAGGGCGCGGTAGCCCTCGAAGTAGAAGTCGGAGACCCCCTCGGCCATCTCCGCGGAAAAGCCCGCCTTCCGGCGCTTCCGCCAGGGCTGGCTCCGCCACTCCGACAGCGCCGGGACGTGGCGCCAGATCGGATCGGCATAGAGCTGGTCGCCGCCCTGGAGAAGGAGGTGGAAGGGATCCGCCCGGTGCCGGCGCGCGAGGTCGAGCCAGAGGGCGTTGCGGTCGTCCGGGTCGCCCCAGGCATTGCCGTGCTCGCTGCCGTTGCAGGCCGTGAAGGCGAGGCGGAGGGCCCCCTGCGCGGCCGGAACGCGGACCCGGTATGCCGCCTCGCCGAGCCGGTACGCGCAATCGCGCGGCGCCTCCTCGAGCGGAAAGGCGAAGTCGTACCGCCACAGGACCTGATCGCCGCGCCGGGCGAGCGCCCGGGCCGGCACGCCGGATGAGCCCGCAGCGAGTGCGGGCGGCGCGTCCGGATCGGTGCCCGTGACGAGAGCCGACAGGTGCCACCGGCCGGCGGCGCTCCCGCGAAAGATGAGGACAGGACCCATGCGGTGCATATGTGTGGGCCGGCGCGGCGAAAGTCAGCCGGCGGGGCGCGAAGATCGCCGTCCCGCGCGGCGGGATGCGCGAGCGGCTGCCCCGCTCCGATGCGAGGCTTGACTTGGATCAACGCCCGGCCCGCGCGCCGGACCTAGGGTCGCAACATCGAGGGCCGCGCCGGGCTTCCCGACATGGCTCGGCCCGTTGCGGCTTCGCGGCGGCAGAGGAGGGACGCGCTCATGTGGGACACGATCATCGCCGTCGCGGCCGTCGCCCTCGCCGCCCTGACCTGGTTCGCCGTCCGGGCCGTGCTGCACGACCGGTCGCGGCAGGAGGAGGTCTCGCCCTGGGCGGGAGACGAAGCCGGGTGGAGCCTGCCGGACGCCGCCGCGGCGCCGCCCGCCTCCTCCGTCCTTCCGGTCCCGTTCTGGAAGACCCGCGCGCGATTCGAGGAGGCGGCCGCCATCCGACGCGCGCACGGCCCCCACGCTGCGGACGCACGCCGCAGGACAGGGGCTCCGCCGGCACGCCGCTCCGACGCCGAACCCGTCGGCGCGCGAGCGGGGCGGCCGGGCGAAGCGCCCTCGGCGGCATTCCACGCCGAGGTCTCGACGACGCTGGTCCTGGTTCGGGCCGACTTCGGACGCCAGCCCGATCATCCGCCGCAGCCGACGCCGTAGCATCCCGGCATCGGGCCGGTCCCGTCGGCTGCCCGGTTACGGGGCATCTGCATCCCCGCATCGGGCCGGCCCCGTGGGCTGCCCGGCTACGGGGCGTCCTCGTCGTCCCCATCGGCACGCGGGCCGTCCGCGCCTTCGGCGAGGGGGATTGCGTAAGTGCCGGAGAGCCAGCGGTTCAGGTCGACGTCGGCGCAGCGCCGCGAGCAGAACGGCTTGAGAGCCGGATCCGCGGGCCTGCTGCAGATCGGGCAGGCGCCGGCTCCCTTGGGGGCGTTTTCGTTGGCGGGCTCGGGCGGCATCGGGTCAGACTCCGCGCGCGGAGGCGGGACGATCCGCCCGCCGCAAGGGGATGAATACGCTGGCGACGCGCTGGGTGAAGCGCTCGGCCGGCATGGGTCAGGCGGCGTCGAGCCAGGTCTGGCGGACGGGATAGCCCTCGCCCTCCAGAAGCGAGATGCTCTCGTAGAGGGGCAGCCCGACCACGTTGGGATAGGAGCCGACGAGCTTCACCACGAAGGTGCCGGCGAGGCCCTGGATGGCATAGCCGCCCGCCTTGCCGCGCCATTCGCCGGAGGCGAGGTAGCGCTCCATCTCGTCCCGCGACAGGCGCTTGAAGCGCAGCCGCGTCTCGACGATGCGGTCGCGGAAGCTGTCCTTGGGGGTGACGACGCAGATCGCGGTGTAGACCCGGTGCGTGCGGCCGGAGAGCAGGCGCAGGCACGCTTCCGCCTCGTCCACGACCTCGGCCTTCGGCAGGATGCGCTTGCCGACCGACACCACGGTGTCGGCGGCCAGGATGTAGGCGCGGCGCAGTTCCTCCCGGTTGCGGGCGGTCTTGCGCGCCACCTCCGCCTTGGCGCGGGCGAGGCGCCGGGCGAGCTCGCGCGCCGATTCGTTCTTGAGCGGCGACTCGTCGACGTCGGCCGGGAACAGCGCCTCGGGCTCGATCCCGACCTGCTGGAGCAGGGCGAGCCGGCGCGGCGAGCCCGAGGCGAGGACGAGCTTCGGGTGTCCCTCGCGGGCGGACGGATCGGGTGCGGACGCCACTGCGCTCTCCAGTCGGACTTCTGCGGCGAGCCGGAGCCGGTTCGGCGCCCGGCCCGCGGCGGGGATGAGATTGGGTGCCCGGGACCTCGAGGGAAGAGGCCCGGGGGTGAAATCGGTCCCGCTCGGGTCAGTTCTCCGGGCCGACCGGAGCGGGCGGGGCCGCGGCGGCGGGCGCCTTGGCGCCGTGGACCCGCTCGAGGTGGCGGTAGCGCGCGAAGCCGAGGGGGATGGTGGCCAGGAACACCAGGGTGCCGATGGCAAGCACCTGGAAGGGGAAGCTCACCAGGAGCCCGAAGAAGGCGACCGTGATGACGAAGATCGGCAGCACCCAGTGGCGCGGCACGTGCTTGCCCATGGTCTTGCCCGAATAGGTCGGGATCGTGCTCACCATCATGAAGGCGATGAAGACCACGAACAGAAGCGCGAGCACCGCCGCCTTGGCGCCCACCGGCACGCCGAGGAAGTGCAGGTAGATCGGCAGCAGGACCGTGATGGCGCCGGCCGGCGCCGCCATGCCGACGAAGAAGTTCTTTTTCCATTCCGGCCGGTCGGGGTCGTCGATCATCACGTTGAAGCGGGCGAGCCTGAGCGCCGCCGCGATGGCGAGGACGAGGGCCGCGATCCAGCCCACGGCGCCCGCGTGATGGAGCACGAAGCTGTAGAGCACGAGGGCGGGCGCCACGCCGAAATTGAGGAAGTCCGCCAGCGAATCGAGCTCGGCCCCGAAGCGGGAGGTGCCCTTGAGGAGCCGGGCGACCCGGCCGTCGACCCCGTCGAGCACCGCCGCGACCACGATCGCGATCACCGCGGGCTCCAGGCGCCCCTCGTAGGCGAGCCGGATCGCGGTCAAGCCGAGGCAGAGAGCGATGAGGGTGATGAGGTTCGGGGCGATGACCCGGAACGGCACCGGCTTGAACAGCCGCTTGCGCGGCTCGTGGGCGTCGGGCGCGAAGGGCGGAAAGAGGTCGCTCATGGGCGCAGACAATAGGGAGCGCGCCCCTCCGCAGCAAGCCGCACCCCCGGACCGGCTCCGCCCGCGGGTCTCGGGAGACCGGGGACGCCCCTTCCCGACCGCAGGCTCGCGCCGGGTCCGGACCTGGCGCAGACGCGGAACGGCGCTTCCCGGTCGCGGGCGGTCACTGGGTCCGGAACTGCCGCGCGGGCTCGTTGGCCTTCAGGTCGGCGATCACCGTCTCGCCCGCGATGGCGAGCTGGCCGAGGCCGACAAGCACCTGAGTGTCGAGGGGCAGGAAGATGTCGACCCGCGAGCCGAAGCGGATCAGCCCGAAGCGCTCGCCGACCCCGAGGGTGTCGCCCTGGCGCACGAAGGAGACGATGCGCCGCGCCACGAGGCCGGCGATCTGGACCACGCCGACCTTGCCGGTCGGGGTCTCGATCACGAGAGCACTGCGCTCGTTGTCCTCGCTCGCCTTGTCGAGCTCGGCGTTGAGGAACAGGCCCGGGGTGTAGACCACCTGCGTGATGCGCCCGCCGACCGGCATGCGGTTCACGTGGCAGTCGAACACGTTCATGAACACCGAGACCCGCTTCATGGGCTCCGGCGGCAGGTCGAGCTCGGCCGGGGGCACCGCGGTCGCGATGAGGCTGACCCGCCCGTCGGCGGGCGAGACCACGAGGCCCTCGCGCACGGGCGTCACCCGCGGCGGGTCGCGGAAGAAGTAGCACACCCAGGCCGTGAGAATCGCTCCGATCCAGCCGAGCGGCGACCACAGGGACCCTAGCAGGAACGCCAGCACGAGCGCGATCGCGATGAAGGGATAACCCTCCTTGTGGATCGGCACGATGATCCGGCGGATCGACTCGAGGATGTCGGTCATGGGGGCTCCGGAGTCCAGAAGCCCCGGGCCGGGACCGGCCGGGGCGGGTTCGCAATGACAGAGGTTCGCCCGTCCCGCAAGAATCCCGGCGGGAGGGCGGGCGGCGCGGCCCGTCAGCCCGCGACCGGCACCTGCGGCTGGCGCGCGGCGGCTTCGGCCTCCGCGGCCTCCGCCTCCTCCGCGCGCTTGAGGGCCTCGCGGGCCTGGTCCGCCTCGCGCTGGCGGTTCCACATGGCGGCATAGACGCCGCCCTTCTCGAGCAGCACCGCGTGGCTGCCGCGCTCCACCACCACGCCCTTGTCGAGGACGAGGATCTCGTCGGCGCCGATGACAGTCGAGAGCCGGTGCGCGATGACGAGCGTCGTGCGGCCGCGGCTGACCCGGTCGAGGGCGTCCTGGATCTCCTTCTCGGTGAAGGTGTCGAGGGCCGAGGTCGCCTCGTCGAGGACGAGGATCGGAGGACCCTTCAGGATCGTGCGCGCGATCGCCACGCGCTGCTTCTCGCCGCCCGAGAGCTTCAGGCCGCGCTCGCCCACGGAGGTCTCGTAGCCCTCGGGCAGGCTCGAGATGAAGCGATCGATCTGGGCGAGGCTCGCGGCCTCCTGCATGGCCTCGGGCCCCGAGTCCCAGCGGCCGTACTGGATGTTGTAGCCGATGGTGTCGTTGAACAGCACCGTGTCCTGCGGGACCATGCCGATCGCGGCCCGGAGCGAGCCCTGCTGGACCTCGGCGATGTCCTGTCCGTCGATCAGGATCCGGCCGCGGCTCGGCTCGTAGAAGCGGAACAGGAGCCGGGAGATCGTCGACTTGCCGGCCCCCGACGGCCCGACGATCGCGACCGTGCGGCCGGCCGGCACCTCGAAGCTGACGCCCTTCAGGATCGGCCGTTCCGGGATGTAGGCGAAATGCACGTCCTCGAAGCGCACGGTGCCGTCGCGGGCCTGGAGCGGCTTCGCGCCCGGCCGGTCCTGGATCTCCGGGTTGCGCTCCAGGATCTGGAACATGTCGTCGATGTCGATGAGGGCCTGTTTGATCTCGCGGTAGAGCATCCCCATGAAGTTGAGCGGGATGTAGAGCTGCACCAGCATGGCGTTGACGAGGACGAAGCTGCCGATCGACGCCCGGCCTGCCATGATGTCCCGCGCGGCGAGCGCCATCACGGCCGTCATGCCGACCGTGAAGATCACGGCCTGGCCCGAATTGAGCACCGCGAGCGAGGTGTAGGTCTGGGTCGAGGCCTTCTCGTAGCGCGCCATCGAGCGGTCGTAGCGCTCGGTCTCGCGCCGCTCGGCGCCGAAATACTTCACGGTCTCGTAGTTGAGGAGCGAATCCACCGCCTTGCTGCTGGCGTCGGTATCGGACTCGTTCATCTGCTTGCGGATCGAGATCCGCCACTCGGTCGCCTTGTAGGTATAGCCGAGGTAGACCACCACCATCGCGAGCACGACGAACGAATAGGTCCAGTCGAACTCCCAGGCCAGGATCCCGAGCACGAGGGCGAACTCGACGATGGTCGGGATGAGCTGGAGGATGAACAGGCGCGACAGTTCCTCGATGCCGTCGCGGCCGCGCTCGAGCACGCGGGTGAGGCCGCCGGTCTTGCGCTCGAGGTGGAAGCGCAGGGAGAGCCGGTGCATGTGCTCGAAGGTCTGGAGCGCGAGCTTGCGCACCGCATGCATGGCGACCTTGGCGAAGAGCCCGTCGCGCACCTGGGTCAGGAGCGCCATGGCGATCCGGACGGTGCCGTAGAGGATCGTGAGCAGGATCGGCGCGCGCCAGAGCCAGGAGCCCGCCGTCGCCTCGGCCTCCACGCCGCGGGTCGCGCCGCCCGCGACCGCCACGAGCGCATCGGTCGCCCACTTGAAGGTGAAGGGCGTCACCACCGTGACGAGCTTGGCGACGAGCAGGAGCCCGAAGGCGAGGAAGACCCGCCGCTGCAGGTCCGGCCGTCCTTCGGGCCAGAGATATGGCCAGAGCTTCCGGAAGGTGGCGAACAGGCCGGGCCGCTTCGGCCGGTCTTGCGGGGCCGAAGCGGTGGTGGGAACGGTGGGCATACGGGAGATCCGATCGGTGGGCTGACCCGCATATAGGCATGCGGGCCGGCAAGGTCACCCTCGCGGGGCGCCGGCCCGCGGGCAGGGCCGGCCGGAGGTCCGAACCCGCCGAGCCGCTAGGGCTGCTGCACGGCCTCCTGGCCCGGCAGCACGAAGACCTGGCCGGGATAAATCAGGTTCGGGTTGCGGATCTGCCCCTGGTTGGCGCCGTAGATCACCGTGTAGCGCACGCCGCGCCCGTAGACCCGGTGGCTGATGCGCCAGAGGTTGTCGCCGCGCGAGACGATCGCGGTGTTGATGTCCGGGATCACGATGGTTCCGGGCGGGAACAGGCGCGCGTCGGCCGCGGCCTGGGCCGCAGGAGACGCCGCAGGCTCGGCACCGGCCGTCCCGCCGCCCTGGGGCGCCGGGTTCGCAATCGCCGGGGCGGCCGCGGGATTGCGCCCCGGCTCGGCACCGGCCTCGCGGCCGGCAGGCGGGGACGCGGGCAGAGCCGGTGCTTGAGGCGCGGGCGCGGCGGCCTGGCTCTGGGGCGCGGCGGCGCCCGCCCCGCCTTGCGGGCCCGGCGCAGCGGGGGCGGCGCTCTGGCCCGCCGGCGGCGACGGGGGGCGGGCGGGGCTCGGCGACGGGGTCTGCGGGGCCGTCGCCGCCGGACTCGGGCCTTGAGCCTGAGGGGGCGTGGCCGGCGCCGGACCGGGGCCATGCGCCTGCGGGGCCGCGGGCTGCGGCAGAGCGGCGATCTGCGGCGGGGTGGTGGCGGCCGGCGCCTGCGGCGGCAGCGGAACGGTGAGCGGCGCCGGCACCGTGAAGGCGACCTCGGCGCGCGACTTCACCGACCCTGAGACGGGATCGACGTCGTCGATGCGGACCCGGTAATCCCCCGGCCGGACGCCGCGGCCGATCGCGAAGGACACCCGGCCGTCGGCGCCGACGCCGCCCGGGGCGATGAGGGTGTCGTTGAGATAGAGCCGCACCGTGGACCCGGGCGCGGCCTCGCCGGAGACGAACAGCCGCCCCCCCTCCTCGGCCTCGACGGTGGAGATCCGGACCTCGCGCCGCGGGGCGGCGGGGGGCTGGGCCGGAGGCAGACTCGCCTGCTGCTGTCCGCCCGCGGGCGCGCCCGGCTGCGGCGTCGGACGCGGTGCCTGCGCGGTCCGTTGCTCCGGCGGTTCGGGGTTCGAGAGCACGACCGTGGGCTTGTCGGGCGTGGTCAGCGCCACCAGGGGCGGCGTGGTGCCGCCCGGCGCGATCGCGACCGTCACGCTCTGCTGCGAGCGCTGGCGCCGTCCGTCCGGCGCGATGGATTGCAGCGAGATCTGATGCGAGCCCGGCGGCAGCGGCGGCGGCACGAGGGCGAACAGGCCCGACTGGTCCGCCACGCCCCGCGCATGGACCTGCCCGTCGCGCAGGAGCTCGATGGTCGCGCCCGGAGCGCCGCGGCCGGCGATCACGCTGTCGCCGGTCGGCTCCACGCGGACCACGTCGAACGACGGCACGGCCGCCTCCTGCTGCGGGGCGGCCGGCTGAGGCGGAGCGGGCGGGGCGGCCGGCGTCGGATTCGCGGGCAGCGACGCCACCGGCGAGGGCGGAGCGGGCCGGGATGGAGGCGCGCTCTGCGGAGACGGTGGGGCGGGCTGCGACTGGGGGGCTGCCTGCTGCGACGGGGGCGGAGCGGGCTGCGACTGGGGGGCCGCCTGCTGGGCCGGAGCCGAGGGCGTCGCCGGCTGGGGCTGCGACGGCGCGCCCTGCTGGGGAGCCGATGGCGCGGGGGCCGTCCCTTGCGGCGGAGCGGATGGGGGGGCGCCTGTCGGAGTCGGGCTCGGCGGCGCCGGGGGCGCCTGGACCGGCGGCGCGGGCGGCACCAGCGCGGCCTGGCCGGAGGCGGGCGGGCTCGGCTCGGGCGGGCCGGGCGGAGGCGGGAGAGCGGTCTGCGCCGGGGGGGCGGTCGAGGGGAGAGCGTTCCGGATGTCGTCCCATTTCAGGACGCCGAACACGGCCGCGACCAAAGCCGCGGCGGCCACCCCCAGAACGGCAAGCGTGCCCCTGCCCTGCAACCCACCAGCCATCAACCCCACTCCAGGCGCCGCTTCCGGCGATCTTGTTGGACCGGCGGCCCCGGGGCCGCCTTCGTGTCGTCATCGCCGTGACACGCGCCTGCGTCACGGCTAAACCTCGTCGTGCTGCGCCGGGCCGGCGCAGGCCGTCCCTGCCGTCGGGCTCGAGGCGGACGGTCCGCCTCGAGCCC
>DATAGO010000036.1:0-1572 GCA_036263675.1 Microvirga sp. | reverse complement strand
TGGGGTGCGAGGCGACGGCGCGCCACGTGTTCGACCATCTCGCCGACTTCGTCGACCGGGAGACCCTTGGGCGCGTCTGGGTCGAGAGCGTCGAGGTCCGCGAGCACGGCGGCAATTCCGCGATCTACAGCCGGTAGCCGCCCCGCCGGGCCAAGGGGCCGGGCGGACATTCCGCGATCTGCGAGCGGCGCCGGCCGGCTTCGGCGCTGCCCTACGGGTGACCGCAGCCGAGCGGGCTCGGTCGGACGGGGGCCGAGTTCAGCTCCCGAACGACAATTGCACCTTCATGGCGCGCGAGCGGTCGGACGCGAGCGCGAACGCCTCCGCGGCCTGCTCGAACGGCACGGTCTCGGTGAGCAGCGGCTTCACGTCGACGAGGCCGCGTCCGATGAGGTCGACGGCGAGGCGGAACTCCCGGTCGAAGCGGAACGAGCCCCGCACCTGGAGTTCCTTCGCGACGATGAGGTTCATGGGCAACGTCATCTCGCCGCCGAGGCCGACCTGCACGATCACGGCGCCGGGCCGCAGCACCTCGAGGGCGCCGCGCAGCGCCGCCGCATTGCCCGAAGCCTCGAAGAGCACGTCGAAGGTGCCCTTCTCGGCGCCAAAGGGCGCGAGTCCCTCGGGCTCCGCGGCGACGTCGATCGTCCGGGTGGCGCCGAGCCGGCGCGCGACCGCGAGGGGATGGGCGGCGACGTCCGTCGCCACGATCTCGGACGCGCCGCTAAAGCGCGCGACGAGCACCGCGAGCGAGCCGATCGGGCCGCAGCCCGTCACGAGCACCCGCGCGCCCATCAGCGGCCCGGCCTGGCGCGCGGCGTGGAGACAGACCGCGAGCGGCTCCGCCATGGCGGCCTCGGCCATCGTCATCGCGGGCGGGACCGCGACGGCCTGGCCCTCGTCGATCGTGATGCTCTGCCGGAAGCCGCCCTGCACATGGGGAAAGCGCATGGCGCTGCCCATGAAGCGCATGTCGAGGCACTGGTTGCCCTGGCCGGCGCGGCAATAGCGGCATGTTCCGCACGGACGGCTCGGATCGACCGCGACCCGGGTGCCCGCCGTGACCGTCGAGACCTCGCTCCCGACCGCTTCGACGACCCCGGCGACCTCGTGCCCGAGCGCCATCGGCTCGCGCAGCCGCACCGTGCCGAAGCCGCCGTGGTGGTAGTAGTGCAGGTCCGAGCCGCAGATGCCGCCGGCTTCGATCCGTACCTGCACGTCGCGGGGCCCGAGCGGACCGGCGGCGACCTCCTCGATGCGCAGGTCGCGAGGTCCGTGGATGACGACGCCGCGCATGTGCCCTTCTCCCGTGTCGCTTCGAGCTCCGTGCGGCGAGGATAGGCGGCTTTCCCCGGCCTGGATACGCTCGCCTGGCTTCAGCTGCGGGCCGCGAGGACGAGGGACTTCCTGCCCCTGCCCGCCCTGCCGCCTTCAGCCGTAGCTTGCGAGGATGAGGGACTTCTTGCCCCTGATGTGCTCGCGCAGCACCCGGCCCAGGCGCTCGCCGTCGCGCTCCTTGAGGAGCCGCAGCATCTCCTCGTGCTCCGCCACGGCCTTCCTCCACTGCTCCGG
>DATAGO010000035.1:0-11963 GCA_036263675.1 Microvirga sp. | reverse complement strand
GCGGGACGTCTTCTCCGGCCGCTGCAGACGCAGCACCAGCTCGATCAGCTCTTCCTTGCTCAGTCGCTCAAGATCGCCCCGGCCCATCAGTGCAGGGAATCAGCGATCCGCCCACGCCGCAAGGGGGTGGGTAATTACCGGCCAAGGGCGGCTTGCGGGCGGCTTGGCAATTCCATCCGGCGCCCTAGAGTGATCCCGGGGTCGAGACCTCGAGAAGGGACCAGCGTGACCGACAGCCTCAGCAACGGCGATCTGAACGGCCTCCGCATCCTGGTCGTGGAAGACGAAGCGGCCATCTCCCTCCTCCTGGAGGACATGCTGCTCGATTTCGGCTGCGAGGTGATCGGCCCGGCGGCGCGCCTGTCGGCGGCCCTGGAGGCGGTCGAGCGCGAGACCGTGGACCTCGCGATCCTCGACGTGAACGTCGCGGGCGAGCCGATCTATCCCGTGGCCGAGGCGCTGGCGCAGCGCCAGATCCCGTTCGTGTTCTCGACCGGCTACGGCAGCGCCGGCATCAAGGACGCCTTCCGCGACCGGCCCGTGCTGCAGAAGCCCTTCGCCCAGCACGACCTGAAACAGAAGCTCCTCTCCGCGCGCACCCCCAAGGCCTGACCGCCGGGTTCCCGAGCCTCCCCTCTCTTCGGCTTCGGCTTTCGCCCGCGCGAGCGCCATCAGCCTGACGCTCCCCTCTCTTCGGCTTCGGCTTTCGCCCGCGCGAGCGCCATCAGCCGGCGGTCGCGCCAGGCGACGCGCTCGGCCCAGCGCTCGATCGGCAGGAGCGCCCGCCGCTGGCGCTCGACCTCCGCGACGAGGTCCGGCGTCCAGGGATCGTCCTGGCCGCGCTCCGCGCCCATGCGGGCATAGGCCGGGCCCATGCGGGCGGCATGGGCCGCGATGCCGCCGCGGGTGTTGAGGTCCGCGGTCTCGAACGGGCCGATCACGGACCAGCGCGGACCCAAGCCCTCGCGCACGATGCGGTCCACGTCCTCGACCGCGACGACGCCGTCGCGCACCAGGCAATAGGCCTCGCGCAGGAGCGCGCCCTGGAGGCGGTTGAACACGAAGCCCTCGATCTCGCGCCTGACCAGCACGGGCGCCATCCCGGCCGCCTCCAGGAGCGCCATGGTGCGCCGGACGGCATCGGGCTCCGTGAAGGGGGCGGGCACGACCTCGACGGCCCTGAGCAGGGTCGGCGGGTTGCCGGGATGCACCACGAGGCAGCGGTGCCGGCCGGGCAGGTCGCCGGCCATCGCGGAGGCGGTGATCGCGGAGGACGAGCTCGCGATCACGGCGCCGGGGGGCGCCGCGCGGTCGAGGGCGGCGAGGAGCTCCTGCTTGAGGGCCAGGTTTTCGGGCGCGCATTCCTGCACGTGTGCGGCGCCGGCGAGCGCCTGCGCGAGGTCGCCGGTGAACGTTGCGCGGGCCGCCGCCTCCGCGGGCTCGCCGAGGAGCCCGAAGCCTGCGAGATCCGCAAGATGCGCGCGCATCTCCCGCGCCGCGGCCGCGCGGCGTTCCGGGTCCGGCTCGTAGACCGCGACCGGGCGGCCCGCACGGGCGAAGACCACCGCCCAGGCGGTGCCGATGCTGCCGCCGCCCACGATCGCGATCCTCGCATGGTCTGCGGCGTCGGCTTGCGGCATCACGGGGCTCCTCGTCACGAGCAGGTCGGGGACGGCCCGGGCGCCGTCGCGACGACGCCCTCGCCTCCCGGGCGCGCGGGCGCTATGGAACGGCGACGCGCCGATCCCACGGAGACCCCGCCATGCTCACCTTCTACTTCAACCTCTCGCCGAATCCCATGAAGGTCGCCCTCTTCCTCGAGGAGGCGGGGCTCGCCTACGAGCCGAGGCCCGTCGACACCCGCCGCGGGCAGCAGTTCGACGCCGCCTATGTGGCTCTCAACCCGAACGCCAAGGTGCCCGCGATCGTCGACGGCGACACCACGGTGTTCGATTCGAACGCGATCCTGCTCTACCTCGCCGAGAAGACGGGCCGCTTCCTGCCCGACGCCGCCCATCGGGGCGAGCTGCTCTCGTGGCTGATGTTCGTCGCCACCGGCGTCGGGCCGTATTCCGGCCAGGCGGTGCATTTCAAGCATTTCGCGCCGGAGGCCGTGCCCTACGCCGTCAACCGCTACCTCTACGAGGCGAAGCGCCATTACGGCATCCTCGACGGGCGCCTGGCGGACCGCGAATACCTCGTCGGCGACGCCTATTCGATCGTCGACATGGCGGCCTGGGGCTGGTGCCGCATGGTGCCCTTCATCCTGGGCGACGACGCCTGGGCGAGCTTCCCGAACCTGAAGCGCTGGTTCGACGCCGTCAGCGCGCGCCCGGCGGCGCAGCGCGTCGCCACCTTCAAGGACCGCTTCACCTTCAAGGCGGAGTTCGACGACGAGGCGCGGCGCAACATGTTCAAGCACCTCGACCAGCAGGTGGCGTGAGACGCCGGGGCGCCGCCCGCGGTCGCGGGCGGCGCCCCGAACCGTCACCGCTCAGGAGGCGACTTCGTGGACCTGGTCCCGGGCGACCGCGACCGTCACGGGCTCGCCCGGCGTCAGGCGCAGGGCGCGCGGGTCGTAGAGCTGGTCGATCTTGAGCTCGACGCCCCCGGCGTCCACGAGGTGGCGCACCGTCTGGCCCTGGAGCTTGGAGTCGATCACCCGGCCCTCGACCCGGTAGGCGCCCGCGGGCGCGTCCATGGCGAGTCCGGCGATCGGCGTCAGCATCTGGGGATGCAGCACCCAATGGTGCTCCGTGACGACGCCGAAGAGGGCGCGGACCGAGGCCGGGTCGAGGATGTTCATGTCGCCCATGAAGCGGGCCACGAACAGGTTGCCGGGCCGGTAATAGACCTCTTCCGGCGTGCCGACCTGCGACAGGCGGCCGGCATCCATGACCGAGATCCGGGTGCCGAGCGCGATCGCCTCCTCCTGGTCGTGGGTGACGAGGATCGCGGTGAGTCCGATCTCGCGCTGGATGCGGCGCAATTCGTCGCGCAGGCGCTTGCGGATCTGGGCGTCGAGCGCCGAGAGCGGCTCGTCGAGGAGCAGCACCTTGGGCTCCAGCACGAGGGCGCGGGCGAGCGCCACGCGCTGCTTCTGCCCGCCCGAGAGCTGGTGCGGCCGCGCCCCAGCCCGGTCGGTCAGCGCCACCATGCCGAGCGCCGATTCCACCTTGGCGGCGATCTGCGCCTTCGGCAGGCCCTTCTGCTCCAGGCCGAAGGCGAGGTTCTCGGTCACGGTCATGTTGGGGAACAGGGCGTAGTTCTGGAACACCATCGCGACGCCGCGGTCCTTGGGGTGCAGCCCGTCGATGCGCCGGCCCTGGAGCGAGATCGAGCCGTCCTGCGCCTGCGACAGACCCGCGATGGAGCGGAGCAACGTGGTCTTGCCGCAACCGCTGGGCCCCAGCAGCACGTGCATCTCGCCCTCGTCGATGTCGAGGCTGATGTCGCGCAGCACGGGCGTCGCGCCGTAGGCGAGGCTGACGTTTCGGATCTCGAGATAGCTCATCGGAGGAGCCCGGCCTTTCGGATCGGGAGGCGGATTTCGAGACGGCTCATCGGACGGCCCCGACGGGGAATGCGTGGGGGATCATCGCTGCGTGTCCCTCCGTCCGATCAGGAGCAGCGCAAGCGCCGTGCCGACCAGCATGACGATGAAATAGGCCGCGACCACCACGCTGGTGATGCGTCCGCTCGCCTGGCGCTGCTTGAACATGTAGATCTGCAGGGTCTCGAAATGCCCGCCGACCAGCATGTTGGCGAACACGAACTCGCTGATCCCGAGGGCGAAGTTGAGCACGAGCCCGATCAGGATCGCGGGCATGATGCTGGGCAGGATCACGCGGCGGATGATCGTGAGGTCGCTGGCGCCGAGCAGGCGCCCGGCGGCGAGGAAATCCGCGGTCGGCAGCGCGCTCAGGCCGTTCTTCATCGAGATGTAGAGGAGCGGGAAGAAGATCGGCACGTATGCGAGAAACAGAATGTAGGGCGTGCCGTTGAGAGGCAGCGGCCAGCCGGAATAGAGCCGGTAATAGCCGACGACCAGCACCACGGCCGGCAGGGCGTAGTGGATCACCACGAAGCGCCCGAGCCAGCCGTCGAGCCGCGGCCAGTAGAGGTGGCCGACGATCACGGCCGGGATCGTGACCGCGGCGCTCAGCACCAGCGCCCCGAGCGCCACGATCACCGAGCGCCCGATGGCGGCCCGGAAGGCGGGATCGCCAACGACCCGGTCGAACCATTGCAGGGTGAAGCCCGCGGGCAGGATCGTGCCGGACCATTCGGTCGCGAAGGCGTTGAGCACCACCGCGCAGACCGGCAGCACCATCAGGACGAGGGCGAAGAGGACGACGAGGCGGGCCCTGAGGGACGATTCAGCCATGGGCGCCGCCCCTCTCCTGCACGCTCGCCGGCGGCTCATCCATGCGTCGGCCGCTCGCCAACAGGCAATCGGGAGTGAGCGGCTCACCCATGGGCCAGCCTCTCTCCAACAGGCAATGAGGGATCGGCGGCTCACCCATGCGCCGGCCCCTTGCGGGTGAGGATCTGGCCGACGATCACCGGGATCAGCAGGACCACCACGAGGAGCGTCGACAGGGCGTTGGCGAGGTTGGGGTCCGAGAACACGTCGCCGCCGACGAGCTCGCCGATGCGCACCGTGACGAGGTTGGCGCTGCCGCCGACGAGCGCGTAGACGGTGGCGTAGGTCCCCATCGCATTGGCGAAGAGCAGGCAATAGACCGCGATCAAGGGGTTGCGGATGATCGGCAGGCCGACCCGGCGCCAGAACCGGGCGCGGCTGACGCCCATGAGACGGGCGGCCTCCTCGAGGTCGGTCGTGATCGCGGCGAGCGCCGGGTAGAGCAGGAGCGCGGCGAGCGAGACCTGGAAGTAGGAATAGACCAGGATCAGCCCGCCGAAGGAATAGACGTTGATCTCGTCGACGAGGCCGTAGCGCTTCAGGATCAACGTGAAGGCGCCGTTGAAGCCGAACATGATGATGAACGCGAAGGCGAGCGGCACGCCGACGAAGTTCGCCGCGATGTTGGAATAGGTCAGCACGAGGCGGCGCAAGCCGCCCGACACGCGCTTCAGATGCGCCGCCACCACGAGCCCGAGAACGAGGCCGATGGCGGCGGTCAGCGCCGAGAGCCCGATGCTTGTCCGGAAGGCGCCGCGGTAGAAGACGTTGCCGAAGATCTCGCGGTAATTGTCGAGCGACCACTCGTCCGCCGCGATGAAGCTGCCCCAGACCACGAAGGACATCGGGAATACGAGCGCCATCGCGATCGTGACGATGAACGGCACGGCGCCGAGGCGCATGCGGCGGTCGTGGGCGTCCGTCATGGGGCGGCGCCTATGCGGCGCGCCGCGGGGCGGGCGGGCGCCCGCAGACGGGAGGGGAGCGCCCCGGTCATGGTTTCAGGAGCCCCTTCGTGGCGGCGAGGCCGTGCTCCGCGATGCCGAGCGAGGCGCAGAGCGTGCCCGCGATGTCGAGCTGGCGCACGTCGACGGCGGGATCGAGGGTGAAGCGGGCGGGATCGACCGTGTAGAACGGCACGTGGGTCTCGGCCTCGCCGGGCCCGCCATGGTTGCCGTCGGCGTTCATGCCGTGGTCGCTCGTCACGATCACGGTGTAGCCCTTCGCCCGCCAGAGCGGCACGAAGAACGAGAGCTGCGCGCTCGAGGCCCGGACCGCGTTGCGGTAGCCGACGCTGTCGCCGCCGTGCTTGTGGCCGGCATCGTCGACGTTCATGGGATGCACGACCACGAAATCGGGGCGCGCGCGCTCGATCAGGCTGTGGGCGTCCGCAAAGGTGTGGTCGCCGGGATAGTCGTCGGACCAGTAGAACGACCCGTGCTGGATGGTGCGGTCGGGCCGGTCGGTGAGGCGGTGATGGGGCTCGAACGGCGCCTCGTTGTAGAGCTCGGAGAACCAGTGATAGGCGGCCGCCGCCGTCGTGAGGCCGGCGGCCCGCGCGAGCGAGAACACGCTCGGGATCTCGAGCCGGCGCACGATCGCGTTGCCCACGATGCCGTGGTCCACGGGCCGGCGCCCGGTCATCAGGGTGGCGTAGAGGGGGCGCGACAGGCTCGGGAGCTCGGACACCACCCGGTAGACCTGCGCCTGTCCCGCGGCGACCAGCGCCTCCATGTAGCCGAGCGAGGAACGGGCCGCGTCGTAACGCAGCCCGTCCAGGATGACGAAGACAGTGGGGTGACCCATGGACGGGCGCGGATCTCGATGACGGAACGCGGTCGATCATGCGCCGCGCCGGCCGGGAGCCGGGAGGCATGCGCCGATCGGGAGGGCGAGCCCCGCCGCGGGGCGGGGCTCGCGGGGATCACATCGCGGACAGGACCTTGGCCTGCCAGAGCTGCGGCAGGCGCCGCGCGTTCTGCGACCAGTTGGCGGCGTCGATCGGGCGGGCCTTGGCGTATTGCTCGGCCGGGAGCAGGCGCTCGGCGATTTCGGCCGGCATCTTGACCTTGTCGACGCGGATCGGGCGGGCGTAGCCCTTGGCGAGGTTGATCTGGCCCTGGTCGCTGAAGATGTACTCGCGGGTGAACTTCGCGGCGTTCACGTTCTTGGCGTAGGCGTTGATGATCGTGGTGTAGCCGCTCGTCACGGAGCCGTCCGAGGGGATCACGACCTCGAACTTGTCGCGGCCGACCTTGTCGCGGTAGTTCAGGGCGTTGAAGTCCCAGAGCACCCCGACCTCGATCTCGCCCTTCTCGAGGTTGGCGGGCGAGGCCCCGATGGTGAGCAGGCGCTTCTGCTGCGCGAGCTTGGCGAAGAGGTCGAGAGCCGGCTCGAAGTTGGTCTCGTTGCCGCCCATGGCGATCGCGGCCGCCAGGATGCCGGCATTGGCCTGCGCGGCCTTGCCGACATCGCCGACCGCGACCTTGTAGGTGCCCTTCTGGAGGTCGGCCCAGGAGCGCGGCGGGTTCTGGACGTTCTTGGCGATGATGAAGGCGATGGTGCCCGTATAGGCGAGCGCCCAGTGGCCGTCCTTGTCCTTGGCCCAGTCGGGAATGTCGTTCCAGGTGGTGGGCTTGTAGGGCTGGGTGACCTTGCGGGCGACCGCGATGGGGCCGAATTCGAGGCCCACGTCGCCGATGTCGGCGGAGGCGTTCTGCTTCTCGGCCTCGAACTTGGCGATTTCTTCCGCGCTGCTCATGTCGGTGTCGACATGCTTCAGGCCGTATTTCGCGGTGAGCTGCTCCCAGGTGTCCTTCCAGTTCGCCCAGTCGTCGGGCATGCCGAGGCTGTTGACGGCGCCTTCCTTGCGCGCGGCCGCCTCCAGCTCCGCCACGCTCTGCGCGTAGGCCGGCGCGAACGCGAGTCCCGCCATCATCGCCACCGAGGCAATGAGGCCTGCCTTCCTGACCATCGTGGATCCCCTTCTTCTATGACAGCTTGACGGTATGAAGATTAGCCGCGGCTGACAACAGACAAATGACGGTCGCCCATGAAGCCCGCGGGGACGGCGGCGGGCCTCGGGACGAGCGGCCGACGATCGGGAATTCTCGCCGGCAAAGGATATTCGGACCCGCGGGGCTTGCATCGGCGTTTTTCGCGGTCAGGATCGGGTCGGGGTGGAAGCGCCGGAGCCGCAAGGACTTTGGGCAAGGCAACGAAAAAGGGCGGGCCGAAGAAGACGTCCGGCAAGGCGGCGAAGACGCGCGCCGCGAAGGGCGCGACGGGCGGGAAGCCGAAGAAGAGCGCGAAGGGGGCGTCGGGCAAGGCGGCGAGGAAGGGGCCGGTGCGGAGGCAGTATGCCGCCCTCCCCTACCGGGCCGGCGCCGACGGGCGCCTCGAGGTGCTGCTCGCCACGAGCCGCGAGACGAAGCGCTGGGTGATCCCGAAGGGTTGGCCCATGAAGGGGCTCAAGCCCCACAAGGCGGCGGCCCGGGAGGCCTTCGAGGAGACGGGCGCGGTCGGGCGGCCCGCCAAGGACGCCATCGGGACCTACGTCTACTGGAAGCGCCTGAAGGACAGCTTCGTGCTGTGCCGTGTGAAGGTCTTCCCGCTTCGGGTCGAGCACCTCGAGGAGACCTGGTCGGAGCAGGACGAGCGCGAGCGCCGCTGGTTTCCGCAGGGAGAGGCCGCGGCCCGGGTCGAGGAGCCGGGCCTGCGCGCGCTCGTGGCCGGCTTCGCGCCCGCCGCGAAGGCCCCGAAAGCAGAAGCCCCCAGGGCGGAAGCCTCGACGGCGGACGAAGCCCGACCGCCTTCGGACCCGCGCCCGAAGCGGCGCGGCAAGGCCAAGCCGGCTCAGGGTTCGGAAGCGAAGAAGCGGGCCGCGAAGCGCGGCAAGGCCGCGCCGGCGCGCAAGCCGAAGGCGAAGAAGCGGGCCGCGAAGGCCAGGGCCTCCTGAGCCGGCTGCGGGCCGGGGCGGCCCCTACCCCTTCTTGGCGTAGAGCGCCCCGTAGGTGTCGCGCAGAACGTTCTTCTGGACCTTGCCCATGGTGTTGCGCGGCAGGTCCTCGACCACGATCACGCGCTTGGGCAGCTTGAACTTCGCGAGCCGCCCCTCGAGCGCCTTGAGGATCGCGTCCTCGCTCACCGATGCCCCCTTCTCGGCCACCACGACCGCGGTGACGCCCTCGCCGAAATCGGGATGCGCGACGCCGATCACCGCGCTCTCGACCACGCCCGGCAGGCCGTCGATCTCGGTCTCGACCTCCTTGGGATACACGTTGAACCCGCCCGTGATGATGAGGTCCTTGCCGCGGCCCACGATATGGACGTAGCCGCGCTCGTCGATCTTGCCGAGGTCGCCGGTGATGAAGAAGCCGTCCGCGCGCAGCTCCGCCGCGGTCTTCTCGGGCATGCGCCAGTAGCCCTTGAACACGTTGGGCCCGCGCACCTCGATCACGCCGATCTCGCCCTGATCCAGCACCCGCCCGCTCTCCGGATCGGTGACGCGCAGGTCCACCCCCGGCAGGGGGAAGCCCACGGTGCCGGGCACCCTTTCGCCGTCGTAGGGGTTCGAGGTGTTCATGCCGGTCTCGGTCATGCCGTAGCGCTCGAGGATCGCGTGGCCGGTCTTCGCCTGCCACTCCCGGTGCGTCTCGGCGAGCAGCGGCGCGGAGCCGGAGATGAACAGGCGCATGTGCGCGGTCGCCTCCGGGGTCAGGCGCGGGTCCTGGAGCAGGCGCGTGTAGAAGGTCGGCACCCCCATGAGGCAGGTCGCGCGGGGCAGCGCCTGGACGATCGCCTCCGGATCGAACTTCGCCATGAAGATCATGGAAGCGTTGGCGAACAGCACGCAGTTGGTGGCCACGAACAGGCCGTGGGTGTGGTAGATCGGCAGCGCGTGGATCAGCACGTCGTCGGCGGTGAAGCGCCAGTGGTCGCGCAAGGTGAGCGCGTTCGAGACCAGGTTGTCGTGGGTCAGCATCGCGCCCTTGGAGCGCCCGGTGGTCCCGGAGGTGTAGAGAATCGCGGCGAGGTCGTCGGAGCCGCGCGCCACGGTGGCGAAATCGGGCGAGGCGCCGTCCGCCCGCTCCATGAGCGAGCCCTGCCCCTTGGCGTCGAGGGTCACCACGGAGGCTCCGAGCGGCCGGGCGATCTCTTCGAGACCTGCGCGCTTTGCGGGATCGCACACCACCACCTTGGGCTCGGCGTCGCCGATGAAATAGGCGAGCTCGGCGAGGGTGTAGGCGGTGTTGAGGGGCAGGTACACGCCGCCCGCGCGCACCACCGCGAGGTAGAGCACCAGCGCGGGCACCGACTTCTCGACCTGCACCGCGACCCGGTCGCCCGGCTGCACGCCCAGGGACGCGAGCGCGCCCGCAAGCCGCCCCGACAGGGCGACGAGGTCGGCGTAGGTGTGGCGCCCGCCGCCCGCCGTCTCGATGACGGTCTT
The DNA here is from genome assembly GCA_036263675.1 of Microvirga sp. Taxonomy (GTDB): domain Bacteria; phylum Pseudomonadota; class Alphaproteobacteria; order Rhizobiales; family Beijerinckiaceae; genus Microvirga. Next base: position 2,085 of record DATAGO010000035.1, on the reverse strand, counting down.
GTGCGGGTCGGCAAGGCCGGCTTCGAGGCGGTCGAACAGGTTCTGGGACATCGGGAGGCTACCGGGTTCTTCGGGCGTGGAAACGGCGCGGCCGTCAGGAGACCGCCAGATCCTTCTGGCGCGCGGGGGGAAGCGCGCGGCGGACCTCGTTCGAGGCCGCCACGACGCCCCGCTCCGCAAAGGCCTCGTGGTTCCGCTCGATCTCGTCAAGGGCATAGAGGTAGTTCACCATCAGCCCGTGCGACTGCCTCAGGCCTTTGGGCGACACGTCGCCGAGCACATTCAGCCGCTCCAGGCGCGCGCCGTTGCCGAGGTGGAAGCGCGCCACCGGGTCGAGGGGCCGCCCGCCCGCCGTCTTGGCCTTGAGGAAGTACTGCGCCGCCGCCGGGAGCAGCGCCGCCCGCACGGCCTCGGCGGCGGCCGGGTCGCGGTGCCAGCCGGGCTCGTCGAGGCGCTCCAGCGCCGCGCGCTGCGCCCGGTCGAGGACGGGGGAATCCTCCCGCGCGCGCTCGGCCTCGAGCCAGGCCGCGAAGCCCGGCACCGGCGAGAGGGTCACGAAGCACTTCAGGTTCGGGAGCTCGCCTTTGAGGGTCTCGACCACCTGCTTGATCAGGAAGTTGCCGAACGAGATGCCGCCCAGACCCTTCTGGGTGTTGGAGATCGAGTAGAACACCGCCGTGTTGGCCTCCTCGGCCGCGATCGGGGTGCGGGTCAGGTCGAGGAGCGGCGCGACCGCATCGGGGATGTGCTTGGTGAGCGCGACCTCGACGAAGATCAGGGGCTCGTCGACGAGCTGCGGGTGGAAGAAGCCGTAGCAGCGCCGGTCGGCCGGGGCGAGGCGGTTCCTCAGGTCGTTCCAGTCGTGGATCGCGTGCACGGCCTCGTAGCGGATGATCTTTTCCAGGATGTTGGCCGGGGTGGTCCAGTCGATCGGGCGCAGCACGAGGAATCCCCGGTTGAACCAGGACGTGAAGAGATGCACGAAATCGGCGTCGACCGCCTTCAGCTCCGGGTGGGCGGAGAGCTGCGGGATGAGGTCCTCGCGCATGCGCAGCAGCGCCGCGGTGCCGCCCGGAGCGAGGTTGAGGCGGCGGAACAGCTCCTGGCGGCGCGGCTCGGCCGCCGCGTGGAGGCTGTTGAGGGCGTCGCTGCCGGGGTCGGCCATGTAGGCCTCCACGGCGGCCTGGGCGCGGGCGCGGTCGGGCCCGAAGCGCTCGGCGAGCGCCTTGAGGAGGGTCAGGCGCCGGGGCGCGTCGGCTGCCGCGTAGCTCGCGAGCAGCGCCTGGGCGATCGCGACGCCCGAGGCCTCGCCGCGGCGGGACAGCAGGAGCTCGCCCAAGGCCGGCAGGTCGGCCTGGTCGATGGCGGCGCTGCCGTCGAAGCGCGCCAGGAGGGCGCGGCCCTGCTTGGCGAGGGCGTCGAAGAGCTCGCCGAACGAGGACGAAACCGAGCCGGGGCTGAGACTGGGCGCAGAGATCTTCACGGCTCTCCTCGGGTGTGGCCGCCATCGGTATCGGAACCCCGCCGCTCCCGCCTCGCGGGAGCCGGAACGGCGCTGCCAGGAGGTTATGGCCTGCGGGCGGGCCTTCTCAAGCCTCCGGAGCCGCATGGCCCCCATTCCGTCCCTCCCCATGCGGGCAGGGGCACCGGACCGCCCGGGCTCGGGCGAGCTTCAGCCGCGGCTGGCCGGGATGCGGTACTTCCCCTGCGCATCCCGTGAGACCTCAGCCGTAGCTTCCCGGGGCGAGGGACTTCCTGCCCCTGCTCGCCCTGTGAGGCCTCAGCCGTAGCTGGCGAGGATGAGGGGTACTGTCCCCCGCTCGTCCTGTGAGACCTCAGCCGCAGCTGGCGAGGATGAGGGACCGCTTGCCCCCACTCGGCCCCCGGCGCACTCAGCCGTAGCTGGCGAGGATGAGGGACTTCCCCTGCGCCTCCTGTGAGACCTCAGCCGTAGCTTGCGAGGATGAGGGACTTCTTGCCCCTGATGTGCTCGCGCAGCACCCGGCCCAGGCGCTCGCCGTCGCGCTCCTTGAGGAGCCGCAGCATCTCCTCGTGCTCCGCCACGGCCTTCCTCCACTGCTCCGG
>DATAGO010000034.1:0-96782 GCA_036263675.1 Microvirga sp. | reverse complement strand
GAGCTCGTAGGAGATCTTCTGGCCTTCGGCGAGGCCGCGCATGCCGGAGCGCTCCACGGCGCTGACATGGACGAACACGTCCTTGCCGCCGTTGTCCGGCTGGATGAAGCCGTAGCCCTTGGTCTCGTTGAACCACTTCACGGTGCCCGTCGGCATAGGTGCCTCCTTGATGGCGAGTTGCACTTTGGGATCGGGACGCCTCGGGTGCCCTGATCGGTTGTATCGATAATGGAGAGAGTGTCGGAGTCTGCGCTCAGCAAGGCTCGAGCGAAGCAGCCCTGTTGTCTGGCCAAGAGTCGATGATCTTCAGATGGACAGAAATGCTCTCCGGCGCAAGCCCGGACCTGCGGCGTCCGGCCGAGGTTGCCCGACGCCGGGGCGCTGCGCCGCACGCGGCCGGGCCCGAAAACAGGGCCTGCCCCCTGCCGCCGACGCAAAGGCGGCGCCCTCTCCCTAGCGGAACAGCGGCCTGATTTCCGCCTCCCGGACCACCCGTTCGACGCCGCTCTCCCGTCCCCGGATGCGGTATTGCGGCTCGCCGTTCGGCAGTTCGGGCAGGAGGCGGACGATCTCATAGGTGTCCGGGCGCTCCCGTCCGGACTGGGCCGGGACGACAGCCTGCTTCACCTTCAGCCGATGCATGTGAGCCTCCCACGCAGGGTCGCTCTGTTGGGTCGTGGCGACCGCCTCCGGACCTTGCGCGCTTCCGGTTCAAAAGAAAAGCCCCGCTTGGGTCCCCGGACGGCGGCCGGGCTCCGTCCCGCGCGGGGGCGGGGCCGCGGCCGGCCTCCGGACCCGTCCCGGGCGTCCGGCGGGCCTTGCGCGGCACATGGCCGCTCCGACGGCGGGCGCGGCCTGCCCTCGGGCCCCGGGCGACGGATCCCTCGCGGCGGTGCCGGCTTCGCCTACGGCGCGGCGCGGCCCTGCGGGGTCGCCGCCTGTCCCGCCTGGGGCCGCACGTGCTTGCCCTGCAGTCCTCGGACCGTCTATCACGGGGCGTGCCAGCCGATCCCTCCCCGCCGCCACGCTACCGGCAAGTCCGGGATGCCCTGCGCGAGCGCCTCATCGGGCGCGAATGGATGATCGGGGACCTCTTCCCCTCGGAGGCCGAACTGTCCGAGGCCTATGCGGCGAGCCGCATCACCGTGCGGCACGCGCTCCTCCTCCTGGAACGCGAGGGCTTCATCCGCCGCGCGAAGGCGCGGCGCACCGTCGTGGCGGCCGTGCAGCCGGCCCGGCAGGACGGCTGGCTCGTGCAGTCGCTCGAGGACATCGTCGCGATGGTGGGCGAGGCCGAGCTCGCCATCGAAAGCTACCGCGGCGAGATGAACCCTGAAGCCGCGGACCTGCTCGACGCGCCCGAAGGCACGCCGCTGCCGTGCCTGCGCGGCGTCCTGCGCCGGGACGGCACGCCCTATGCCCGCTCGACGATCTACTTCGCCCCCGATGTCGGGCGCCGCCTGCGCCGGTCGAGCTTCGACGACCCGGTCGTCTTCCGGGTCCTGCAGAAGCGGCTCGGCCTCGTGATCGGATCGGTCACGCATACGATCTGGGCCGACCTCGCCCAGGAGCCCGACGCCGCGCGCCTCGGATGCACGGTCGGAAGCGCCATCCTCGCCACGCGCCTGCATTACCGCTGCGCCGAAGGGCGTCCGATCGAGGTCGCCTACACGCGCGCCGTGGCCTCCGAGGGCGCGCGCCTGACCTACCGGATGGCGCTGCAGGCCGGACAGACGTAGGGCGCACGGCCGGCTCACGGAATGCCGCTGCAGGCCAGGCGGGCGTGAGGCGCGTGCGGCCAGGCCAAATCGCGCGGTGACGGCGCCGCGGCGGAGCCAGGCTTGACAACGGACGGTGTCTGACTTGTCATAACAAGCGCAGAGTGCCGGACGGCGGAGCCGCCGGCCTCAGGGCCCTTGGGGGGCACGCGCATGAGGGTCGAGCTCGACGGCAGATCCGCGCTGGTGACGGGCGCCGCCCAGGGCATCGGCCGCGCGATCGCGGATCTCCTCGCGGAGAGCGGAGCCCGCGTGGTCTACACCGACCGCGACGAGGCCGGCGCGCGCGAGGCCGCCGCGGCGGCACCTGGATCCCACGCGGCCTCCGGATCCCACCTCGCCTATGGCCTCGACGTCGCGGATCGCGCGTCGATCGAGCGGGTCTCCCGCGCCATCCTGGACGAGACCGGCGGCGTCGACATCCTGGTCAACAATGCGGGAGTCGGGGTCCGGGCGGCCGACCGGCAGACCGTCGAGGCCTTTCCGGTCGCGTCCTGGGACGAGCTTATCGCGGTCGACCTCACGGGCGTCTTCCTGATGAGCCGCGCGATCGTGCCCGCCATGAAGGCGCGCGGCTTCGGGCGGATCGTCAACATCGCCTCGGTGCTCGGGCTGGTGCCGATGCGGCTGCAGAGCTCCTACGTGGCCGCCAAGGCCGGCGTCGTGAACCTCACCAAGGCGATGGCGATCGAGCTCGCGCCGGGCGGGATCCTCGTCAACGCCGTGGCGCCGGGCTCGACCGCGACGGAGGGCTGGCGGACCTGGATCCGCGACGCGCGCTCGGAGGAGCTCGACCTCCATGCGCGGCTCCTGTCGCACATCCCGCTCGGACGGCCGGCGGAGCCGGCCGAGATCGCCCGCGGCGCGCTGTTTCTGGCGGCTCCCTGCAACACCTACATCACCGGGCACGTCCTCACCATCGACGGCGGATGGACGGCCGGCTTCGCGAGGGATTTCTAGATGGCCGCGAAGCGCGCAGCTCCACGCAACATTTCGAACCGCATGCCCCTGCCGCGGGGGCTCGACGCCGGAAGCCTCGTCGCGCTCTATGCCAGGATGGCGCTGCTGCGCCAGTTCGAGCTCGCCGCGCAGGTGGCGTGCCGCGCCGGCGAGACGCCCGGCTTCCTGCATCTCTACATCGGCCAGGAGGCGTCCGGGGTCGGGATCTGCGCCCATCTGCGCCCGACCGACTGGGTGACCTCGACCCACCGCGGCCACGGCCATGCGCTCGCCAAGAACATGGATCCCAGGATCCTCATGGCGGAGCTCTACGGCCGCCGGGACGGCTGCTGCGGCGGGCGCGGCGGCACCATGCACCTCTACGATCCCTCCATCGGCCTCTTCGGCACCAACGGGCTCGTGGGCGGCGGCCTGCCCTCCGCGGTCGGCGCGGCCTTGAGCGCCAAGCACCGCGGCTCGGACGACGTGGCGGTCGCCTTCTTCGGCGACGGCGCCTCGAACCACGCGGCGTTCCACGAGAGCCTGAACCTCGCCGGCGTCCTCGACGCGCCGGTGGTGTTCGTGTGCGAGAACAACCTCTACGCCACCGCGACGCCGTTGCGCACCGTCACCCGCAACCCCGAGATCGCAAGCCGCGCCGCCGCCTACGGGATCCCGGGCGTCGCGGTCGACGGCAACGACGTGGTCGCGGTCTGGCAGGAGGCCCGCAAGGCCGTGGAGCGCGCCCGGCGCGGCGGGGGGCCGACGCTGATCGAGGCCAAGACCTACCGCACCGTCGGCCATCACGAGGGCGACCCGCTCACCGGCACCTACCGCACCCAGGAAGAGGTCGATTCCTGGGTCGAACGCTGCCCCGTCGCAACCTTCAAGCGGCGGCTCCTCGAGGATTACGCCGTGGTGACCGGCCAGGAGCTCGACGCCATCGACCAGTCGGTCGCCGCGGAGGTCGAGGCCGCGATCGCGTTCGCGCGCCGCTCCGCCGAACCCGAGCCCCACACGGCGGGCCTCCACGTCTTCGCCGATCCCGTGAACCCGCCCGAGGCCCTCGCCGCGCCGGCTCAAGGACGCGAGGAGGTCGAGACCGGCTGGCTCGACGCCGTGCGCGACGGCATCGCCGAGGAGATGCGCCGCAACCGCAACATCCTCTATCTCGGCGAGGGCACCGGCGAGCGCGGCGGCACCTTCGCGCATACCAAGAACCTGTGGCGCGAGTTCGGAGCGGGGCGGGTCATCGACACGCCGATCTCCGAGCTCGGCTTCACGGGCGCCGGTCTCGGCGCCTCGGCGACCGGGGTGCGCTGCATCGCCGACCTCATGTTCGCCGACTTCCTGTTCGAGGCCGCGGGCCAGATCGCGCTCCAGGCCGCGAAGCTGCGCTACATGTCGAACGGCCTCATGGAGGCGCCGCTCGTGATCCGCGTCGGCGCCGGCGCGGTGCGCTCGGCCGGGCCCCACCACAGCGGCACCTATCACCCGATCTGGGCCCATATCCCGGGCCTCGTGGTCTGCCTGCCCGCGACGCCCGCCGACGCCAAGGGGCTGATGAAGACGGCGCTCACGGCGCGCGATCCGGTCATCATGCTCGAGACCAAGGCGCTCTTCGCCTCGAAGGGACCGGTGCCTCTCGGCGAGCACTACGTGCCCTTCGGCGTCGCGCGGATCGCGCGCGAGGGACGCGACCTCACGATCGCGACCGCGGGCCAGCTCGTCCACCGCTCGCTCGAGGCCGCCGAAACCCTCGCCCTCCAGGGGATCTCGGTCGAGGTCGTGGACCTGCGCACGATCCAGCCCCTCGACGTCGAGACCGTGGCCGACAGCGTGCGCAAGACTCACCATTTGCTCGTCGTCGACGAGGGTTACGCCATGTTCGGCGTCGGGGCGGAACTCGGCCAGTCGATCCAGGAGCTCGCCTTCGACGATCTCGACGCGCCGGTGGCGCGCCTCCACACCGAGCCCGTCAGCCATCCCTTCGCGCCCTCGCTTGAGCGCGCCATGCTGGTCGATGCCGGCCGGATCGTGGCGGCCGCGCAGGCGCTGATCGAGGGCACGGCCCGTCCGATCCGCCGCCTCCAGGCGCGCGGCTGGAGCGACCGCGGGGCAGGCCGCATCCGGCCCCCGGTGACGCAGGCCGCGCCCCGTCCATCCGACATCCGGGCGCCCGCGGCGGCGCCCCCGGCCCCGGCCGCCAAGGCCGAGGGCGCGGTGCTGATGCCCTTCGGCGACCTCACCGTGAGCGAGGGCAAGCTCATCAAGTGGCACCGCAAGGCGGGCGATTCGGTGCGCGCCAACGACCTCGTGGCCGAGATCGAGACCGACAAGGCGGTGGTGGAGATCGAGGCGCCGCGCGACGGCATCCTGACCCAGATCCTCGCCGCGGAAGGCGACATGGTCCGGATGGGCGCCATGATCGCGGTGGTGGGGTGAGACGATGCGCCTCGCACGACATCATCGCAGAGAGGAGTGAGGTTATGCTGCGCTTTGTGACCGATACGAGCGCCGGGACGGGCTGATCCATGCTGCTCCTGCTCTCCCACAGCCGGCAGACCGACCACGCGCCCGAGCGCGCGCTGGCGACCGGGCGGGCGGAGCTGTTCATCCAGCGTCACGACCGGGCCGCCGAGGAGCGCGTCCCCGCTGAGGTCCGGGCCCGCGCCGACGCGATCGTGCACGACGACGCCAACACCGACATCGACGGCTCGCCCGCGGATTACCCGCACTGCCGCATCGTGGTGCGGGCCGGCGTCGGCTACGACGGCCTCGACGTGGAGGCCTGGAGCGCGCGCGGCGTGCCGGTCTGCAACGTGCCCGATTACGGCACCTCCGAGGTCGCCGACCACGCCATCGCCCTGATGCTGTCGCTCGCCCGCGGCTGCGCGACCTATCACGAGGCCCTGCGCCGCGATCCGAAAGCCGGCTGGAGCCATGCGGCGGCGCCGCTCGTGCGGCGCCTGCGCGGCGCGGCCTTCGGAATCGTGGGCCTCGGCCGCATCGGGCTTGCCGCGGCCCTGCGCGCCCGCGCCTTCGGGATGAGCATCGCCTTCTACGATCCCTACCTCCCCTCGGGCGTCGAGATCGCCGTCGACGCGGCGCGTTTTCACCGGCTCGAGGATCTGATGGCGGCGTCCGACGTCGTCAGCCTGCACGCTCCGGCGGCCCCCGAGACGCGCGGCCTCGTCGGCCGCGAGGCGCTCGCGGCCGCAAAGCCCGGCCTCGTCCTGGTCAACACGGCGCGGGGCTCGCTCGTCGATCTCGACGCGCTCCACGACGCCCTGCGCGACGGCCGGGTGGCGGGCGCCGCCCTCGACGTGCTGCCGCGCGAGCCCGCGGACGCCGACCATCCCCTGATCGCCGCATGGCTGCGGCGCGAGCCCTGGATCGAGGGCCGTCTCACCCTGTCGCCGCACGCGGCCTTCTACAGCCCCGACGGCAACCGGGATCTGCGCACCAAGAGCGTCGAGACCGCGCTCACCTATCTCGAAACGGGCCGGCTGATGAATTGCGTCAACGGCCCGAGCCTCAACTCGAAACAGGCCGGCCGATGAATTGCGTCAGCGGTCCGAGCCTCCAAGCGGCCAAAGAAGCCGCGCCACACGACCAGACGGGAGAGAAGCCATGTTACACAAGACGGGATTGAAAACCCTGGCCCTCGCGGGCCTCGCCATCGTGGGCCTCACGGGTGCGGCCCTCGCGCAGGCGAAGACCACGATCCGCTTCGCGATCGGGGCGCCCGACAGCGTCGGCGGCGAGATCGCCGGCATGAAGGCGCTGAAGGAGTACGTCGAGTTCAAGAGCAAGGGCGCGATCGAGATCAAGCTGTTCTTCAACACCCTCGGGGGCAGCCTGCAGCTCACCGAGCAGATCAAGAACGGCACGCTCGAGATGGCGATCACCGACGATTCGGTGCTGGGCTCGTTCCACAAGCCCATGCAGGTGTTCCAGATCCCTTACCTGTTCCCGTCCTCGCCGGTGGCCTGGGAGTTCATGAACAGCCCCTACGTGAAGGAGCTCACGGAGGACATGCGCAAGGCCACCGGCATCCGCACCCTGGCCTTCTCGGAGAACGGCTTCCGCAACCTCACCAACAACGTCCGCGAGGTGAAGACGCCCGAGGACATGAAGGGCATGAAGATGCGGACCATGCAGAGCCAGGTCTACGTCAACTTCATGAAATCCATGGGGGCCTCCGCGACCCCGATCTCCTGGCCCGAGCTGATCCCGGCCCTGAAGCAGAACGTGGTCGACGGCCAGGAGAACGCCTCCTCGACGATCTTCGACGGCAAGCTCTACGAGGTCCAGAAGTTCATGTCCGTGAACGAGCACATCTACGGCATGCACCTCGTCATCGTGAACGACCGCTTCTTCACGGGGCTCCCGGAGGACCAGCGCCAGATCCTGATGGATGGTGCGCGCATGCACTCCCAGGTCGCGAACGCCCGCAAGTCCATGGACAGCATCGCCTCGATCGCCAAGATCCAGTCTCAGGGCGTGAAGGTCTACGTCACCTCGGCGGCCGAGAAGGAGATGTTCCGCAAGCAGACCCAGGAAGCCGTCAAGGAGTTCATCGCCTCGCAGACCAGCAAGGAGATCGTCGACAAGCTCATCGCCGCGGTCGACGAGTCCAAGAAGCGGGTCTACGGGGAATAGGCCCGCCGCAAGAGCCCTGAGAGCGGCGTCATGATGCGCGCCTTCACGCGAGCGGTCGGGGGGCTGGTCCGGCTCGCCGACCACCTTATCGGCCTCCTGCTCCTCGTCACCGTCGCGGTCAACGCCGCGGCGGTGTTCATGCGCTACGTCGTCGGGGACTCGATCTCGTGGAGCGAGGAGGCGATCCGCTACCTCGCGATCTGGATCACGTTCCTGGGCGCCGTGGCGGCGAGCCAGGCCGACGAGCACATGGACATGAACATGCTGGCGGAGTTCGGCGGCGCGGGCTTCCAGCGCTGGCACCGCTCGCTCCTGCACATCCTGATCTCCGTCTTTGCTGCGATCGTGACCTGGCAGGGCGTGCGCTACTGCATCCTCAACGGCGCCCAGACGGCGCCGACCACCGGGCTCCCGATGGTGTTCGTCTACAGCGCGCTCGCGGTCGGCGGCGCGCTCCTGTTCCTGGTCTCGATCGCCAAGATCTTCGGCCTGCAGACATCCGCGATGGATACGGTCTCCGTTCCCGCCGTGCCCGGACCCGCCGGAACGGAGCCCGCAGCCCTGCAGGCGGTGCCCCTCTCCTCCACGGCGGAGCCTGCGCCATGATGGTGCCCGTACCCTCCAAGGCGGAGCCCGTGCCATGACGGTGCCCGTACCTTCCACGGCGGAGCCCGTGCCATGACGGTGGTGCTCGTCTCGCTCACCGGGCTCCTGCTGCTCGGCCTGCCGATCGCCTTCGCGTTCGGCCTCGCGGCCGTGATCGCGCTCCTCTGGCAGGGGGACCCGCTCCTCAACGTGGTATCGAAGATGTTCGCGGGCCTCGACAGCTTCGTGCTGCTGGCGGCGCCGTTCTACATCCTGGCCGGGGAGCTGATGAACCGCGGCGGCATCTCGGCCCGCCTGATCCAGCTCTCGATCCTGCTGGTCGGCCGCGTCCGCGGGGGCACCGCCTATGCGGCCGTGGTGGCCGCGATCCTGTTCTCCGGCATCTCAGGCACGGCGATCGCCGACATCGCGGCGCTCGGCCAGATCTTCATCAACAGCATGCCGCGCGAGGGCTACTCGAAATCCTTCGCGGCGGCGCTCGTGGTCGCGGCCTCCGTGATCGGGCCCATCATCCCGCCCTCCGTGATCATGGTGCTCTATGCGGCGGTCGCGGACGTCTCGGTGCTCAACCTCTTCCTGGCCGGCATCGTCCCGGGCCTGCTGCTCGGCCTCTCCTGCGCGGCCATCATCTTCGCGAAGGGCCTGCGCGGCGAGCTGCCGCCGACCCACGAGGCGATTCCCGCGGCCGAGCGGCCCCGGATCCTGCTCGACGGCATCCTGGTGCTGACGCTGCCCGGCATCATCGTCCTCGGCACACTCTCGGGCGCCTTCACGCCGACGGAGGCCGGCGGCATCGCCGTGGTCTACGCCCTCATCCTCGGGATCTTCGTGTTCCGCCACCTCGACGTGAGCGGGACCCTGGAGGCCGTGCGCGCGGCCGCGCGGCTGACGGCGGCGCTCTTCATCATGATCGCGGCCATCGAGATCGTGAACTACATCCTGATCCTCAACGGCATCGGCGAGTGGACGGCCGGGCTCGTCACGGTGTTCGAGGGCCACCCGACGATCTTCCTTCTCGCCTGCGTGGCGGCCTTCCTGCTCATCGGCCTCGCGCTCGACGCCGGCCCCGCCCTGCTGCTGCTCGCGCCCTTCCTCCTGCCCACCGCCCGCGGCATGGGGATCGACGACATCCACTTCTCGATGGTCATGATCGTGAGCTGCACGCTCGGCCTGATCTCGCCGCCCGTGGGGATCTGCCTGTTCGTGGCCTGCAAGATCGGCAACCTCACCATGCGGGCGCTGTGGTCGGAGCTCGCGCTGTTCTTCTACGCCGAGATCGCGGTGATCCTGCTGCTCGTGTTCGTGCCGGAGCTGTCCACCGGCCTGCCGCGCCTGATCCGGGGTTGAAGGATGCCTGAGTCCCCGCGTCCCTCCGCCCCCGCGACCGGCGCCACCGGGAGTGGAACGTCCCCGGAGCCACGCCCCTCCGCCCTCGTCACGGGAGCCGCCACCGGCCTCGGCGAAGCGGTCGCTCTGGCCTTCGGCGGGCGCGGCTGGCGCGTCGCCCTCGCCGACATCGACGCGGCCGGCCTCGCGACGGCGGCCGGGCGCGTCCGGGAGGCCGGCGGCGAGGCCGTCACGGTCGCGGTCGATCTCCTGAGCGCGGACGGGCCGGAGCGCATGGTGAACGAGGCCGTCGCGGCGTTCGGGCGCCTCGACGTGCTCGTCAACAATGCCGGCTACGGCACCGGCGAGGCGTTTCTCGCCACGACGGCGGCGTCCTGGGACCGGACCCTGGGCGTGAACCTGCGCGCCGTGGCGCTCGCGACCGCCGCGGCCGGCCGGCACATGGCGGAGAACCGGTCGGGACGCATCGTGAACGTCACCTCGCCGGCCTCGCGCATGGCGTTGCCGAACTACGCAGCCTATGCGGCGAGCAAGGCGGGCGTCGACAGCCTGACCCGCTCGGCGGCCGTGGCGCTCGCTCCTTTCGGCGTCACCGTCAACAGCGTCGCGCCCGGCATGATGGACACCGCCATGCAGCGCAAGACCGAGGAGATCTTCGCCCGGCTCGAAGGTCGCGAGGACATCGAGCGCTTCCTGGAGGAGCGCACGCGGCGCATCCCGCTCGGGCGCCGCACCGACACCGAGACCGTCGCCGGGATGGTGGTGTGGCTCGCCGCCGACGCCCCCGATTACATCACGGCCGAGCGCCTCAACGTCTCGGGTGGCCTCGACCGTGACTGACCCTGCGCGCAACCACCCCCCGGGCGTTTCCCTGGCCGGACGGACCGTGACAGGCCCGATGCGCAACCACCCCCCGGGCGAGCCCTCGATCCCCGATCTCCAGGGCCGCGCGCTCCAGCTCCGGCGCCACATGCTCGCCATGGCCCGCCGGATCGGCCAGGGCTATATCGGCCAGGGCCTGGCGATCGCCGACTTGATGGCGGCCCTGTACTTCCACGAGCTGCGCTACGACCCGGCCGATCCCGCCTGGTCCGGCCGCGACCGTTTCGTGCTCTCCACGGGCCATTACTCGATCGCCCTCTGGGCGGCGCTCGCCGAGGCCGGGGTGCTGCCGCTCGCGGAGCTTGACACCTACGGCGCCGACGGCAGTCGGCTCGACATGTCGACCCTCGACACCACGCCGGGCGTCGAGGTCATCGGCGGCTCGCTCGGGCAGGGCCTCGGCCAGGCGCTCGGCATGGCGATCGGGCTGCGCGCCGACGGAGCCGGAGCGCGCGTGTTCTGCGAGTTCTCCGACGGCGAGCTTCAGGAGGGCTCGACCTGGGAGGCCGCGATGGCGGCGCCGCATTTTTGCGCCGACAACCTCGTCGCGCTCGTGGATTGCAACGGCATCCAGGCCGACGGGCCCGTGGTGATCGGCATCGAGCCCGTGGCCGCGAAGTTCGCGGCCTTCGGCTGGGACGCGGCCGAGATCGACGGCAACGACATGGCCGCCATCGTGGCGGCCCTGGCGCAGGCCCGGCGGCGCGACGGGCGCCCGAAAGCGATCGTGCTGCGGACCCGGCCCGGGCGCGGCATCCCGACCCTGGAGCAAAGGGAACGGGCGCATTTCGTGCGCGTCGATCCGCATGAATGGGATGCCCTCGCCGGTGAACTGGAGGCGGGCCGTGAGTGAGGCCGGACACACCCTTGCCGAAGTGCGGGAGGCGGGCCGTGACTAGTGCCGGGCGCACCGTCGCGATGGGCGTCGACGAACACGCGGTCGGCGCCAGCATCGAGGCGCCGTTCGGCCGCGCCCTGGTGGAGCTCGGGCGCGAGCGGCCGGAGCTGGTCGGCCTCAGCGCGGACCTCGCCAAGTATACCGACATCCTGCCCTTCAGGGACGCCTATCCCGACCGGTTCTTCAACGTCGGGATGGCGGAGCAGAACCTGATCGCGGTGGCGGCGGGCCTCGCCAAAACCGGGCGGATCGCGGTGTGCACCACCTACGGGGTCTTCGCCACCCGGCGCGCCTACGATTTCATCGCCATCGCCTGCGCGCACAGCCGCGCCGACGTGAAGATCATGGCCGGGCTGCCCGGCCTGACCACGGGATACGGCGGCACCCACCAGGCGATCGAGGATCTCGGCCTCATGACCCTGATCCCGGGTCTCGCGGTGATCGACCCTTGCGACGCCACCGAGATCATGCAGGCCACGCGGGCTGCCGTGGAGCATCCCGGACCCGTCTACATGCGGCTCCAGCGCGGCCAGGTTCCGGTGGTGCTCGACCGCGCGCGCCACCGCTTTGCCATCGGCAAAGCGGCGCTGCTGCGGGACGGAGGCGACGTCGGCATCGTGTCGACGGGGCTCATGACGGGCCGCGCGCTCGAGGCCGCGGACGCGCTCGCGCAGGAGGGCGTCACGGCGTCGGTGCTGCACGTCGCGACCTGGAAGCCGTTCGACCGCGAGGCCGTGGCGTCGCTCGCCGCCCGCACCCGCGCGCTCGTCACCGCGGAGAACCACGTGGTCCGCGGCGGCCTCGCCAGCCTCGTGGCCGAGACCCTGTTCGACGCGGGATTGCAGCGGCCGCTCGAGCGGGTCGGCCTGCCCGACCGCTTCATCGAATGCGGCTCGACGCCGTTCCTGCAGGAGAAGTACGGCCTCACCGCGCGCCATGTCGCGGAGGCAGCGCGGCGCGCGCTCGGCGCCGGGAGGGGGAAGCCATGACGACCGCACGCCGCGCCTGCCGCGTCACCCGCATCACCCCCTACGTGGTCGGCATGCGCTGGCGCAACGGCGTCTTCGCCCATGTGGAGACCGACGACGGGATCGCCGGCATCGGCGAGGGCTCGCTCGAATACCAGCCGCAGGCGGTCGCGGCGGCGATCGAGCAGCTCGCGCACCGCTACGTGATCGGCGAATCGGCCTTTTCGATCGAGCGCCTGTTCAACGACATGCTGCGCAACGAGTTCATGCGCGGGCCGATCATCAACAGCGCCATCGCGGCGATCGAAATGGCGCTCTGGGACATCGTCGGCAAGGCGCTCGACCGCCCGGTCTACGACCTCCTCGGCGGGCGCGTGCACGAGCGCCTCCCCGCCTACGCCAACGCCTGGTACGGCGCCGCGCAATCGCCGGACGACTTCAAGGCGGCGGCGCGCGCGGTCGCGGAGAAGGGCTATCGCGGCCTCAAGTTCGATCCCTTCGGCGAGGCCGGGCGCGATCCGCCCGCGGCGGATCTGCGGCGCGCGACCGAGATCGTCCTGGCGGTGCGGGAGGGCATCGGCCCCGATGTCGATCTCCTGATCGACGCGCACGGGCGCTTCAGCGTCGGGGCCGCGATCGATGTCTGCCGCCGGCTCGAGCCCGCCGGGCTCTACTGGATGGAGGAGCCGGTCGACGCCGAGAACCATGCGGCGCTGGCCGCCGTCGGCCGGGCGATCCCGACGCGGCTCGCCACCGGCGAGCGCTGCACCAGCCGCTACCTCGTGCCCTCGCTCCTCGCCACGGGCGAGATCGACGTGCTCCAGCCCGACATCATCCACGTGGGCGGGATCCTGGAGGCCAAGAAGATCGCGGCCCTGGCGGATTCGGCTTATATTCCCGTCTCTTACCACAACCCCTTCGGGCCCGTCGCGACCGCGGCCGCGGTGCAGCTCGACGCCTGCACGACGAACTTCGTCATGCAGGAGAGCTTCTGCGAATACGACGTGCCCTGGCGCTTCGACCTCGTCGAGCACGCGCCCCGCCCGGAGGGCGGGCATTACGCGATCCCCGACCGGCCCGGCCTCGGCATCGGCGAATTCCGCTCGGACGTGGCCCGCGACCATCCCTTCGAGCCGGACGCCTTCCTGCCCCTGTTCCGGCGCGAATGGGCGAGCCGCTTCTGACCCCGGACCGGGCGTGGACCGGCCGGTCCATTCCGGACCATTCCGGTGTCACCCGGCCCACGCGGGCCGGCGTCACATCGCGGCCGCCCCGGCGCGCGCGGGCGGCGCGAAATAGGCGTTCTTGAGCTCGCGCTGGGTCTCGTAGATCGAGCCCGCGAAGCGCGGCCCCGGCAGGGGCAGGCGGACGGGTACGCGCTCGACCCGGGGCACGATCTCGTCGGTGCGGCCGCAGATCACGCGCGACGTCCAATCCTCCCAATCCTTCGGCTGGCTCGCGGCGACGAGGGGCCAGGCGTCGGCGGCGCTGTACTGATACAGCAGCAGGCGGCGCGGCAGCCGCGAGGTGTTCACCGCGGAGCCGTGCACCGTCATGACGTGATGGATCGAGATGCTGCCGGCTTTTCCCGTGCAGGGCACGGCCTTGGCGAAGTCGATGTCCGTCTTCGTCGGGTCGATGGCGCCGCAGAAGGCGCCGTCCGCGTGGTGGTCGTGGATCGGCCCCTCGTGACTTCCCGGGAGGCAGAGGAGCGGGCCGTTCTCGAGCCCGCAATCGTCCATCATGACGCCGACGGCGCAGAGGTCGGCGTTAGTGTGGGGATAGAAGGCCCAGTCCTGGTGCCACTCGACCGCGGCGCCGTAGCCCGGCGCCTTCATGTTGAGCTTCGAGGTGTCGTAGCGGATCGCCGGGCCGACGAGCTGGCGCAGGATCGCGAGGATGCGCTCGTGCCGCATCACGGCGTCGTAGACCGGATGCTGCAGGTGGGGCGTCTTGATGCGGCGCACGCGCGGCTCGTCCCGCGTGTGGCCGGGCTCGAGGTCGTACACGTCGGTGTGCGCGTCGACCGCGCGCGAGCCCTCGACGAGGGCGTCGGTGGCTTCTCGCAACGCGCCGATCTCGGCATCCGACAGAACGCCCTCGACGACGATGAAGCCGTCGCGCCGGTAGGCCTCCACCTGGTCCTGACTCAGCATCGCCCGATCCTCCCTCTTCGTTCGCCGGCGATCCGAGATCGCCGCCTCCGTGTCGTATCGATCGCCGCTCGCCCGCGTTCTCAGATCGCCGCCGTCATGCCCCCGTCCACGGTCAGCACGCTGCCCGTCGTGTAGGCGGCGGCGCGCGAGGCGAGGTAGAGCGCGGCGGCGCCGAGCTCCGGCGGGTCGCCCCAGCGGCCGGCGGGCGTGCGCCCCGCGATCCAGCCCTCGAAGGCCGGGTTCTCCCGGCGCACCGCCGCGTTGCCCTCGGTGAGGAAATAGCCGGGCGCGAGCGCGTTCACGGTGATGCCGGCGCTTGCCAGCTCGACCGCGAGCGCCCGCACCAGCCCGTGCAGGCCGGTCTTGGCGGTGACGTAGCCCGTCACGGTCGGGCGCGCGATCGTGCCCATGATCGAGGAGGTGAAGATCATGCGGCCGTAGCGGGCGGGCAGCATGATCCGCGCGGCCTCGCGGGCGAGGCGCCAGCCCGCGGTGAGGTCGGCCGCGATGACGCGCTCCCAATCGGCTTCGGTCTGTTCGAGCAGGGGCTTGCGGTAGGTCACCGCCGCGTTGCTCACGAGGATGTCGAGCCGCCCGTGACGGGCGCCGATCGCCGCGACCGCCGCGGCGGCGGCTTCCCCGTCCGCGACGTCGAAGGACGCGACCTCGGCCGGAAAACCCCAGTTTCGCAACGCTTCCTGCCGCGGCGCGAGGGTCGCGGGATCGCGCCCGTTGAGCACGACCAACGCGCCGGCGGCCGCGAGAGTCTGTGCGATCACCCAGCCGAGCCCGCGCGAGGCGCCGGTCACGAGGGCGACCTGGCCGGTGAGGTCGAACAGGGCGGCGGGCGGCTTCGGGACGGACTCGGTCGACATATCCCCCTCTCGTCACGCGTATTCGATACGCGGGTCGATATAGGCGTAGAGCACGTCGACCAGTACGTTGATGCCGACATAGATCACGAGGATCACCAGGATGCAGCCCTGGATGAGGGGGTAGTCCCGGGTGCTGATCGCCTGGACGAGCAGGCGCCCGAGGCCGGGATAGGTGAACACCGACTCGGTCACCACCGTGCCGCCGATGAAGTTCGCCATCATGAGGCCGACGATGGTCACGAAGGGCAGGAGCGCGTTGCGCAGCACGTGCCGCCCGACGACGTCGCGCTCGCGCAATCCCTTCGAGCGCGCGGTGCGCACGTAATCGGCCTTGAGCTCGCCGACGAGCGAGGCGCGCAGGAAGCGCGCGAAGATGCCGGACACGTAGACCCCGAGGGTCAGCGCCGGCAGGGCGATGTTGCGCACGGCCTGGAGCGGCGATTCCCAGAACGGCACGTAAGCCGACGCGGAGGGCAGCCAGCGCAGGTGGACGGCGAAGAGCAGGATGAGCAGGATCCCGAGCCAGAAGGTCGGGACCCCGAGCGCCAGCGCGCTCCAGCCGGAGATGAGCCGGTCGATCCAGGAGCCGGGTTTCAGCGCGCTGATCACCGCGAGCGGCACCCCGAGGGAGAGCGCCACGAAGGTCGCGGCGGCGGCGAGCTGGAGCGAGGCCGGCAGGCGCTGGCCGATGAGCTTGAGCACCGGCTCGCGGCTGTGGATCGACAGCCCGAGGTCGCCGAGGAGCGCGCCCTTGAGCCAGGACGCATACTGCACGAGCACCGGCCGGTCGAGGCCGAGCCGCTCGGTCACGGCCCGGACCTGCTCCGCGCTGGCGTTCTCGCCGACGATCACGGCCACGGGATTGCCGGGCACCGCGTAGATCATCGCCCAGACGAGGATCGAGGCGATCAGCAGCACGGGGAGAAGCTGCAGGATGCGGCGGACGAGATAGCCGATCATGCCCCGACTTCTCCGAGATCGATTCCGATGCGGCGGACGAGATAGCCGATCATGCCCCGTACTCTCCGAGATCGATTCCGATGCGGCGGACAAGAGTGCCGTTCATGTCGCGGCTCCATCGCGACCGGATTCGACGCGGCGGATGCGCGACCCGGTCATGCCTTGGCCTGTTCGAGCTCGAGTTCGCCGCCGATCTCGTGCCGGTCCTCGAGGATCGCCGTCAGCGTGCGTCCGATCGTGTCGAAGGAGAGGATCGTCAGCGTCAGGACGAGGCCGGGCAGCACGGCGTAATAGGGCGCCTCGTGAAGGAACTCCTTGCCGGTGCGCAGCATCTCGCCCCAGCTCGGCGTCGGCGGCGGGATGCCGACGCCGAGGAACGCGAGCGCGGCTTCGAGCAGGATCGCGACCGAGGACAGGACCACGACCTGGACGAGGATCGGGCTCCAGGAATTCGGCAGCACCGTGCGGACCATGTTGTAGGTCGACGAGCCCCCGAAGGCCTCGACCGCGGTCACGAAGTCGCGCTTGCGCAAGGACAGGACCTGCGCCCGCGTGACCCGGGCGAAGCTCGGGATGCCGGTGACCCCGACCGCGACGAGCGCCGCGGTCTGGCTGCGGCCGAGCACCGCGATGAGCGCCATCGCGAACAGGATGCCGGGGAGCGCCATGAGGACGTCGATGGCGCGCATCAGCACCGCGTCGCGCCAGCCGCCGAAGAAGCCGGCGACGAGCCCGACCGGGATGCCGATCAGGCCTGCGATCGCGACCGCGCCCGCGGCGGTGAGAAGCGAGGTGCGGGCGCCGTAGATCACCCGGGCCATGATGTCGCGGCCGAGCTCGTCGGCGCCGAACCAGTGGGCGGCCGTCGGCCCTTCGAGCGCGGCGCCGAGGTCCTGGTCGAGGGGGTCGATCGGCAGCGCGCCCGCGAAGACCGCAAGCGTCACGACGGTGCCGAGGAACAGCACGCTCAGGGCCGCGCCCAGGCGGGCGAAGAAGCGGCGCAGGAGGCCGGAGGAGCGGGCGGCCTTTGCCATCAGGAGGCTGCCTCCCGTGCCCGGACGCCGGGGAGCCGTCCGGCGCCCGGGAGCCCTCGTCCGGAGCGAGGCCGCGGGTTCGGCGGGAGGGCCGTCACGACGCCGCCTCCCGTGCAGGGACGCGGGCAGGCCCCTGAACATCCGGAAACCTTCCGGGGAGCCTCGAAGGAGCGTGAGCCCGGATCGTCACGACGCCGCCTCCAGGGCCCGGAAGCCGTAGGCCGCCCCGGTCTCCGGCCGGCTGCCGGATTCGAGCGGCCCCGCGTGGTGGCAGGCGACCCGCGTGGGCAGGCCGGGATAGGGCACGAAGGGCGGCATCTCCGCCGCGCAGAGCGCGGTGGCGCGAAAGCACCGCGGATGGAACGGGCAGCCCGGCGGGGGCGCTGCCGGATTCGGGATCTCGCCCTGGAGCACGATGCGCCGCCGGCTGGCGCGCGTCGCCGGATCGGGCACCGGCACCGCGGAGAGGAGCGACTGGGTGTAGGGATGGGTCGGGCGCCCGTAGAGCGCGGTCTTGGTGCTCTCCTCGACGATGCGGCCGAGATACATCACCGCGACCCGGTCGGAGATGTGGCGCACCACCGAGAGGTCGTGGGCGATGAAGAGATAGGCGAGTCCGAGCTCCCGCTGCAGGTCCTGGAGCAGGTTGACGATCTGGGCCTGGATCGACACGTCGAGGGCCGCGACCGGCTCGTCGAGGATCAGGAGCCGGGGCTGGAGCGCGAGCGCGCGGGCGATGCCGATGCGCTGCTTCTGCCCCCCCGAGAACTCGCGCGGATAGCGCCCGAGCATGGAGCGCGACAGCCCGACGAGGTCGAACAGCTCGGCGATGCGCTTCGCGCCGCCCCGCTCCTCGTAGAGGCCGTGGATGCGCAGCGGCTCGGCGACGATCTCCTCCACGGTCTTGATCGGGTTGAGCGAGGAATAGGGATCCTGGAACACGTACTGCATCTGCCGCCGGATGCCGCGCCAGTCGCGGGTCTTGAGCCTGGTGATCTCCTGTCCCGCGAAGCGGATGCGCCCGGCGCTCGCGGGCACGAGGCCCATGATGGCGCGGCCCGTGGTGGTCTTGCCGCAGCCCGACTCGCCGACGAGGCTCAGGGTCTCGCCGGGGCGCAAGGTCAAGGAGACGCCGTCGACCGCGCGCACGTGCCCGATCGTGCGGCGCAGGAGCCCGGCCTTGACGGGGAAATGCACCTTCAAATCCTCGACCGCGAGGAGCGGCGCCTCGGCGGCCGGTGCGGCTTCCGCGCGGGGAACGGCGTGCAGGCGTGGGGCGGCCGGGCTCGCGCCGGTCTCCTCGGCGAAGTGGCAGGCGGCCCGCTGCGCGGGGCCGACGGGGCGCAGCGCCGGGTCCTCGGCGGCGCAGACCGCGCGGTCGCGGCCGATGGCGCAGCGCGGCTGGAACGGGCATCCCGGCGGCAGGTCGGTGGGCGTCGGCGGCTGGCCGGGGATGGGATCGAGCCGGGCCTCGTCGGCGTCGATGCGCGGGATGCTCTGGAGCAGCGCGGCCGTGTAGGGGTGGCGCGGCTGCCGGAAGATCGCCTCGACGGGGCCGGTCTCGACGATGCGGCCGCCATACATCACCGCAACCCGGTGGGCGACCTCCGCGACGACGCCGAGGTCGTGGGTGATGAGGATCACGGCCGCGCCCGTCTCGGCCTGGCGCCGCGCCAGCACGGAGAGCACCTGCGCCTGCACGGTGACGTCGAGCGCCGTCGTGGGCTCGTCGGCGATGATGAGCTTCGGGCGCCCCGCCATCGCCATGGCGATCACGGCGCGCTGGCGCATGCCGCCGGAGAACTGGTGCGGATACTGCGATGCGCGGCCGGCCGGGTCGGCGATGTCGACCTCGCGCAGGAGCTCGACCGCGCGCTCCCGGGCGCGCGACGCGGGCAGGCGGCCGTGGGCGACCTGGCCCTCCGTGATCTGCCGCCCCACGGGGAGGACCGGGTTGAGGGTGGTGGTCGGATCCTGGAAGATGAAGCCGACGTCCTCGGCGCGCAGGCGCCGCAGGGTCTCGGGGGCTGCCGTCGTGACCTCGGTGCCGTTCAGGCGGATCGAGCCGCGCACGCGCGCGGTCTCGGGCAGGAGCCCCGAGACCGCGAGCGAGGTCACGCTTTTCCCCGAGCCCGATTCCCCGACGATGCCGAGCACCTCGTTGGCGTGCACGTCGAAGTCGAGGCCGCGCACCGCCGGCACCGGACGGCCGGAGCCCACGAAGACCACCTCCAATCCGCGCACGGACAGGACGGGTTCGGCTTTCGCGGGCTCCGCCGCCATCAGGCCACGGACCCGATCGGTCTCGCGCGCCTCATCAGGGCTTGAACCCGATGGTGCGCGCGACCAGCATGTTGTCGATGTCGTGCGTGAAGCCGTCGACGTTCTTGGCCGCGACGATCAGGCCCGTGTCGTAGGTGTTGGTCGGGATCGCGAAGGCCGTCTCGACCAGCACCTTGTTGAGGTGGTCGTAGGCCGCCTTCACGTTCTCGCCCGAGCCCAAGGTGGCGTTCACCCGCTCGATCGCGGCGACGTATTCCGGATGCGGGTGCGGGGTGCCGAGGACCGGGTTGTTGGCGGTGCGGTAGATGCTGTTCGTCGCGACGCGGGTCGGGAACTTCTGGATGTTGCCGATGGCGCCGAAGACCGCGTCGAACCGGCCGGCGAGCAGCGCGTCGATGTACTCGGCGCCCTGCTTCAAGTCGAGCTCGATATTGATCCCGGCCCGCTGCAGCGAGCTCTGCACGATCTGGCTGATCGCCACGGAGGGCTGGCTGCTGCCGTCCACCAGGAGCTTCCAGTTGCTCATCTCCGCCTGCGGCAGGCCGGATTCGGCGAGGAGCGCCTTCGCCTTGTCGAGGTTGAAGGCATAGGTCTGGTTGTAGGACTTGTCGAAGGCCGGGCTCGCCGGCGCCCACGGCAGGGCCACGACCTCGCCCAGGCCCGCATAGCCGACGCGCAGGATGCCCTGGCGGTCCATGAGGTAGTTGAAGGCCTGGCGGAACTTGGCGTTCTTGAACGGGCCCCGCGTGGAGTTGATGCGGAACACCTGCACGAGCGGGCCCGGGCCCTGGACGAGCTGGTAGCCCGCGCTCTTGAGCCGGACCGCACTGCGCGAGGTACCGCCGTAGATCAGGTCCGCCGCGCCCGATTCCAGCGCCGCGGTCGCGGCCGCGTCGTCGCTGAAGATCGTGAGCACGACCTCCTCGGACACGGGCTGCTTCTCGCGCCAGTAGTTCGGGTTCGCCTTCAGGACGATGCGCTGGCCGACCACGCGCTCGCCCAGCGTATAGGCGCCGGTGCCGGCGGGCTTCTGCTCGACGGTGTCGATGCCCGCGGGATCGATGATCGCGAGGAACTGCAAGAGGTCCGTGACCTGCCGCTCGGGCGCCGGGCCGTTGAAGTTGAGCCGGATCGTGTGGGGATCGACCACGGTCCAGTCCTTCACGAAGGACATGGTGGCGTAGACGTTTTTGCCCTTCTGGGGATCGGCGGATTTCTTCAGCGTCGCGGCGACGGCTTCCGCATTGAAGGGCGCACCGCTGTGGAACTTCACGTCGTTGCGAAGCTTCACGGTCACGGATCTGTTGTCGGGGGCGATCTCCCAGGACGAGGCGAGGCTCGGCACCGCCTTGCCGTCGGGGGTGTACTCGAGAAGGCTGTCGTAGAAATTCTTGATCAGCGGGAAATTGACGGTCGAGAATTGCTGCGGGTCGAAGTTCGTCATGTCGGCGAGGATCGCCACGCGCAGGCGCCCGCCCTTGAGGTCGGCGGCCCATGCGCCGATCGATGTCGCGAGCGACGCGACCGCGAGGAGGAGCAGGGTCAACAGCCCGGAGGGGCTCAAGAATCGAGGTCTCATGGGACGGGGCCTCCTCGGCTCGCGTTGGGGGTTCAGACTTTCACGCGACGTGCTTCCTGGGTGTGGGCGCGGCGGACGGCGCCTGCGCGCCCGCGGGGCCGTCGCGCCAGTCCTCGATGGGGTCGAGGGGATAGACCGGCCGCGGGATCCGCTGCCACGGCAGGGTGAAGACGTCGGACTGGCCGGGGCCGCTCGTGTCGACGCGGATCACCTGAGACGCGATCGGCGCGAAGTACTGGAAGTTCGAGGCGGTCTTGAGCACCGCCATCTTGTAGTCCGCGGGCTCGATCCCGAAGGCGCGGTAGACGTCCGGCACGTTGCCGGCGACGCCGCGCAGTTCGCTGATCAGAAGCGTCACCGGGCCGGCCTCGAACACCACCGTGCGGCCCATGTCGACCTCGCGCTGATGGCTGTCGGAGAGCGGGATCACCCCGCCGCCGACCCGGCGCACGGTGCCGGTCACGGGAAGCGGCCGGAAGAACGCCGGCGCGGAATCGCCGCCGAGCGGCAGGGTCACGGTCGCGCCCTCGCCCGCATCCGCGAGGCGCGATGCCGCCTCGGGCGAGATCAGCGGCACGAGGGCGGGGCCCTTGATCCCCAGCCGCAGCATGGACTCGAGGATGAGGTTGCTGTCGCCGGCCGCGCCCCCGAACACCGTGTCGCCGGTGTCGCTCAGGACCACGACGCCGCGTTCCGCCGCGTCCGCCCGGCGCACGGCCTCGTCGATGCCCACCGCCTCGCGGACCTGGAAACGGTCGCGCATCGACCAGGCGAGGTCGGCCATCTCGTCGGCGATGCGCTCCGCCAGATCGCGGTCGCCGTCCGTCACCGCGATCGTGGCCCAGCTGCCCTCGGCGACGTCGAGCCAGGGCTGCATCGGATAGTTCGAGACCTGGAGGACGCGCGGGTCCGCCTCGAGCGCGCGGGCGCGGTCGAACCACACCTTCATGGGGCCGCGATCGGTCAGGAACTGCTCCTGGTGCGACAGGAGCGGGATCTTGCGCCAGGCCGTGACGGGTTTCACCTCGCCGCGGATGAGGCGGATCAGGAGCGCGGTGCCGATTTTCCCCGTGTCGAAGGGGTCGTGCGGCTGCGTGCGGTGGCCGACGATGGCGTCGACGCTCTCGACGATCTTGCGCGTCACGTTGGCGTGATGGTCGAGGCCGAGCACGATCGGGATGCGGTCGCCCAGGATCGCGCGGCAGAGCGCCGCCTGCTCGCCCTCCACGTCGTCGATCCCGTCCGCCGCGCAGGCGCCGTGGAGCTGGAGCGCGAGCCCGTCGATCGGCCCCGCGGCCGCGAGGCCGGCGCGGATGCGCTCCTCGAAGAAGCGGTAGGCTTGCCGCGTGATGCGCCCGCCCGCGACCGCCCAGGCGCGCACGATCGGCACCGTCTCGATCGCGAGACCCGATTCCGCCACCGCCGCGAGATGGCCGCCGATCTGGCCGAGGCCGCCGAGCCTCTCGACGATCGCGGCGCCCTCGAAGATCCCGAACGCCTCGTAGTCGCGCAGCGTCGTCGGCACCGGATTGAAGTCGTTCGTCTCCTGAGCGACGTGGATGACCGCGATCCGCACTCTCGCCTCCGAGGGCGCGCCCAGGGCCCGGGCGCCGGGATCAGGCTAGGAACGGCCAAAATTCGTGTCAAGAACGGCCGGTTTCGCCCGGCGAAACATTGCGCCCGCCCGGTTCACGCCCGCGCCCGCGCCGCCCGGGGCCGCGCCGGCGCGGGCGCGGCGGCGCCGAGCCGGACCGAGATCCGCCCGGCCGCGCCCTGGAGCGCCGCGATCGCGTTCTGGGTGACCTCGCGGGTCATGCGCCGCTCCGGCGCCGACAGGCTCAGGGCCGCGAGCGGGTGGCCGCCCTCGTCGATGATCGGCACGCCGATGCACATGGACCCGTCCTCGTTCTCGCCGATTTCGACCGCGTAGCCCTTGCGGCGCACCTCCTCGATCTGGCGCCGCAGCGCCGCCCGGCTCGTGACGGTGCGCAAAGTCATGGCCTTGAGCGAGCCGTCGACGAGGCTCAGGCGCTCGGCCTCGGGCAGGAAGGCGAGCATCGCCTTGCCGAGCGAGGTGGAATGGAGCGGGTGCCGGTCGCCGATGCGGGCCTGCATGCGAAGCGCCCGGTTGGCCTCGATCATGTCGATGTAGACGACCTGGCCCTCGGCCAGGATGCCGAGATTGATGGTCTCGTTGAAGGTCCGTCCCAGCTCCGCCATCTCGGGCTGCGCCAGCGCGCGCAGGCGCTGCAGGCTCTTGTCGGCCTTGGCGAGCGCGCGGAAGCGCAGGCCCACCCCGTAGCGGTCGCGCGCGGAATCGTGATGCAGGAAGGAGGCCGCGGTGAGCGTCTGGAGGTAGCGGAACACCGTGGTCTTGGGCAGCCGCAATTCCGTGGCGACCTCGGTGAGCGTGACCTCGTGGCCCTTCTCGGCGACGTATTCCAGAACTTTGAGGGCCTTGAGGACCGGCTGGACGATGTAGGGGCCGTCGGCCTGCGCCATGGTTCCTCGCCCTCCCGGCCGCGGATCGCGGCCTGCGAATTTCCATCCTACGAAACAAGCATTCCTTTACAAGGAAAACGGCGCCGTGCTCTCCTCCCGGAAAAGGCAACCGACGCGAGGAGCGCAGCCGCGCCCCTTCGCCGAAGAGCCGGATTGCGAGGAGCGCCGCGGCGCCCTTCTCGTCCCATAAGGCACCAATTCCGAGGAGCGCCGCCGTGCCCTTCTCGTCCCAGAAGGCACCATTCCCGAGGAGCGCCGCCGTGACCGCCCAGACCGCCCTCGACGCCGCGCCCGCCCTCGCGTTCGACGAATCGGCACGGCAGATCAAGGCCAACGCGCAGTGGATCGCGGGCGGGGTCAACAGCAACTTCCGCCTCAACATCGCGCCGACGCCGCTGATGTTCGAGCGCGCCGAGGGGCCGTATCTCTACGACGTCGACGGCAACCGGCTCATCGACTACTACCTCGGCATGGGCCCGATGATCCTCGGCCACAGCCCGGAGGGCTTGCGCCGGGCGGTGCACGAGCAGGTCGACCGGGCGATCCTGTTCGCGGGCCAGGGCCATCTCGAGGTCGAGGCCGCGCGCCTCGTCTGCGACATGGTGCCGTGCGCCGAGCGCGTGCGCTTCGGCTCGTCGGGCTCGGAGGTCGTGCAGGCGGCGATGCGGCTGGCCCGCGCGGCCACGGGGCGGAAGGTCATCCTGAAGTTCGAGGGCCATTACCACGGCTGGTTCGACAACATCCTGTGGTCGACCGCGCCCGGCCTCAACGCCGCCGGCCCCGAGGACAGCCCGGTCCCCGTCGCGGGCAGCGCCGGGCAGGACCCGGACGCCGCGGAGGGCATCGAGGTCCTGACCTGGAACGACCTCGAGCGCCTGGAGCGGCGCCTGGCGCAAGGGGACGTGGCGGGCGTGATCATGGAAGCCGCCATGTGCAACGCGGGCGCGATCCACCCCGCACCCGGCTATCTCGAAGGGGCGCGCGCCGCCTGCACCCGGCACGGCACGGTGCTGATCTTCGACGAGGTCATCACCGGCTTCCGGCTCGCGCCCGGCGGCGCGCAGGAGCGCTTCGGCGTCACGCCCGACCTCGCGACCTTCGGCAAGGCGATCGCCAACGGCTTCCCGGTGGCGGCGCTGGCGGGGCGGGCCGACCTCCTCGACCTCTTCGCCACCGGCGGCGTGGTGCACGGCGGCACCTACAATTCGCAATGCGTCTCCATGGCCGCGACCGTCGCGACCCTGCGGGCCCTGACGCCCGACCTCTACCGCACCATCGAGGCCCGCGGCCGCCGGCTCATGGGGGGCGTCGAGGCGGCCCTCGCCCGGGCCGGGATCCAGGCGGTGGTGACGGGATTCCCCGGGATCTTCCACGTCGGCTTCGGCCTCGAGGCGCCAGCCCGGAACTACCGCGACCTCACCCGTCTCGACCGGCCGGCCTACGTCGCCTTCACGACCGCGCTCCTGCGCCGGGGCGTGCGCGCGCTCGAACGCGGCGCCTGGTTCCTCTCGATCGAGCACGACGACGCGGTGATCGACGCGACGCTGGAAGCCGTGGAGGACGCCGCCCGGGAGGTGGCGCGGCGCTAGAATCTGTCGGCTCGTGATGGAATCGGGAGAGGCGGGGCTGTCGGCTCCGCCTGAATGCGATCCTGAGACAGCCTGACGGACTCCAAGGCGGTTCCGGAGGCAGGCCCGAGACGAAGCCGCGGCGAGTGCGGCCCGCCTCAGGAAGCCGCGAGGAAGCGGCTCGGCAAGGCGTGCACGAACGGGAAGTAGCGGAAGAAGGGCTGCGCCTCGGCGATCACGCGCCGCACCGACGCCCGCTCCATCAGGCGCTCGAAATAGGCGGCGAGAATCGGGTGATCCCCAGGGAAGGGACGCACGGCGGCGGCGTAGAACAGGGCCGGGGCCGCCGCGCAATCCGCCAGGCTGAACGTCGCGCCGGCGGCCCAGGTGCGGC
The DNA here is from genome assembly GCA_036263675.1 of Microvirga sp. Taxonomy (GTDB): domain Bacteria; phylum Pseudomonadota; class Alphaproteobacteria; order Rhizobiales; family Beijerinckiaceae; genus Microvirga. The sequence goes on along the minus strand of DATAGO010000034.1, from coordinate 71,348 downwards.
TTCCGAACCGGCCCTCGATCATGTCGTAGGCCACGGCGAGGTCCGCGACCGCCTCGGCGCTCGTCCGCGGATCGCGCTCAGGCTCGGGGCGCATCCGCTGGGCGACGGCCCGCTGCACCGGGGTCATGACGTAGTTGTCGAAGAGACGATCCCAGAGGCGGGCTTCCAGGCGCTCCTCCGGATCCTGCGGCAGCAGCCGGACCCGGCCGGGATGGTGCCGGTCCAGATGCTCGATCATGATCGAGGTCTCGGGCACGACCCGTCCGTCGTCCTCCAGGAGCGGGATCTTCGCGGTCGGCCACAAAGCCGCGTAGCGGGCCCGGGCCCCGGGATCGCCGAAATCGACGAGGCGGGTCTCGAACGGGGCGCCGTTCTCGTAGAGGGCGATCAGCACCTTCCAGCAATAGGAGGACAGGGGATGATAATGCAGGACGAGGGCCATGGAGGCTCCGAAAGGATGTGGCAGGGGCCAGAACGTCGTCGCGGCATCGACGACGCGGTGTTCCCGACGGATTCGACGTCTTGAACGAACGTCCTCACCGCATCGGCGAGGCGGCACTCCTTGCAGATTTGGCGTCCTAGAAGAACGTCTTCACCGCATCGACCACCCGGTACTCCTCGTCGACCACCATGAGGAGGCTCCACTTGTCGAAGGTGGTGCAGGGATGGCCGATCCCGAAACCGACCATGTCGCCGACCTGCAGCGGGCTCTCGCCCGGCGTGCCGAGATGGCAATGCTGGTCGTTGAGCGCCAGCACCGCGTGGCCGCGGGGCATCGGCTCCGGCCGCGCCATGGCGCCGGGGCGGACCCAGTGCAGCGGCACGGGCAGGCTCGAATCGTAGCTCACGTCGCGCTTGCCCATGGTCAGGATCGTGCGGCCGGGTTCGGGCCGCGACTGCACGTGCGCCCACACCTCCAGGGCGGGCTCCAGGCCGCCGGGCGGCAGGCGCAGGCTCGTCTCCTCGACCACGCGCCGGAAGGCGGCGGCATAGGCGAGCGAATCGTGGGTGAGGTAGCAGCCCGAGCGCAGCACCCGCAGCATTGGCCGGCGGAATGCGGCGGCGCCGAAGCGCTCGCCGACCCGGTCGAAGAAGGCCGAGCCGCCGGCGCTCAGGATCAGGGGCGCGCCCTCGGCCAGGAGGCCCTCGTCCTCGGCGGAGCCCGCCGCCGCGACCACGGAATCGAGGAAGGCGTCGACCGCGACAGGGTCCGGCAGCAGGCCCTCGAAGCACTCGAAGCCTGCGAGCGCGAGACCGGGTGTCCCTGCGACCGCGCGGGCGACCGCGAGCGCTTCCTCCCGCGTCCGGGCGCCGGTGCGGCCGCCGGGAAAGCCGAGCTCGACCAGCACCCGCAAGGGACGCTCCTGCGGCGGCGGCAGCCGTCGTGCGCCCTCGGCCAGAAGCGCCACGCCCGCGAGGCTGTCGGCGAGGCAGTAGAGCTCGAAGCCGTCCGTTTCGCGCAAGGCGCCGAAGCAGGCATCGACCGCGAGTTGCCCGACCGGCTGGTTGGCGATCACCACCCGCTTCACGCCGAAGCGGCGGCAGACCTCGAGCTGCTGCACGGTCGCGACCGTGATGGCCCAGGCGCCGTCGGCGATCTGCAGCGCGAAGAGCTGCGGCGCCATGGTGGTCTTGCCGTGCGGGGCGAGCAGGAGCCCGTTCTCGGCCGCGAACGCGCTCATCCAGGCGCTGTTCGCCGTGAGTACGTCGCGGCGGATCACCGCCTGCGGCAGCGGCAGGGAGCCGTCGAACAGGCTCCAGCCCTGGCGGCCGACGTCGCCGAGGCGCAGCGGCTTCAGGCCGAAGGGCAGGCCCTTGGCGAGCGGATCGAGGACGAGATCCGCGAGCGCGTCGGTGCGCATGGGCGGGAGCGTGGTCTCGGCGGGAGAAGCGGCTAACATGGATTCCGATCCGGATCGCTGCGGGAGCAGGGGTTCACGGCCACGGATGCACCTCCGGGCGCATGTGAGGGTTCACAGCCGCGGATGCACCTCCGGGCGGGTGTGAGGGCTCACAGCCACGGATGCGGATCCAGCGGCGCGAGGGGGCGGCGGACCTTGGTGAAGGTGACCTTGGAGAGATCGCCCGGATAGGGGCCGCCGGTGTCGAGGTAGAGGATCGCGGCCGCGATCTTCGAGAAGGCGGCGTAGAAATGGTTCGAGGACTTCACCACCACGATCTTCTTCTGCGCCAGGTCGATGCCGAGATTCGTGAAGACCGGCGGGCTGAAGGTCTGGGCGCGGGTGGAGGCCAGCACCACGTCGAGGTTGCCGATGGTGATCGCGGCGGCAGGCCCGAGCGAGACGAGGCTCTGCTCGAAGGGGATCACGAGGTCGGGCGTCGTGGCGCGCACGCGCACGGTCGCATCGACCGGCGGACCGGAGGTCGCCGCGGCCTTGCCGCCGAAGCGCAGCGAGATTTCGGCGCCGGGACCGGCGGCGCGGCAGAAGCTCACCGCGACCGGATCCCACATCGCCCCGATCGCGGAGGGCACGTCGGGGTGGCGCATCAGCGCCTCGACCATCACGGTGGCGTCGCCCGCGACGCCGCCGCCGGGATTGTCCCAGCGGTCGGCGAGCACGATCGGCCCGCCCGCGAGCGACAGCGCCTCCGCGATGGCCTCGTCGGGCTTGAAGTGCCGCGGCATCGCCCCGCCCGGACCCCAGGCGAGGATCTCGCGCGCGAGGCGCTCCGCCAGCGCCTCGGCCTTGGCGCGGTCGCGGTCGGCATAGACCAGCACCTTGGTGCCCATGTCGTAGACGTCCGCGGCCGTGAAGCCGTGGGCGATGGTGATGCTCAGGATCCCGTCCCGGCCTTCCATGGCCTTGATGCGGTCCACGAAGGAGCGGCCGGGCTCGCGGCTCGTCATGAAGGCCGCGATCGCGCGGGTGTCGAACAGCGCCGCCACCGGCGCGATCGCGCCGCGGGCCTGGCGCAGGCACAGGTCGACGAGGTCCTCGGCACGCTCGAGGAAATCGGTGTGCGGGAATTCCTTGAAGGCCACGATGACGTCGGCGGCCTCGACCATCCCCTCGCTCAGATGGCAATGCATGTCGAGCTCGGCGCCGATCACGGCGTCCGCGCCCGCGACGCGCCGGGCATGCGCCAGGAGATCGCCCTCGCAATCGTCGTAGCCGCGCGCCACCATGGAGCCGTGCAGGCCGAACAGCACCACGTCGACGGGGAGCGCCGCTTCGAGCTGGCCGAGGATCTCGTCGCGCAGGCTCTCGTAGGCTTCGCGCGCGACGAGGCCGGCGGGCTCGGCCCAGGTCGCGGTGCCCTCGATCAGCGTGAAGCCGTCGCTCTTCGCGCGCCTTCGCGCCGCGACGACGGGCGCGGAGCACAGGGTCGGGGTGTCGGGGTGGGTGCCGGGCGGGCAGTAGAAGCCGGACTCGAAGGCGGAGCGGTCGACATACAGCGGCGAGAACGTGTTGGTCTCGGTCGCGAGAGAGGCCACGAAGACGCGCATCGACCCGGGCCTCCCGATGTTCCGCCCGCGCGGTTCGCCGCGCTGTCGTGCGATGTTTCGGCGCCGCGCCCGTCCTGTCAACACGGCGGCGGGACTTGAGCCGTGCACGCGCGACATGGGCGGCCCTCAAGCTTTGCTTGCGGCGCCGCGCGTTCCGGTGCTTGACTGGGCGTCCCGCCGCCCGCGCCTTAGGATTCCGGCCCCATGAACCGTCGACGCATCCTGCTGGCCGGCCTGTTCCACGAGACCCACACCTTCGTGCCGGAGCCGACGCGGGCGGCCGATTTCACGATCCGGCGCGGCGCCGACATGCTCGCGCGGCGCGGCGACGGCTCGACGGTCGACGGATTCCTCGAGGTCGCGGAATCCTGCGGCTGGGAGGTCGTGCCGGTCGCGGATTACGGCGCGCTGCCCGCGGGGCCCGTGGAGCACGGGGTGTTCGAGGCGTTCTGGGGCGAGCTCGACGCGGGCTTGCGGCGCGCCTTGAACGACGGCGGCCTCGACGGGATCTGGCTCGCGCTGCACGGCGCCATGGTGACGACGGACTGCGAGGATCCGGAGGGCGAATTGCTCGCCCGCATCCGCGCGGTGCCGGGCGCCGCGGCTCTGCCCCTCTTCGGCGTGTTCGACCTGCACGCCACCTTCACGGCCGCGATGGCGCGCCATGCCGACGGGCTCGTAGCCTATCGCGAGAACCCGCACACGGACGCGCGCGAGGCGGCCGTGCGCTCGGCGCGGCTCCTCGCTCGCGCGCTCGACGAAGGCCTGCGTCCGCGCATGCACGCCCGCACCGCGCCGGTGATCTGGCCGCCGACCGGCACCGGCACCGCCGACCGGCCCATGCGCGACCTCGCCGCGCTGGCGCGCCGGATCGAGGCCGAGGACGCAGACGTCTGGGCCGTCAACGTGATCGGCGGCTACGCCTTCTCGGACGTGCCGGAGGTCGGGGTGTCGTTCTCCCTCGTCACCACGGGCCCTGCGGAGCGCGCCGAGGCGGCGCTCGCGAGCCTCGTCGACACCGCGGCGAGCCTGCGCGAACTCGGCGTGCCGCGCGAGTGGGACCTCGACGCGGCCTTGGACCAGATCGGCACGCCGGAGCGCGGGCCCGTGCTCCTGGTCGAGCCCGCCGACAACATCGGCGGCGGCGCCCCGGGCGACGGCACCGCGATCCTGCGCGCCTTCCTGCGCCGCGGGGTTCACAACGCCGCGGTGGCGATCGCGGATCCTGGAGCGGTCGAGAGCCTGCGGGACGCGCAACCCGGCGAGACGCGCCGGCTCGCGATCGGAGGCCGGGGCAGCGCCCTCGACGAGGGGCCGGTCGCGGTCGAGGCGGTGTTCGTGAGCCGCAGCGACGGACATTTCACCCTGGAGGACCGCAACAGCCACCTCGCGGCCGCGCAAGGCGTGCATTTCAGCATGGGCCCGTGCGCGGTCGTGCGGGTCGAGGGCGTCACCGTGCTGCTCACGAGCCGCAAGACGCCGCCCTTCGACCTCGCGCAATGGCGCTCGCAGGGGATCGATCCGGAGAGCCTGTCGCTCATCGGCGTCAAGGCCGCGGTGGCGCACCGGCGCGCCTACGACAAGATCGCGGCGGCGAGCTACACGGTCACGACGCCCGGCCCCTGCACGAGCGACCTGACGCAGCTCCCCTACCGCCGCGTGCGCCGCCCGGTCTTTCCCCTCGATCCGCCCTGGCGCCCCTGAAAAAAGGGCCGGCGGAGCCGGCCCTTCGGGTCGCGGATCACCAGCCCGCCAGCACGGCGCCGCCGAACGTCTGCTCCACGAAGGCCTTCACCTCGGGGGCGTGGTAGGACTCGACCAGCGCCTTCACCCAGGGCTTGTCCTTGTCGTCAGTGCGCACCGCGATGAGGTTCACGTAGGGCCCCTTCGGGTCCTCGCGCAGGATCGCGTCCTTCACGGGGTTGAGGCCGGCCTGGGAGGCGTAGTTGGTGTTGACCACGCCGGCATCCACGTCGTCGAGGACGCGCGGGGCCTGGGCGGCGTCGATCTCGACGAACTTCAGCCGGCGCGGGTTCTCGGCGATGTCGGCGACGGTCGGCTTGAAGCCGACGTCTTTCTTGAGCTTCAGGAAGCCCTTGTCCTGCAGCAGCAGCAGCGCGCGGCCGCCGTTCGTCGGGTCGTTGGGGATCGCGACCGTGGCGCCGGCCGGCACCGCGTCGAAGCTCTTGTGCTTCTTCGAATAGACGCCGATCGGGAAGTTCACGGTGGCGGCGACCGACTCGATCCTGTAGCCGCGGTCGGCCTTCTGGTTGTCGAGATAAGGCTTGTGCTGGAACGAGTTCGCTTCGATCTCGCCGGCCGCGAGCGCCGCGTTCGGGACCACGTAGTCCGAGAACTCGACGATCTTGAGCTCGATGCCGCGCTTCGCCGCGATCGGCTTCACGGCCTCGAGGATCTGGGCGTGGGGACCGGGCGTCGCGCCGATGCGCACCACCTGGGCAGTCTGGGCCGCGGCGGGCAGCGCCGCGAAGGCCACGAGGGCGGCAAGCGAGAGGGTCTTCAGCTTCGACATGGGGGGCTCCTTAGCGAGGGGTTGGAACTTGAAACTCAGGCCTGGCGCAGGCGCCGGTTGAGGCGCCGCGCGAGGCGGTCGCCGAGGCTCTGGACGAGCTGGACGAGCGCGATCAGCACGACCACGACGGCGGCCATCACGTCGGGCATGAACCGCTGGTAGCCGTAGCGGATGCCGAGATCGCCGAGGCCCCCGCCGCCGACCGCGCCCACCATGGCCGAGAAGCCGATGAGCGAGACCACCGCCAGCGTGAGCCCGAGCACGATGCCGGGCAGCGCCTCCGGGATCAGCACCTTGGCGACGATCTGGAGCGGGCTCGCCCCGAAGGCGCGGGCGGCCTCCACGAGACCCTGATCGACCTCGCGGATCGCACCCTCGACGAGGCGCGCGATGAAGGGCGTGGCCGCGACCGTGAGGGGCACGATGGCGGCATCGGTGCCGATCGAGGTGCCGGCGACGAGCCGGGTGAAGGGGATGATCGCCACCACGAGGATGATGAAGGGCGTCGAGCGCGTCGCGTTGACCACGAAGCCGAGCGAGCGGTTCGCCCACGGCGCGGCGAGGAGCTCGCCCCGACCGGAGGTCGCGAGGAAGACGCCGAGCGGCAGGCCGGCGAGCGTGCCGAGCAGCGTCGCGACCGCGACCATGCGGAGCGTGTCCCCGGCGGCCTCGACGATGAGGCGGAGGATTTCAGGCGACATGACGGGTCACTTCCGATCGGGACACACCAGCAATGAGGCGGACGATTTCAGGCGACATGGCGGGTCACCGCTGTGCTGGAGAGAGGGCGATCAGGCGACATGGTGGCCCGCTCCTGTAGCGAGGGGTTACGCGACATGGCCGAGCACCTCCGCGTCGAGGCCGTAGGGAGCCAGGAAGGCGAGCGCCGCTCCGAGCGAGCCTTCGGGGATGCCGACCACGAGGGTGCCGAACGGGCGCCCCGCGATCTCGTCGACGGCGCCGGCCAGGATCGTGCTCTCGATCGCAAGCTCGCGGGCGAGCCGCGCCAGGATCGGGTCGGTGGCGTGCGGGCCCCGGAAGGTGATCCGCACCACCGCCCGGCCGCCCGGGACGGGTTCGGGGCGCAGCGCGGCGGCGAGGTGGGCGGGGAGCGCGCGCCCGCTCTCCTCGGCGAGGAACGCGCGCGTCACCGCATGCGCGGGCCGGGTGAAGAGGTCGAACACGTCGCCCCGCTCCACGATGCGCCCGCCGTCGATCACGGCGACCTCGTGGGCGATGGCGCGGATCACCGCCATCTCGTGGGTGATGAGCAGGATCGTCAGCCCGAGCTCGCGATTGATGCGGGCCAGGAGCTCGAGGATCGAGCGGGTGGTCTCCGGGTCGAGCGCGGAGGTCGCCTCGTCGGAGAGCAGCACCTTCGGGTTGGTGGCGAGCGCCCTGGCGATGCCGACGCGCTGCTTCTGGCCGCCGGAGAGCTCGGCCGGGTAGCGGTCGCGCTTGTCGGAGAGCCCCACGAGGGCGAGGAGTTCGTCGACGCGGGCCCGGATGGCGGCGCGGCCGTATCCCGCGACTTCGAGCGGCAGCGCCACGTTCCCGGCGGCGGTCCGGGACGAGAGCAGGTTGAAGTGCTGGAAGATCATCCCGATCGAGCGCCGCGCCTCGCGCAAGGCGCGCTCGGGCAGGCCCGAGACCTCCGCGCCGTCGACGGTCACGCGGCCCGCGCTCGGGCGCTCCAGCCCGTTGACGAGGCGGATCAGGGTCGACTTGCCGGCGCCCGAGCGGCCGATCACCCCGAGCACGGAGCCCGGCGCCACGGCGAGGTCGACGCCGTCGAGCGCCGCGACCGGCGCGCCGGTCCGGCCCGCGAACACCTTGGAGACGCCCTCCAGGCGCACCAGAGGGGCGGGCGCGGCGAGACCACGGGCGGAATCGGCGGACGAGACGGGAGCGGCCGGGGCGAACCGGCGGGCGGCGGCGAGATCGGAGGAGGAGAGGGGAGCGTTCATGGGCGGGCCTGTCGGGGAGCCGCCAACCTGGGAAATCCCGTCCGTTATGTCAACATTATCGTTCTTAAAAACGGACGTTCCGTTATGACGGACGCGCAGACCAGCCTTGCGGGCGGTTCGGCGGTCAGGCCGCCTCCAGCCCGAGCTGGCGCCTCAGTTGCGGCGCCGGCACCGCGAGATCGGCGAGGGTGACGCGGTCGAGCTCCACGAAGAACGCTTCGAGGGCGCCGCTGAGCGTCCGCTTCAGGACGCAGGCGCCGTGCAGGACGCAGGTCGCGGGCCCCTCGCCGAGGCACTCCACCAGGCGCCGGTCGTCCTCGAGCGCCCGCACCACCGCGCCGATGCGGATTCCGTCCGCGGGGCCGCGGAGGCGCAGGCCCCCGGAACGGCCGCGGACGCTCTCGGCGAAACCGAGGCCCACGAGGGTCTGGGCCACCTTCATCAGGTGGTTCTTCGACACCCGGTGGCGCCGGGCGAGCTCGTCGATGGTGACGAGCCGCTCGCCCGCGACCGCGAGGGTCATGAGCACGCGGAGCGCATAGTCGGTGTGGGCGGTGAGGCGCATCGGACGGTCCTGAAAAACAGGTATTGCAAATACCGTAATTCAAGCGTAGCAGAAAGAGGTATCGCAAATACCTCTTTCGGAGCGCCCATGATCCCTCTCGCTCAGGTCAACGGATCGGCCGGCCTCGACGACGCCCTCATCGGCGTGCTCGTGACCCGCTTCTACGCCCGGATCCGGCACGATCCGGAGCTCGGGCCGGTCTTCGAGCGCCGGCTCGCCGGCCGCTGGGACGCCCATCTCGACACCATGGTGGCGTTCTGGTCCTCGGTGATCCTGCGCACCGGCCGCTACGGCGGCAAGCCGCACGCGGCCCATGCGGGCCTCGGGCTCGACGAGGCGCATTTCGCGCGCTGGCTCGGGCTCTTCCAGGCCACGGCGCGAGAGGTCCTGCCCGCGGACATCGCCGCCCTCTTCGTCGACCGGGCGGAGCGCATCGCGGAGAGCCTGCAGATCGGCCTCGGCCTCGGTCCGAAGGCGCTGCACCTGCCGATCGCGCAGCCCGCGTCCGGGCAACCCGCACCTTAGCCGCCGGCCGTCCCCGGCCCCATCCGCCTCTCGGCATCCCGCATCGCAGGACCCCGACCATGACCGCCCCCGCCATCGTGATGGCCGCCGAAGCCATGACCCTCCTCTGGTTCACGGCCTATCTCGGCCTCGCCCGCGCCTTCGCCCGCGAGGGCGCGGCCCGGCCGGCGCCGCGACCCGATCCCACGGGCCGCACCCTGGTGCGCTCCGTCCAGCTCGCCTTCGCGGTCGGGCTCGGGGCCGTGGTCGTGCTGACGGCGCTGCGGGTCCTCGGCGGGTAGCCGCGCCCTTCCGTCATCCGTGCCGAACACATCCCCTCCGGAGACCCCGATGCTCCCCCTTCCCCGCCTCCTGCCCCGCCTCCTGCCCGTGCTGCTGATCTGGGTCGCGGCCCCCGCGCCGCTGTGGATCTGGCTGACGGTCTGGCTCCTGATGCGCTGACGTCCCATCGCCCGGCTTCGCGCCCGGTGCCGCCGCAGCCGTCCCCCGCTCCGGCGCCTGACGGTCCGGCTCCTCATGGACCGACATCCGATCAACCGTGTCGCGCCGGCGGCCGGCGATCCGGCCCCCGATGCGCCGGGGCCTGATCGCCCGTATCGCGCCGGGCGGCGCCGTGGCAGTCTCCCGTGCCGGCGGACGCACCGCCGCGGGCGGGGTGTCATGACGGCGATGGATCTGTCTTACGCGCAGCGGCTCGAGGACTACCACCTCGCCTGCGCGTTCGAGGGCGAGGGCCCGGGCTTCTACGTCGACGTCGGCGGCGGCCACCCGGTCGCCGACAACGTGTCGTACTGGTTCTATCTCCAGGGCTGGCGCGGGCTCGTGGCCGAGCCGCAGGAGCCCCTCTTCGCGCGCTACCGCTCGCTGCGCCCCCGCGACACCGTCCTGTGCACCCTCGTGGGGCGCCGCTCCGGCGAGACCGATTTCCACGTGGTGGAGCGCTTCCACGGCCTCTCCACCATGGTGGAGCACCATGCCCGCCAGGCGGAGAGCTTCGGCGCCGCCTACGCGACCGTCCGCCGCCCCGTCGCGACCCTGGCCCAGCTCTGCGAGGCGCACGGCGTCGGGCGGATCGATTTTCTGAAGGTCGACGTCGAGGGCGCGGAGGCCGACGTGTTCGCAGGCGCCGACTGGGCGCGCTGGCGGCCCCGCGTGATCGTCGCGGAAGCCATCGCCCCCAACGCTCCGGACGAGGCCTGGCGCGAATGGGAAGGCGGGCTCCTGGCGCAGGACTACCGCTTCGCTCTCTTCGACGGCCTCAACCGCTTCTACGTCGCGGCCGAGGAGACAGGCCTCCTCGCCCGGATGCCGCGGGAGCCCGCCCCCTGGGGCGTGGTGCGCCACCTCTACGAGTTCGGGCGCGCGCCCGAGAATCCGCTCCACCCCGACCACGCGCTCACGGGCCGGCTCGTCGCCGGGCTCAAAGCGGGACGGTGCGGCGAGGAGAGCCTCGACGCCTTTCTGGCCGGCCTGCCGATGCGCCCGGACGCGGAGCTGCGCGCCCTCCTCGGGGCGGACGACGCGGTCGGATCGGAGCCCTTCCGCGCCGCGCTCGGCCGGATCGCGGCCCCTTACGACGGCGGCCTGATGCTCGACGACGAGCCTGCGGCGGGCTGAGGCGTTTGCGAGGGCGGCCCGATGCCCGACGACGGGACGGAGGCGGCGGGCTGAAGGACTTGCGAGGGCGGCCCGATGCTCGACGGCGAGCCCGCGGCAGGCTCGCCGGAGCAACGGATCACCGCCCCTTCGGGCGCCGCCTCCAGCGTCAGGTGCGACGCGGCCCGGATCGCGGGCCAGTCCTCCGCCGCCGCGAGGATCACGGGACAGGCGAGGCCGTAGAGCTCGCCTGCCACCATGGCCCCGACGGTCACGATGGCGTCGCGGGTCCGCAGCACGATGCCGGCCGGGCCGGTGCCGCGGCGGATCGCTTCCGCGAGCACCGAGCTGCCGGAGCTCGACCCGCGCCCCGCCTCCATGATGAGGATCCGCCCCGCGATGCCCGCGCCGTGCTGCGGGTGCCACCGGTCGATGATCCGGCCCGTCGCCGAATCGAGCCCGCCCCAGAAGCTCAGGGGCTCCCGCAGCACGAAAGGCTCGCCGGCCGCGCGGCCGGGTGCGAGCGTGACGCCCGGGATTGAGCGGATTTCGGACGAGACCGCGCTCATGGCGCCCGCACCACGCGGCCCGCGCGAGCTCCACGGATGGGATGCGACGCGCTCACGGGGTCCGCACCACGCGGCCCGCGCGGGCCGAGGCCATGCAGGCGTGAAGCGAGCCGAACGCGACCTCGACCCCGATATTGCCGGGCGCGTAATAGGCCCATTTGCCCGAATTGGTCATCACGGCCCCCGAGAGGTCGCGCATCACCGCGGTCACGTAGGTGCAGGTGTCGATCACCAGCGTCACGCCGGCGGCCTCGAGCCGCTCCGCCCAGCTGCGCGCTTCGAGTTCGGCGAGCACGCTCCGGCCCGTGTTGACGTAGACGTCGACCGCCGGGCGCGGGCCGTCGAGGAGCGGCATCAGACGGGCGAATTCGGCAAGCGAGAAATGCGGGGTGCCGAGGCTGACCGCAGTCAGCGGCGTCCCGTCCGGCACGGTCGAGAGCCCGGCCACGATGGCGCGCAGGTCGTCGGCGGAGAGGCGGATCGTCTCCTCGGGCGCCGCACCCTGGAAGGCGGCCTCCAGGGTGGAGGCCTCGGGGGTGAGCCCGACCGCATGGAACATCGCGACCGCGCCGGCCGAGGCCGCGACGGCGCCGAGCGCCTTGAGGTCGTCCTCGCCGGTGCCGGCGGGCAGGCCCGCGATCGCCGGGATGCGGTCGCCGCAGCGGCGCCCGATCGCATGCCCGACGGCGACGCAAGCCGGGCCCGCCTCGTCCCATTCCTCGGGCAGGCCGGTGATCTCGACCAGCACCCGGGCGCGGCGGTTCTCCGGGAGGTGCAGGCCGTAATACGGCACGCGGCCCGTGAGCGCGCAGCACAGGTCGATGAAGTCGCCGTAGCGGTTGGTGCGCGCGCCGATGACGGAGTTCGCGAACACGATCGCGTTCGACTCCGCCCAGGCGATCTGGGCGCCGAAGCGCGGGCGGAACATCGTCTGGTAGGGCGCGCAGGTGAAGGTCGGCAGGCAGCCGAGCGCCTCGTGCGCCCGCATGAGCGCCGCGCCGCCCTGCCCGACATCCGCCTCGCCGCGAAAAAGCTCCGGGTGGATGAGGTCGATCGAGCCCACGTTGAGCGTGGTGGGGATTCGCACGCGGCCGCCGAGGCGCACGAGATGGTCCGCGAAGTCGAGGCTCACCTGGCCGAGATAGAGGCAGCCGTCGATATGGGCGGCCTCCGCGTCGATGAGGCGCTCCGCGCCCACGGCCTCGGCGAAGCGCACGAGGAGGCGCATGCAGAAGCGCGCCGCCTCGCCGTGGGCGCCGGCGAGGAGGTCCTGATCGAAGGGCGCGAGCGCAAGCGGCATCGGGAGAACCGTCGGGCGGGTGCGCTCCGGTCTCTAGCGCGGAGCGCCGCCTGTGGCCAGGATTCGGGCTCCCGGGCAGGCTCCGGACGACGAAAGGCGGGCCGCGGCGGCCCGCCTCGGGCAGATGCGGCCGGGATGGCGCGCCCTAGCTGCAGCGGCGCTCCGTGGTCACCACCACCTTGCCGTTCGGGCGGACCTTGCGGGTCTTCACGGTCCGGCACACGGGCTCGGGGGTGCAGGTGCGGACGGTCCGGAACACGACCTGGCCGCCCGGCCGGACGGTGCGCACCTGGCGCACGGTGCAGGCCACATTGTCGACGAGGCTCGGCGCCGCGATCGGCTGGGCCGGGAAACGGGCGGAGGCCGGATCGGAGGCGAACATCGCCAGCGCCGCGAAGGCCGCCGCGCCGAGAAGAGCAAGTCGCATGGGTCGTCTCCCTTGTGGATCAGGAACCCACGACAACGGCAAGGCTGCGATGCGGTTCCTCCGCCCGCGGGCCCGAGGGGCCGCACGGTCCGGCGGCGCACCGTCCGGCGGGCCTCACGCGGAGGGCGCGGCGCGGGCGGGCTGCGGATCGGCCCGGCGGGCGCGGATCGCGGCGGCGAGCTCCGAGACCTGGTAGGGCTTCATGATCAGGGTGAAGCCCTGCTCGGTCGCGGCACTCGCCGAGGTGCTGTAGCCGGAGACGAGCAGGATCGGCAGGCCGGGCCAGCGCCGGCGCACCTCCTGGGCGAGGTCGAGCCCGTCCATGCCGCCGGGCATGACGAGGTCGGAGACGAGCACGTCCGCGCCCTCGCTCTCGAGGAGGTCGAGGGCCGCGCGGGCATGGGCGGCCTCCCGGACCTCGAAGCCGCTCTCGCGCAGGACATCCGCCGCGACCGTGCGCACGTCCGCGTTGTCGTCGACGAAGAGGACGCGGGTGCGGCCGGAGCCCGCCGACGCCGCCGGCGCGTCGGCTGCGCTCGCGGCCGGCGCCGCGGCCGCGGCCCGGGTCAGGGGCAGGACGATCGTCACGGTGGTGCCGCGCCCTGCCTTGCTCGCGATGTCAGCGGTCCCGCCCGAGGCGCGGGCGAAGCCGTAGACCTGGCTCAAGCCGAGCCCGGTGCCCTTGCCGACCTCCTTCGTCGTGAAGAACGGCTCGAACACGTGCGGCAGCGCCTCCGGGGGGATGCCGCTGCCGGTGTCCGTGATCGACAGGGCGACGCCCTCCCGCCCCGACCGGTCGGGCAGGAGCGCGCGGCGGGTCGAAATCGTGAGCGTCCCGCCCTCCGGCATGGCGTCGCGGGCGTTGACCGCGATGTTGAGCACCGCGAGGTCGAGCTGGATCGCGTCGATCTCGACCGGGTGCGGCCCGGCCGCGAGGTCGAGCTCGACCGCGATGTCGCCGCGCAGGGATTGGCGCACCATGCTGAGCACGCCCTGGACCCGGTCGTTCAGGTCGACGACCTGGGTCTCGCGCACGTCGCCGCGCGAGAAGGCGAGGAGCTCGCGGGTGAGCTGGGTCCCCCGCTCGGCCGCCTTGCGGATCGAGGCCACGTAGCGCTCGAGCCCCGCCCGCGGCGCCCGCCGCTGCATCATCTCGAGGTTGCCGAGGATCACCATGAGGAGGTTGTTGAAGTCGTGCGCGACCCCGCCCGTCATGCGCCCCAGCGCCTCCATGCGCGCCGCGCGCTCGCGCAGGCGCTCGTCGGCGCGGTGGCCTTGCAGCTCCCGGCGCAGCACGAGCGCGAAGGCGACCGAGAGCGCGAGGGCCGCGACGCCGCCCGCGGCGATCATCCAGGCGGCCTGGCGCAGGGGGGCGTTGTAGAGCGCGAGCGGGATCGCGAGATGGGCCGACCAGCCGATCCGGTCGGACTGGTGGAAGGCGGTCACGACGGGTTCGCCCGTGGCGGCCGCGCCCTCGTAGACGCCCTGCGATCCCCCGTCCCGGGCCCGGATCGCCGCGTCGCCGGCGCGCTGCCCGACCGTGGCGGGCGCGCGGGGGGCCGCCGCGAGGCGCCCGGCGCCGTCGACCAGGAACGGGCGCCAGGCGGGATCGAGGCCGTGCGGGGTGAGGAGGCCGGCGAGCCGGTCCATCTTCACGGTGGCGGCGAGGACGAGGCGCACCGCGCCGTCGCGCGCCACGGGCACCTTGAAGCTGCTGCGCGGCAGCCCGTCCGACAGGCCCCCGGGCCCGACCACGTCGCCGATCACCGGCGCCGCGGTGGCGACAGCCCGCTCGTGGCTCGCCGTGTCGGTGATCCGCGGCAGCGGCGTCCCGAAGGCGACGCCCGTGTTGACGAGCTGCCGGCCGTCGCGGTCGGCCAGGATGATCCGGTGCCACAGGGGCAGCTCGCCCTGGAAGCGCGTCGCCAGCCGGTGGAACCCGGCGAGGTCGGGCTGGTCCCCGTCGAGGAGCGGCGACTGCGCCAGCACCTTGAGGAGATCGACCTGGGCGAAGAGCTCGCGCTCGACCCCGTGCAGCATCTCCTCGACGCGGTGGATCGCCTCCGCCTGCATGGCGGCCCGCTGCTGGCGCAGCGAAAACACCAGAAGCCCCGCCGTGAGAGCCAGCAGGGGCAGGACCGCCGCGAGGGCGAGAAGGACGAAGCGCCGCCGCATGGCGCATCCCTTGTCGGTTGCGCACGCATTGAATCGCACCCTCCGGCAAAGGTCCAGAGGCGGCGCGCGCATTCCGGCTCCCGGCCCGGCGCGCGCTCCCCGCGACGGGGCCGGGCGGAAATTGCGCTTGCCAGGACCGGCCGAATGCTGGTCTCCTGCCCCGGCTCGACGAGGTCGCGATGCCCGGCGAGAGGCGTGACGCTGCAGGACCAGGGGTCGCGATGCCGGAAACGCTGCTCGAAGCCCAAGGCGTGACGCTGCAGTACAAGACGCCGGCGCATCTCGTGACGGCGACCTACCGCGTCGATTTCACGGTCGAGCGGAGCGACCGCTACGTCATCCTCGGGCCCTCGGGCTGCGGCAAGTCCACCCTGCTGAAAGCCGTCGGCGGCTTCATGAGCCCGGTCGAGGGGTCGCTTCGCATCCGCGGCCGCACGATCGCGGGGCCGGGCCCCGACCGCATGATGGTGTTCCAGGAGTTCGAGCAGCTCATGCCCTGGAAGACCGTGCGCCAGAACGTGCTCTTCCCCATGCAGGTCACCCGCAAGTTCGGCGCGGCGGCCGGCGAGCGGGCGCGCGCGATCATCGACACGGTCGGGCTGACGAAGTTCGCCGACGCCTATCCCCACATGCTGTCGGGCGGCATGAAGATGCGGGTCGCCATCGCGCGCGCCATGGCGCTCGAGCCCGACATCCTGCTCATGGACGAGCCCTTCGCGGCCCTCGACGCGCTCACCCGGCGCCGGATGCAGGAGGAGCTGCTCGCCCTGTGGGACCAGCTCCGCTTCACGGTGCTGTTCGTCACCCACTCGATCGAGGAGGCCATCATCGTGGGCTCGCGCATCCTGGTGCTGTCGCCCCATCCCGGCCGCGTGCGCGCCGAGCTCGACGCGGACGCCTTCCGGCTCGCCGACATCGACCAGCCCGGGTTCGGCGCCCTGTCGAAGCGCATCCACCGCCTCCTCTTCGAGGACCGCGCGGAGGCCGTCGCCTCATGACCCCGCACCGATCCCCGGGCCAAGGCGGAGGCCCCCGCTTCATGACCCTGCACCGATCCCAAGGGCAAGGCGGAGGCCGTCGCCTGATGACGCCGGCTCCGCTCCCCGCCGATACGATGGAGGCCGTCGCCCGATGACGCTGGCGATGCCGACAGGACCAGCCGCAGCGGAAAACGGGCGCCGGCCCGAATTCGAGCGCGAGCCGATCGATGCGAGCGGGATCGGCAGCGTCGAGCGGCCGCTCTCGCTGGGGGAGCGGCTCGTCGACAACGAATTCGCGCGCAAGACCGTGCTGCTCCTGGCGCTTGCCGCCCTGTGGGAGATCTACGCCCGCATCCTCGGCAACCCGCTGCTCTTCCCCACCTTGAGCGAGACGCTGGCGACGCTCGGCCGCGACGTCGCGGCCGGCATGCTGCCGGAGCGCGTCTTCACCTCGCTCCAGGTCCTCGCCATGGGCTATGCCGCGGGGCTCGTGCTCGCCGCGGTGCTCACCACGCTCGCGGTCTCGACGCGGGTCGGGTCCGACCTGCTCTCGACCCTGACCGCGATGTTCAACCCCCTGCCCGCGATCGCGCTCCTGCCGCTGGCGCTGATCTGGTTCGGCCTCGGCAAGCCCTCGCTCGTCTTCGTGATCGTCCATTCCGTGCTCTGGGCGGTGTCGCTCAACACCCTCACGGGCTTCCGCGGCGTGCCCGAGACCCTGCGGATGAGCGGGCGCAACCTCGGCCTGCGCGGCCCGCGCTACGTCGCCCTGATCCTGATCCCCGCCGCCTTTCCCGCGATCCTCACGGGGCTCAAGATCGGCTGGGCCTTCGCGTGGCGCACCCTCATCGCGGCGGAGCTCGTCTTCGGCGTCTCGTCCCGCTCCGGGGGCCTCGGCTGGTACATCTTCGAGGCCCGCGCGGAGCTCGAGACCGCCCGGGTCTTCGCCGGGCTCTTCACCGTGATCGTGATCGGGCTCCTGGTGGAATCGGTGGTATTCCGGGCCATCGAGCGCCGCACCGTCATCCGCTGGGGGATGCAGCGCTAGGGGCCGCGTGGCGGAGGGCGGTCCGGCCCGGCCGGCCGGACCTTCGCGGCGGGAGCCGGTCCGGTTCCGGGGGAGCAACGACGGAGCGCACGGTCCGAAAGAGGCCGGCGCCCGAAACCAAGGAGGAGACATCATGCGCCATACGTTCATCGCAGCGCTGACGGCCGCGGCCGTCTCGGTTCTGTCCTACACGCCGGCTCTCGCCGAGGCCAATACGATCCGGATCGCGAAGCAATACGGGCTCGGCTACCTCCAGCTCATGATCATGGAGGACCAGAAGCTCGTCGAGAATCGCGCCAAGGAGGCCGGGCTCGGCGACGTCAAGGTCGAGTGGAACACCTTCCGCTCGAGCGACGTCATGAACGACGCCCTGATCTCGTCCAATCTCGACTTCGCCTGCCTCGGCGTGCCGGGCCTGGCGACGATCTGGTCGAAGACGCAGGGCAGCTACGACGTCAAGGCCGCGGCCGGCCTCAACGCGCTGCCGCTCTACCTCAACGTCCGCGACCCGTCGATCACCTCGATCAAGGACTTCAAGGAGGAGCACCGCATCGCGGTCCCGGCCGTGAAGGTCTCGATGCAGGCGATCCTGCTCCAGATGGCGGCCGCCAAGGCCTTCGGCGACGCCAACTACCAGAAGCTCGATCCGCTCACCGTCTCGCTGGCGCATCCCGACGCGACCGCGATGATGACGAGCGGCAAGGCGAACGAGATCGTGGCGAACTTCTCCTCGCCGCCCTTCGCGCAGCGCCAGCTCAAGACGCCCGGCATCCGCACCATGACGAACTCGGTCGAGATCCTCGGCGGGCCGTCGTCCTTCAACGTCATCGCGACGACGGGCAAGTTCCGCCGCGACAACCCGAAGCTCTACGGCGCGTTCCTCGCCGCCCTGAAGGATGCCACCGACTTCATCAACAAGGACAAGGGCGCCGCGGTCGACATCTATCTGCGCCTCAGCAGCGACAAGTCGCCCAAGGAGGAGGTGCTGGCGCTCATGAACGAGCCCGGCGTGAAGTTCACCACCGAGGTCTTCAACCTCGGCGTCTTCACCGACTTCATGGCCAAGGTCGGCAGCCTCAAGAACCCGCCGAAGGACTGGCGCGCCGAGATGGTGTTCCCCGAGGCCACGGTCAGCAACTGACCGAAGGGCTCCTCCCTCCTTCGCGGCGCTCGTCTCGTGAGCGCCGCGAAGGCTCCTGATTCAGGCTCCGGCTCGCGGCGACGTCCGCGGCACCCGCCCCTCGATCGGATAGGCCGGGTCGTTGTAGCCCGGCGTCGAGGGATGGCCCGTGACCACGAGGCCGTCGACGAAGGCCTCGTCCTCCGCGGTGAAGGAACAGTCGAGCGCGCCGAGATACTCGTCCCACTGGGCTTCCGTGCGCGGCCCGGCGATGAAGGCCGTGATCAGGCGGTTGTTGAGGATCCAGGCGACCGCGAACTGGCCCGCCGTGACGCCGAGACCCTCCGCGCGCCGCTTCACCTCCTGCGCGATGCGCAGGGATTCCGGCCGCCACTCGGTCTGCAGGATGCGCGTGTCCTGGCGGCCCGCCCGCGTTCCTTCGGGCGGGGGTGCGTCGGGGCTGTACTTGCCGGTCAGCACCCCGCGGGCGAGGGGCGAATAGGGCACGACGCCGAGGCCGAAATAGCCGCAGGCCGGCAGGTGCTCGACCTCGGGCATGCGGTTCATGGCGTTGTAGTAGGGCTGGCTCACCACGGGGCGGTCGATGCCGAGTTCGTCGCACAGGCGGCAGATCTCGGCGACGCGCCAGGCGCGGTAGTTCGAGACCCCGAAATAGCGGATCTTGCCCGCGCGCACGAGGTCGCCCATGGCCCGCACGGTCTCGGAGAGGGGCGTCGCGTGGTCCTCCTTGTGGAGGTAGTAGACGTCGATCCAGTCGGTGCCGAGCCGGCGCAGGCTCGCCTCGCACGCCTCCATGACCCGCCGCCGCGACAGGCCGCCCTGGTTGGGGCCGGGCCCCATCGGGTTCGCGACCTTGGTGGCGAGCACCCAGTGCGAGCGGTGGGGCGCGATCGCCCGGCCGACGATCTCCTCGGAGCGCCCAGCGGTGTACATGTCGGCGGTGTCGATGAAGTTGACCCCCGCCTCGCGGGCCTTGGCGACGATGCGGGCGGCGTCCGCCTCCTCGGTCGGGCCGCCGAACATCATGGTGCCGAGGCAGATCGGCGACACCTTCAGGCCGGAGCGGCCCAGATTCCTGTACTCCATCGGACGCTCTCCCTGGCCGTGCGATGCGCTCCTGATACAGTAACGCGCCGCCGGGCCGCCAGACCGGATCAGCGGGACGAACGTCGCGCACAGCGCCAAAGACGAGGACGACAGCGATCATGAAAGCGGGTTCCAACGCCCTCCACCTCGCCCTCATGCCGGGCGACGGCAGCCACAGGGGACGGCACAGATCATGAAAGCGGGTTCCAACGCCCTCCACCTCGCGATGATGCCGGGCGACGGCATCGGGATCGAGGTCATGGAGGCCGCCAGCGTCGTGCTCGACGCCGTCGAGGCGCGCTTCGGCATCGCCTTCCGCCGCGAGCCGGTGCCGGGCGGCGCCCGGCTCTACGCCGAGACCGGCACCGCGATGTCGGAAGGTGCCTTCGGCCGCGCCGCGGCCGCGGACGCGATCCTGTTCGGCGCCATGGGCTGGCCCGACATCCGCTATCCCGACGGGACCGAGATCGCGCCGCAGCTCGATCTCCGCTTCCGCCTGGAGCTCTTCGCCGGCGTGCGCCCGATCCGGGCCATCCCCGGCACGCCGGCGGTGCTGGCCCACCCGCGCGCAGGCGATATCGACCTCGTGATCCTGCGCGAATCCACGGAAGGCATGTTCGCCTCCCGCGGCAAGGGCGAGGTGATCGGGGATGCCGAGGCGCGCGACACCCTGGTGATCACCCGCGCGACCACGGAGCGCCTGTCCCACTTCGCCTTCGACCTGGCGCGGCGGCGGAAAGAGCGCGGCCGCTCCAAGGGCGAGGTCACGCTGGTCGACAAGGCCAACGTGTTCCGCTCCTTCGCCTTCATGCGCGAGGTCTTCTACGATACCGCCAAGCACCATCCCGACATCGCGGCGCGCCACCACTACGTGGACGCCATGGCGCTCGACCTCGTGCGGCGGCCCTGGGATTTCGACGTGCTCCCGATGGAGAACCTGTTCGGCGACATCCTCTCGGATCTCGGCGCCGGCCTCATCGGCGGCATGGGCTTCGCGCCGTCCGCCGACATCGGCTCCGGCCACGGCATGTTCCAGCCGAGCCACGGCTCGGCGCCCGACATCGCCGGCCAGGGCATCGCCAACCCGACCGCGATGATCCTCTCGGCCGGGATGATGCTCGACTGGCTCGGCGAGCGCCACGACCTCCAGAGCGCCCGCGACGGGGCGGCGGCGATCGAGCGCGCGGTCGACCGGGCCTTCGGCGAGGGGCGGGTGCGCTCCTACGACATCGGCGGCCGCGACGGCACCGGCGCGATCGCGCGGGCGGTCGCGGAGATCATCCGCTCGGGCGAGGGCGATCCCGCGTGACAAGCCTTCGGGCTGCCCGTCGCGGCGCAGGTCGTTCCGCGTGAGCGACCTCGCCGTCGCGATCGCGGGCTGCGGCTATTTCAGCCGCTTCCACCAGGACGCCTGGAGCCGCCTGGACCGCGTCCGCGTGGTCGCGGTCGCGGACCGGGATCCCGCCAAGGCGCAAGCCGCGGCCTCCGCCTTTCCCGGCGCGCAAGTCTTCGCGCATGCGGACGCGATGATCGCACGCGTTCGCCCCGCCCTCGTCGACGTGGCGACGCCGCCCGAGACCCACCTCGCCCTCGTGGCCGCGGCCGCGGGGGCCGGCGCCGCGGTTCTGTGCCAGAAGCCCCTCGCCCCGACCTATGCGGAGGCCGTGGCGGTGGTCGAGGCGGCGGAGCGCGCGGGCGCGCGGCTCGTGGTGCACGAGAACTTCCGCTTCATGCCCTGGTTCCGCGAGGCGAAAAGGCTGCTCGAGGAGGGCGCGGTCGGCACGCCGCTCGCGGTGTCGTTCCGCCTGCGCCCCGGCGACGGGCAGGGGCCGGAGGCGTACCTTGCGCGCCAGCCCTACTTCCAGGCCATGCCGCGCTTCCTCGTCTACGAGACCGCGATCCATCTCGTGGACGTGTTCCGCTTCCTCCTCGGCGAGATCGCGGGCGTGTTCGCGCGCCTCAAGCGCTTCAACCCGGCGATCGCGGGCGAGGATGCCGGATTGATCACCTTCGAATTCGCGGGCGGCGCGCTCGGGCTGTTCGACGGCAACCGGCACATCGACCACGTCGCGGAAGACGCGCGGCTCACCATGGGCACGATGCTGCTCGAGGGCACCGGCGGCGCGATCCGCCTCGACGGCGAGGGGCGTCTCTTCGTCAAGCCGCACGGCGGGGCGGAGCGGGAGCACGCCTATCCTTGGGAGCGGCGCGGCTTCGGCGGCGACTGCGTCTACCACCAGATCCGCCACGTGGTCGGGGCTCTCCTCGACGGCGCCCCGGTCATGAACGACGGCCGCGCTTACCTGCGCAACCTTGCGGTCGAGGAGGCGATCTACCGCTCGAACGACGAGGAGCGCTTCGTCCGCGTGTGAGCGCGGCTCGATTCACGTTCGCGCTACGGCTACGCTCGGGCGCGCCGGCACGGAGCCCCCGATGATCGATCTCGACCAGGTCCGCTTCCTCGGCTCCGGCCTCGTGCGGCCGGAATGCGTGCTCGCCACGAAAGCCGGCGATCTCTATGCCGCCGACTGGCGCGGCGGCGTCTCGCATCTGCGGCCCGACGGGACGCAGGCGCTCTATGCCGGCGCGACCGCGGACCTGCCCGAGGGCGCGCGGCCGAACGGCATCGCGCTCGAACGCGACGGGTCGTTCCTGTTCGCCAATCTCGGTACCGACCTCGGCGGCGTGTGGCGGATCGACCGGCAGGGGCAGATCGCTCCGGTGCTCACCGCGGTCGACGGCGCCGCGATCCCGCCCTCGAACTTCGTCACCCGCGATCCTGAGGGGCGGCTTTGGCTCACGGTCTCGACGCGGCTCTCCCCGCGCTCCCTCGACTACCGAAGCAGCGCCGCGACGGGCTTCGTCGTGCTCGACGACGGCCGCGGCGCGCGGATCGTCGCCGACGGCCTCGGGTTCGCCAACGAATGCGCGGTCAGCCCGGACGGGCGCCATCTCTACGTCAACGAGACCTATGCGAGGCGCCTCAGCCGCTTCCCGCTCCGCGCGAACGGCGATCTCGGCGACAGGGAGGTGGTGGCCGCGTTCGGGCCGGGCCAGTACCCGGACGGGCTCGCCTTCGACGCGGACGGGCAGGTGTGGATCGCGGGCATCATCTCGAACCAGCTCCTGCGCGTCGATCCCGCGGGCGGCACGGTCACCGTGATGCTGGAGGATTCGGACCCCGACCACGTCGCCTGGGTCGAGGCGGCCTATGCGAGCGACAGCCTGGGGCGGCCCCACATGGACCGGATCGCCTCGAAACGCCTCCGGAGCCTGTCCAGCATCGCCTTCGGGGGGCCGTCCTTGCGCACGGCCTATTGCGGCTGCCTCCTCGGCGATTCCATCGCGGCCGTGCCGATGCCGGTCGCCGGCGTGGCGCCGGTGCACTGGCACTGGCCGGAGGCCTGAGGAACCAGATGTCTGTCGCGGCGGCGCCGGCCGGCGATCTGAGGAACCAGGCGCCGGTCGCCGGCGTGGCGCCGGTGCATTGGCACTGGCCGGAGGCCTGACGGGCCGGGGTCCGCCTGGCCCGCCATTCGGGCTCAGTGCTTCTCCTGGGCGGGGCTGTGCTTCTGCGGCTTGTGGCCGCCCTGCTCCTGATGATTGTGCTTGTTGTGGTCGCGGCTCTCCTGATGGGCCTCGGGCTTGGTGGCGCCGGTATGCCGCTCCTGGGGCTGGTTCTGCTGGTTGGTCTTCATGGGCTTTTCTCCCGTCCGATGAGGGTGAAACGCCCCGCCCCGGGATGGGTTCGCACCCCGAATGCGGCCACGGGCCGCCGGAACCCGCGCTCGCGCTCCTCCGTTGCCCGGGACAGGCTTTGAGGTGTGCGATCGCGCTCCCCGTCGCCCGCGACAGGCATTGAGGTTTGCGATGAAGACAGCCGTGACCATGGGTGCAGCGATTCTGGCCTTCGGCCTCGCCGCGGAGCCGGCCGCCGCGCAGGGGGCGCCGGGCGGATGCCTGAAATACGGGCTCGGCGGCGCGGTCGCGGGGCATTTCGCCGGCGGCCATACCCTCAAAGGCGCGCTCGCGGGCTGCGTGCTGGGCATGGCCCGGCGCCGGCAATACGAGCGCGAGGTGCAGGAGCGGCGCCGCAACGAGCAGATCGCCCGCGAGCGCGGCCGCGGCCAGACCGCCGAGCGGCGCCCGGCGCCGGAGCGGAGCCCCGACCTGCAGCGCGTCGACCGCCCCCCGCGGCCGCTCCCGGAGCGGCTTCCCGAGACGCAGCGGGCGGACCGGGTCCCCGCGCCGCTTCCCGAGGCCCGGCCGCGGCCCGACACCGGGCCGGACTGGGTCCCGGATATGCGGCGCGTGGACCGCGCCCCGGCGCCCCAGCGGATCCCGGACGCGACGCGGGCGGACCGCGCTCCGGCGCCCCAGAGGATCCCGGACGCGACGCGGGCGGACCGCGCTCCGACGCCCGAGCCGCGCAGCCCCTACGAGGATCTCGGCCTCGGCCGGAGCACGCCGCCGGCCCCGCCCGCGCCCCGGCAGGAGGCCGGCCGCCGGCGCGCGCCCGGCGACGGCTTCGAGACCGAGGGCACCTTCAGCCACGGCCCGGTCGACCTGGGCCCTGTCGACCTGCCGCCGGACCGCCGGCGCCGCCCCCCGGCCTTCGAGCCGGAGGCGACGGGCAGCTTCTTCCGGGCCCCCGGCACGGTCTATTGAGGCGACGGCCGCCCCTGGCGGTCAGCGCCTGACCGCGACCGGGCCGGCGACGGCCGCTCGGCCCCTGAACGGCTTCCGCGGCGGGCCCGGGGCGTCGCCGCGGCTTCAGCCCCTGAACTCGCTCTCCTCCAGGAAGCGCGCCTCCTCCGGCGTCGAGTCCCGGCCGAGCCAGGCGTTCCGGTGCGGAAAGCGGCCGAAGCGGGCGACGATGCCGTGGTGGTGGCGGGCCCAGTGCAGGGTCTCGGGGTCCCCGAGCGCCTCGTGGAGCGCCACCGAGCGCTCCTGGTGGCGCAGGGATTCCGAGTGCATGAAGGGCAGGTAGAAGAAGCGGCGGAAGGCCGGATCGACGCGGGCATCGTGGCCGCGCTCGATCGCCCTGTCGGCCGTCATGACCGCGCCGTGGTCGGTGGCGTAGGCCCGCCGCGTGCCGCGGAACATGTTGCGCGGGAACTGGTCGAGGAGGAGCACCACCGCGAGCGCCCCGTCCGGGGTCAGCTCCCACTCGGCGAGGTCGCCCCGCGCCGCCGCCTCGTAGGTCAGCATGAAGCGGTCGCGGCAGGCCTGGTCGAAGACGTCGTCCTTGGCGAACCACCGCTCCGGCCCGGCCTCGCGCCAGAAGGCGATCACCTCCTCCGCCGTCGCGATCCTCTCCATGGCCCTCTCCCCTGATCCGAACCGAAGCGGCGGGGATCCAAAGGGAGCGTCGTGCTCCCCCGATCCCTGTCCCGCTGCCGCGGTTATGGCCCGCGCGGCCCCGTTCGGCCAGTCCGCCGCCCGCGCTCGCCTTGCGTCCCGTGCAGGCGGCCCCCGCGCATTTTCCCGCCTGCCCGGCTTGCCAGCGCAGCTTTGATCGCTACAAGCGGCGGCGAAAACAAAGTTGCGCTCGGCTCGGCGCAGCCGCAACGAAACGTGCAGACTGGGGCGGGGCCCCCTCCGACGGAAGGACTTGAGGACCATGCGCGTCTATTACGATCGCGATGCCGACATCAACCTGATCAAGGGCAAGAAGGTCGTCATCGTGGGCTACGGCAGCCAGGGCCACGCCCATGCGCAGAACCTGCGCGATTCGGGCGTGAAGGAGATCGCGGTCGGCTTGCGCAAGGGCTCGCCCTCCGTGGCCAAGGCCGAGAACGCCGGCCTCAAGGTCATGGAGGTCGCCGAGGCCGCCCGGTGGGGCGACGTCGTCATGATGCTCACCCCCGACGAGCTCCAGGCCGACATCTACCGCACGGACCTCGCGCCCAACATGAAGCAGGGCGCCGCGCTCCTGTTCGCGCACGGCCTCAACGTCCACTTCAACCTGATCGAGCCGCGCAAGGACCTCGACGTCCTCATGGTGGCCCCGAAGGGCCCCGGCCACACGGTGCGCTCCGAGTACCAGCGCGGCGGCGGCGTGCCGACCCTGATCGCGATCCACCAGGACGCCACCGGCAACGCCCACGACCTCGGCCTCTCCTACGCCTCCGCCAACGGCGGCGGCCGGGCCGGCATCATCGAGACGACCTTCAAGGAGGAGTGCGAAACCGACCTCTTCGGCGAGCAGGTCGTGCTCTGCGGCGGCCTCGTCGAGCTCATCAAGGCGGGCTTCGAGACCCTGGTGGACGCCGGCTACGCCCCCGAGATGGCCTATTTCGAGTGCCTCCACGAGGTGAAGCTCATCGTCGACCTCATCTACGAGGGCGGCATCGCCAACATGAACTACTCGATCTCGAACACCGCCGAGTACGGCGAGTACGTCACGGGCCCGCGCATCATCACGGACGCCACCAAGGCCGAGATGAAGCGGGTGCTGACCGACATCCAGTCGGGCAAGTTCACCCGCGACTGGATGCTCGAGAACCGGGTCAACCAGACCTCGTTCAAGGCGACCCGCGCCCGCATGTCCGCCCACCCGATCGAGGAGGTCGGCGAGCGCCTGCGCGGCATGATGCCGTGGATCAAGGAAAAGGCGCTGGTCGACAAGTCGAAGAACTGAGGCTGTTCTCTCTCCGCCTCCTAGCCCCCTCTCCCCGCAGGCGGGGAGAGGGCTGGGGTGAGGGGCCGGTCGGATGAGCTCAGCGCATCCGTGTCATGGCCGGGCTCGTCCCGGCCATTTCCGTTCGTGCTCCTCGACGCCTGATGCTGCGATCGCCGGCGCGCCTTTCTGATCGGGATGGCCGGGTCAAGCCCGGCCATGACACGCGTGAGGTGGAGACCGCTCGCTACGCTGCGTGACCGTGACGTCGGCGAGGTGGATGCATCGTGCTCATCCGACCAGCCCCTCACCCCAACCCTCTCCCCGCAGGCGGGGAGAGGGAGTGAGTGCGCGGGGAGAGGGAGCGCGACGGCGTCCCTACTGCGAGTTCGACTTGGTGTTCTGGGCCTTGTTGTTGTCCTGCTTGCCCGGGTCGTTGCGGTTCTTCATCGTTCCGCCGGAGCCGCGGGTCTTGTGGCCGGCGTGGTCGGCCTTGCTCTCGGCCGAGTTGTCGCCGTTCATCTTGCCTTTGCCCATCGGGATCTCCTCCTCGTCGTTGAGCCGATGAGGACAAACGGTCCGCCGGAGGGCAGGTTCCTCCCGCTCGCCCGTCGCACGGGCCGGGGGCGCCGGAGAGTGCTCCTCCCGCCGACCTGTCGCAGAGGCCGGAGCATGCCGGAGGCAAGGGTCCTTGCGTCGGGGCCGTACGGGATCTCTGGCCGGAGCATGCCGGAGGAAAGGGCCCTCGCGTCGGGGCCGTACGGGATTCCTCAATAGCCGAGCCGGCCCATCAGGTGCCCGGCCGCGTCGCCCGCGGCGTCGCCGGCGGTGAGGAGGAAGAAGGCCCAGATCACGGCCGAGGCCACGTTGACGCTCATGAACAGCGGCCGCGGCATGCGGAACACGCCGGCGATCAGCGGCACCACCGCGCGCACCGGCCCGAAGAAGCGGCCGATGAACACCCCGCCCGCGCCCCAGCGCTGCATGAAGGACTCGCCCCGCGCCACCGCCTTCGGCTGCCGGTTGAGCGGCCAGACCGTCTTGGCGCTGTCCTTGAAGTAGCGCCCGAACTCGAAGGACAGCCAGTCGCCGAGGATCGCGCCCGCCGCCGCGCCGGCCCAGACCGGCCAGAAGGCGAGGCCGCCGGTCTCGATCAGGGCGCCGATTCCGAGCAGGAGCACGGTCGCGGGCACCAGGAGCGAGAGGACCGCGATCGATTCCCCGAAGGCCAGTCCCGCCACGATGAAAGGTGCCCAGGCGCGGTGCTCGCGCACGAAGTCGAGGAAGGCGATCTTGACGGTTTCGATGTCCATGGGTCCTCGGCACTCGGCGGCAGGCGGGGCCGCCCCGTCCTCGCGATACGGCGCCGCTGATAGGTAGGATCACCGCTACTGATTTGCGACTGTGGTGTCCGTGCGCTAACGCAGGGCGCGCGGGGCCGCGCCGCGACCTCGTTGCGGACGGCCCCACCCGAGGTCCGGCCCATGAACGTCCTCCCGATCCCGTCGCACGTCGCACACGGCCCGAGGTCCGGTCCTTGAACGTCCTGTCAAACCAGTCCCACGTCGCCTATGGCCCGAGGTCCGGCCCATGAACGTCCTGTCGATCCAGTCCCATGTCGCCTACGGCCATGTCGGCAACGCCTCGGCCGTGTTCCCGATGCAGCGGCTCGGGGTCGAGGTCTGGGCGATCCACACGGTGCAGTTCTCCAACCACACCGGCTACGGCGCCTGGAAGGGCCGGGTCTTCGACGGGCCGGCGATCGAGGAGCTCGTCGAGGGCATCGCGGAGCGCGGCGTGCTGCCCCGCTGCGACGGGGTGCTCTCGGGCTACATGGGCTCGGCCGACATCGGCACCGCGATCCTGTCCGCGGTCGCCCGGGTGCGCGCCGCCAACCGGGATGCGCTCTATTGCTGCGATCCGGTGATCGGCGACGTCGGCCGCGGCGTGTTCGTGCGGCCCGGGATCCCGGAATTCATGCGCGACCGCGCCGTGCCGGCCGCCGACATCATCACCCCGAACCAGTTCGAGCTCGACTGGCTCGCCGGGGTCGAGACCCGCACGCTCGCGGACGTGAAGGCGGCGGTCGCGTCCGTGCACGCCTTGGGGCCCCGGGTCGTGCTCGCGACCTCGGTCCACATCGACGAGACGCCCTCCGACGCCATCGACCTCATGGCCGCGGAGGGCGGCCGGTTCTGGCGCGTGCGCACCCCGAAGCTCTCCTTGAGCGTCAACGGGGCGGGCGACGCCATCGCGGCCCTGTTCTTCGTCCACTACGCCCGCACCCGCTCGGCCGCCGCGGCGCTGGGGGAGGCGGCCGCTTCCGTCTACGGGCTCCTCAAACGCACCGCGGAATCCGGCTCCCGCGAGATCCTCACCGTCGCGGCCCAGGACGAGTTCGTCGCCCCGAGCCGGCGGTTTCCGGTCGAGGAGGTGTAGGGGCCCTCCCTCTCCCCGCGCTCTTCTCCCTCTCCCCGTTCACGGGGAGAGGGAGTCCCGCGACAGGGTCCCGACCCCTCCCGTTGACGCAGGCGCCGCTTTGGCGCAGAATCTGCGAGGTTCTTCAAGAACTAAGGGCTCTCCAGGCCTCCTGCCTCGGAGAGCCTTCTCCATTGAGGCGCCGACCGCGATGAACTCGCCCAACCGCTCGACCCATATCCGGCTCACCTCCCACCCGGAGCCGAACACCGCCACGACGCGCTTTCCGATCCGCTGGGGCGCAGCCACCCCGAAGGAGCGCGGACCCGTCATCGGCTCGGTCACGAACCCGTCCGACCGCAACGTGATCGGCGCGCATGGCGGCTCCTATTCGCTCTACCGCGCGCTCGCGATCTCGGCCCGGGCCCTGAACCCGCTGGCGCGGCCGGACCTGCACAACACCCACCCGACCGCCGAGATCGGCCCGCACCCGCAATGGTCGGAACCCGGCAAGATCGTCTCCCTCGACCCCTGGGGCCACATGGTCGGCCAGGCGTTCCGGGACGAGATCGCGGGCGGGGTCGACGTGCGCCCGACGATCGCGGTCACCAAGGCGCGCCTCAACATGCCCGAGATCCTGGCCGCCATGGGCGCGCGCCGGCTCGCGGCGGACGGGGGCATCCTGCACAAGTCCGGCGACATCTCGGTCACCAAGGTCGCGGTCGATCCCGTCTGGTACCTGCCGGGCGTCGCGGCCCGGTTCGGGGTCGGCGAGGGCGAATTGCGCCGCACCCTGTTCGAGCAGACCGGCGGCATGTTCCCGGAGCTCGTCACGCGGCCCGACATGAACGTGTTCCTGCCCCCGATCGGCGGCACCACGATCTACATCATCGGCGAGGTCGCGGCGCTCACCGACCCCAAGCGCACCATCGCGTGCCGGGTGCACGACGAGTGCAACGGCTCGGACGTGTTCGGCTCCGACATCTGCACCTGCCGGCCCTATCTCGTGCACGGCATCGAGGAATGCGTGCGCGAGGCCCAATCCGGCGGCGCCGGGGTCATCGCCTACAACCGCAAAGAGGGCCGCGCGCTCGGCGAGGTCACCAAGTTCCTGGTCTACAACGCCCGCAAGCGCCAGGAGGGCGGCGATTCGGCCGCGACCTATTTCGAGCGCACCGAATGCGTCGCCGGCGTGCAGGACGCCCGCTTCCAGCAGCTCATGCCCGACGTGCTGCACTGGCTCGGCATCCGCCGCATCGACCGGCTGATGTCGATGTCGAACATGAAGTACGACGCCATCGTGGGCTCCGGGATCGAGGTCGGCGAGCGCGTCCCGATCCCGCCCGAGCTCGTGCCCCCGGACGCCGCGGTCGAGATCGAGGCCAAGAAGGCCGCGGGCTACTACACCCCGGACGGCCCGGCCGCGCCGCTCGACCAGGTGAAGGGGCGGGATCTGGAGCGGTTCTGAAGCCGGCTCCTCCCTCTCCCCGCGCATTCCTTCCCCTCTCCCCGCAGGCGGGGAGAGGGCTGGGGTGAGGGGCCGGTCGGTGAGGCTCTGTGCATCCGCCTCACGCGTGTCATGGCCGGGCTTGTCCCGGCCACCTCGATCGGAGAGGCGCGCTGCCCCGACAGCGAGAAGCATCGCGCGCTTCGCGTCGGGATGGCCGGGTCGAGCCCGGCCATGACACGGATGTGTTGATCTCCACCGACTGGCCCCTCACCCCGACCCTCTCCCCGCAGGCGGGGAGAGGGGGACAGGCGCGGGGAGAGGGAGTAGAAGCGCCCGATGACCTCCCCTTCCGAATCCGACGCCGCCCGTTCCCTCCTCTCCGCCGCCGCCGTGCGCGAGCGCGCGGGGCGGATGCTGGAGCACGGGCTCGAGGGTCGCCTGCGGCACTTCACCGTCGATCTCGGCCGGCTCGACGCCTGCGCCGACGAGGTCGTGGCGACGATCCGGGCGAACTATCCCGATCTCGACATCCCCTTCCACGCCCGCTGGCGCCATTTCGCGGCGGGCGGGATCGAGCGCTGGGGCGCGGTGATGCGCGGCGCGCCGTGGCAGGAGGAGGCCGAGATGGCCCGCGCCGCCTTCGACCTCGCCATCGTCTCCGTGCTCCTCGACGCGGGCGCGGGCGCGGCCTGGCGCTACCAGGAAGGCCGCACGGGCGAGACCTTCGCGCGCTCGGAGGGGCTCGCGGTCGCGAGCTTCGACATGTTCATCGGCGGCGCCTTCTCGTCCGATCCCGCCGATCCGTTCCGGGCCGATGCGGACGCGCTGGCGGCGCTCCCGGCCGCGGAGCTCGCCGCCGGCTTCCAGGTCTCGCCCGAGAACCCGCTCGTGGGGCTCGAGGGCCGCACCGCGCTCCTCAACCGCCTCGGCCAGGTCGTGGCCGCTTCACCGGAGGTGTTCGGCCGCGAGGACGAGCCGCGGCCCGGCGGGCTGTTCGACGTGATCGCCGCGACCGCGCAAGGGTTCGAGATCCGCGCGCCCGCGATCCTCGACGCGCTCCTGACCCATCTCGGGCCGATCTGGCCCGGGCGCATCGCGTCGGGCGGGGTCGATCTCGGCGACACCTGGCGCCATCCGCTGATGCGCACGGACGACGCCACGGACGGGCTCGTGCCGTTCCACAAGCTGTCGCAATGGCTGTCCTACTCGCTGATCGAGCCGCTCGAATGGGCGGGCTACACGGTGACCGAGATCGACGGGCTCACCGGCCTGCCGGAATACCGCAACGGCGGCCTCTTCCTCGATACCGGCGTCATCGCCCTCAAGGACCCCGCCGACGCGGAGCGCGCCCATACCGTGGACTCGACGCTCGTGGTGGAATGGCGTGCGCTGACGGTCGCGCTCCTCGACCGGGTCGCCGGCCCGGTGCGGGACAAGCTCGGATTGGAGGAGCGCGCCTTTCCTCTCGCCAAGATCCTGGAAGGCGGCACCTGGGCGACGGGGCGGCGGCTCGCGGCCGAGCGCCGCCCGGGCGGCGCGCCGCCGCTGACCGTGGTGAGCGACGGCACCGTCTTCTAGAATCTGTCTGCTCGCGATGGCATCGGGAAGAGCGAGGCTGTCGGTCCCGCGGCTCCGTCCGGATGGGATCCTGAAACAGCCTGACGGACGCTAGGCCCCGCAAGGGCCGCCCGGCCGGGATCGCAACAATCCGCAACGTGGCGGTTTCCTCGGCCGCCGGAGGCGCTATTCTCGCCGCGCATCATCGAAGGACCTCCCGCATGCAAGGCGTCACCGTCGTCGACCACCCGCTCGTCCAGCACAAGCTCACGCTCATGCGGGACGCCAAGCGGTCGACCAAGGGCTTTCGCCAGCTCCTCAACGAGATCGGCATGCTGCTCGCCTACGAGGTCACCCGCGACCTGCCGCTCGAATACATCGACATCGAGACGCCGCTCACCGCGATGAAGGCGCCCCAGATCGCCGGCAAGAAGCTCGTGCTGGCGCCGATCCTGCGCGCCGGCGTCGGCTTCCTCGACGGCATGCTGACGCTGGTTCCGTCCGCCCGCGTCGCCCATATCGGCCTCTACCGCGATCCCGAGACGCTCCAGGCGGTCGAGTACTACTTCAAGGCGCCCTCGGATCTGGCCGACCGCATGGTCCTCGTGCTCGACCCCATGCTCGCCACCGCGAACTCCGCCGTCGCGGCCATCGACCGCCTCAAGGAGCGCGGCGCCAAGGACCTGCGCTTCGTCTGCCTCCTCGCGGCCCCCGAGGGCGTGGAGCGCTTCCGCGCCGCCCATCCCGACGTGCCGATCTGGACCGCGGCCATCGACGAGCACCTCAACGACCACGGCTACATCGTGCCGGGCTTAGGGGACGCCGGCGACCGCATGTTCGGGACGCGGTAAGGCGCCCGGGCTCGCCCGTCGTTCGCAATCCCGTCCAGGAGAGGGACGCCTCATGCGCTTCATCGTCGCCGACTGGGGCACCACGCGCTTTCGCGGCTATCTCGTCGAGGGCGAGACGATCCTCGACCGCGTCGCCTCGGACGAGGGCGTCTCGGCCCTGAAGCCCGGCCAGCACCGGGACGTGTTCCTGCGCCAGTGCGGCGCCTGGCTCGCGGCCGAGCCCGAGGCGCCGGTTCTCCTCGTCGGCATGGTGGGGAGCCGCGAGGGCTGGGCGGTCGCCCCTTATGCGGAATGCCCGGCGGACGCGGAAGCGATCGCCCGCGCCATGATCCCGGTCGAGCTCGGCACCGGACGCCGGGCCCATATCGTGCCGGGGCTCGTCTGCACGCCCGCGCGCGGCGCCGCGGATGTGATGCGCGGCGAGGAGACGCTCGTGCTCGGCGCCGGCGTCGCGGACGGGCTCGTGTGCCTGCCCGGCACGCACCCGAAATGGATCCTCATGCGGGGCGGGCGCATCGAGCGCTTCGCGACCTTCATGACGGGCGAGATGTACGCGCTCCTGCGCGAGCATTCGATGATCGGCCGCCCCGCCACCGAACCCGGCGACGAGGCCGGCTTCGCGATGGGGCTCGCGGCCGCGCGCCGCAACGAGGGCGAGGGCCGCGTCGGGCTCCTCCACCTCCTGTTCGGCGCGCGCGCCGCGGTGGTGTCGGGGCGCATGGCGACCTCGCTGCTCGGCCCCTACCTCTCGGGCCTCCTCACCGGCGACGAGATCGCGGGCGCGCTGGCGCAGTTCCCGGGCGCCGCCGAGGTCACGATCGTGGCCGAGGCCCCGCGGGCCGATCTCTATGTCGGCGCGCTCGGGCAGCGCGGCATCGCGACGGTCGTGAAGGCGCCCCAGGAGGCGCTGATCGCCGGCCTCGCCCGGATCGTGCGCCACCGGCCCGCCTGAGGCGGGACATCCGGGGCATTGCCCTGTGCCATGCGGATCGGCTAAGGGCGCGGCCTTGCCGGCGCGGCCCGTAGGGCCGGCCTCCCGTCTCCTTGGACGTCGCGCGGGCCTTACGGCCTGCAGACGCCGCGATCAGAACGAAAGGGCGGCCCGCATGACCGCGACCTCGCTCAAGTTCGGCACCAGCGGCCTGCGCGGCCTCGTCACGGAGTTGAACGGCCCGCCGGCCTACGCCTATACCCGCGCCTTCGCGGGCCTGCTGATCGAGGACGGCTCGGCCGCGGCGGCCGGCAACGCGGTGCTGGTCGGACGGGACCTGCGCGCCTCGAGCCCCGCCATCGCGGCCCTGTGCTGCGCGGCGCTCTTTGACGCCGGCCTCACCCCCCTCGATTGCGGCGCCCTGCCGACCCCGGCCCTGGCGGCCCACGGCATGAGCCGCGGCCTGCCCGCCATCATGGTGACGGGCAGCCACATCCCGGAGGACCGCAACGGGCTGAAGTTCTACCGGGCGCAAGGCGAGATCGACAAAGCCGACGAGACCCGCATCGTCGCCCTCCACGCCGCCCTCGACCCGCAGGCGGGGCCCGAGGGCACCGGCGGCCGCCGGGCGACGGCGCCCGACGCCGACCTCTTGGCGGCCTACCGCGCCCGCTCCCTCGACTTCTTCGGCTCCGGCTCCCTGCGAGGCCTCACGGTCGGGGTCTACCAGCATTCCTCCGTCGCCCGCGACGTCATCGTCGACGTGCTCGAAGGCCTCGGCGCCCGGGCCGTGCCGCTCGGCCGCGCCGATCGCTTCATCCCGGTCGACACCGAGGCCCTGCGCCCGGAGGACGAGGCGCTGGCGCGAGGATGGGCCGGCGAGCAGGCGCTCGACGCCATCGTGTCGACCGACGGCGACGCCGACCGGCCCCTGATCGCGGATGCGGCGGGCGCGTTCCTGCGCGGCGACCTCGTCGGGGCGATCACCGCCCGCTTCCTCGGGGCGGACGCGATCGTGACGCCCGTGACCTCGAACTCCGCGCTCGAGGCCTGCGGCGCCTTCGCCCGGGTGCTGCGCACCCGCGTCGGGTCGCCCTTCGTGATCGAGGGGATCGGGGAGGCGATCGCGGCCGGCGCGCGGGTCGCGGTCGGCTTCGAGGCCAACGGGGGCGTGCTGCTCGGATCCGACGTGGAGCGCCGGGGACGCCGGCTCGCGGCGCTGCCGACGCGCGACGCCATGCTCCCCATCCTGTGCTGCCTCGCCAGCATTGTCGAGCGGGGGCAGCCGCTCGCAACGGTCGCGGCGGATTTCCGCTTCAAGGCGGCGGCGAGCAACCGCCTCCCGGAGGTGCCGGGCGAGCGCAGCGCCGCCTTCCTGGGGCGCCTGGAACGGGAGCCGTCGTTCCGCGACGAATTCCTCGCGCCGCTCGGCGGCGTCGCCGCCATGAGCGCGCGGGACGGGGTGCGGCTCACGGCGCACAACGGCGAGGTGGTGCATGTCCGCGCCTCCGGCAACGCGCCGGAGCTCAGGGTCTATGTGGAGGCCGAGGGGCCCGCGCGCACCGCGGCGCTGCTGGCCTGGGGGCTCGAACAGGCCGCCCGGCAGGTGAGGGCATGAGCCGGGGCGCTGCTGCCCTGGGGGCTCGAATGGCCTGCGAGGCAGGTCGGGACGTGAGCCGGGGCGTCCCGTTGCCCGCGGGGAGCTTCGTGGGCACGGCCTCCCGGCCTCGGCTATAATCGGCCTCTCATCCGCGCAGGATCGCCATGCCCCATCCCCTCCTTGCCTCGCAACCCGACCATCCCCGCCCCGTCTGGCTCGTCACCGAGGCGAGCTGGCCCGGGATCGCCGCGGCGCTGCCGCCGCCCGCGCAGGCCTTCGCGGCCGCGCAGGCGTTCAAGGGCGGGGCCGGGCAGCTCTGCCTGCTGCCGGACGCAGGAGGCGGGATCCTCGGCGCCGCCTTCGGGCTCGACGGGCCGGAGGCGAAGCGGCCCGACCCCTTCCTTCCGGGAAAGCTCGCCACCCTCCTGCCCGAGGGCGACTACCGCTTCGCGAACGCGACGCCGGATCCGGAGCTCGCGACGCTGGCCTGGCTCATCGGCGGCTACGCCTTCACGCGCTACCGCGCCAGGCCCGAGAAGCGCGTGCGCCTCGTGCCGCCCGAGGGCGTCGACGCCGCCGAGATCGCGCGGATCGCGCATGCGGTGGCCTGCGGCCGCGATCTCGTCAACACGCCGACCAACGACCTCGGCCCGGACGGAATCGAGGCGGCGGCGCGGCGCATCGCCGACCGCCACGGCGCCTCGTTCACGAGCCTGGTCGGCGACGACCTGCTCCAGCAGAACTTTCCCATGATCCACGCGGTCGGCCGCGCCTCCGCGACCCCGCCGCGGCTGATCGACATCGCCTGGGGCGCGGCGGATGCCCCGAAGGTCACGGTGGTGGGCAAGGGCGTCGCCTTCGACACCGGCGGCCTCGACATCAAGCCGCCGGCCTCGATGCTGCTCATGAAGAAGGACATGGGCGGCGCGGCCGCGGCGCTCGCGCTCGCCGACATGATCATGGGCGCCGGCCTGCCCTTGCGCCTGCGGGTGCTGATCCCCGCGGTCGAGAACGCGATCGCCGGCAACGCCTTCCGCCCGGGCGACGTGCTGGCGAGCCGCAAGGGCCTCTCGGTCGAGATCGGCAACACGGACGCGGAAGGCCGCCTCATCCTCGCCGACGCGCTCGCCCTCGCCGACGAGGAGAGCCCGGACCTGATCGTGGATTTCGCGACGCTCACGGGCGCCGCCCGCACGGCGCTCGGGCCCGACCTGCCGCCGTTCTACAGTACGGACGACGGCCTCGCGGCGGAGATCGCCCGCTGCGGCACCCTCGTGAACGACCCCGTCTGGCGCCTGCCGCTGTGGGAGCCCTACCGGGCCCTGCTCGAATCCAAGACCGCCGACCTCAACAACACCGGCGGCCCGATGGCGGGCTCGATCACCGCAGCCCTGTTCCTCTCCCGCTTCGTGACGAACGCGAAGGCCTGGGCCCATTTCGACATCTTCGCCTGGAACCCGAGCGCGAAACCGGGGCGTCCCGAAGGCGGCGAGGTGCAAGGCGCGCGGCTCGTCTATGCGCTGCTGAAGGAGCGGTACGGAGGGTAGGACCCTCTCCCCGCCGCGCCTCTCCCTCTCTCCGTTTACGGGGAGAGGGAGAGGCGCGGCGGCGGGAGCGAGCGCCCCGGTGCCATCGTGTTGACGTTGTGTCAGGGGATTGAGCGCCACAGTACCCCCGGAGACCGCCGATGAGCTTCGACCGCCGCGTCACGCCGCACCGCCCCGACCTTGCCGACGAGCGCCTGCGCGGGCAGGTGGAGGCGGAGCGCTTCTCGGCCGGGACGGTGATGCGGGTGAGCGCCCCCTCGACCGGCGTGCGGCGCCATCCTTCGCCTGACGCCCCCCTCGACACCGAGGCCCTGATGGGCGAGCTCGTCACGGTCTACGACGAGCACGAGGGCTGGGCCTGGGGGCAGATCCACACGGACGGCTATGTGGGCTACCTCTCGGCCGAGGCCCTGAGCCCGCCGCATCTTGAGCCCACGCACCGGATCGGGGCGCTGCGCACCTTCGTCTACCAGGGCCCGAACCTGAAGCTGCCCGTGATGGGCTTTCTCACCCTCAACGCCGCCGTGGCGGTGACGGAGCGCCAGGGCGAGTACGCCCGGCTCGCCACGGGGGGCTGGGTGCACGCGGCGCACCTGACCGACCTCGACGCCCATGCGCCCGATTTCGTCGCGGTGGCGGAACGCTTCGTCGGCACGCCCTATCTCTGGGGCGGGCGCACGAGCCTCGGGCTCGACTGCTCGGGGCTCGTCCAGACCGCGCTCGCCGCTGCGGGCATCGCGGCGCCGCGCGACAGCGACATGCAGGAGGCGGCTTTGGGGAACCCCGTGGCGCTGCGCCCGGACCTCTCAGGCCTCGCCCGCGGCGACCTCGTGTTCTGGAAGGGGCATGTGGGCATCATGCTCGACGCCGAGCGCCTCATCCACGCCAACGGGACTTCCATGGACACCTGGGTCGAGCCGCTCGGCGTCGCCGAGGCGCGCATCCGGGTGAAGAGCTACGGGCCCATCACCTCGGTGAAGCGCCTCGGCGCCTGATCTGCGCCTAGTAGCCTCGCTCCCGGTCGACCACGCCCTGGAGCGGCTCGCCGGCCTCGTGCCGGCGGATCTGCTCGACGATGTGGCGCGCCGTCGCGTCGGGCTCGCTCGTCGCGGCGCTGTGCGGGCTGATCGTCACCGCGGGGTGGCTCCAGAGCGGCGAAGCCTGCGGCAGCGGCTCGGTCTCGAACACGTCCAGCGTCGCGGCCTTCAGCGTCCCGTCCTCGAGGCACGCGAGGATGTCGGCTTCGACCTGCAGGCCGCCGCGGGCCACGTTCATCAGGATCGGGCCGCCGAGGCGCCCATCGCGGGCGAGCTTGCGGAAGAGGTCCCGGCTCAGCAGGCCGCGCGTGTCCGGCGTGAGCGGCAGGAGGCAGACCAGGATGTCGGTGCGGCGTAAGAAAGCGTCGAGCTCCGCCTCGCCGGCATAGGTCCGGCACCAGTCCACGGATTTCCGCGTCCGGCTCCAGCCCGCGACCTCGAAGCCCATCACCTGGAGCTTGCGGGCGGCATCCTGGCCCAGCACCCCGAAGCCCAGCATCCCGACCCGGACCTCGCCGGCGGCGGGCTGGGAGCGGTTCTCCTCCCAGACCTTCGCGCGCTGCTGCGCGTCGTAGCGGCGCTGGTCGCGCAAGTGCATGAGGGCG
This sequence comes from Microvirga sp., assembly GCA_036263675.1. Classification (GTDB taxonomy): domain Bacteria; phylum Pseudomonadota; class Alphaproteobacteria; order Rhizobiales; family Beijerinckiaceae; genus Microvirga. The sequence goes on along the minus strand of DATAGO010000034.1, from coordinate 33,349 downwards.
TGCATGACCACGTACTCGCTCATGCGGTTGGTCAGGTTCTCCTCGATGACGCGCACGATCGGCACGTCCGGGAGACCGGGATAGCGCATGAGGTGGTCGACCCCGGCCCCGAGCGAGAACAGCAGCTCGAGGTTCGGCAGGTCGTCGAGGCTGCCCGCCTGCGGGCCCCAGGTCGCGGCGTAGCGGACCTGGCTGCGGTCGAAGGGCTCCCCCAGCACCGCGATGCGCTCGTTCGGCAGCAGGCGCGAGAAGCGCTCGACCCACGGCGCCGGCTCCCACGACAGGGCGATGAGAAAGGTCACGCGCCGGCTCCGATGCGATCGAGAACGAGGGGGGCGGGCGCGGGCGGCGCGTCGCCGATGGCGTAGGCCCGCCGCAGCGCGTGCGCAGCAGCCTCGGCCGCCGCCTCGTCGCGGGCATGGACGGTCCCGAGCGGGCGGCCGCTTCCGACCTCCGTGCCGAGCGGGGCGAGATCGGTGAAGCCGACCGCGTGGTCGACCGGATCCTGCGGCCGGGTGCGGCCGCCGCCGAGCGCCACCACTGCGACGCCGACGTCGCGGGTGGCGATGCGGGCGACATGGCCCGCGCCCTCGGGATGGACGGGGCGCACGACGGGCGCCGCGGCGAGGTGCCGGCCCGGGTTCTCCAGGACATCCGCCGGTCCGCCCAGCGCCGAGACCATGCGCTGGAAGGTCTCCGCGGCCTTCCCCGACGCGATCGCGTCCTCGATCCGGCGCTTCGCCTCCGCGGAATTGGCGGCGAGGCGCCCGAGCACCAGCATCTCGGCCGAGAGCGCGACGGTCACGTCGTGGAACCGGCGCTCCCGGCGCCGGCCCGTGAGGTAGTCGACGACGTAGGCGACCTCGACGGCGTTGCCGGCGGCGGAGGCCAGCGGCTCGTTCATGTCGGTGAGGAGCGCGCTCGTGGGCAGGCCGGCGCCGTTCGCGACGTGCACGAGGCTCTCGGCCAAGGCGCGCGCATCCGCGGCGTTGCTCATGAAGGCGCCGGAGCCGAACTTCACGTCCATGACGAGGCCCTGGAGGCCCGCCGCGAGCTTCTTCGACAGGATCGAGGCCGTGATGAGGTCGATGGATTCCACGGTGCCCGTGACGTCGCGGATGGCGTAGAGGCGCTTGTCGGCGGGCGCGAGGTCGGCGGTCTGGCCGATGATCGCGCAGCCGATGTCACGCGTCACGCGCCGGAACAGGTCGATGTCGGGCTGGGACACATAGCCGGGGATCGAGTCGAGCTTGTCGAGGGTGCCGCCGGTGTGGCCGAGGCCACGGCCCGAGATCATCGGCACGAAGCCGCCGCAGGCCGCGACCGCGGGCGCGAGCGCGAGGCTCACGGTGTCGCCGACGCCGCCGGTGGAGTGCTTGTCGAGGACGGGGCCGGGCAGGTCCCAGGCCAGCACCTCGCCGGAGCGCGTCATAGCGCGGGTGAGCGCCACGCGCTCGTCGACCTCGAGGCCGCGGAAGAACACCGCCATCGCGAAGGCGGCGGCCTGGCCCTCCGACACGCGCCCGCTCGTCAGGCCCTCGATGAAGGCGGCGATCTCCTCTGGCGCGAGCGTGCCGCCGTCGCGCTTGGTCCGGATGATTTCCTGCGGGAGTCGGGTCATCGGCGAATTCCTGCGGCTCCGATTCCAGGGGCGCGGCCTTCAGGGGCCGGTGGGCGGGGCAGCCGCATATCAGTACACCCCGACCTTCGGCGGCCCGTCCGGCCGCCCCTCGATCGCGGCGATCAGCGCGTCGTAGACGCTGCTGGCGCCGATCCGGAAGGTGCGCGGCGTCGCCCAGCCCTCGCCCATGATGCGGTCGGCGAGGTCGAGGTAGAGCGCGGCGTCGGCAAGCGTGCGGATGCCGCCGGAGGGCTTCAGGCCGACCGGCTTTCCGGACGCCTTGATGGCCTCGAGCATGATCGCGGCGGCCTCGGGCGTCGCCGAGACCGCACTCTTGCCCGTGGAGGTCTTGATGAAATCGGCGCCGGCTTCGATGGCGATCCGGCTCGCGGTCGCGATGAGGCGGGGCTCGGCGAGCTCGCCGGTCTCGAGGATCACCTTGAGGAGCCGGCCGCCGTCGAGCCCGTCGCGCACCGCCGCGACCATCTCGGCCGCCACGTCGAGGTCCCCGCGGCGGATCGCGCGGTAGGGGATCACGAGGTCGATCTCCTGCGCGCCGTCGGTGAGGGATTCGTGCACGTCGTCGATGATGCGGTTCGAATCCTCGCCGCCGGCCGGGAAGTTCACCACCGTGGCGATGCGCACGGGCGAGCCTTTGAGGGGCTCCCGCGCCCGGCTGACGAACTGCGGCCAGACGCACACCGCCGCCACGGGCCCGTGGGGGGTGAGGGCTTTGGCGCAGAGCGCGTCGATGGCCTGGTCCGAGCAGGTGTCGGAGAGATCCGTGAGGTCGAGGCAGCGCAGGGCCCGTTGCGCGGTCGCGGCATCAGACATGGGGGCGCTCATAGGATTTCCAAAGCGGCTGGGCATTCCCCGCCCCCCGCCTGCGGCGCGGAGAGGTCGGGAGTGGGGGGTACAGGGGCAGTGCTGAGAGTCTCAGGCTTCTCTTCTCCCTCCCCTCAGGGGAGGGCGACGCGGCGCAGCCGCGCGGGGTGGGGTGTCGCGCGGAGCGCATCCTTCCACATTGGACCCAGAACTCGCCTTCGGCGAACACCCCACCCGACCTCCGCTTCGCTTCGGCCACCTTCCCCTGAGGGGAGGGAGTGGGGTGCTGCCCCTCGTGAAATGCCGCTCTCGGCCCAGGACCACTCGCCCCTGGTCCCTCTCCGCCGCAAGCGGGGGGAGGGAGACGCGATGGGGTACGCAAGCCTCGATGCTCAACCATGCGGCAGCTCCGCCAGGAGGGCGCGGATGAGGCGCTTGAAGCGGTCGGAGGCTTCCGCGGCGGTGTCCTTGGTCTCCTGGTGCGAGGGCGAGGCGCCCTCGATGCCGGCGGCCAGATTCGTGACCACCGAGACCGCCGCGACGTTCAGGCCGTAATAGCGCGCGAGGATCGCCTCGGGGACCGTCGACATGCCGACGAGGTCGCCGCCGAGAGCCTGCACCATCCGGATCTCCGCCGGGGTTTCGAAGCTGGGGCCCGAGAGCCAGGCATAGACGCCTTCGGGCAGGTCGAGCCCGATGCCGGCGGCGGCGCGTTGCAGGGCGGCGCGGAGACCGGCGTCGTAGGCGCCGGTGAGCGAGACGAAGCGTCCGTCCGTGTGGTCGCGCAGGAGCGGGTTCGCGCCCGACAGGTTGATGTGATCGCTGACCGCGACGAGGCTGCCGGGGCGGATGTCCGCCCGCACGGAGCCGGCCGCGTTGGTGAGGACGAGCACGGGGATGCCGAGCGCCCGCACGAGCGCCACGGGGACCCGCATGATCCCGGCGTCGCCGCTCTCGTAGTAATGCGAGCGGCCCTGGAACAGGAGCACGCGCCGGCCCGCGAGCCGCCCGGCGACGAGGCGCGCCGCATGGCCGGAGACGCCGCTCGCGGGAAAATGCGGGATGTCGCGGTAGGCGAGCGCGACGGGATCCTCGATCTCGTCGGCCAGCGGCCCGAGGCCCGTGCCGAGCACGAAGGCGGCGTCGAAGCGGCCGTCGAAGCCGCGCGCCCGGACGAATTCCGCTGCCTCCTCGACCTGCGCTTCCATCGTGTCGTGTTCCGAGCCCTGCTGGCGGGAGAGCGTTATGGCCCAGAGGGCGGGCCGCCGTCGAGTCAGCGGCGATCCAAGTTCTCGGGTCCGAAGGAGTGCGGCAGCAGCGCGTCGAGGGTGAAGCTGCGGCGCACGCCCTCCGGTCCCGCGATGTGGACCGGCGTATCGGCCGATGCGAATTCGCGGATGCGCTGGCGGCAGCCGCCGCAGGGGGTGACGAGATTCTCGCCGTCGCCGATCACCAGGATCGCCGCGATGCGACTGCCCCCGCCCGCCACCATGGCCGAGATCGCGCCGGTCTCGGCGCAGGCGCCCTGCGGATAGGCCGCGTTCTCGACGTTGCAGCCGGAGAACACCCGGCCCTCGGGGGTGAGGATCGCGGCCCCGACCCGGAAGCGCGAATACGGCACGTAGGCCCGGGTCTGGATCGCCCGGGCGGCGTCGAACAGGCGGGCGATCGGGTCCGGTGGGGCGGCGGTCATGAAGTCCTCTCAAGGCGCGTAATGGTAGCGGCATTGGGCGATTTCGAGCCGCCGGTCGTCGTCCTTTCCCGCCAATCGGTAGACCAGGCGGTGCTCGCCGGAGATGCGCCGGGACCACCAGCCCTGCAGGCTTCCCTTGAGGGGCTCCGGCTTGCCGAGCCCGCGGAAGGGGTCGCGGCGGGCGTCCCGGATCAGGAGGTTGATCTTGCGGGCGGTGTCGAGGTCCTGCTCGAACCAGAACAGGTAATCCTCCCAGGCGCCCGCCGCCCAGACGATCTTCACGGGCCGCGCGGGCGCCTGCGGGCCGGACGAGCCGCGTGGGGAGCCGCTTCCGGCGGCTCGATCGGGTCCCGTTCCGTCCCCTGCCCGGCGTCGAGCTCGGCTGCGGCGGCGTGCAGGCGCTCGGCATTGGCGGGGCTCCGGAGGAGGTGCAGGGTCTCCTCCCAGGAGCGGAACTCCTCGTAGGACATCACCACCACGGGCCGCGCGTTCTGGCGCGTCACGACCACATGCGAGCCGGCGTCGCAGACCTCGTCCATGACCTTGGCGAGGTTCTCGCGCAGGGCCGTGTAGGTGATGACGTCGATGGCGCTCATGACGGGTCCTTTCTGTCCAGAAACCTGGACATACGGGCCGGTTCCGTCAAGGGCGCTCCTTTCCGTCCGGCACGCCCGAGGCCAGCGGCGGATCGCGGTGCCGCTGTCGCCCCTACCGCTCCTTCACGTAAGGCACGCCCGAGGCCCGCGGCGGGATCGCGGTGCCGATCACGCCGGCGAGCAGGATCACGGTCATGAGATAGGGCAGCGCCTGGATGGCCTGGACCGGGACCTCGCCGATGCCGGGGAGCGCGATGCCCTGGAGGCGGATCGCGACCGCGTCGAGGAGGCCGAAGAGGAGGCAGGCGCCGAGCGCCGGCCAGGCGCGCCACTTGGCGAAGATCAGGGCCGCGAGCGCGATGAAGCCGCGGCCCGCGGTCATGCTGGGCAGGAAGCCGGCGTTCTGGTCGACCGCGAGATAGGCGCCGGCGAGCCCGCACAGGATCCCCGTGATGATCACGGCGGTGTAGCGCAGGCGCGTCACCGAGATGCCGGCGGTGTCCACGGCGGCCGGATTCTCGCCGACCGCGCGCAGGCGCAGGCCGAAGCGGGTCTTGGCGAGCACGAACCAGGTCACGGGCACGGCGAGGAGGGTGATGATCACGAGCGCGGAATAGCCCCGGAACAGGCCGGGGAAGCGCTCGATCCCCTCGAGCGGCGGCGTCTGGCCGCCGCGGCCGAACCAGGCGTTGCCGACGATCGCGGTAAGGCCGGCGGCCAGCATGTTGATCGCGACGCCCGAGACGATCTGGTTGCCGCGCTGGCTGATCGAGGCGAAGCCGTGGATCAGCGCGAACGCGACCGAGGCCCCGATGCCGGCGAGGAGCCCGATCCAGGCCGAATCCATCAGAGCGGCCGCGGAGGCCGCCGCGAAGGCCGCGACCAGCATCTTGCCCTCGAGCCCGATGTCGACGACGCCGGAGCGCTCCGACCACAGGCCGGCGAGGCACGCGGCGAGCAGAGGAATCGAGAGCCGCAGCGCCGAGTCCAGGACGGTGACGAGGGTGCCGAGGTCCATCGTCACGCTCTCCCGAGGCTGGGCCGCGCGGCGGTGCGGATCAATGCAGGTTCCGGGTGCATCTCAGGCCCTCGCCAAGCCGGCTTGGCGCGCCGGGCGTCCGCCACCGCCAGGGGAACCGGCCGACGACCCGATCGAGGATCGGGATGCCACCTGCGCGACCGTGCGGATCGGTGCGGATCGTCCGTGCATCTCAGGCCCTCACGAAGCCCGGCCGCGGCATGAAGCGCGCGACGACGCGCCGGAACAGCCCGTCGAGGGCGCCGGCGAAGAGGATGATGATGCCGCCGATCACCACGATCATGTCGCGGGTGATGGCGGGCTGCTCGAAGGCGAGTTCCGCGCCGCCCTGGTAGAGCATGCCGAACAGGAGCGAGGCCAGGATGATGCCGACCGGGTGCGCCCGCCCCATGAGCGCCACCGCGATGCCGACGAAGCCATAGCCCGAGGTGAACTCGAGCAGCAGCCGGTGCTGGTAGCCCATGAGTTCGTTGACCGCGAGGCCGCCCGCGAGCGCGCCCGAGATCACCATGGCGACGATCGTGACCCGCGCCGGCGAGATGCCGGCATAGATTGCAGCGGTGGGGTTCGCGCCCACGACCCGGATCGCGTAGCCGAGGCGCGAGCGGTAGATCAGGAGCCAGACCGCAAACGCCGAGGCGAGGGCGAGGAGGAAGGTGAGGTTGAGCTGCGATGGCGGGATCTGGATCCCGAACGCCGCCAGGGCCTCGTGCATGAACGGGATGCGCGATTGCGGCGGGAAGGCGCGCGTCTCCGGGTTCATGGAATTCGCCTCGCGCAGCACGTTCACGAGGAGGTAGACGAGGAGGACGCTCGCGAGCCAGTTGAACATGATCGTGGTGATCACGATGTGGCTGCCGCGCCGGGCCTGGAGGTAGCCGGGAATCGCGGCCCAGAGCGCCCCGAAGGCGGCGGCCGCCAGGATCCCGAGCGGCAGCAGGATGTAGCCCGGCAAGGTCTCGAAATGCAGCACCGCGAGCGCCGCGCCGAGGCCCGCCAGCGTCGCCTGCCCCTCGCCGCCGATGTTGAACAGGCCGGCATGATAGGCGACCGCGACCGCGAGCCCCGTGAAGATGAAGTTCGTGGCGTAGAACAGGGTGAAACCGAGCGCCTCGCCGGAGCCGAGGCTGCCCTGGATGAGCCAGCGCGTGGCGGTGAGCGGGTTCTCGCCGATGCCGACGACGACGAGCCCGGCGACCAGGAAGGCCGCCACGACCGAGACGGCAGGCACCAGGGCCGTGTCGGCCCAGCGGGGGAGATCGATGGGGGCGCTCACTGCGGCGTGTCCGGAAGAAAGAGATGTCCCTTGGCGTCGAGGGGGAAGAACGGGTTCCAGGCGACCTCCCAGAGGTGGCCGTCGGGGTCGGCGAAATAGCCGGAATAGCCGCCCCAGGGGGCGTCCTGCGGGGGCTTGAGGGAGCGGGCGCCGACGGCGATCGCGCGGGCGAAGACCTCGTCGGCTTCCGTACGCGAGCGGCAATTGTAGGCGAGCGCGACCCCGGAGAAGCCCGGGCTTGTGTCCTCCACGTGCGCGTCGGCGGCGAGCGCGGCGCGGCCGAACAGCGCGAGCGCGAGGCCGTTCGCCTGGAAGAACGCCACCTCGGGCTGGCTCGCGGAGGACGCGGTCCAGCCCCAGGCTTCGTAGAAGGCTCGCGCGCGGGCGAGATCGGCGACCCCGAGGGTCACGAGATTCAGGCGCGGCTGCATCGGGGCACCTCCCGGGTCGGGGCAGAGGGGTTCAAGCGGCGCGCTCCGTCCTGGCGACGGCCGGCGGCAGGAGGCTGTGCGGATGCATCACGCGGCGGGCTCCGTCACGGTTGCAATCCGCGATGAGGTGAGACTCGAGAATCTCATGCCGCCCGCTCCGTCGCGCCCGCTGCGCGCGATGAAATGCGACGCGTGACTCTCATGCCGCCCGCTCCGTCACGCCCGCCATGAGGAGGCCGAGATCCGCCTCGTCGGTCGCGTCGGCGCGGCGCTCGCCGGTGATGTGGCCGCCGCACATCACGAGGATGCGGTCCGAGAGGTTCATGATCTCGTCGAGCTCGACCGAGACCAGCAGGATGCCGACGCCGGCGTCGCGCAATGCGACGAGGCGGCGGTGGATGAACTCGATCGCGCCGATGTCGACGCCCCGCGTGGGCTGGCCGACGAGGAGCACCTTGGGCTCGCGCTCGATCTCGCGCGCCAGCACGATCTTCTGCTGGTTCCCCCCTGAGAACTTGGAGGTCCTGAGCCGCGGCGCGGGCGGGCGCACGTCGTACTGCTCCATCTGACCCTTGAGATGCTGGACCATGCGGCCGTGGCTGAGCAGGCCCGTGGCGCCGAGGCGCGGATCGTCGGTGAAGCCGAGCGCCGCGCTCTCGAAGGCCGGGAAGGAGGGCACGAGCCCGGCGCGCAGGCGGTCCTCCGGCACGTGCAGGAGGCCGAGCTCGCGCAGGCGGCGGGGATTGTGCTCGGCATGGGGCAGGCGCCGCCCCCCGAGGGTGATGGAGCCGAGCAGCGGATGGCGCATGCCGGCGAGCGCCTCGAGCAACTCGCTCTGGCCGTTGCCCGCGACGCCCGCGATGCCGACGATCTCGCCCGCGTGGACCGTGAAGCTCGCCTTGGCGACCCGCAGCACGCCGCGCCCGTCGACGACGGAGAGGTCCTCGACGGCCAGCACGGGGGGACCCGGCTCGCGCGCCTCCTTCTCGACCCTGAGCAGCACGCGCCGGCCCACCATCGCCTCGGCGAGCGCCGGCGGCGAGGTCTCGGCCGTCACGTAGGTCGCGACCATCTCGCCTCGGCGCATCACCGAGACGCGGTCCGTGACCGCCATGATCTCGCGCAGCTTATGGGTGATCAGGATGACGGTCTTGCCCTGACTTTTGAGCGCGCGCAGCAGCCCGAACAGGGCGTCGGCCTCCGGGGGGGTCAGCACCGCGGTCGGCTCGTCGAGGATCAGGATGTCGGCGCCGCGGTAGAGGGCTTTCAGGATCTCGACGCGCTGCTGCAGCCCGACCGAGAGCTCGCCGACCCGCGCGTCGAGGTCGATCTCGAGGCCGTAATCGCGCTCGAGCCGGGCGAGCTCCGCGCGCACCTTGGCGGCGCCGGCGCGGAGCAGCGCGCCGCCTTCGGCGCCCAGCATGATGTTGTCGAGCACGGTGAGCGGCTCGACCAGCATGAAGTGCTGGTGGACCATGCCGATGCCGTGCGAGATCGCGTCCGCGGGCGAGCGGATCGCCACGCCCTGGCCGTTGACGCGGATCTCGCCGGAATCGGCTTCGTAGAAGCCGTAGAGGATCGACATCAGGGTCGACTTCCCGGCCCCGTTCTCGCCCACGATGCCGTGGATCGTGCCGGGCTGCACCACGAGGTGCACGGCCCGGTTGGCGTGCACCTCGCCGAAGCGCTTGTCGATGCCGATGAGTTCGATCGCGGGGGACATGCTCAACCGTTCTCCCTCTCCCCGCGGCGCGGGGAGAGGGGGGTGTGGAGCGTCACGTCACGCCGGGCACTTCGAGTCCGACATGTAGTCGTGCACCTTGATGGTGCCGGCCTTGATGTCCGCGGCGGCCTTGTCGGCGGCGGCCTTCATCTCGGGGGTGACGAGGGCCTTGTTGTGCTCGTCCAGGGCCCAGCCGACGCCGTCCTCCTTGAGGCCGAGCACCGAGACGCCGGCCTTCCAGGTGTTGTCCTTGGCCTGGGCGAACGTCGTCTGCGTCGCGACGTCGACGCGCTTGAGCATCGAGGTCAGCACCTTGCCGGGATGCAGGCCGTTCTGGTTCGAGTCGACGCCGATGCCGAGCTTGCCCGCATCCGCGGCCGCGCGCAGCACGCCGACGCCGGTGCCGCCGGCCGCGTGGTAGATCACCTCGGCGCCGCGGTCGATCTGGCTCTTGGCGAGCTCGCCGCCCTTGGCGGGGTCGTTCCAGGCCGCGCCCGTGGTGCCCGTCATGTTCTGGAACACCTCGCCGTCCTTCTTGGCGTGCTTGACGCCCTGGACGTAGCCGCAGGCGAAGCGGCGGATGAGGGGGATGTCCATGCCGCCCACGAAGCCGACCTTGCCGGACTTGGAGGCCTGCGCCGCCAGGAGCCCGACCAGGAACGAACCCTCGTGCTCCTTGAACACGATCGACTGCACGTTGGGCAGCTCGACCACCGCGTCGATGATCGCGAACTTCACGTTCGGGAACTCGCCGGCCACCTTCTTGAGCGCGCTCTCCTGGCTGAAGCCGACCGCCAGGATCGGGCTGAAGCCGTCGCGGGCGAAGCGGCGCAGGGCCTGCTCGCGCTGGGCGTCGTTCTGGGGCTCGAAGTCGCGGTACTCGGTGCCGGTCTCCTTCTTGAAGCGCTCGGCGCCCGCGAAGACGCCCTCGTTGAAGGATTTGTCGAACTTGCCGCCGAGATCGTAGACGATCGCGGGCTTCACGGCGGTCCCTTGGGCGAAGGCGGCGGTCGCGGTGAGGGCGAGGCCCGTCAGGGCCAGTCCGAACTTGGTGATGCTCATCGGCAGTCGTTCCCTTATCGTGAAGGTCGCGGGCTCGGGCGGCCCGGTTGCCCGCGACGATGGCATGGGACGGCCATCGCGCCAAGCACCCTGTCGAGGCGCACGACGGTCCGCCGCTCCGCTTGCGCTTCGGCCGGCCTCCGGCCCTTGATGCGGCCCCCTCCCCCGCTATGGTCGCGCACGGGCGGCCGATCCGGCGCCCCTCCCCTCCATGACGCGACCGACCGCACAGGTTCCATGGCCCTCACCCCCGACGAGATCGACCGCTACGCCCGCCACCTCGTGCTGCGCGACGTCGGCGGCCCCGGCCAGGCGAAGCTGAAAGCCGCGCGGGTCCTGGTGATCGGGGCCGGCGGCCTCGGCGCCCCGCTGATCCAGTACCTCGCGGCGGCCGGCATCGGCACGATCGGGATCGTCGACGACGACACGGTGTCGCTCTCCAACCTGCAGCGGCAGGTGATCCACGGCACCCCGGACATCGGCCGCCCCAAGGTCGAGAGCGCGGCCGACGCGGTGGCGCGGCTCAACCCGCATGTGCGCGTCGAGGCGCAGGCGCGCCGCATCACGCCGGCCGACGCCCGCGATCTCGTGCGGGGATACGACGTCGTCGCCGACGGCTCGGACAATTTCGAGACCCGCTACGCGGTCTCGGACGCGTGCTTTTACGAGGGAAGGCCGCTCGTGACCGCGGCGCTCGGCCAGTTCGACGGCTCGCTCACCACGATCCGGGCGCACGAGCGCGGGGCGGACGGGCGCCCGAACCCGACCTATCGCTGCCTGTTCCCGACCCCGCCGCCGCCGGGCGCGATCCCGACCTGCGCCGAGGCCGGCATCCTCGGCGCGCTCGCGGGCGTCATGGGCAGCCTCATGGCCCTGGAGGTGATGCGCGAGATCGCCGGCTTCGGCGAGGGCCTCGTCGGCCGCCTCCTCATGGTCGACGCCCGCGGGATGCGCTTCGACGTGATGCGCTACGCCTGGGACGAGGGGAACCCGTTGAGCGGGACGCGGTGAGGGGCGCCCGCGCAGGCCTCCCTCTCCCCGCCTGCGGGGAGAGGGGGCGACGCAGCGGCGAGAGGGCGCTCAGAACCCCCGCACCGGCATCCCGGGCCCGCGGCGGAGTCAGTTGTCGTCGCTCCAGCGGGCGGCGCGGTCGATCACGTGCAGCGCGTAGGCCTCGCGGGAGCGCGGGCTGGTGTTGGGCGAGGAGCGGTGGGGCGCCAGCCCGTGCAGCACCACGAGGGTGCCCTTCGGGGCGGGAAGCGGCGCCTCCCGCGCCATCGGCCAGTCCTTGTCGCCGAGCTTCGTCATCACGAGCGAATCGCCGGCGTAATGGAAGCGCTCCCTCAGTCCCCCGCTCTGGACGCCCGGGATGCCGAGCAGGCAGCCGTTGCTCTCGTCGGCGTCCTCCAGCGCGAACCAGAACCCGGTGACCGAGACCGGATCGGTGTGGAGGAAGCTCGCATCCTGGTGGCAATCGACCTCGCCGCCGATGAAGGGCGGCTTGAAGATCACCATGGACTGCACGAGGCCGGGATCGCGCAGCCCGAGACCCCGCGCCAGGTTGCCGAGCCTGGGGTCGCGCGAGAAGCGGTCGAAGACCGGGTCGAGGTCGTGCATGGCGTGACCGATCTTGTTCAGCGCCGCATGCTTGTCCTTCGTCAGGCGCCCGCGCGCGTCGAAGGCGCCCTTCTCGAAGAAGAAGCGGATCGCGTCGCCGGATTCGCGGAAGTAGCGGTCGGCCGCATGGCGCTGGCCGCCGCCGGCCTCGAACACGCTCGCGACGCTCTCGGGATCGAAGGCCTCGACGAGCTCGCGGGTGCGCCGGCGCAGCGCGTCGCATTCCTCCGGGCTCTTGAAGCCCTCGATCACCAGGAACCCGTCGCGGGCATACGTCGCCTGCATCTCCGGCGTGGCGCCGTCGGGGGTGGCCTGGAAGCGGGGGATGGTCATGGGAGAGCCTCGCGGTGGCGTGTCGGCCCTCCCCTTGCGGGGAAGGGCCGGGGTCAGATCCACGAGCGTCCCGCGCCGGACGGCGGCACGTCAAGATGGCGGGCGAGGGTGGCGGCGATGTCGGCGAAGCTCTCCCGCCGCCCGATTCCGCCCGACGCCGTCCCGGGCCCGAAGGCGAGGATCGGGATGTGCTCCCGCGTGTGGTCGGTGCCGCGCCAGGTGGGATCGTTGCCGTGGTCGGCGGTGATCACCGCCACGTCCCCGGGACGAAGCGCGGCGCGGATCTCCGGCACGCGCCGGTCGAACGCCTCGAGCGCCGCGGCATAGCCCGCGACGTCGCGCCGGTGGCCGAACTCGGTGTCGAAATCGACGAGGTTCGCGAAGACGAGGCCGCCGTCCGGGAGAGCGCCGAAGGCCTCGAGCGCCGCGGACAGGCAGGCGTCGTTGCCGTGGGGCTTCACCTCCCGGCCCGTGGCGCGATGGGCGAAGATGTCGCCGATCTTGCCGATCGTCACCACCTCGCGGCCGGCCCGGCTCAAGATGTCGAGCAGGGTGTCGCCGGGCGGCGGGATCGCGAAATCCTTGCGGTTGGCGGTGCGCACGAACCCGGCCTCCGCGGTGCCCGCGAAGGGGCGGGCGATGACGCGGCCGATCCGGTGGGGATCGCACAGGCGCCGGCCGATGCGGCAGAGGTCGTAGAGCCGCTCGAGGCCGAACGCCTCCTCGTGGGCCGCGATCTGCAGCACGCTGTCGACCGAGGTGTAGACGATGGGCTTTCCCGTGCGCAGGTGCTCGGCGCCGAGCTCGTCCACGATGGCGGTGCCCGAGGCGTGCCGGTCCCCGAGGATGCCGGGAAGTCCGCCCTCGCGGATCAGGGCCACGGTGAGCTCGGGCGGAAAGCTCGGGTGCGTCGGCGGGAAATACCCCCAGTCGAAGGCGACCGGGACGCCCGCGATCTCCCAATGACCGGACGGGGTGTCCTTGCCCTTCGAGGTCTCGACGCCGTAGCCGTACGCGCCCGTGACGGCGCCGCGCGGCTCCAGGTTCGGCGGCAGGCGGCCCGTGGAGGCCTGCGCCGCGAGGCCGAGGCCCAAAGCCGCCATATGGGGCACGGCGAGGGGGCCCCGCCTCAGGCCCGCCCGGTCGCCGCGGCCGTCCGCGCAGGCCTCCGCGATGTGGCCGACCGTGTCGGCTCCGGCATCGCCGTAAGCCGCCGCGTCCTCGGCTCCGCCGATGCCGACGGAATCCAGGACGATCAGCAGGGCGCGGGGCATCGGGCTCTCTCCGGTGGCGCCGCCTCCGGACAAGCAGCGCGAGGGGGATCCTTATACCCGAGCGCAACGCCCGGGCACCCCCACAGATCCGTGCACCGGTCTTCGATCGGGGCGGGGCTTCACCCCCTCGACGAGGGATGAGCCGCAGCGCTACTCCCGCACCACCCCGCCGTCCGCCGTCTCCAGGTTGAAGGCGGCGGCGAACAGGGCCTTCGTGTAGTCCGTCTGCGGCTCGGCGAAGATCCGCTCGGCCGAACCCTCCTCGACCACGCGGCCGTTCTGCATCACGACCACGTGGTTGGCGAGCGCGCGCACCACCTTGAGGTCGTGCGAGATGAACATGTAGGCCAGATTCCGGCGCTGCTGCAGGTCGCGCAGCAACTCGACGATCTGGGCCTGGACCGACATGTCGAGGGCGGAGGTCGGCTCGTCGAGCATGACGAAGCGCGGCTCGAGCGCCATGGCGCGGGCGATGGCGATGCGCTGGCGCTGGCCGCCCGAGAACTCGTGCGGATAGCGGTCCATGGTGGCGGGGTCGAGCCCGACGTCGTGCAGCGCGCGCGCCACCACGTCGCGGCGCTCGGTGTAGGAGAGGCCCGGCCGCTGCACGAGGAGCCCCTCCGCCACGATCTCGGCGATGGACATGCGCGGACTGAGCGAGCCGTAGGGGTCCTGGAACACGACCTGGAGGTTCTTGCGCATCGGGCGGATCTCGCCCGCGCGCAGGCCGTCGAGGCGGCTGCCGAGAAAGACGATCGGCCCCTCGGAGGAGATCAGCCGCAGGATCGCGAGCCCCAGCGTCGTCTTGCCCGAGCCCGACTCGCCCACGACCCCGACGGTCTCGCCCTCGCGGATGCGGATCGACACCCCGTCGACCGCCTTCACGTGCCCGATCGTGCGCTGCAGGAAGCCGCGCTTGATCGGGAACCACACCTTGAGGGGCCCGGCCTCGACCACCACGGGCGCGGTCTCGCGGACCGGGTTGGCCCGGCCCTTCGGCTCGGCGGCGAGCAGGCGCTGGGTGTAGGGGTGCTGCGGGTTGCCGAACACCTCCGCGACCGGTCCCTGCTCGACGATCTTGCCTTTGAGCATCACGCAGACCCGGTCGGCCACCTTCCGCACGATGCCGAGGTCGTGGGTGATGAACAGCATCGCCATGTCGAGGCGGCTCTTCAGCTCCGCGAGCAGCTTGAGGATCTGGGCCTGCACGGTGACGTCGAGGGCGGTCGTGGGCTCGTCGGCGATGAAGAGGTCGGGCTCGTTGGCGAGCGCCATGGCGATCATGACGCGCTGGCGCTGGCCGCCGGAGAGCTGGTGCGGAAAGGCGTCGAGCCGGCTCTCGGCGTCGCGGATGCCGACGAGGTCGAGGAGTTCGAGGGTGCGGGCCCGCGCCTCCCGGTCGGGAAGGCCCTTGTGGAGCTTCAGGATCTCGCCGACCTGCCGCTCGATGGAGTGCAGCGGGTTGAGCGAGGTCATGGGCTCCTGGAACACCATGGTGATGTCGTCGCCGCGGACCGAGCGCATCTCGTCCTCGGACAGGGCCATGAGGTCGCGGCCCTTGAACAGGATTTGCCCTGACGGGTGATGCGCTGCCGGATAGGGCAGGAGCTTGAGCACGGAGAGCGCCGAGACCGACTTGCCCGACCCTGATTCGCCGACGAGCGCGACCGTCTCGCCCTTGGCGACGTCGAAGGACACCCGGTCGACCGCGAGCATGTCGCGCCCGTCCTGGCGGAAGGCGACGGAGAGGTCCTGGACGGAGAGGAGGGGGGCGTGCTGGGCGGTTTCGGTCACAAGGGATACCGTGCGTCAATCAGGGAAAGCTTCTTGATGCCGGGCGGCAGCTTCAGACGCTCGTCTTCCGTCAGAAACCCCTCACATTTCATCTCGATAGCCGTTGCGACGTGAATGGCGTCGGGAAGCTCGGCCTTCAGCAGGGCCCGCAACTTGGCTGCGGCAATGACAAGGCTGCGCTCAACCGGGCAAACCCGCAAAGTCGTGCGATCCTTCAGGAGGCGGTCGTAAGCACGGATGGGGTCGTGATCGTCCGATGCGATCGGGTGGGGCAGCACCTCGCCAAGGGTGAGTTCGCTCGTGACGCCGAGGATCTCGCGGCGATCCAGTTGGGCAATCCAGCGGCGCGCGAGAAGACCCCGATCGTTGTCGGTCTCCATGGCATAGATGAAGACGTTCGCATCGAAATAGACCCGGACGACCTCCTCAGGCATCGCCGGCTCTGATGCGATCGTGAAGTTCGTCCCGGTGATCCCACTCGGCCCGGAGCGCCCGGACCCGCTGGACCGGATCGCCGGAGAAAACGCGCCGGTTCTGCATCTCCTCCAGGATCCGCGTCAGAGGCATCCCTTCCTCGTCGGGAGGGACGATGCGTTCAAGCACCACGCGGACCTCGGCCCCGAGGCTCCGCCCCTCTTCCCACCCATCCGGCAGCTTGTCCGTCGGGTAGCGCTCGATGATGACGCGGTCACCGGTGTCCATGTCAGCAGCCTCCCGGACCCATCCTATCACGTAAACGTCTTGCGCGGGTCGAAGGCGTCGCGCACCGCCTCGCCCGTGAAGATCAGCAAGCTCAGCATGAAGGCGATGATGAAGAAGCCCGTAAGGCCGAGCCAGGGCGCCTGCAGGTTCGCCTTGCCCTGCGCCAGCAGTTCCCCGAGCGAGGGCGAGCCCGGCGGCAGGCCGAAGCCGAGGAAGTCGAGGGAGGTGAGCGTCGTGATCGAGCCGTTGAGGATGAAGGGCAGGAAGGTCAGCGTTGCGACCATGGCGTTCGGCAGCAGGTGCTTGAACATGATGGTCGCGTTGGAGAGGCCCAAGGCGCGGGCGGCGCGCACGTATTCGAAGTTGCGGGCGCGCAGGAACTCGGCCCTGACCACGCCCACGAGCGAGACCCAGGAGAACAGGAGCAGGATGCCGAGGAGCACGAAGAAGCTCGGCGTGATGATCGACGAGATGATGATCAGCAGGTAGAGCGCCGGGATTGCGGTCCAGATCTCGATGACGCGCTGGAAGATGAGGTCGGTCCAGCCGCCGAAATAGCCCTGCACGGCGCCCGCGAGCACGCCGATCACGGACGAGATGATCGCGAGGATCAGCCCGAACAGCACCGAGATGCGGAAGCCGTAGATGAGGCGGGCCACCACGTCCCGGCCCTGGTCGTCGGTGCCGAGCCAGTTCCACTCGATGTCGCGGCAGCCGCTGCCGCCGCGGCGTTCGGCGATCGGCCGGCACTGCTCGTCCGTGAGCATCCAGGTCGGCGGCGCGGGCGCAGGCACCGGCAGGTCGAGGTTGTGGGTGTTGTAGGAGAAGCGCACCGGCGGCCAGATCGCCCAGCCGTTCTCGGCGATCTCCTTGGCGATGAGGGGATCGCGGTAGTCGGTGGTGGCGAGGAAGCCGCCGAACTTCTCCTCCGGGTAGTCGACGACGATCGGATAGAGCATTTCGCCCTTGTAGGAGGCGACGATCGGCCGGTCGTTGGCGATGAACTCGGCGAACAGGCTGACCACGAACAGGACCATGAAGATCCAGAACGACCAGGTGCCGCGCCGGTTGGCCTTGAAGTTCTGCAGGCGCCGCCGGTTCAGCGGCGAAAGGCGGACGAAGCCCTCGCGGGGGAGCGGCGGCGCGACCGGCGAGGCAGCCGGCGAGGCGACGGGGATATGCTCGTTCACGGGAGCGCCCTCGCGGAATGCTGCCGTGCGGTGCGTCTCTCCCTCCCCTCGGGGGAGAGCGACGCGGCGAAGCCGCGCGGGGTGGGGTGTTCGCCCGAAGGGCGCATTCCAGGCCCGGCGTTGAAGGATGCGCTTCGCGCAACACCCCACCCGGCCGCCTGACGGCGTCCACCCTCCCCTGAGGGGAGGGAGGGGCGGGCTGCGCCTGCCGGATCGAGGAGACCTGTGACAGCTCCCATCCTCACGCCTCCCGGGTCTCGAAATCGATCCGCGGATCGATCCAGGTGTAGGTGAGGTCGGAGACCAGGTTCACCACCAGGCCGACGAGGGAGAAGATGTAGAGGTTGGCGAAGACCACCGGATAGTCGCGGTTCACGATCGACTCGAAGGAGAGCAGGCCCAGGCCGTCGAGGGAGAAGATCGTCTCGATCAGCAGGGCGCCGGCGAAGAAGGCGTTGATGAAGGCGCCGGGGAAGCCCGCGATCACGATCAGCATGGCGTTGCGGAAGACGTGGCCGTAGAGGACCTGGCGCTCGGAGAGGCCCTTCATGCGCGCGGTGAGCACGTATTGCTTGCGGATTTCGTCGAGGAACGAGTTCTTGGTGAGCAGCGTCGAGGTCGCGAAGGCCCCGAGCGCCATGGCGGTGATCGGCAGCGCGATGTGCCAGAAATAATCGAGGATCTTCGCGCCCCAGGACATCTGCGCCCACCCTTCCGAGGTGAGGCCGCGCAAGGGGAAGATCTGCCAGAACGAGCCGCCCGCGAAGAGCACGATGAGCAGGATCGCGAAGAGGAACCCCGGGATCGCGTAGCCCACGATCACGACGCCTGAGGTCCACACGTCGAAGGGCGTCCCGTCCCGCACCGCCTTCTTGATCCCGAGCGGGATCGAGATCGCGTAGGACAGGAGCGTCATCCACAGGCCGAGCGTCACCGAGACCGGAAGCTTCTCCTTGATGAGCTCGAGCACCGAGACGTCGCGGAAATAGCTCTTGCCGAAATCGAAGCGGGCGTAGTCCCACAGCATCTTGGCGAAGCGCTCGTGGGCCGGCCGGTCGAAGCCGAACTGCGTCTCGAGCTGCTTGATGAAGCCGGGATCGAGCCCCTGCGCGCCGCGGTAGCGCGAGGAGGTGGCGTCCCCTCCGGCGCCGCCGCCGGGCGCGTTCGCGGAGCCGCCGGAGAAATCGCCGCCGCCGCCGGTGATGCGCGAGGTCGCGCCCGCGTCCTGGCCCTGGAGCTGGGCGAGGATGCGCTCGACCGGGCCGCCGGGGGCGAACTGCACGATCACGAAGGAGATCAGCATGATCCCGAGAAGCGTCGGGATCATGAGGAGGAGGCGGCGCGTGATGTAGGCCAGCATCAGGCGGTCACCCCTCGGCCCGCGCGCCCGATCCGGCCGAGATGCGTCTCCCCGAAGCCGGACGGGTATTTCAGGCCGTAGCCGAGAACCCGGTCGAAGCCCACATGGGCGGCCCAGACCGCCGCGAGGCCGAGCGCCGGCGCGCTGCTCTCCGCCGCGAAGCCGAAGCCCGCCAGCAGCGCCGGCCCGACGGTGGAGTGGAGCGCGTTGTAGGCGGCGGCCCCCGCCCGGGGGCCCGCGGCATAGGCGGCAAAGCTCAGGTCGGGGGCGAGGAACAGGGCGGCGTAGAGCCACCACGGCAGCCCCGTCGCGGCGAAGCCCGCACTTGCCACGGCCAGCAGGGCTGCGCCCTCGGCCCTGAGGATCAGGAGCGGGACGCCCGTGACCGCGCCCGTCGACGATATCCGATTCAATTGACCCTCACCCGCTGCGGTACACCGTCGGAATCCACCCCTCCGCACGCTTCTTTCTAGCCCCGCCCGATCCGTTTCGCCTTCTCGGCATCGTACCACCAGGTCGCGGGCGCGCCAGAACCGTAGCGCGGCTTCGTCTCGGGGCGCGAGAACTGATCCCAGTAGGCGATCCACTCGCCCGCCTTGAACCACATCGGCACCCAGTAATGCCCGGCGCGCAGCACCCGGTCGAGGGCGCGGCAGGCCACCACGAGCTCGGCCCGGCTCCCCGCCCGCCCGATGCGCTCGATGAGGGCGTCGACGGCCGGATCCGCGATTCCGGCGATGTTGCGCGAACCCGGAGTCTTCGCCGCCTCCGAGCCGTAGACGATCCGCAGCGAATCCCCCGGCGTCAGCGAGCCGCCCATGTTGCGGCTCGCCATGTCGAAGTCGAACTCGTCCATGCGGCGCTGGTACTGCGCCGCGTCGACGATGCGGGAATGGGCGTTGATGCCGAGCCGCTTGAGGTTGGCCTGGAAGGGCTGCGTGTGCGGCTGGAGCGCCGCCTGGAAGTCGAGGAACTCGATCTCGAACGGCTTGCCGTTGGGAAGCTTCAGGACGCTGCCCTCGCGCCGGCAGCCGGCCTCGCGCAGGAGTTCGTCGGCCCGGCGCAGGAGGCGCCGGTCCTGGCCCGAGCCGTCGGAGACCGGCGGCAGCGGCGGCTCGCCGAACACCGCCGGCGGCAGCTTCGCCCGGAACGGCTCGAGGAGCGCGAGCTCCTCGGGCGAGGGCGCGCCGACCGCCTTCATGTCCGAGTTCTCGAAATACGAGGTGGTGCGCCGGTACGAGCCGAACATGATGCTCTGGTTCGTCCATTCGAAGTCGAAGGCGAGCCCGATCGCCTCGCGGATGCGCGGATCGCGGAACGGGTCGCGGCGCAGGTTGAAGTGCCAGCCCTGCGCCGAGCCCGGCAGGTTGTTCTCGATCTCCTCGCGCTTGACGCGGCCCTCGCGCGCGGCGGGGAAGTCGTAGCCCGTCGCCCAGGTCCGCGAGGTGTATTCCTCGTTGTAGGTGAGGGTGCCGTTCTTGAACGCCTCGAAGGCGACGGTGCGGTCGCGAAAATACTCGTAGCGGATGCGGTCGAAGTTGTTCTGGCCGACGTTCACGGGCAGGTCCCGGCCCCAGTAATCCGCCACCCGCTCGAGCTCGATGAAGCGGCCCTGCTCGAAGCGGCCGACCCGGTAGGGGCCGGAGCCGAGCGGCGCGTCGAGCGTCGAGGCCTCGAAGTCGCGGCCGCGCCACCAGGCCTCCGAGAAGATCGGCATGCCGGCGACCACGAGGTGGAGGTCGCGGCTGCGGTTCGGGGTGAAGGTCACGCGCAGGACGTCGTCGGCTTCCGCCTCGGCCGCGGCCATCTCGGTCAGGATCGCCCGGAAGCTCGGATGGCCCCGGGTCTTGAGCGTGGTGAGCGAGAAGGCGGGGTCTTTCGCGGTCAGCCGCGAGCCGTCGTGGAAGCGCGCCTCGGGGCGCAGCAGGAAGCGGTAGACGAGCCTGTCGGGCGAGATCCGCACCGCGCGGGCCGCGAGTCCGTACATGGCGCCGGCCTCGTCGGCGGAGCCCGCCATGAGCGTGTCGAAGGTCGCGGGCACCCCGGCGGCGCCGTCGCCCTTCAGGACATAGACGTTCAGCGTGTTGAAGGTGTCGAAGTTCTGATTGCCGGTGGTCTGCTTGATCTGCAGCGCGAGCGCCCCGCCCTTCGGGGCCTGCGGGTTCACGTAGGCGAAGTGCTTGAAGTCGGGCGGGTATTGCAGCTCGCCGAACGGCGAGAGGCCGTGGCTCTCGGTCTCGGCCCCTTGCGCGAAGGCGCGGCGGGGCAACGCGGCGGCGGCCGCGGCGGCACTGGCGCCGGCGAGGACGCGGCGGCGGGTCGGGTGGGTCATGGACAGGTTCCGGTGGAGACGACGCGTGGCCGGTGGATCGCGGTGCGGATCTCCCTCCCCCCGCGGAGCGGCGGGGAGGGGTTGGGGGTGGGGGGCGCCGGGCGTGAAGCTCCGGGTTTCGAGATGATGACGCGTCTCAGCCGTGCTGTCCGACCCTGCGATGCCAAGCGGGACCACCTCCCACCCTTGGTCCCTCCCCGCCGCAAGCGGGGGGAGGGAGACGGCAGCGCGCGAGCGCCATCGTTGGCCCGGCCCCGCGGCCCAAGGGGCCGGCCCCGCCATGCGCCGCGCCTCACCGCGGCGCTCCGGTTTTCGCGGCCAGCGCCTCGTCGTACCACCACAGGGTCGGGAACGCGGCGCCGCCGTATTCGGGCAGGCGCTCGGGGCGGCCGAAGCGGTTCCAGCGGGCGGTGCGGGTGACGCCGGCGGTCCATTGCGGCACCACGTAGTTGTGGTGCAGCAGCACCCGGTCGAGGGCGCGGGTCGCGGCGACGAGCTCGGGCCGGTCCCCCGCGAAGATGATCCGCTCGATGAGCGCGTCCACGGCCGGATCCTTGATCCCCGCGACGTTCTGCGAGCCCGGCCGGTCGGCGGCCTCCGAGCCCCACTGGTCGCGCTGCTCGTTGCCGGGCGACAGGCTCTGGCCCCAGGAATGGGTGATGACGTCGAAATCGAAGGCGCGGATCCGGTTCTGGTACTGGGCCGGGTCCACGACCCGGATCTGCATGCCGATCCCGATCCGCTCCAGGGCCTGGCGGTAGGGCAGGGCCACCCGCTCGAAGGCGGGGTCGTAGGTGACGTATTCGACGGCGAGCGGCTCGCCCGTCGCCTTGGCGACCATCTGGCGCCCGCGCAGCTCGTAGCCCGCGGCGGTGATGAGGTTCACGGCCTCGCGCAGGTTGGCGCGCACGGCCTCCGCGCCGCCGTTGACGGGGTTCCGGTAGGGCGCGGTGAAGACGGAGGCCGGCACCTTGTCCTTGAGTTCTTGCAGCAGCGCGAGCTCCCGGCCCTCGGGCAGGCCCGAGGCGGCGAGCTCCGTCCCCGAGAAGTAGGAATCGATGCGCTTGTAGAGGCCGAAGAACAGGGTGCGGTTGAAGTCCTCGAAGTCGAAGGCGAGGTTGAAGGCGCGCCGCACCCGCTCGTCCTTGAACTTGTCCCGGCGCAGGTTGAACACGAAGGCCTGCATGATGCCGCTGGCGCGGACCGGAAACTCCTCCTTGACGACGCGTCCCTCGCGGGCGGCCGGGAAGTCGTAGCCCGTCGCCCATTGCCGGGCGACGTTCTCGGTGCGGAAATCGAAGCGGTCGCCCTTGAAAGCCTCGAGCAGCACCGTGGCGTCGCGGAAATACTCGTAGCGGACCTCGCCGATGTTGTTGCGGCCCCGGTTCACGGGGAGCTCGCGGCCCCAGTAATCGCCGACGCGCTCGTAACTCGCCGTGCGCCCGGCCTCGAAGCTCTTGAGGCGGTAGGGCCCGGAGCCGAGCGGCGGCTCGAGGGTGGTCTGGGCGATGTCGCGTTTGCGCCCGTCCGCGGCGGTCCCCTCCCACCAGTGCTTCGGCAGCACGGTGAGCTGGCCGAGGATCAGGGGCAGCTCGCGGTTTCCGGTCTCGTTGAAGGTGAAGGTGACCTCGCGCTCGCCCGTCTTCTCGGCCTTGACCACGTTCTTGTAGTAGAAGGCGTAGAGCGGGCTGTTGGCCTTGAGGGCCTCGAGGGAGAAGATCACGTCCTCGGGCGTCACGGGCTTCCCGTCGTGCCAGCGCGCCTCGGCGCGCAGGCGGTAGCTCGCCGAGGAGTAATCGGGCGCGTGCCGCACGGCCTCCGCGAGGAGCCCGTACTCGGTGAAGACCTCGTCGGAGGACGACACCATCAGGGTGTCGTAGATCTGCCCGACCCCGTTCTCGAGCTCGCCCTTCACGCCCGAGACCGCCAGGTTGAAGTTGTCGAAGGTGCCCTGCACGCCGAAGCGCACGATCCCGCCGGTCGGGGCGGCCGGGTTCACGTAGTCGAACTGCGCGAAGCCGGGCGGGTATTTGGGCTCGCCCATGATGGCGAGGCCGTGCCGCCAGTTCGTCTCCTGAGCGGGCGTCTCCTGAGCGGGCGTCGCTGGTGTCGCTTGCGTGGGCGTCGCCTGCATGGGTGTGGCCTGCCGGGGCGCCTCCTGTGCCGGAACGGGCGTGCCGATCCCCGTGGCGAGGGCCGCGGCGAGGACGAGGGCGGGCGGGCAGGCGAACAGGCGGCGCATCGGCGGCTCTCTCCTCCGGGTGGCGTCCCAGGTCGGGGTTATCTTT
The DNA here is from genome assembly GCA_036263675.1 of Microvirga sp. GTDB lineage: Bacteria > Pseudomonadota > Alphaproteobacteria > Rhizobiales > Beijerinckiaceae > Microvirga. Next base: position 10,193 of record DATAGO010000034.1, on the reverse strand, counting down.
GTCGGGCGCAAGGCGGCGGCAAGAGAAAAGCCGGCCGCGCCGATCACCTGTCCGGGAGGCCGGCGCCGACCGCGGACCCGAACGCGAAAAAGCCGGGCCAACGGCCCGGCTTCGAGAGGTGCGGTGCTGAGGCCTGCTTTACCGCGCGGCCGGAGCGGGCTGGCCGGGCGCCCCGGGAGCCGGGGCCGCGGGAGCGGCCCCGCCGGCCGGAGCCGTACCGCCAGCCGCAGGAGCGGCACCGCCGGCCGCGGGAGCAGCCCCGCCCGCCGGAGCCGTGCCGGCCGCGGGAGCCGCACCGCCCGCGGTGGCCGCGCCGCCCGCTGGGGCGGCCGCAGCGCCGCCGGCCGGGGCCTCGGGCAGCGGCTTCGGGCTCGCCGAGAGGCTGCGCAGGTAGCCCAGGATGTCCGCGCGCTCCTGGGCCTGGGCGATGCCCGCGAAGGCCATGGTGGTGCCCGGCACGGTGCCGCGCGGGTTGGTGATGAAGGCGTTGAGGTCGTCGTAGGTCCACTGGCCGCCCTTGCCCTTGAGGGCGGCGGAGTAGTTGAAGCCCTGGTACGAGGCCACGGGCCGTCCGACCACGTCGTAGAGGTTCGGCCCGACCTTGTTGGCGCCGCCGTTCTCGAAGGTGTGGCAGGAGGCGCATTTCTTGGCCGCGTTCTGGCCGCGGGCGACATCCGCCTTGGCGAGGAGAACGGGCAGGGGCTCGGCCGGCGCGGCAGCCTGGCCGCCGGCGGGAGCCGCTTCCTCCGGGGCCGGCAGGTCGTAGCCCGGCACCGCCGGCTTCTTCGGGGTGAAGATGGCGTCGCCCACGACGTTGAGACTGACCGCGAAGAGAAGCGTGCCGAGCACGGCGCCGAAAATCTTGTTGGTCTCGATGTTCATGGAGCGGGCTCTCCTCGCCTCGGGAGCGAAACGGGCACAAACGGGATGCCCGCCTCGCCTCGAACGGCGGAACGGGCGAAGGCAAGACGGAAAACGCGGGCGGCAAGGCTCGCGCGGCGCGGGTTGCTTAGCCGCACAGGCGGGGCTTTGACAACCGGAATTGCGCGGGCCTCGTGGTCGCAGCGTGGCCCCGGGCGGCCGCCATCCGCCCTCCGCGGAGCCGTCGTGACAGAACGCGGCAGGGCCGCGCCGGTTTCAGCGCGGCCGCAGAGCCCGGCCGCGGATGCGCCGCTGGTCCACCCGGCGGCCGATCGGGTCCGGGCGGTTTCGGCGCAGCCCCGAAGCCGGCGCGGCCATTCGGGCCCGGGACGGTTTCGAAGCCCGGCGCGGCCATGACAAAGCCGGCCCGGCTTGTTAAGAGCGCCTCCGCTTCACCCTGCGGCTCCCCATGTCCGACCCCCTCGTCCTCATCCCGGCGCGCCTCGCCGCCACCCGGCTGCCCAACAAGCCCCTCGCCGACATCGTGGGCGAGCCCATGATCGTGCGCACCTGGCGCCGGGCCGTGGCGGCCGGGATCGGTCCCGTGGCGGTCGCGACCGACGCGCCCTCGATCCGCGACGTGATCGAGCGCGAGGGCGGCCGCGCCGTGATGACCCGGGACGACCACGCCTCCGGCTCCGACCGCATCGCCGAGGCCATGGAGATCCTCGACCCGGACGGGCGCCACGCGGTGGTCGTGAACGTGCAGGGCGACTTCCCGACCATCGACCCCCGCGCCATCGCGGCCTCGATCCGGCCGCTCGCTGACCCGGCTGTCGACATCGCGACCCTGGTCTATCCGATCGAGCGCGAGGACGAGAAGACCAACCCCAACGTGGTCAAGATGGTGGGCACGGAGGTCGCGCCCGGCCGCTTCCGCGCCCTCTACTTCACCCGCGCGACCGCCCCCACGGGGGAGGGCCCGCTCTACCACCACATCGGCGTCTACGCCTACCGCCGCGCCGCGCTGAAGCGCTTCGTCGGCCTGCCGCCGTCGGGGCTCGAGCTGCGCGAGCGCCTGGAGCAGTTGCGCGCCCTCGAGGCCGGGATGCGCATCGACGCCACCGTGGTCGACGACGTGCCCTTCGGGGTCGATACGCCGCAACAGCTCGAGGAGGCGCGCGCCCTCCTCTCTTCGGGGCGACCGGGCTGAACCGACAGCAGCCCGAGGAGGCACGTCCTCCTCGCCTCGGGACGACCGCGCCCGAGCCAACAGATGCCGTGCCGGGGCAGGACGTGTCCGCCGCGGTTCCGAGGGAGACCGACGTGAGTTCGATGATTTCGTTCCAGGGCAGGGTGCCTGCGCATCCGATCTGCGGGAGAGCGGCGTGAGTTCGATGATTTCCTTCCAGGGCGAGCCCGGAGCCAATTCCCACATCGCCTGCCAGGAGGTGCACCCGGACCGGGAGCCCCTGCCCTGCGCGACCTTCGAGGACGCCTTCGCGGCGGTCAGCGAGGGGCGGGCCGAGCTCGCCATGATCCCGATCGAGAACTCGATCGCGGGGCGCGTCGCCGACATCCACCACCTGCTGCCGAGTTCGGGCCTCCACATCGTCGGCGAGCACTTCCTCCCCATTCATTTCCAGCTCATGGCCCTGCCGGAGGCCAACCTCTCGACCATCCGGACGGTGCAGAGCCACGTCCATGCGCTCGGCCAGTGCCGCAAGATCATCCGCAAGCTCGGCCTCAAGGCCCTCGTGACCGGCGACACCGCGGGCTCCGCGCGGGAGGTCGCCGAGGCCGGGGACGTCACCAAGGCCTCGCTCGCGCCGCGGCTCGCCGCCGGGATCTACGGCCTCAAGATCCTGGCCGAGGACGTGGAGGACGAATCCCACAACACCACCCGCTTCATCATCCTGTCCCGGACCCCGCGATGGGCGCCGCCCGATGCCGCCCCGACCGTGACGAGCTTCGTGTTCCGGGTCCGCAACCTGCCGGCCGCGCTCTACAAGGGGCTCGGGGGCTTCGCGACCAACGGGATCAACATGACGAAGCTCGAGAGCTACATGCTGGAGGGCGACTTCACCGCGACCCAGTTCTACGCCGAGGTCGACGGCCACCCGGAGGACCTCGCGCTCAAGCGCGCGCTGGAGGAACTCGCCTTCTTCTCCAAGGAGCTGCGGATCCTGGGCGTCTACCCGGCCCACCCCTTCCGCGAGACCGCGCGGGGACCCGCGGAGTAGACACCGCCGCGCGGGGCGGCGCCGGACCCGTGCGGGAACAAAGCCCTCCCGCCCGGGTTGGCGGACGCCGCTCGCCCGAGGCCTCCATGCGACTTCGCATCTGCACCTTCAACGTCGAGAACCTCGCCGCCCGCCAGAGCTTCGGCCCCAAGGCCCGGCCCGAGACCGGGCCCGCCCTCTCGCTCTTCGACGTGCAGGAGCCCGAGAAGCGCGAGGTGGTGCAGCAGTCGGTCGCGGTGGCGCTGGAGGACGACAAGCGCGAGCTCTGCGCGCTCGCGATCGCCGAGGCCCGGGCCGACCTCCTGATCCTGCAGGAGGTCGACAACCTCGGCGTCATGCAGCCGTTCTTCGCCAACTACGTCCACCGCCTCTCGGACGTCACCTACGGCCATTACCGCCTCATCGACGGCAACGATCCGCGCGGCATCGACGTCGCCTTCGCGGCCCGGCTCTCGCTCTTCGACAACAAGCAGAAGGTGCGGGCGCGCTCGCACCAGGAGCGCTCCTTCGGCGAGCTCGGCGTCTACGGCGAGGAGCTCGCCGCCTTCCGGATCAAGCCCGACGACCTCGTCTTCAACCGCGACTGCCTCGAGGTGACGCTCGATCTCGGCGGCACCGAGCTCGTCCTGTACATCTGCCATTTCAAGGCCATCGCCGACCGCGAGGACGGGCGCCGCCTCACCCGCCCGATCCGCCAGGCGGAGGCACGGGCCGTGCGCCGGATCGTCGAGGAGCGCTTCGGCGAGGGCTGGCGCGAGGCGAACTGGATCATTGCGGGCGACCTCAACGATTTCCGCGAGCGCATCCGCCCCGGAGGGATCGCGGAGCCGGCGCTGCCGAGCGGCCTCGACGCCCTGTTCGACGACTTCGCCGTGAACCCCCTCGACGCGCTTCCCCCCGAGGAGCGCTGGACCTTCTATTTCCGCCAGACCGAGCAGGACGGCGCCGCGGTCGACGAGCAGCACACCCAGCTCGACTACATCCTGCTCTCGCCGGCGCTCGCGGCCGCGAACCCGTCCCCGAAGGTGGAGCTGATCCGCCGCGGCCTGCCCTACCGGGTGCCCCTCGATCCGGCGCATCCGGACCGCTCGATCGGCCGCCTCGCGACGCGCGCCGACCGCTATCCCCGCGTCGGCTGGGACCGCCCGAAGGCGAGCGACCATTGCGCGCTCGTGGTCGAGATCGAGATCCCGGAGCCGGCGCAGGCGGACCGTCCGGGACGCTGAGCCCGCGCGGGCGGGCGGCTGCGGGCGCTCAACCCGGTTGAGGCCGGAGGGCCGCGCCGCTACGGTCCCGCCGCCCTCGCACCAGGATTCGCCATGCCCCGCCGCTTCGTCACCCTCGATGTCTTCACCAGCGAGGCCCTGGCCGGCAACCCGCTCGCCGTCGTGCTGGATTCGGACGGCCTCGACACCGCCGCCATGCAGGCGATCGCCAAGGAGTTCAACCTGTCCGAGACCGTGTTCGTGGCGCCGCCCGCGGACGAGCGCCACCGGGCCGCCCTGCGCATCTTCACCCCGAAGAACGAGCTCCCCTTCGCGGGCCATCCCACGGTCGGGACCGCGGTGCTGCTCGCGCTCCTCGACGGCGGCGCGCCCACGGGGAGCGTGCTGTTCGGGCTCGAGGAAAAGGTCGGCGTGATCTCCTGCGCGGTCGAGGTCCAGGGCGAGGGGCGCGGGCGCGCCCGCTTCCGCCTGCCGCGCCTGCCCGAAATCTGGGGCCCGGGCCTCGACACCGCCCGCGCGGCCTGGGCGCTCGGGCTCGACCCGACCGAGATCGGCTTCGACCGCCACGTCCCCTCGCAGCACGCGGCCGGCGTGCCTTACGACCTCGTGCCCGTCGCCTCCCTCGACGCGCTCGCCCGGGCACGCGTATCGAGCGAGAGCTTCGAGGCGGTGTTCGGCGGATCCAGCCACCCGTCCGTCTACGTCTACGCCCGCGAGGGCGACGGCTACCGGGCCCGCATGTTCTTCCCGGCCCCGAACCTCACGGAGGACCCCGCCACCGGCTCGGCCGCGGCCTCGTTCGCGGGCGCGCTGATGCAGTTCGAGCCCCTCGGCGACGGCATCCACGACGTGCCGATCCGCCAGGGCGTCGAGATGGGCCGCCCGAGCGAGATCGCGCTCCAGCTCACCATCCGCGGCGGGGCGCTTGCCTCGGCGGAGATCGGCGGATCGGCCGTGACCGTCGCGCGCGGCGAGCTGCTGCTTTGACGGCATCCGGCACGACAGCCATGGACCGCACGGTCGCGATCTCCCGCGTCGCCCGCCTCGACGCGGTCTGCGCCCCCTTCGACTGGACCTGGGCGCGCGAGAACCGCGGGGCGATCGCGGCGAACTGGGCGCAGCGCTCGGCCGACAAGCCGCAGATGTTCAACGGCCGCGTCCTCCTCGTGAGCCGCTACGAGGAGGCGGGCGAGACCGTGCGCCCGACCTATTTCGCCACCGATTTCGCGGATTTCCTCGGCTGGCGCGACCTCGGCTATCCCGACGATACGATCGCGAACGGCTTCGCGATGGCGGCGCTCCAGGGCTCGGACGGGGCCTATGTCTGCGGCGTGATGGGCGGGGGCACCGCCAATGCGGGCCGGGTCTATTTCCCCTCCGGCACGCCGGACCTCTCGGACCTGCGTCCCGACGGCACCGTCGATCTCGCGGGAAGCGTGACCCGGGAGCTCGCCGAGGAGACCGGGCTCGTGCCCGATCCCGCGGCCGTCGCCGATCACTGGATCGTGGTGCGCCAATGGCCGGCGATCGCCTTCCTGCGCCCGGTGGTGTTCGCGGAGCCCGCCGAAGCCCTGGCGCAGCGCATCCGGGACGCGGTCGCGGCGCAAGGGGAGCCGGAGCTCGCCGGCGCGCGCGTGATCCGGGGCCCCGCCGACATCGACGAGGCCGCGATGCCGATGTTCCTGCGCACCTTCTTCCGCTGGGCTTTCGCGGAGCAGGCCTGAAACCGCGGCGCCCGACCGGCAGCCGGAGCGCTCCTCGGCGGCGTCGATCCTGCGCACGGCCTCCCGGCCTTACCGGTAGCCGAAACGTCCCTTCGTGGCGTTGATCATCACCGGTAGCCGAAGCGTCCCTTCGTGGCGTTGATCATCCGCACGGCCTCGGCGTCGCGGCCCGCGGCGCAGGCGGCGGCCGCCCGGTCGATCTCCGGCTTGATCCGGGCGTAGACCGACCGGTTCAGGTTGCCGGTCGCGGCGTCGCTCTCGACCGCCCGGCGGAACGGCTCGATGGCGCCTGCACAGCCCGGCGCCTGCGCCGCGGCCGGCCCGGCCGACACGAGAAGCCCTGCAAGGGCAAGGAGGGCTGCGCCGGATTGATGAACCATCATGGGCTCCGCTGCGGAAGGGGGCGCGGGGAAGCGTAGCAGCCGGGCCCGGCGGATCAAGACGCCCGCCCCTGCTGCCGGCCGAGGTCATGCCCGGGATCGCCTCGACGCCGGCAGCACGATCGAGACGCCGGCCCGCCCTTGCCACAGGCCGGGGGCCCGGCTACAAGCGGTCCGACCTGCGCCGGCGGCTGACCGCGGCGCATCGAGGAGGATCGAGCCGCGATGTCGTTCGGCTCCGCCCGCGCCCTGGTGTCGACGCCCGCGAATCCCGCGGCCGACCGCGCGCGCCTTCTCGGCCTTCTTCTCCTTAGACGCCCCTGAGGGTCGTCTGGGCGAACGCGCCTGGGCTCTCAGGGGATCGCATGCTTCCCCTGAGCACGGCCGGCGCACCGCCTTCGCTCTCAGGGACCAGACCGTCTCCCTTGAAGGTTGCGCCGGCATGAGCGGCGGACCCTCGAGGAAACCGAGAACCAGGACCACGCCGCGCGCGCTTTGAGGCCGCGCCCCCCGAGAAGGACTTCCTCCCATGTCGACCGCCAAAGACCGCGTTCTGATCTTCGACACCACCCTGCGCGACGGCGAGCAATGCCCCGGCGCCACCATGACGCTGGAGGAGAAGCTCGAAGTCGCCGAACTGCTCGACGCCATGGGCGTCGACATCATCGAGGCGGGCTTCCCGATCGCCTCCAACGGCGATTTCGAGGCCGTGGCGACGATCGCGGAGCGCACCAAGAACGCGGTCGTGGCGGGCCTCGCCCGTGCGATCCAGGCCGACATCGCCCGTGCGGGCGAGGCGGTCCGCGGCGCCCGGCGCCCGCGCATCCACACCTTCGTCTCGACCTCGCCGATCCACCTCGCGCACCAGATGCGCAAGTCCGAACAGGAGGTGCTCGAGATCATCACCGCGACCGTGACCCAGGCCCGCAACCTGGTCGAGGACGTGGAATGGTCGGCCATGGACGCGACCCGCACGCCGATCGAGTACCTGTGCCGCTGCGTCGAGGCGGCGATCCGCGCCGGCGCCACCACGATCAACCTGCCCGACACGGTGGGCTACGCCACGCCGGACGAATACCGCAATCTCTTCCGCCAGGTGCGCGAGCGGGTGCCGGGCTCCGACAAGGCGATCTTCTCGGTCCATTGTCACAACGACCTGGGTCTCGCCGTCGCCAACACGCTCGCCGGGCTCGAGGGCGGCGCCCGGCAGGTGGAATGCACGGTCAACGGCATCGGCGAGCGCGCCGGCAACGCGGCTTTGGAAGAAGTCGTGATGGCGATCCGGACGCGGGGCGACGTGCTGCCCTTCGTGACCGGGATCGAATCCACGATGCTGACGCGGGCCTCCAAGACCGTGTCGGCCGCGACCTCGTTCCCGGTGCAGTACAACAAGGCGATCGTCGGCCGGAACGCCTTCGCGCACGAGAGCGGCATCCATCAGGACGGCATGCTCAAGCACACCGAGACCTACGAGATCATGACCCCGGCCTCGGTCGGCGTGTCGAAGACCTCCCTCGTCATGGGCAAGCATTCGGGCCGCGCGGCCTTCCGCTCCAAGCTCGAGGAGATGGGCTACCGCCTGTCCGACAACCAGTTCCAGGACGCCTTCGAGCGCTTCAAGGAACTCGCCGACCGCAAGAAGCACGTCTACGACGAGGACATCGAGGCGCTCGTCGACCAGAACCTCGCCCATGCGCACGACCGCATCCGCCTGGTCTCGCTCTCGATCGTGGCCGGCACCCGGGGGCCGCAGCGCGCCACCATGAAGCTCGACATCGAGGGCAAGCGGGTCACGGAAGAGGCCGAGGGCAACGGCCCGGTCGACGCCACCTTCAAGGCCATCAAGGCGCTGGTGCCGCACGAGGCGACCCTCGAGCTCTACCAGGTCCATGCGGTCACCGAAGGCACGGACGCCCAGGCCCACGTCTCGGTGCGCCTCGCCGCCAACGGCCGCAGCGTCACGGCGCGGGGCTCCGACCCCGACACGCTCGTGGCCTCGGCCCAGGCCTATCTCGGCGCGCTCAACAAGCTGATGGCCCGCGGCGAGCGCATGCACGCCCAGCACGCCGCGGAATAACGCGCTCTACCCCCTCTCCCCGCCTGCGGGGAGAGGGCTGGGGTGAGGGGCCGGTCGGTGAGGCAAGGGGCCTCCGGATCATACCCTCCCCCTTGCGGGGAGGGTGGACTGCGGAGCAGGCCGGGTGGGGGTTGGTGCAGGAGGCGCCGCTCAGATCAATCCTGGGCCACCCCCTGGCCCCTCTCCCATCCCTCTCCCCGCTCGCTGGGAGAGGGAGTCCCGCGGGCGCCGAACAATGACCTTGGCCGTGCGTTATCCCTCTCAAAGCCGAGGCGGCGTCTGAGGCGCCTCGAAGGGACGGAGGGACACGGCCATGAACACCGCGACCGGCAGCGACGACCCGCGCGATTACCTCGTCGGCCAGGGCTTCGAGACCTACACCCCCGACGACCACGCCACCTGGCGCACGCTCGCCCGGCGCCAGCGCGAGATCCTCAAGGGACGGATCGCCGACCCGTTTCTCGACGGGCTCGACCGGCTCGGGATCGGCGAGGCCGGCATCCCGGATTTCCGCGTCCTCAACCGGACCCTGAAGGCGGCGACCGGCTGGGAGGTCGTGGCGGTGCCGGGGCTGATCCCGGACCTCGCCTTCTTCCGGCTCCTCGCCGACCGCAAGTTCCCGGCCGGCTTCTGGATCCGCAAGCCCGAGCAGATCGACTACATCGAGGAGCCCGACATCTTCCACGACGTGTTCGGGCACGTGCCGCTGATCATGCAGCCGCTCTACGCCGACTACCTCGCGGCCTACGGCCGGGCGGGCCTCGTCGCCGCCGAGCACGGCGCGTTGAAGCGCCTGGCGCGGCTCTACTGGTACACGGTGGAGTTCGGCCTGGCGCAGACGCCGGACGGCCTGCGCATCGTCGGCGCCGGCATCGCCTCCTCGCCCGGCGAGACGATCTTCGCGCTGGAGAGCGCGTCGCCGAACCGGATCGCGTTCGACCTCGGCCGCGTCATGCGCACCCTCTACCGCATCGACGACTACCAGGAGACCTACTTCGTGCTCGACGGGGTGGAAGCCTGGCCCGCGCTCGACCTCGACCGCCTGATCCCGCTCTGGCGCGCGCTCGAGGGCCAAGCGGACCTCGACCCCGGCACGATCCTGCCCGAGGACCGGCTCCTCGCCCGCGGCACGGGCGCCTACCACCGCGAGAAGGCGCAGCCGGCCCCGCGCCAGGCCGCGGAATAGACCGCGCGTCCCCCGCGAACCGGCCGTCCGCGGGGGACGGGAAATTTCGCCCCACGGGGTAGACAGGCGAGGCGGCGTTTGCTACACGCACCGCCTCTCCAGCGGCCGGCCCGCCCGGTCCGCTGCGATCGCCTTTGGCGACGGGTGTGTAGCTCAGTTGGTAGAGCAGCTGACTCTTAATCAGCGGGTCCAAGGTTCGAATCCTTGCACACCCACCACCCACTGTGGGGTGGCCGCTGTCTCTGGGCGCAGAAGAAAATGCTTCGTAAATTCAGTAGTTTAGCGGGACAGCGAGGTGTCTCGCCGTCTCTCACTGCGCGCTGACGCCAGACTTCAAGAGCCAAAAGGCACCATCTGATCCAGCCCCATTGAAGTGGTCCGCCTTTTTGTATGGGTTTTGACCCAAAGGAGGACCAGAGATGTCGAGGAAGAGACACAAGCCCGAGGAGATCGTCTCAAAGCTGCGGCAGATGGACGTGCTGGTGTCGCAAGGGCA